>JAZQSX010000048.1:0-45806 GCA_045630285.1 Acutalibacteraceae bacterium | reverse complement strand
GGCAGCCCGCCCGTACACTCGGGGCATACGGGGATGACGGCGCCGCTGTCGATGAGCTCCTGCACGGCGGGGGAGACGGGTTTGGAGCGCCCGTCATACCTCGTGGGCATACCGCAAAGGCAGGCGCTGATAACGTACCGCGGCTTCATCCGAAGTTGCGCACGAGCGACACGACTTTGCCCAGTACCACCGCTTCTTTGACGATGATGGGCTCGAACGCATCGTTCTCCGGCTGCAGGCGGATATGATCCGATTCAAAGTAAATGCGCTTGACGGTGGCTTCGTCACCGATGAGGGCGACCACGATATCGCCGTTTTCTGCCGCGGGCGTTTTGCGCACGATGACGATGTCCTTGTCCAAAATGCCGGCGTACAGCATACTGGTGCCCGACACACGCAGAGCGAACAGCTCGCCCGGCTCGTACCCGCCGCCGGAATAGGGGACGTAGTCCTCCACCTGCTCCACGGCGAGGATCGGATTACCGGCCGTCACCTTGCCGAGCAGCGGTACGCGTGCCACCGTTTCGCCCGGCATACGGATGCTGCGGTTCAAGCGACCGTCACGATGAATATAGCCTCCCTCTTCCAGCACCTTGAGATAGGTGTGGACGGTGGAGGTGGATTTGATGCCGGCAGCGAGGCAAATTTCACGGACCGTCGGCGGGACGCCGGTTTGCGCACGCTCCTGCAGGAATGCCAAAACCTTCTGCTGTTTTGCGGTTAAGGGCTTCATTACGATCACCTCTGGGAGTAGTATAACACACTTTTTTCAAAAAAGCAAACATTTGTTTGGTTTTTTCTCATAAAAATTTTCTTACAGTTTATTCATATTCAATTCACAAACGGCACGGACAAGTCTGCTATACTCAAATTGTACTCAAGAGGTTGGTCGGAACCGCACTGACCGCCTCGACAGATTGAGTATATACCCCTCCTCAAAACACCCCTCTAACTGCAAACGGGTCGCTCGAAAGAGTGGCCCGTTTGCGCTTTTTGAAGCGACCGTCGGTCGCTCTTTTTTTATTTCCGCATAATCGGACGAGCCGATGCATAGATATGGGACAAGACTGCGGGAAGGGGTGAGCACGGTGGACGGTTGGCGGGTGGTGCTTTCGTTGCTTCCCGACGAGCTGCGGGGCTTGCTGCGGCGATTGCCGCCGTCGGTCACCGAGCGTGTGCAGGAGGTGCGGTTGCGCACGGGACAAGCCGTGGCGCTCGGTATGCGAGGCGAAGAACGCTATCTTACGGCGGGCGGTGCGCTGACGGTGCAGGCGGCGGCCGCACTGCGCTGTGAAGAACGGTGGGTGCGGTACGTGGTGGAGCGTGCGAGCGAGCATTCGTCGTATGCGCATCAGGAGGAGTTGAAACGTGGGTTTTTACCGGCGCCTGACGGCTGCCGTATCGGGATTGCCGGCACGGCGGTTGTGGAGCACGGTGACATTGTCAGTTATCGGAACATCACCTCGGTGTGTATGCGTGTGGCACGTCCGCACCGTGGCTGTGCGACGGAGCTGGCGGCACGGTTGTGCGCCGACGGGGTCGAGGGGGCGCTGATCTGCGGCGAGCCGTCCAGTGGCAAAACGAGCTTGCTGCGGGATCTTCTACGTGAGTTTTCCGAGCGCCGCTTGGCGGTGACGGTGGTGGACGAGCGTGGCGAGCTCACCGGCGGTGTCTCCACGGGCTGTGACCGCTTGTGCGGTGCGCCTAAGGCACAGGGTATTGAGCAGGCGATCCGTTGTTTGGCCCCACGGGTCGTGGTGTTTGACGAGCTGGGCGGAGCGGATGAAGTGGCGGCGGTACGGCAGGCGTTGTACAGCGGCGTGCCGGTGGTGGCATCGGTGCATTGCCGTCGCCCACAGGAGCTGTTGCACCGAGCGGGGCTGGCGGAAGCGTTATACGGTGGTGCGTTTCCGTATCTGGTGCTGTTGCGGGGAGCGTCAGAGCCGGGAAGGATCGCCGCCGTGCGGCGTGTGGAGGATTGGTTACATGAAATGGATGGGCGTGCTTCTTGTTTTTTTGACAGGCGTCGGTTGTGGGATGCTGGGGTATCTCAACCTGAAACGCCGTGCGGATGCGTTGGGACAGCTGGCGAGCTTTTGTGAACAGTTGGCTGAGCGGATCCGATATACGGCGGCACCGTTGGAGGACGTGGTGTATGCGCTGTCCAAAACAGCGGAATTCGAGCGGTTCAGTCTGCTGCGTCGACTCCCACCCTCGTCGGAGGATCCACGGGCGGCACTGCTGCAAGCGATGACGCAGGGGGCGGAGGAAATGGGTTTGTCGGCTGATGATTGCGGTGCGTTTCGGGATTTTATTGCCGATTTCGGTGCGGCAGATTGGGACGGCGAGGTAACACGGTGTCGTCGGTATGCGGCAGCGTTTCGTCAGCGACACGCTGAAGCCCGGGAGGACCTGCGGCAGCGGGGACGGGTGAGCGTAACGTTGGGATGTTGCGTCGGCGGTACGTTGGCATTGGTACTTGGATAACAAGGAGGACGGTCACGTGGATGTGGATCTGATTTTTAAGATTGCAGCTATCGGAATTATCGTGGCGGTGCTGAATCAGGTGCTGATTCGGTCGGGCCGTGAGGAGCAGGCGATGTTGACAACGTTGGCAGGCTTGATCGTGGTGCTGACGATCGTTGTTACCGAGATCAGCGATCTGTTTCATCTGGTCAAATCGGCGTTTGGGTTATAGCTATGGGATTGATGAGCGTGGTGATCATCGCCGTGATAGCGGCACTGCTGGCGGCGGTGCTGCGCCGTTATTTGTCGGAGCAGGCGTTGCTGGTGGGTTTGATCGCCGGCGTGCTGATTTTGGCAGCGGCTGTGTCGGGAGCGGTGCCGGTCATTGAAGAGATTCGGGAGCTTTTGAGAAGCAGCGGTGCTGCGGGCGAGTACCTGACGGTGCTGCTCAAGGCGTTGGGTGTGTGCCTGCTGACGCAGCTCGCATCGGACGCCTGCCGTGATGCGGGAGAGCAGGGACTAGCCTCCAAAGCGGAGTTCGCCGGTAAGATCGCTATGCTGGTGTTGGCGCTTCCGTTGTTTCGCAAGGTGGGAGACATTGCGGTTTCACTGATTCAGGGGGGTGCGCCGTGAAACGGTGTTTTTTGATCTGCCTTATGGCGATACTGCTGTTTTGCAGTGCGCTTCCCGTGTCGGCACAGACGGTGGAGGAGCTGTATGCGGAGCAGCTGGAGGCAAGCGGCGGCGAGGCACTGCTCGAGTCGCTTCCCGAGCAAACACGGGAGCTGCTGTACGAGCTGGGTATCGATGCATTGGACCCCGATGCTTTTTCATCGTTGGACACCGAAACGGTATGGGACAAGCTGTGGGGACTGATCGCAACGACGTGTCGGGCGCCGCTGGCAACCGCAGGAACGGTGATCGCCGTTGTTTTGCTGTACGCCTGGGTCAACGGGCTTCGTCATACGCTGCGGGAGGAGGATACCTCCTCGGTGTTTGGCACAGTGTGTGCGTTGGCGATCTGCGGCAGCGTGGTGTTGCCGCTGACGGGGTGCATCACAGCCGTGCAGAAGGCGATGACCTCCACGAGTGTGTTTATGACGGCTTTCACGCCGGTGTACGCCGGCGTGTTGTTCAGCAGTGGACGTGCGGCAGCGGCGCTGTCCTTCCAGTCGGTAACACTGTTGGCGGCACAGACGCTGTCGTGGCTTGCGGGAGAGGTGATCGTGCCGCTGATGACCGTCTCGTTGGCGATCGGCGTGACCGGAGCGGTAACACCGCAGA
The DNA here is from genome assembly GCA_045630285.1 of Acutalibacteraceae bacterium. Taxonomy (GTDB): domain Bacteria; phylum Bacillota; class Clostridia; order Oscillospirales; family Acutalibacteraceae; genus RGIG3009. The sequence goes on along the minus strand of JAZQSX010000048.1, from coordinate 42,056 downwards.
TACGCCTCGGCAGTGTCGGGAAATTGCTCGGGAAAACAGCGGTGTGGCTGTTGAGCCTGGGAATGATGCTGTTTAGTGGATTACTCTCACTGCAAAACCTGACGGCACGTGCGGCGGATAATCTGGGGACACGTGCGCTGAAATTTTCCATTTCGAGCTTCGTGCCTGTGGTGGGTGGTTCGCTCAGTGAGGCGTTTTCTACCATTCGCGGGTGTTTACATCTTCTGCACTCCACTCTGGGGGCGTTTGGAGCGGCGGCGACGGTGCTGATCGTGTTACCGCCGCTGTTGCAGTGCATTGGCTGGAGTGTATTATTGTCCGTTTGCCACACGGCGGCGGAGCTGTTTGAATTACGTGCGCTCTGCGACGTGCTGGATGCTGCCCGCCGTACGGTGCGTTGTCTGATCGGTGTGGTAGCGGCAAGCGGGTCATTGCTTATTATTGCCGTGGCGATTCTGTCGGCCGCAACGGGAGGATAATTATGGAAGGAATACGTGCGTGGAGTGTGTCGCTGTGTATGGCGGCCCTCGGTTGTGCGGCGGTGCGGCTGCTGGTGCCGAAAAACGGAAACGGTAAGGTATTCCACCTGATCACCGCCACCTTTTTTCTGTGCTGTATGCTGATGCCGCTGCTGAGGGTGCAATCGGTCACACCGCTGGACATTCACGGTCTGCCCGAGGAGGTGAAGGCAGACCTGCTGGAGGACGTGGTGACAAGACAGCTGCAGGCACAGGTGGAATCGACGGTGACGGCGCTGGCAGAGGAGGGCTTGGCGGCACGAAACGTCACAGCGAAAAAAATCACCGTCATAACGGATATTACGGCAGAGGGCATCATATACATTCAACAAGTTACCATTACGGTGGACAAACAAACCGTATCGATTGCCCGTGCGGTGGGGGAGGTGTTGGAACAGCAGCTGCAGACAACGGTTTTAGTGGAAGCACAGTGAAAGGATGACGGATCGTGGGACAACACGGGATAAAAAACATAACGGAGTGGCTTCACGGCAATACGGGGCGTAAGATCGTTCTGGCAGTTGGCGTGGTGGGGATCGCCTTGATCGCCCTGTCGGAGCTGCTGCCAAGCGGGACAACGGCAGAGACGTCGGTGATGAGTGCGGAGCTGTTCGTACAGCAGACAGAGGAGCGGCTATGCACCCTTGTCAGCCGCATCGAGGGCGCCGGAGAATGCGAGGTGCTGGTGACGTTGGAAAACGGGGTGGAGTACGTGTACGCCACCGAACAGCGCCACAATTCCGACCGTCGGGAGGATACCGATGACAGCGCTTCCCGTTTGACGCAAAGCGACGGCAGCGAGAGCTCGGTGATCGTCGTGGAGACGGGTGACGGGCGGGAAGGCTTGCTTGTCACCGAGATCCAGCCAACGATCCGTGGCGTGGTGGTCGTCTGTGAGGGCGGTGATCGTGAAGAGGTGCGTCAGCGCATTATAGAAGCGGTGACGGTGGCGATGGATTTGTCCGCAAAGCGGGTGTGTGTAACGAAACTATCGTAAGGGAGAGACAACCAATGAAAAAGTTTTTCGGTAAAAAGCAGCTGCTGCTCGGCACGCTGGTCGTGGCGCTGGGAATGGCGGTATATCTCAACTATTATCTGGCTCAATCACCTACAGGACTGTTGGATAGCGGCGTGCGGCAGGAGGAAAATGATGACAAAACGTTGGGGGATGCTTTGAACGTGAATACCACGCCGGACAGCGGCTCGTCGGCGTATTTTGCGCAGGCACGTGCCAGCCGGCAGAGCGCCCGTGAGGAAATGACCGAGACGGTAAAAGAACTGCTGAATGACGTGAAAGCGACGGAGGAGCAAAAGGCGGCTGCCACCGAGCAGGTGCTGGCGATCACCAAAGCGATCGAGCAGGAAAGCAAGATCGAAAGCTTGATCAAAGCGAAAGGATTTGCGGATTGCGTGGTGTACATTGAGGGGCAAAACTGCAGCGTCGTGGTGGATGCCGATTCGCTGACACCGCAGGATACGGCGAAAATTTCTCAGGCCGTGACGGCTCAATCGGGAATTTTGACACAAAATATCAATATTGTTACGGTAAAATAATAAAAAACTGTTGCCCCGGAGACACTTTGTGGTATATAATAGTGACATAAAGTGAAAGGGAGGACTTCAGCATGGATGCGAAGCAGTATAAAACGCCGGAAGGTCGTTGCATCATTTCCGAGGAAGTGATCGGCACCATTGCCGCAACGGCGGCGGTGGAGGTTCCCGGTGTGGCAAGTATGGCGAACCGTTCTATTGACATCCGCGGTCTGGTTAATTCCTCGGGCACCAAAACGGTTGCTGTCATCAATAACGAAAACGAAACGATCATCGACGTATACGTGAATCTGAAGGTGGGATTCCGCATTCCCGATGTCGCCGGCCAGATCCAGCGTCAGGTCAAGAGTGCCGTGCAGGCGATGACCGGTAAGCCGGTCACCAAGGTCAACGTGCATATTGCCGGTATGGAACTGGAGACCAAAGCAGCAAACGAGAAATAATCATGAGTGTGCCTTCCGTGCTGTGGTGCGGGGGGCCGCTTTGGGAATTTGAAAACAGAAAGGCCTGGTTGTGCATGACTCGACGGGAAGCGAGAGAATTGGCGTTTGCTCTGCTGTTTGAGCGGAGTTTTTGCGAGGAATCGATCGCAGAAATTCTGGAAAACGCAGGAGAAGCGCGTGACATTGCCGTGGATTCGTTTGCGATCTCCCTGGCAGAGGGTGCGGTGGCGCACGAAGCAGAGATCGACGAACTGATTTCCGCATCGGCCCATAATTGGAGCCGTGACCGCATCTCACGTGTAGCTCTGGCGATCCTGCGCCTGGCGATCTTCGAAATGCAATGGGTGGAGGATATTCCGGTCAGCGTTTCTATCAACGAGGCTGTGGAATTGGCAAAGCGGTACGGCGGTGACGCCGATGCGGCATTTATCAACGGCGTGCTGGGCGGTGTCGCACGGCGCGGCGAGGCATAACATGACAAGATATTTGGGGCTGGATACCAGCAATTACACGACCTCCGTCGCGGCTTTGGAAGCCGAGACGGGGGCGCTTTGGCAAGTAAAACAACTTTTACCCGTCAAGGATGGCGAACTCGGTCTGCGCCAAAGTGACGCCCTTTTTCATCACGTGCGTCAGTTGCCGGAGCTGTTTGAACGTCTGGTAGACGAGGTGGGTGAGCTTTCGTCGGTCATGGCGGTGGGGGCGTCCAACCGCCCGTCGCAGGCGGAGGGCTCGTATATGCCGTGCTTCCTGTCAGGTGAGGGTGCGGCGCAGCAGATTGCCTTGACGCTTGGCGTTCCGTGCTATCGCTTTTCGCATCAGCAGGGACACGTTATGGCAGCGCTGTACGGTGCCAAGGCTATGTCGCTTAAGGACAAGCCGTTTCTCGCATTTCACGTGTCGGGCGGTACGACCGATGCACTGTTGGTTCAGCCGGATACGGAATCGGTCATTCGGTGTGAGCGTGTGGCCGGATCATTGGATCTGAAGGCCGGTCAGCTGATCGACCGTGTCGGCGGTATGCTGGGACTGGCGTTTCCTGCCGGCCCTGCTCTGGAGAGATTGGCACAGCCTGTTGAAGGTAAACTGCCCCGCCCGTCGATGGAGGGGGCAAGCTGTCATTTGTCCGGTGTGGAAAATCAGTGCCGCAAGCTGCTTGCCGACGGTGCGCCGGCGGAAGACGTGGCACGGTTCTGCTTGCGCAGCGTTTGCGGTGCGGTGGAAGCGATGACGGAACGACTGCTGCAGCAGTATGGTGAGCTGCCGGTGGTGTACGCCGGCGGCGTGATGTCTAATGGGTATTTGCGTGCGAGACTGTCCGAACGGTTTGGCGGTTATTTTGCACCGCCCCCATACTCGGCGGATAATGCGGCGGGTATTGCGGTGCTGACCTGTCTGAAAGCGGGAGGCGAGGTGCGATGACGGTGATCACTGTCAGCCAATTGAACCGCTATGTAAAATCGCTGTTGGAGGGTGACGCCAATCTGGCGTGTGTGATGCTCAGCGGCGAGATCAGCAATTTTGTCAATCATTACAAATCCGGACACTGGTATCTGTCGCTGAAGGACGAAACAGCGTTGGTGCGTGCGGTGATGTTCCGTTCTGCCGCTTCTCGGGTGGCGTTCGTGCCGGAAAACGGTATGAAGGTCATTGTGCGGGCACGGATCTCGCTGTACGAAAAGGACGGCTCGTTCCAGATCTATCTGGACGATATGCAGCCGGACGGCGCCGGTGCGTTGCAGGTGGCGTATGAACAGCTCAAGCGGCGCTTGGATGAGGAAGGTCTGTTTGATGAGAACCGTAAAAAACCGTTGCCGGCGTATCCGAAGCGTGTCGGTGTTATCACCTCAGAGACCGGCGCCGCTGTACGGGATATTTTCAACGTGCTGAGCCGACGCTATCCGCTGGCGGACGTGGTGCTGATCCCGACGTTGGTGCAGGGTGACGGCGCTCCGGCACAGTTGTGTGCGGCGCTTCGGCAGTTTGAGCGGATGAAGGCAGCGGGGGATCCGCTAACACCGGACGTGATCCTGCTGGGACGCGGTGGTGGCTCGCTTGAGGAGCTGTGGGCGTTTAACGATGAACGGGTGGCACGTGCCGTGGCGGCTGCCACCATTCCGATCATTTCCTGCGTGGGGCATGAAACGGATTTTACCATTTGTGATTTTGTCGCCGATCTGCGTGCGCCGACTCCGTCGGCTGCCGCTGAGCTGGCGGTTCCCGATATTACCGAATTGCGCCGTCGGGCGGCTTTGCTCGGCGAAGCCGTTGCCAGAGCGGCAAACGGAGCGCTGCTGCATAGCCGCCAGCGGTTGACGGCACTGTCCTCGAAACGGTGTCTGGTGACACCGCTGTATCCCGTGGAGGAGCGTGCGATGCGTCTTGACCGTGTGGTGCGGAGCTTTTCCTCTGCGGCGCAACGCATGACCGCCGGAGCGTCTAACCGCTTGGCGACGGCCGCCGGAAAGCTGGATGCGCTGAGCCCGTTGCGGGTGCTGTCACGCGGCTATGCGTTGGCAGGCAAAGGGGGAGCGGTGATCCGCTCGGCATCCGAACTGCAGGCAGGGGAAGAAATTCAGCTCCGTTTGTGCGACGGTGAGGTGGATTGCCGTGTGAGTGCGGTACATCCGATAAAGGAGGCGACGTAATGGCTACTGAATGGACGTTTGAGAGTGCAATGGCACGTTTGGAAGAGATCGTAGCGCAGCTGGAAGGCGGCAATTGCACGCTGGACGAATCGCTGAAGCTGTTTGAGGAAGGCGCTAAGCTGACGGCGTTCTGCAACGAGTCGCTGAAAGCGGCGGAACAAAAGATCACGCAGCTGACGCTGACGGTTACCGGAGAGGACGAGTGATATGGCACTGTATACCGAGCGCTTGATCGGTCACGTCGAAGTGGTCGAGCAGGCGATTGCAAAGGCGCTGCCGACGACGGTGGAGGGAGAAGTCAGCGTTGCTCCGTTGATGGCGTATGCCTGTGAGGGCGGCGGCAAGCGGATCCGACCGGTTCTGTTGTTGGAGTTTTGCCGCCTGTGCGGCGGCGATCCTGAAAAAGCGGCGCCGTTTGCGGCGGCGATCGAGATGATCCATTCCTACTCACTGGTGCATGACGACCTGCCGTGTATGGATAACAGCCCGTTGCGCCGTGGCAAACCCTCGGTGCACGCCGCTTATGGTGAAACCATGGCGTTGCTTGCCGGAGACGCCTTGCTGAACCGTGCATTTGAGGTGATGCTGTCGCCGAAAACGCAGGTCGCTCCCGAAGCGGCGGTGCGTGCGGCGTATGAGCTGGCCGACCGTGCGGGGATTTACGGGATGATCGGCGGTCAGGTGCTGGATCTTGCCAGCGAGGGCAAGCGCATCGATCTGCCGACGCTGCAAAAGCTGCAGGAAGGAAAAACGGCGGCGCTGCTGACGGCGGCGTGCCGTATGGGTGCGATCTTGGGCGGCGGAAGCGAAGAACAGATTCGCAGTGCCGGTGAGTACGGGTACTATCTTGGCCTGTGCTTCCAGATCGTGGATGATATTTTGGATGTTACGGCCACTGCCGAGGAGCTGGGAAAGCCGGTCGGCAGTGACAGTGAGAATGAAAAGAGCACCTACGTCTCGCTGCTCGGATTGGAGAAGGCACGGCGCTGTGCTGCGGAGTATACCCGTCGGGCCACGGAATCCCTGACTGCGTTTTCCGATGAACGGGCCGACCTGTATGCTTTGGCAGAGGCACTGCTGGTGCGCTCGCATTGAGTTGGGGTAACTGGGAGGAATGGCTGCTATGCCAGAATCGATTTTGTCCGGCATTCAATCGCCGGATGACGTGAAGCGACTGTCACGTGAAGAGCTGGACCCTCTTTGCGAAGAACTGCGACAGACCATTGTGAATACGGTGTCGAAAAACGGTGGCCACCTGGCGTCCAATCTGGGCGTGGTGGAGCTGACCGTTGCTTTGCATCGTCAATTTACGGCGCCAGATGATCAGATCATCTGGGACGTGGGTCATCAGTGCTATGCGCATAAGCTGTTGACAGGCCGTCGGGAGCAATTCTCGACTCTTCGCAAAAGCGGCGGCATTTCGGGCTTTCCCCGTCCGTCAGAAAGTGAATATGATACCTTCATTGTCGGCCACAGCAGTACGTCGATCTCGGCGGCAAACGGCTTGGCAAAGGCAAAGGCGCTTTCCGGCAACGGTGGGTACGTCGTGGCGGTGATCGGTGACGGCTCGATGACGGGCGGTCTTGCCTATGAAGGCTTGTGCAACGGCGGTCGCAGCCACGACCGTTTGATTGTGATCCTCAACGATAACCGTATGTCGATCAATCAAAACGTCGGCTTTGTGGCACGGCATTTGGCCCGGTTGCGTTCGATGCCGAAGTATGTTAAAACCAAGACCAATTTTGGCAACGGCATTTCGCATATTCCGTTGATCGGTAAACCGCTGCATCGGTGGATGTGGCGTACGAAGACGCATATCAAAAAGTCGGTGTACCACAACAGCACGGTGTTCGAGGAAATGGGTTACTACTATCTCGGCCCGGTGGACGGTCACAATATGCGTGATCTGATCCGTGCACTGCAGACCGCCAAGAACATCGACCGTCCGGTGCTGCTGCACGTGGAAACGGTCAAGGGCCGTGGGTACCAGCCGGCGATCGACAATCCCGATCTCTACCATGGTATTTCGCAATTTGACGTTACCAGCGGCACCTCCAAGGCGGGGAGCCGTGGATTTTCGCAGGTGGCGGGCGACACCCTATGCCGTATGGCTGAAGCGGACAAGCGTTTGTGCGCTGTGACCGCTGCCATGACGGACGGGACCGGTCTTTCTGCTTTTGCGGCGCAATATCCCAAGCGTTGCTTTGACGTTGGTATTGCGGAGGAGCACGCCGTGACCTTTGCGTCGGGGCTGGCTGTTGGTGGTGCGCTGCCGGTGTTTGCGGTGTATTCCACCTTTTTGCAGCGTGCGTACGATCAACTGCTTAACGATACGTCGATCATGAACAATCATATCGTACTGGCGATCGACCGCGCGGGTGTGGTGCCGGATGACGGCGAAACGCATCAGGGATTGTATGACGTTGCGTTTTTATCCACGATCCCGAACACCACCGTTTTGGCACCGTCCAGCCACGCTGAACTGGAGATATCGCTCAAGCAAGCGGTGTATGATATTCCAGGTATTGCGGCGGTGCGCTATCCCAAGGGAAGCGAGCCGTCGGTGTTGGCGAATTACCAGCCGGACGGTCAACCGTTTACGCTGTTCCGTGATCCGCTGGCAAGCACGCTTGTCGTCACCTACGGTCGGTTGTTTGGCAATGCGTTGCAGGCTGCCAAGCGGCTGCGTACCAAGCATCCCGTTTCAATTCTGAAGCTGACACGTATTCATCCGATTCCGGAGGAAGTACTGACCATTGTTCAAGCATACCCCCGTATCATTTTCTTCGAAGAATGCGCCCGTGCGGGCGGCGTGGCCCAGCAGTTGGGTGCCGCCCTGCTGCAGCAGCGCTACGACGGTGTCTATGACCCGGTGGCGATCGATACGATCGTTTCGCACGGCACGGTGGAGGAAGGACTGAAATCGGTCGGTCTGGACGTGGATAGTATGGTGCGCCGCATTATGGGGGAGGCGACGGGACGTGCCGAATGAGCAGCGCCTTGATGTCTACCTGGTAGCGCAAGGGCTGGCGAGTGGCCGTGATAAGGCGTGCGAGCGGATCCGTGCCGGGGACGTGACGGTGAACGGTAATGTGGTGTATAAACCTGCCTATCGCTTGTCGCCCGATGACGTGGTTTCCTGCGAAGCACAGTGTGACGCCTACGTCGGCCGTGGCGGACTGAAGCTGGAGCACGCACTGAAGCAGACCTCGCCGCTTTCCGTCGGGTGCACGGCTATGGATGTCGGTGCTTCCACGGGTGGTTTTACCGAATGCCTGCTGCGCAACGGTGCATCAAAGGTCTATGCAATTGATGTAGGCCACGGACAGCTGCATCCGTCTTTGTGTGCCGATTACCGTGTGGAGGATCTTTCGGGAACCGATATTCGTCGGCAATCCGAGCTTTTGTCACGCATTGCCCCGACTTCGGTCGACGTGCTGACTATGGACGTCTCCTTTATTTCGCTGAGAAGCGCCCTGCCGTCGGTTTTTCCCTTTTTGAAGGAGGGCGCACGGCTGTTCGTGCTGATCAAGCCGCAGTTTGAAGCGGGACGTGCCGATGTTGGAAAGAACGGCATCGTTCGTGACCGTCGTGTGCACTGCCGTGTTCTGCGGGAGCTGTGTGAGTTCTTTGCTGAGCAGCATTGCTCGGTGGAGATGCTACTTGCCTCGCCGATTACGGGCGGTGCTGGTCGTCAGAGCGGAAACATTGAATATTTGGCGCTTCTTCACTATCGGGCAGGGGAGACGACCCTGCCGGATATTCGTGAACTGGTGGAGAAGAGCTTTGAAAGCTTATCGTAAGGAGGTGGCGAGATGAAACTCGCCGTGATCCCCAACTATCAGATCCACGATTGTGAAGCGGCGGTGGCACGTGTGTGCGAAGCGCTGCGTGTGCGGTCGATCGCCTACGAGCTACCGCAGGATACGGTGTTTCCGCCACGGGATCTGGAAACGCTGCTCGCTTCGTGTGATGCGGCGATCGCCATTGGCGGTGACGGTACGATCCTGCATTGTGCCAAGTGTGCAGCGGCGTTTGACAAGCCGGTGCTTGGCATCAACAGCGGTCGTCTCGGCTTTATGGCGGGCCTGGAGCTGAATGAACTGGACGAACTCGACCGCTTGCTCAGCGGTGATTATGCCGTGGAAAAGCGTATGCTGCTTGACGTATGTGTCAGCGGCAGTGAGGGCGACGTGCAGTGCCGTGCGCTGAACGAAGCGGTGATCTCCCGTGGGGCGTTGTCCCGTATGATCGAGGTGACGGTACATAACGGGGAGTCTCCTGTGGCGGTATATCAGGCAGACGGCGTGATCGTTGCGACGCCTACCGGCTCGACGGCGTATTCGCTGTCGGCGGGCGGTCCTATGGTGGATCCGTCGCTGCGTTGCTTGCTGTTGACGCCGATCTGCCCCCATTCCTTGCACACACGTCCGTATTTGTTCCATGAGGATGCGGAGCTGGTGCTTACCGCCGATCATCGCCCGAACGTGACGGTGTTCGTGACGGTGGACGGCGAGGAGGCCATTCCGGTACCGGAGGACGGTGTGATCCGCATTAAGCGTTCGGCGGTGCAGGCGTCGCTGATTCGGTTAAAGGAACGGTCATTTTATGAGATTCTCGATCAGAAATTGTTGAACAGGAAGGGATAAGGTATGAAATCCAAACGACAAGCGTGTATTTTGGAGATTATCCGCAGCCGTCGCATTGAAACGCAGGATGAGCTTATCGGTGCGTTGGAGCAAAGTGGCTTTCAGGTAACGCAAGCGACGGTTTCCCGTGATATCAAGGAGCTGCGTCTGGTCAAAACGCTGGACAACAACGGTACCTATCATTACGCCGTTGCCACCACGGAAAAGACGCATATTTCTGCTCGCTTCAATTCTATTTTCCAGGATGCGGTGCGTGGGGTCGAGCCCGCCTGCAATCTGGTGGTAGTCAAGTGCATTGCCGGTATGGCGCAGGCGGCGTGTGCGGCGATGGATTCGCTGCATTGGGATACGTTGGTCGGCACGCTGGCGGGCGAGGATACGTTTGTGTGCATCACCAAGACCGAGGCGGATGCGGCAGCCTTGGCGGAGGAACTGAGAAAACTGCAACGGCCGGAATAACAGGATCGAGAGAGGGCAGCCGCTATGTTGGACTGTTTATACATCGAGAATATTGCGGTGATTGAACACGCTGAGATTCGCTTTCAGACCGGCTTTTCAGCACTGACGGGTGAAACCGGCGCCGGTAAGTCGATCATCATTGATGCGATCAATGCGGTGTTAGGTGAGCGCACCAGCCGTGAGCTGGTACGCACCGGCAGTGACAGCGCACGGGTCAGTGCGCTGTTTACCGATCTGTCTCCGACGGTGACGGCGGGATTGGCGGAACTGGGGTTTTCACCGGACGAGGAAGGCAATTTGCTGATCACACGCACCATTGCGGCAGAGGGAAAGAGCACCTGTGCTGTGAACGGTCGCCCCGCCACAGCGGCGCTGCTGCGTGAGATCGGGAAGCTGCTTGTGGATCTGCACGGTCAGCACGAAAATCAGTTGCTGATGTCGGCAGACCAGCATTTGGCATATTTGGATCGGTTTGGCGAGCTCGCCGAAACACGGGAGGCGTACACGGCGGTGTACCGTGAATGGTGCCGTGTTAAGCGGGAGCTTTCGAGTGCCGATATGGATGAATCGGAAAAAGCACGGCGTCTGGATCTGCTGCGCTACCAGATCAACGAGATTGAAGCGGCGCAGCTGAAGCCTGGCGAGGAAGAGGAGCTGGCGGCGCGGCGTACGCTGTATCGCAACGCCGAAAAGGTTGCGGGACAGATGCAAAAAGCCGAAGTGTTGCTGTTCGGTGACGAGGAGAACGACGGCGCTGTGTCGTTGGCACAGCAGGCGGCGGTCACCGCTGCTGCGGCAGCACGGTATTTGGAGCAGGCGGAGACGCCTGCCGAACGGTTGCAGGCAGCTTTGTACGAACTGCAGGACGCTGCTGAGGAGCTGCGGGCGGTATCGGAGCTGTTGGATTTTGATCCCCGTGAGCGGGATAAGGCTGAGGAACGGTGGGAGGTTATTCGCCGCTTGACCTCGAAATATGGTGCAACCACCGAGGAAGTACTGGCTTTTCTGGAAAAAGCGCAGGAGGAATTGCAGCAAATCGAGTTTTCCGATGAGCGCATTCAGCGGTTGACTGCCGAGGAAGGACGCCTGCACAGTCAGCTGGAGCAGGCGGCAGAACGTCTGACCGATCAGCGTCGGGAGACGGCCGTTTGTTTTGCTGCGGCGGTCAAGGAGCAGCTGACGTTCCTGGATATGCCGAACGTTTCGCTGGTGATTGACTGTCAGCGCGCCGAGTACGGTGCGACGGGCGCCGATCGGATCGAGTTTCTGATGTCGGCCAACGTCGGTGAACCGCCTAAGCCGATCACACGCATTGCCTCGGGCGGTGAGCTGTCTCGCATTATGCTGGCGATCAAATCGGTGCTGGCAGATGCGGACGAGATCGATACGCTGATCTTTGATGAGATCGACACCGGCATCAGCGGTCGTGCGGCACAGAAGGTGGGAAATCGCCTGCGCCGTACGGCTGACAGCGTGTGTGCCGAGCGGCACCGCCAGGTGCTGTGTGTAACACACTTGGCACAGATCGCTGCGCAGGCGCAGCACCACTTTTTGATCGAAAAGTCCGTGCGTAACGGACGTACGTATACCGATGTGACGCCGCTGTCCGCCACCGAGCGTGAGCAGGAGCTGGCACGCATTATCGGTGGTGCCGTCACCGAGGCAACGATTCGGGCGGCACGGGAAATGTTGGGAAATTGAGAGGTGAGGTGTTTACGATGAATGCGAAGCTGTGCACCGCAGATACCGATTTTTTGTTTGATGCGATTCTGGAACTGAAGGATCGGGAAGAATGCTATAAGTTTTTTGAGGACCTTTGCACCGTGCAGGAGCTGAAGGCGTTATCGCAGCGCATTGCTGTGGCGAAGATGCTGGACGACAAGTGCGTCTATACCGATATTGAGGCACGAACCGGCGCTTCCACGGCAACGATCAGCCGTGTCAATCGCTCGCTGATGTACGGGTGTGACGCATACCGTATGGTGTTTGACCGATTGAACGAAAAGAAGGATCCGACATGAGCGGGTATCGGGAGTTTTCGGAGTTCTACGACCTGCTGATGCAGGACGTAGATTATGTCGCCCGTGCCGAGTATATCCTGTCGTTGTTTGAAAAGCACGGTAAGCGCCCGCGTTCGGTGCTGGATATTGCTTGCGGCTCGGGAAGCCTGTGTGCGGAGCTTATACGGCGTGGTATCGACACGGTGGGTGTCGATGCGTCCGACTCCATGCTTGCCAAGGCCTCGGCAAAGCTGCCTGAAGCGCTGTGGCTGTGCCAGGATATGCGGGATATGGATCTCTACGGCACGGTGGACGGTGCGGTCTGTATTTTGGATAGCTTGAATCACCTTTGCCGTACGGCAGACGTTGCACGGGTGTTTCGCCGTGCCCGACTGTTTGTTGAGCCGGGAGGATTGTTTATTTTTGACGTTAATACACCGTATAAGCACCGTGAGGTGCTGGCAGACCGGGCGTTTGTGGCGGAGGAGGACGGCGTGCTGTGCGTGTGGCGCAACCGCTATATTTCCCGCAGCGGCGAGGTAGAGATCCTGTTGGATTTCTTCGTCGAGGGCGAGGACGGCCGGTATGAACGGTATTGGGATACGGTGCGGGAGCGTGCCTATTCCGAGCGCACGCTGCGTCGCCTGCTTGCCGAGACAGGGTGGGAAACGCTGGCGGTGTATGAGGATATGACGACGCTTCCGCCGTCGGCTACGTGCCAGCGTATGGTGTTCGTTGCACGCAGCACCCGCACGGTGGCGGAGGCTACGGGAAAAATCGAGTGATAGAACAAAGGAGATCGGCATAGACTATGAGCAAGGCAATGCGGTGTTTAACAAGTGATGCGACGGTAGTTGCCGTGGCGTTGGATGCGACGGAAATGGTGGCACGGGCGGAACAGATCCACCATACCTCGGCTGTGGTCACTGCGGCACTGGGTCGCTTGCTGACGGCGGCTTCGCTAATGGGAATTATGCTGAAGAACACGGAGGATTCCGTGACGCTGAAGGTTAACGGTGGCGGCCCGGTGGGTCAGCTGATCACGGTGGCAGACGGCAGAGGACACGCCCGGGGCTATGCCCAGAATCCGGTGGTGGAGATCCCGCTGAAGCCGAACGGCAAGCTGGACGTCAGCGGTGCGGTCGGCACCGACGGGCTGTTGTACGTGTTGCGGGATACGGGTGCGACCGAGCCGTATGTGGGATGTATCCCGCTGGTGTCGGGCGAATTGGCGGAGGATATTACGTCGTACTACGCCACCAGCGAGCAGATCCCGACGGTGTGTGCACTGGGCGTGCTGGTCAATCCGGATCTGACGGTGCGAGCCGCAGGCGGGCTGCTGATCCAGCTGCTCCCGTTTTGTCCGGAGGACGTCATTGATCGGCTGGAGCAGAATATTGCAAAGCTGCGTCCGATGACCGAGATGCTGGACGAAGGCATGAGTATTGAGGAGATTCTGCGCTGTGCTCTGGACGGCTTTGCGTTTGACGTGGTGGACAGCTTTGATCCCGAATATCGTTGTGCGTGTTCGCCCGAAAAGGTGAGCGGAGCGCTGAATGCGATGTCGGACGACGATCTGCGTTCGCTGCCGGACGAAAACGACCGCGTGGAGGTCACCTGCAGCTTTTGCGACCGGGTGTACACCTTTAACCGAGAGGATATGGAGTGTATCATCGCCAAACGCCACGAAAAAAAGCAGGAATAACGTGAAAATTCAAAAAAGTTCGAAATTTTCGGTTGACAATTCGCTTGTAATGTAGTATGATAGACAGCGTCGCCGATGGCGATGCAATTTGGAAGCATAGCTCAGCTGGTAGAGCACCTGCCTTACAAGCAGGGGGTCACAGGTTCGAGCCCTGTTGTTTCCACCAAATGTGGCCCGGTAGTTCAGCTGGTTAGAACGCTAGCCTGTCACGCTAGAGGTCGACGGTTCGAGCCCGTTCCGGGTCGCCACATTTGCCTCTGTAGCTCAGTTGGTAGAGCAGAGGACTGAAAATCCTCGTGTCACTGGTTCGATTCCGGTCGGAGGCACCATTTTGCGGCTTTAGCTCATCTGGTAGAGCGCCACCTTGCCAAGGTGGAGGTAGCGAGTTCGAGCCTCGTAAGCCGCTCCACATCGCAAAAAGCGTCAGCTATGGCGCTTTTTGCATCTGTGGCGACATAGCCAAGTGGTAAGGCATGGGTCTGCAAAACCCTGATTCCCCGGTTCAAATCCGGGTGTCGCCTCCAAAAACACAGCACACCAAATGGTGTGCTGTGTTTTTTTGTTTGTCTATATAAATTTATTTAATAGTTGGTGGTTTGTACTGAGGATTTAAGGAAATCATTAATTGATTGTTAATGCAACCTATTGTCTTTTTTTGTCAAGTTTGGTATAATTTGTTTATAAAATTTTATTACTAAGATGGAGTGATTGTATGGCTATTCCAAAAGTGTTTATAAGTTCAACATGTTACGACTTAAAATACATAAGAGAAAATTTGAAATATTTTATAAGCAATTTAGGTTATGAGGCTATTCTAAGTGAAGATGGAGATGTTTTTTATAATCCCTCAATTCATACACATGATTCTTGTTTGGCAGAGGTTTCAAATTGTCAAATATTTGTTTTGATCATTGGTGGAAGATATGGTGGCTCTTACCGCACTGAAGAAAAGTCTATAACAAACAAAGAATACGAAGAGGCAATTAAACTTAAAATCCCGGTATTTACGCTTGTAGAACAAGGGGTATTGGCTGAACATTTTGTATATCAAAAGAATAAGGAAAACCCGAGTTTGAAGGATATGATATACCCGAGCGTAGATAATGTGAAAATTTTTGAATTTATCGATGAAGTGAGAAAAAACGATACAAACAATGCAATTGTTCCATTTGCGGATTTTAATAATATTGAAGAATATTTAAAAAAGCAATGGGCGGGGATGATGTGCAATTTTTTAACGAACACCATAGAA
The DNA here is from genome assembly GCA_045630285.1 of Acutalibacteraceae bacterium. Taxonomy (GTDB): domain Bacteria; phylum Bacillota; class Clostridia; order Oscillospirales; family Acutalibacteraceae; genus RGIG3009. The sequence continues at coordinate 26,831 of JAZQSX010000048.1, read as the reverse complement.
ACGAAAAAAGTTGAAGAGCTTTTTAGTGAAATTCATTCAGCAACCGAGAAAATAGAATTTTATACAAAACAACTTGCTATGAATACGGGTGATGGCATCACAAGTGTTTTGATAAAATGTTATGAATCAATGATAGAAAATAAGGCTGTTCAAAATTTGAATCTGTGGGGAATTAAGGTAACACCTTACAAAATAATACACAATCAGACTTTAGATGATATTTGTAGCGGAGAAATTGAGGTGGAGGAAGAAGACAGAGATAGAATTACTGGTGGGGGTCCTCCATACAAATGTACGAAGCGTTGCAAATTAAGAATGGAAGAACAGTACAAAAATATACACGATGAAATTATTAGTATTATTGAGCAGAATGGTTTTAAACTAGAAGATGTTATTGAGAATTGATGTATAAGATTATCTGAAAAATAAAAATATAAAGAAAATCAGGTTTTTCGACCGGTTCCATTTTGAGTGTCGGTCCCAAAAATCCCGTTCACGAAAGTGGGCGGGATTTTACTTATTACTTCTTACCTCTTCACTCTTACCTCAAAATAAAATTCACACGGGATTTTTGGGAAGTAATAAGTAATAGGTAAGAGATAATAAGTATTGCGGCTTTGCCGCTTTATGCTATAATGTATTCAAGAGGTGAATTATATGAAATTGTTTAATTCTTTTAAAACAAACAGGGAACTTATTAACCAAACAGAATTTGTAAATGTTTATTCTGTAAAATGTGATGAAAAAGTGTATACAATCATTATTGCTAAGAAAAGAGCCAATAACAAAACTATAATTCATTTTGTTGATAATACTATTTGTTGGGAGCAAATTCCTCGTTTCCCTAAACTTGCAGGCAAACAATATGGAGATAGAATAACGATTTATAAATTTGATAATAATAAATTTTTGAATACTATATTTGTTCTTAAAGGTGTCCCGCTTGGCGACGAAGGATTAGACAATGGTATTTTTAGAGGCTCAAAAAAGTATGATGAGAATTATGTTAATTGTATAACTTATAAGAAATTTAAAGAAATGTGAGATAATCCTCGGTTTTCAGGCACATTTCATTCGTGCCATTAAGTTCAAAACGCCCAGAAAAACTCCTTGAGATTTCTCAAGGAGTTTTTTCAGTTATATTCGCCTGTGGCGAGTTATATTGAACTTCGCTCAGTTATATTTGCTTCGCAAGTGATATTCGCTTCGCGAGTTTAAGAGGCGAATATAATATCACTTTTTCGACAGCAAAAATATCACTATGCCGCAAGGCATAATATCACTCTGTGCGAAGCACAGAATATCACTTTCAACCTCAGGTTGAAAAATATCAACTTTTCTTTTATTGTACGCTTGGGAGTTGTCTGTTATAATTATATCAGCAAAGGAGCTGATATAATGGATAATACAAATATTGTTTTAGCGGCTAATATACAAAAATACCGTAAAAAATGTGGGTTAACCCAAGAAGAACTTGCTAAAAAATTAGGGGTAACATTTCAAGCAGTTTCAAAATGGGAAAATGCAAAAACTGCCCCTGATATATTGTTTTTGCCGACAATGGCTGATTTATTTGGTTGCTATATTGATGAATTGTTTTCTCGTGAAATTAAAACAGAAGTTCACTATGATCATTGTCCTGAATTTCCGTGGCACGATGATAACGTTATCCGCGGAGTTGTGTGCCTAGGTAAGAAGATTTTGCAGGTAGCCGATAATATGACCGACAGGTTCACCTTTGAGGTTATCGGAGATGCAAAAAGCGTGCAAAGTGAGTGTAATGTTGCAGTCAGCGGATCGGTTTATGGCGGTTGTAACGCCGGAGATGGATTGGTTGTGGCCGGAAATGTGAACGGCGGTTGCAATGCCGGTGACGGAATTACTGTGGGCTTTAATCTGAACGGCAGTTGTAATGCTGGTGACAATATCGTTGTTGGCGGTGATCTCAAAGGTGTTATAAGCTGCGGTGGTGCTGTTAAGGTTGACGGTGATGTCGAGGCTGAGAAAATTACGGGTAACGTTGTGTGCATTTCCTTGAAATGTGAAAAAATCGAAGGCGATGTTACTATAAATAAGGAAGAATAAAGGCTTTCAGGCACATTTCATTCGTGCCATTAAGTTCAAAACACCCAAAACAAAAAGCACTGCTTTCACAGTGCTTTTTGTTTTGGAAACTAAGTTTGCCCTTATGGGCAAGTGAAGTTGCCTGCGGCAGTGAAGTTACTACGTAGTGAAGTTTCGCCTGACGGTAGTTGTCGGCTGTACGGAGGTCGCTGTGACGGTGGTCGTGGCGGCGTTCATAGTAGTGGGAGATCCATCCTTGGGCAAGGCAGGGGAACATGCCGCTAAACACAGCAGAGAAACGATGGCGAGAAATATCGACAAGCAATTTTTCATAGAATTACCTCACACACTTTCACTGTAGCACAACGTCAGTGATTTGTCAACGGCGAAGGAAACGTCGGCCACTTTAGCGCAAGCGGTAAGCACTTCGTCACGAAGTGCTTTTTGTTTGTAAACAAAGACCACGTGATGGGGGGATTTTTATTGCCAAATAATAGTACAATTTTTTCTATTTGGCAATTTTCCCTACCATTCCGCAAAATACTGTGTTATAATTGGCGCAAAGAAACCTCAATACGAAGGAGGATGTTTATGAAAACGTATACCGCAATTCTCATTGGTGCCGGTCACCGAGGTCGTATTTACACAGGTGAGATGCTGAAGCTCCCCGAACACTACAAGGTCGTCGCCGTGGCGGAGCCGGTGGAGGGTCGTCGCCGTGCCATTCAGGAGAAGCACGGCATTCCCGATGAGATGTGCTTTAACGGCTGGGAGGAGATTTTATCGCAGCCGAAGATGGCGGATATTGCGCTGATTTGTACCATGGATGATATGCACTATGCGCCCGCGATGAAGGCGATCGAGCTGGGCTACGACATTCTGCTGGAAAAGCCCGTCGCCCCCACACCCGAGGAGTGCGCGGATATTGCGCTCGCTGCCGAGCGGAAGGGCGTTAAGGTGCTGGTGTGCCACGTGTTGCGCTATGCACCGTTTTTCAGAAAGGTGAAGGATCTGGTGCGAAGCGGCATCATTGGTAATATTATGTCGATCTTGCAGGTCGAGGGCGTGGGCGATGTTCACCAGAGCCACAGCTTTGTGCGCGGCAACTGGCACAGCGAGGCGGAGACCACTCCGATGCTGCTTGCCAAATGCTGTCACGATCTGGATGTTTTGCAGTGGATCATGGATAAACCCTGCAAGAAGGTGCAGTCGTTCGGTAAGCTGACCTATTTCACAGCGGAAAACGCCCCCGAGGGCGCACCGGTTCGGTGTATCGACGGTGGTTGCCCCATTGGGGATACCTGCCCGTATAACTGCCGTAAGCTGTACTACGACGACAAAGACAACGATTGGTTCCGCATTGCCTGCACCCGTGGCATCTCCAAAAAGGACATCCCGACCGACGACGAGGTGATGACGGCTCTGAAAACCACGGATTACGGCTTGTGCGTGTTCCACGCCAACAATGACGTGGTGGATCATCAGACAGTGAATATGGAGTTCGAGGGCGGCGCCAACGTTACGCTCGCTATGAATGCCTTTAACAAAGGTGGTCGTTTTATCCGCATTTTTGGCACGAAGGGCGAGCTGACCGCCTATGCTGAGGATGATAAGATCAAGGTGTATACCTTTGAGGATAAACAGCAGCAGGAGATCCCGGTTCAGCAGATCGGTGAGAGCATCGTTTCGGGTCACGGTGGCGGCGACCACGGTATGATCTGCGAACTGCACGAATACCTCGGTGCAAACTACAGCGGTTACTGCGCGGCAGACATCCAGATTTCGGTGAAAAACCACCTGATCGGCTTTGCGGCGGAGCAGTCGCGTCGAAATGATACCGTGGAGAGCGTGGATGGCTATATGAAGCGCTACGGCATCGTGAACGACTGAACCGTGTAACGGAGGTGCGATATGGTCAAGCATATCATTTTGTGGAAGCTGAAGGACGAGAACAACACGCCTGACATTAAGCATGGCATCAAGACTGCTTTGGAAGCGCTGATGGGGGAGATCCCCGGTCTTCTGGAGATCAGCGTGCAGGTGACAGGGCTGTCATCGTCCAATGCGGACGTGATGCTGTATTCCGTGTTTGAGGATGAGGCGGCACTGAAGGGCTATGCCGTGCATCCGAAGCACGTGTTTGCGGCAGACACCTTTGTGCGTCCGTATACTCAAACCAGACTGTGTCTGGACTTTGAGGTATAAGCAAAAAACAGCGATTTTACAGCGCCAGAGAGCGGTTTTCGCTGAGTTTTTTATTGACAAACCGCACGGTTTGGTATAGTATAGGTATTGGAGATTGAGAGTGCACTTATTGAATGGGATAGGTGCACTCTTTTTTTGAGAAAACAGGAGGGATTGTCAAATGGCAAAAACAAACATCGTTGATTGGAAAACTATCACCAGCTTCGTGATCGACGCCTTCGTCGGTTACGGCATTCCCCGTGAGGATGCGGAGATCTGCGCTGATGTGCTGCTCGAATCCGACAAGCGCGGTATCGAGTCTCACGGCGTCAACCGCTTCAAGCCGGTGTATCTGGACCGCATCAAGGCGGGCATCCAGCAGGCGGTTACCGAAATCGAGATCGTGAAGGAGACCCCCACCACGGCGGTTATTGACGGTCATCACGGTATGGGTCAGGTCATCGGCCACAAGGCGATGAGCATGGCGATCGCTAAGGCGAAGGAATACGGTATGGGTATGGTCGTTGTGCGCAACTCCTGCCACTATGGTATTGCGGGCTACTACACCTCTATGGCGACCAAAGCGGGCTGCATCGGCATGACCGGCACCAATGCCCGTCCCTCGGTGGCGCCGACCCACGGCGTGGAGGGTATGTTCGGTACCAACCCCTTCACCATTGGTGTTCCCACGGACGATCCCTTTGATTTTAACTTCGACTGCGCTACCTCCATCACCCAGAACGGTAAAGTGGAGTACTATGAGCGCATTGGCGAGGACGTGCATCCCGGCACCATCATTGCTGACGACGGTTCTGCCGTTGAAGGCGATGCCGGTGTGGCGCTGAAGAAGATCCGCAACGGTACGGCAGCGTTGACCACGCTCGGCGGTATCGGTGAGGATCTCGGCGGCTACAAGGGCTACGGCTTCGCTCTGGCGGTGGAGTTCTTCTCCTCTATCCTGCAGGACGGTGCCTACGGTAAGGCGTTGGACGGCAAGGACGAGAACGGCAACATCCGTCCGTATCAGCTGGGTCACTGGTTCATCGCCATTGACACCGACCACTTTATGGGCGAGGAGATCGCTCGTAAAAAGGCGGGCGAGATCACCCGCAGTATGCGTGCTTCCAAGAAGGCACCGGGTGCTGACCGCATCTACACCGCCGGTGAAAAGGAGTACGAGATCCGCTTGGCTCGCAAAGACGGCGTGCCGATCAACGAGTCGGTGCAGAAGGAGATCATCGCCGTGCGTGATGAGCTTGGCCTGACGCAGTACACGTTCCCGTGGGAGGTCTGATGTATGGATATCCGAGCTGAATCGCTGAAAAAGCACTACGAATGGAACGGCAAGATCGAGGTCATCTCCCGTGCGTCGATCAATTCGCGTGAGGACCTTTCGCTGGCGTACACCCCCGGCGTTGCCGAGCCGTGTTTGGAAATCAATAAGGACATCAGCAAGTCCTATGAGCTGACCCGCCGCTCCAATCTGGTGGCGGTCATCACCGACGGCACGGCCATTCTGGGTCTTGGTGACATCGGCCCCGAGGCGGGTATGCCGGTTATGGAGGGCAAGTGCGCACTGTTCAAGGCGTTCGCCGACGTGGACGCTTTCCCGCTGTGCATTAAGTCGAAGGATGTGGACGAGATCGTTCGCACCATTTACCTGCTGTCGGGCTCCTTCGGCGGTATTAACTTGGAGGATATTTCCGCTCCCCGCTGCTTTGAAATTGAGCAGAAACTGAAGGAAATCTGCGATATTCCGATCTTCCACGACGATCAGCACGGCACTGCTATCGTGGTTGCCGCCGCTCTCATCAATGCGCTGAAGCTGGTGAAGAAGCAGATCGGCGAGGTGAAGGTGGTTATCAACGGCGCCGGTTCTGCCGGTATTGCGATCGGTAAGCACCTGATGAATATGGGCGTCAAGCATTTGACGTATTGTGACCGCTTCGGTATCATCTGTGAGGGCGATGAGAACAACAACCCTGCGCAGGAAGAGATCTCGAAGGTCACCAACCTGGAGCACAAGAAGGGTACGCTGGCAGATGCGTTGGTAGGTGCCGACGTGTTTATTGGCGTTTCGGCACCGAACCTGGTGACGCCTGAAATGGTGAAATCCATGGCGGAGGACAGCATTATGTTTCCGATGGCGAACCCCACGCCGGAAATTATGCCGGACGTTGCCAAAGCAGCCGGTGCACGTGTGGTTGGTACGGGTCGTTCCGACTTCCCGAACCAGATCAACAACGTGTTGGCGTTCCCGGGTATCTTCCGTGGCGCACTGGATTGCCGTGCTTCCTGCATCAATGAGGAGATGAAGGTAGCGACCTCGTATGCGCTCGCTTCGTTGATCCCTGATGACGAGATCACCGAGGAAAACATCATTGCTCCCGCTTTGGACAAGCGTGTGGCGCAGGTGGTGGCTGAGGCTGTCGTCAAGACGGCCAAGGAAACCGGCGTGGCCCGCATCTGATGTCTGCTAGTTTGCAATCAATGGGTAAACGAACAAAGAACCGTGATATTCACTGCTATCCGTAGTGCGTCTTGTTGTAAAAATGGTTTTGGGTGCTGTAAAGCGCTTTAAAAACATACATCTGTAATCGTTATAGGGGGCATAAAAATGAAAAGTCGTTTTTTATCATTGGTTTTCAAAATGACGGTGGTGCTTGTTGTGGCGGCGCTGATGTTTTCATTGGCAGCGTGTTCCGAAAAATCATCCTCCCGTGGGGAGAGTTCGGATGAAATCGATCAAGATTTCATTGTAAAGGATGATGCTGATTCCAACGTTTCTGATCCTAACACTGATGAGCTTGAGGATCCGAAAGAGGAGCAACCCGATGAGACCGATCCGGAAAAGAGCCGCTATATGAGCGAGCTGGCAGCTCGTTATTCTGCTCATGAGAAGAATGGTTACAGCTTGTGGTGGCGAAAAACTCTCAACGATGAAACGCACAAATGTGTAGATTCTCAGGGATATGTTGCATTTGAATATAGTGCTGATGCAGACAATGAAACCAACGTTTACAACAACTGCTTTATCATTAGTGAGCGTGTCAGAGACGAAAACACGTTTTATTCGACCTATAAATTATTAAAGGCCTCCACGGGGGAAACCTTGTATTCTACCAGTGATAAAGACAATCAATTTATCATTGATTTGGAGTACAGCTCCACAGAACTGTTTAAGGACGGCTACATTATTATTGTTGATAAACAGGAGACCTATAACGGTGTGACCTATGGCATGGGCATCATGGGTCCCAACGGTCAGTGGCTCGTTCCTTTGTCAAAGGATCATCCGGTTATAAAACAAATGGGGGATTTTGCAACACTGGATCATTTTAAGAAAATGCGGTATTTGGGTGAAGATATTCTGCACTTTACCGTCAATTATGACGAACACTATTTTTACAATATTCGTAAAAACAAGATCGTTAAAGTAAACAGCGAGTTGACAGAAAGCAATACGGATAGTGTGCTTCGCTGTGCCGGCCCGTTTTACAAAGGCGTTTGTGTTGAAACGTATGGCTTTGGCGGCGGAATCTGCAAGGTAACTGCGGATGGGAAAATTGTGGATATGCCGATTAATTTCAGCGATAAGCTCCATGAGTCTTTTGGCGCTATGTATTATGATGCCAAGAACGACCGCATTATTCGCATGGGATATACGTATCATCAGGACGGATTTTCGGTGTTTGATTCCAAAGGCGCAATTATCAAAAAGCTTTCGGATGTAGATGTTGTTGAGGCAAACGGTTTCACTGCGGAGGGCTTAGCACAGCTGGTGATGCAGAATAAGGATGGGACCAAGTATTATACGATGATTGATACAGCGGGCAATTTCTTGTTTGATCCGATCAAGATGGAAACAGGATATGTACTGGATATTAGCGGAAACCAGATTGATAATGGCGAAATTAGCCCTGCTAACACGTATACGATTGTTGATCGAACGGGGAAGGTGCTCATTCAAAGTAAATCCGGAGAAGAATTCGGTTACAAAAACGGCATTGCCAAGCAGGGCGATACTTACACGGTTCTCGTGCCGTAAATAAAACCACCCGACAGCTCCGTGCAGGAGCGGTCGGGTGGTTTTTCTTGCTATTCGCTGTGAAATGTGCTACAATACGAGCGGATTTATTCGGTGTGTCAGCGGTTTTTGTGACGGTTGTCCGCTTGAAGGCAGTGATGCTCAAGCGCATTACATAATCGGGAGGAACGGCATGGGCAAGTTTGACGGCATTTTACTGGTCACCGACCTGGACGGGACGCTGCTGCGGAGTGACAAAAGCGTGTCGGAGGAGAATCGGCGGGCCATTGAATATTTCAAGTCGGAGGGCGGCTTGTTTGCTTTCGTGACGGGTCGTGTGCCGCCGGGCGGGGTGCCCGTTTACGAAATGGTGGCACCCAACGCACCGTGCGGCTGCTCTAACGGCTCCTGCGTCTATGATTATCGCACGGGTGAGCTGCTGTGGCACCGTGAGCTGCCACGCTCGGTGCTGGAGATCGTGGCGGATGTCGATCGCGAATTCCCGACGGTCGGTATTGAGCTATGCACGTTTGACAAGATCTATTTCTGCCGTAAAACGGAATCTACCGAACGGCATCGCCGCAACGAGTGTTTTCCCGATTTGACCTGCCACTACCGTGATGTGCAGGAGCCGCTGGGAAAGATCCTGTTTGCCGCATCGGATGTGGCGGAGCTGCAACGGTTGACAAAACGGTTACAAGCGCACCCGCTCGCTGCGGATTTCACCATGATGCGTTCGGATACGGAATATTATGAAATTCTACCCAAGAACGCCGGAAAAGGTGATCTGGTGCTGAAATTGGCGGAGATTTTGAAGATACCGCTACACAAGATCATTGCGGTGGGGGATAACGAGAACGACGTAACGATGCTGAAGGCGGCGGGACTCGGTATTGCCGTCGCCAACGCCTATGACGTCGCCAAGGCTGCGGCAGATTACGTTACAGTCAGCAACGAGCAGCATGCGATCGCCCGCATTATTGAAGAGCTGGACAACGGAACGCTCGCCGTATAACATAAGAAGCCGCACGGGATGTGCGGCTTCTTTTTATGCTTTCGATTTTTTGCGTTTGATCTGAACAAAGATGCCGGCGACGATGAACAGGAGGCCGATGAGGGAGAACGGGTCGAAATCTTCGCCCAAGAGGATCCACGTCCAGATCAGTGACAGAAACGGCGTGAGGTAGGCCAGATTGGAGATTTTGGCGGTGTCGCCCTTTTCCAGCGCCAGTGCCCACGTGGTGAAGGCCAGAGCGGTGGTAAAGATACCGCTCCACAGCATACCTGCCGTTTGCGGAAGATCCAGTGTAAACCAATCCTCGGTCACTACGGTGTAAACCAGAGAGATGATGAGGGCGGCAAGGTAATAGATCATCATACTGAAATACTTGTTATATCCCTTGTGCTTATTCAACACGGAGAACAAGCCGTAGGAAATGGCTGCCAAGACGCAATATAGTGCGCCGATCAGGTTATCGGCACCGATGCCGCTGAGCTTACCGCCGGTGGTGACGATGATCACACCGACGAAGGAGAGTACCATAGCCAGCGATTTTCGCACGGTGAGCTTTTCTTTCATAATGAGACAGGCGAACAGCACCGTCATGATCGGCCACAGATAGTTGATGATAAAGGCTTGCGACGCCTGCTCCATACGGTCAATACCGAGGTAGAGGAGAAGGTGGTAGAGAAAGATGCCGAGTGCGCCGATAGCAAACATCTGCACGTAATCCCTCAGCGTGTATTGCTTCCACTCCGAAAGGTTACGTCGGACGGTTTGTGACAATGTTTCGGACGGCAGGGTGCGCCGCCCCTTCAGCAGATTCAGTAGAAACAGAAACACAAAGGCAAACAACGACGTTACCGTCATGATCTGCATGCTGTTGAACGAGCCAAGCAGCAGCTTGCTGACGGCGGCGGTGGTGGACCACATAAAAATAGAGACGGCGGCATAGCCGTATTCTTTTTTCACGGAAATCGCCTCACTTCTTCCGCATTCTAGCATAAACCGCAGAAAAAATCCACTCTTTTCTCAAACGGATAAAGTATTTGACGGAAAGTGCAGAGTTTGATATAATGGAAGAACAAATTGAGAGGATAGGTGAGGGTATATGAGCAGAGAACGCCTCGGCAGTCGCTTGGGCTTTATCCTGTTGAGCGCCGGTTGTGCGATCGGCGTCGGTAATGTGTGGAAGTTTCCGTGGATGGCGGGGCAGTACGGCGGTGGTGCGTTTGTACTGTTGTATTTGATCTTTTTGGTGATTTTGGGCCTGCCGGTTATGGTGGTGGAGTTTTCGCTCGGCCGTGCCAGTCAGGCAAGTCCCGTGAGGCTGTACCAAAAGTTGGAAAAGCCGGGGCAAAAGTGGCATCTCCACGGATACGGCGCCTTGGTCGCCAACTTCCTGCTTATGATGTTCTACACCTCCGTTACCGGTTGGATCCTGCGGTATTTTACCGGGTTTGCGGGCGGTCAGATGACCGGACTTACCAACGAGGCGTCGGCAGATCTCTTTAAAAATATGATGAGCGATCCGTACGTGATGGTCGGCTTTATGGCGATCGTTGTCGTGCTGGGCTTTTTGATTTTGTCCTTTGGCCTGCAAAAGGGCGTCGAACGGGTCACCAAAGTGATGATGATTGCGTTGCTGCTTTTGATGATCGTACTGTCGATCAACAGCTTTACGCTACCCGGTGCGAAGGAGGGCTTGACGTTTTACCTCAAGCCCGATCTGTCCAAGATCAACGGCAACGTCGTCGTGGCGGCAATGAACCAGGCGTTTTTCACATTGAGCCTTGGTATTGGTTCTATGGCGATCTTCGGCAGCTATATCGGCAAGGAACGCTCGCTGATGGGCGAATCGATCAACATTCTGGTGTTGGATACCTTTGTGGCGGTTATGGCGGGTCTGATTATCTTCCCGGCCTGCTTTACCTTTGACGTGTCGGCTACTGCCGGCCCGAGCCTGCTGTTTGAGTCGATGGCACGTGTGTTCAACAGCATGGACGGCGGCCGTTGGTGGGGTACACTGTTCTTCCTGTTTATGTTCTTTGCAGCCATGACCACCATTGTGGCGGTGTTTGAGAACATCCTTGCGTGTGTGCGGGAGATCACCGGTTGGGGCCGTGTGAAGGCGTGCGTTATCTGCGGTGTGGCGGTGCTGCTGCTGTCGGTGCCGTGTGCCCTGGGCTTTAACGTACTGTCCGGCTTCGTGCCGTTTGCAAGCGGCTCTTCGGTGCTTGATCTGGAGGACTTCCTTGTCAGCTTCTGTGCTTTGCCGTTGGGTGCGCTGTGCTACGTGCTGTTCTGTGTCAGTAAAAAAGGCTGGGGCTTTGACAACTTCCGGGCAGAAGCCAATGCGGGTAAGGGTCTCAAGCTGAAGCGGTGGATGCGTCCTTATATGACGTACGTGCTGCCGCTGGTCATCATCGTGCTGTTCATTATCGGCATTATTACCTTTGAGTTTGCCGACGGCTTCACCATTTGGGGCTGGGTTACCGGTCTATTCTGATAGAACTACGAAAAAACGAGCCGAGCGGTATTGCTCGGCTCGTTTTTGTATAGGTGGGCCCGATCCTGACAATGCTGTAGGTGAGGGGGATGCCTATGTGTACTGCCATAACGTATCGAACAGAGCATTGCTATTTCGGTAGGACGTTGGATTATGAGATGTCCTACGGCGAGTCGGTGGTGATCACGCCGCGACGGTTTTCGTTCGCCTTTCGACACACCGAGACACCGAAACGACAGTACGCCATGATCGGTATGGCGCATATGGCGGGCGGGTATCCGCTGTATTACGAAGCGGTCAACGAGGCGGGGCTCGGTATGGCGGGCCTGCGGTTTGCGGACAATGCGGTGTATCACGCACCCGCCGCAGACGGCGATCAGGTAGCGTCGTTCGAGTTGATCCCATGGCTGCTGGGACAGTGCGCCACGGTTGCCGAGGCGAGGGAGCGATTGAGTCGCCTGTGCATAACCGACACACCGTTCAGCGAGGCGTTGCCGCCCTCGCCGTTGCACTGGCTTGTTGCCGATCGTGTCGAGGCGATCACCGTGGAATCGCTGGCCGACGGTGTGCACTGTTACGATAACCCGGTGGGCGTGCTGACGAATAACCCACCGTTTCCCGAGCAGTTGTCTCGGTTGAACGATTATCAACAGCTCTCGCCGCAGGATCCCACCAATCGATTTTCCGGTCGAATTACCTTACACGCCTACAGCCGAGGTATGGGAGCGCTGGGACTGCCGGGGGATGTCTCCTCGGCGTCACGGTTTGTGCGTGCCGCTTTTGTGAAGCTGAACTCGGTTTCCGACACCACGGAGGCGGAGAGCGTCGGGCAGTTTTTTCATATTCTCGGCTCGGTGGAGCAGGTGCGTGGCTGCTGTCGGGTGGGGGAGCACTACGAGATCACACAGTATACCTCCTGCTGCAATCTCGATCGGGGTGTGTACTATTACACGACCTACGGTAATCGACAGATCACGGCGGTGGATATGTATGCGGAGGAGCTTGATAGCAATACCCCGATCGTGTATTCGCTTGTTGATCGGGAACAGATCGTGTATCAAAATGGTTCAAAGTATTGCACAGAATGTGGATCGCCGATTCAATAAGCAGAAGAATTTTCACAAAAAAGCACTTGCCCGGGCAAGTTCTTTTTTGTATACTGTAGGCAGACAGAATTATTCGGAAATTGTCCGATTTTCCCTTTCTTTTGCGGAAGTGCATTTGATATTATAAGGAAGATAGGACAGTAAAGGGGAGAGACGTATGAAGATTTTGGTGATCGGCGGCACCGGTCACGTTGGTGCGTTTTTGGTGCCGATGCTGTTGGAGCAAGGACACGACGTGTACGTTGGTACTCGTGGTACCCGTGCGCCACACACCGGTGAAGATGCTTTGAAGGGAGCAAAATTCGTTACCTGCAACGGCAGTGATATAGAATCGCTGAAGGCGCTGCGGGAGTATCATTTTGATGCGGTGGCAGAGTTTCCCGGGCATATTGCCAACGTATGGGAAGCGTTCAAGGATAACGTCGGGCACGTCGTTGCCTGCGGCTCGCTATGGATGTTTGGTTATCCCCGTGTGGTGCCAACCCCCGAGCAGTATCAGGGCGAGTGCCCGTTTGACGGATACGAAAAGCGGTATGCGCAAATGCGGGAGATGATCGCACAATCCGGTATGGAAAAGGCGGTGTTTACCGCCATTATGCCTCCCAACATCTGCGGTCCCGGCAAGATCCCGCTGGATTGTCTCGGCGGACGGGACATTGAACAGCACAAGGCACATCAGGCGGGCAAGACGGTGTACCTGCCCGACGGCCCCGAGGTGCTGCTGTCTCCCTGCGATGCGGAGGATATTGCCGCACTGTTTGCGCTGGCGACCAACAACCGCACCGCCGCTGCCGGCCAGATCTTCAATGTTGGTCCTGCCGACAGTGCCGTGACCTCCCGTGAACTGGTGCGTCTGTTTGGTGAGATCTACGGCACGGAGATCCCCGTGGAAACGGTGCCGTGGGAGACGTACCGCAACGAGATCAGTCCCGGTGTCGGCTGGTGGTGGCATTTCTATGCCCATATGGCTCCCGACATCTCCAAGGCACGCACGCTGCTTGGCTTCGAGCCGCAGTACACCGTCAAGGAAACACTGACACGTGCGGTGGAATGGATGAAGCAGCAACAGCTCCTGTAATACGATAAAAGAAAACGGCGCCCTCGGGCGCCGTTTTGTTATGTTGCAGATTTGTTTTTGGAGCTTGAGAACGTTTTTTTGATCACAGCCAGTGCTTTTTGCACGATTTCCAGCGGCACCATCGTCAGTATACCGCAAACCATTAAGCCGAACCATACCAGAATGAGACCGCCCCAACCGATCGTGGTTGTGGCATTGGCGAACAGGGTGGAGGAGATCGACGCCGCCATATAGCTGACAAAATCGAGGTAGCCGGTGGCGCTGGACACCATGCCGGTGTCGATCAGGCTGGGGCAGTACCGACTCCAAAGCATACAAGCGGCGGCGTTGGCACCCATAATACCCAGCACCATAAAGAGAATGTTGATGATCGGGTTGGGAACAAAAAAGACGAGCAGGAACGAGACGGCGGCAGTAACAAAGCCGATGACGATCGTGCGATCCATATTGCGGCCGATGCGTTCGTAAATAAACACCGTGATAAACGTGGTGGCGGAGATCGCCAGCGTTGCGATAGTAAACAGCAGTGAGGCATCCTGGCTGGAAAAAGCAAGGTGTTCCTTGAGGTAGGTGGGGAGCCAGAACACGACCGTGGTGCGGACGATGCCGGTGAGGATCGAGATGAAGGTGAAGCGAATGATGCGGTGCTTGATGAGCAGCTTGATGCCGCCGCCCGCACCCTTCGGTTTCTTAAATTGACCGTATTTGATAATGCCCCGCTTTTCAAAGGCGCAGAAAGTAGTAAAGCAGATGATCGCCATAGCGACCAGGGCGATGCTGCTGACGCGGAATACGTCCTGCCACGCCAGCCATGCCGCAAACAAGCCGGCGACGGGTGAGCCGAAGAACGAGGCGAAGGTGTAGCCGAGGCTGCATCGGGTGGCGTAGATCGGCTCGGTGTTTTCCGCTACCAGTTTGGTCATCGGGCCGTAGATCATGGCGAGGAAGAAGCCGGTCATACCGTAGGCGATCTGTGCCGAGAGGAAATTGGAGGCGACCAGAGAAAACGCCAGATTGCAGCCGCCCGCCAGCGCCAGCCCGAGACAGATCATATATTTTGCCTTGATCTTGTCACCGATCACACCGTTGATCAGCTGACCGATAGCGTAGGTGATGAAATACGTGGAAGAGAGCGATCCGATCTGTACGGTGGTAAACACACCTGCGTCGGTCATCTGCGGGGAGACGGCGCCGAGAATATTGCGGGCCAGATACACCGCCAGATAGGAAATCGAGCACATCGTGCCGATCATGATGGCGTTGCGTGCGTTTTTGGATAATTTGAACATCGTCGTTACCTCCTCGGTCAATCGGTGACACTGTGGGAATCTAAAATCTGTTGTAGGCGATAATACTGCTCACGCCCGCTGACGTCCACGGTGGAGCGCAGATAAGCGCACAGCGTGTCGATCAGCAGGAACTGTGAGGCACGGATCTCCGACATACGGTCGCTGACCGTCTGGTGACCCGCCGAGGCGAGCAGCACCTCGTCCGACAGCTCTGCCAGCGGAGAATATTTGTTGGCGGTGAGGCACACGACGGGAACACCGCTTTGCTTGGCAAGCTCGACGATCTCCAGCACCTCTTTGGTACGACCGGAGGAGGAGATCGCCATAATGAGGCCTTCCTCACCCAGCATGGAGGCTGACACCGCACTGATGAGCGATTCGCTGATATAGGAGGCGGAAATACCGAGCGAGATCAGTTGAATACACAAGCTTTGTGCAATGGAGCCGGAGGTCAGCACGCCGCAGATCTCGATTTTTTTGGCACGGGCGATCAGGTTGACCACCCGCTGCAGCGTTGCCTCGTCGTTGAGCTCCAGCGTGTTGCGGAAAGCGCTCAGAATATCACGGCTTTTGACTTCCATAGCGGTTTTGATGCTCTGTGACGGATCGACCGCCGTGAAGGGAACGTCCTTGTTCAGCGGCAGACAAGCGGCGATCTCCAGCTTGAGCTTGGCAAAGCCGCCGTCGCAAAGCTTTTTCGCAAAGTTGTTGATGCTGCCCTGCGAAACAGCCGCTTTTTCAGACAATTCGGTGATAGTCAATCCGATAAACTGCTGCGGATCGCCGAGCAGCAGATCGGCGATGCGGGTCTCCACTTTGCTCAAAAAAGCGTAACTTGCTTTGACTTCGGTGAGGATGTTGACGGCCATAACGCACCTCTGATTTGAGAAAATCTCATTTTCTGTTCAACAAAAATGATATTATCACAGCATATGCACAGTGTCAACGGTAAAACCGCAATTTTTCTTGAAAAAAGCACGATTTTTTGGTATACTGGCGAGGGGAGTGATGCGTGTGGAACCGAAGGATTATATCGTGGTAAAAATCGAGGGCGAATACGCCTACCTGCGGGACGTGGCGAATCCGTCGGCGGAGGATCTTTTTATTGCGTTGGCGCTGTTGCCGCCGGGGACCGACGTCGATACACGTCTGCACTATGAGATGCTTACCTACACCGTTACGGGATGAAAAAAGCCTGGCGCTTAGCGTCAGGCTTTGAGTTTTTTATACGTATCTTCTGCTTCGGCGGCGATGCGGCGGCATTCGTCCTCCGTGCAGGTGTGCAAGACCTTGTGCGAGGGGAGACCCCAGACGTTCCACAGCCGTGGGCCGATCCAGGTGTGGTATCCGCTCGGTTGAAACACGCCGGAAAGTAAGCACAGAGCTGCTTTGGCGGGCTTCATGAAGATCACCTTCATCGGATGCTTGATCACCGCAAAGATCAGCGGGGGATAGTGGGAGGTGATGTTGGTAAAGGTGATGCCGGGATGCACGACCGACAGCGTGACGTCGGTCTCGTTGCGGAACAGCTCAAACAGGGCGCACATCAGATGCCGTTTGGCGTTGCCGTAAACCAGCCGTGCCGGACGGCGGGTGGAGAAATCCATATCGCTTGGGTCGGAGACGGCGTAGTTATGGGCGATACTGCTGACCATGACCACACGCCCCTTGTGTTCTCGGAGCAGTGGCAGGAGCTCCTTGGTGAGGAAATAAGGGGAGGCGCAGTTGATCTGGAATACGTTATCCAATCCCGTATCGCAGGTGCGGCGGGGGATGCTGTAGGCGCCTGCATTATGAATGAGAATGTCGATCGGCAGGGTCTTGAGTTGTTCGCACGCCGCACGCACAGAGGCCATATCGGCAAGATCGATCGCTACACGGCGGAGCGAGACAGCAGGGAACTGCGCCTTCAGGCTCTCACGGAGTGCCGCGGATTTTACCGGGTCACGATCCAGTAAGACCAAAGACGCATTCAGCGCCGCCAAATGACGGCATAATTCTGTCCCCAAGCCACCGGTCGGGCCCGTGATCGCCACGGTCACGCCGGTCAGGTCGTGGGTATGTGCAGTAAGCCATTTTTTCGTACTCATGCCGTCATTGTAGCACGGCGGGCGACGACTTGTCAAATGCTTGGTTTTTTGTAAATGTTGTTAAAAACACTTGACATCTGTTGGATTTATGGTACAATAAAGGTCGTGCTTGAAACAGCGAGCCGTATTTGGGCCTTTAGCTCAGTTGGTTAGAGCAACCGGCTCATAACCGGTCGGTCCCGGGTTCAAGTCCCTGAAGGCCCACCACTGCATATAAGGCCTTGTGCTTATCATATAGGGGTATAGCTCAGTTGGTAGAGCAGCGGTCTCCAAAACCGCGTGCCGAGGGTTCAAGTCCTTCTGCCCCTGCCAAAAGAGAAGAGGTCATCTGTTAGGATGACCTCTTCTCTTTTTGATTTGAAAGCAGAAGGGCTTGAACCCCAAGGGGGCTCGAGCCGTGAAAAAACAGTTCGGGGAACTGTTTTTTTAGGCGAGAGGTGCGCAGACGGGCACCGTGAGCGAAGCGCAACGGTCGTCAAGCAGTGGAGAAAATCTCCGATTTTCTCCGTCCTTCTGCCCCTGCCAAAAGAACGCTCACCGCAAAAGCGGTGGGCGTTCTTTTTGTAATGAGATAGAGGACTTGACTCCGCGGCATGCGGAGCGAGCCCTTCGTTCGCCCAACCACGTTTCACTTGACAAAAGGAATGGGAAAGGATAAACTGGAATTGAAGGGATAGAGTTTGGCTGTAGAACGTCGCATCGGCAGTGAGAGGAGAATTGCTATGACAATGTGCGGCAAAAGATTCGTCGTTGTGTCAATCGTGATTGCCATGATGTTGCCTCTGCTTGCCGGTTGTGCCGGATTGAGTGATTGGGCGTACGTCCTGCCGTACGACTATGAAATTTGGCGTATAAATTCCGAACGTATCGTGCTGATGAAAAACCAAGGGGAAACCAGTGATACCGTGATCAACGATTATATAGCTTACTTTTGCTACAATGAGCGGTATATCGGAATCCAAAACGCCAGCGTGCAAACCTCAGAAAACATGGTGGAAATCGACACATCAAATTCGGACTATTATCTGGTAGATGCCGCTAATGATGAAGTTTTTGGACCGTATACGTTGGAGGAATACGAAGCTGAGAAGCAGGACTTGAATATTGGCGAGATGGGCGGTTGGATCGACACCTCCACATGGCCGGAGGGCGCCTATTAACAGCGGCCGTCGGTCGCTTTGATACAACCAACGAAGAGTATATGAACAAAGTCAATGGTACTTATGCAATGTTATGGTGCATCTACAAGGAGCTGTGAGTATGAAACGGCAGGTTAATGTTGTGTTTTTTATAATCCTTTTAACGGCATTCTTGCTTTCCGGGTGTACGCACCCAAGAGTAATTCTTTCTGAATTTAATGGCAAACGATTGGTGAGCGAGAAGCCAAAGATGTATATCGATATGACACCCGACCCTTCGCAGAAGGAATATTTAGGTGAGCTTACTCTTGAAAATGGTGAAGTAGAAAAGATCGTGTTTAAATCTGCGCATGGGGTCTTTAATATTTGGCGGTTCAATACCGAAGGGGTGTATGGTGTAGGCGATCCTCCTTTATTTAGCGGAAAATACATCAAAAAGGACGGGATTGTGGTTTTAAAAGATGAAAGCGGTTTGGAGATCATTCTAAAAGCACAAGAAATACCGACCTCCCAAGCCTCCCAAGCGACAACAGAAACGACAACCACATCAAGCATCACAAGTGGAGATAAGTGAGACAAGTACACAAGGTGACAGTTCTCCTGTGTCGACAGCCCCAACGGCTGATTAAACCACCTACAGAACCGAAAACAGCAAATCTCCAAACGGGGCGAGAGAGGAAACCATCCTCCCTCGCCCCGTTTCGTTCGATATGCGGGAATATTCTCCGGTGAGCGGGGGGGCGGCTGTCACAAGGCTTGCTTTTTGGAGACTGTTGCGGTATAATAGTTGGCAGGAGTGTGATGATATGAAACGAATATTATCACTCATGCTGCTGATGTGTGTATGTCTGTGCTGTGTCGGTTGCGGTGAGGCGGAGCCCCTGCCGGAAAAGCCGTCGGAGCCTGCGATCAAGGAGCCGTACGAGGCCACGTATACGGAAATGGGAATTCCGCTTGCGCAAACCTATTTCAGCGGTGTGATCGCACGGTGTGCGTGGACGGTTGAGATGTATGAGGATTGCCTGTACGTCGGCAGCGGTGATTACAATACAAACAGTGGCCCCGTCAACGTCTGGTACTACGATTTCAAGACGGAAACGTGGGAGATCGATTGCTTCCTGCCCGATGAACAGGTGGGACGTTTCTATCTTTGGAACGACTCACTGTATGCTGCGGGCTATGATCCCAAGAGTTCCTGGGAGCTGGGTACCTACTACGTCAAGCGGGACGGTGACTGGGAGATCTGTGAATCGCTGCCGGGCGGTGTTCATAATTTCGATCTCGTCCAATTTGACGGCAAGCTGTTTGCGGGCCTAGGCGTCGCCGAGGGCGATGCGCCGGTGGTGGTTACCACCGACGAGGAGACGTGGGAGCCGCTGCACCTGTACAAGGACGGCAAGCTGCGTGAGACACACGGCGGCAGCTATATTCGTGTGTATGATTTTTTTGTGCTGAAGGATACGCTGTACGCTTATTTTTACTTGCATTCTCCCGTGGAAACGACCTGTGAGATCTATCGCTATGACGGCGATCGGTTTGTGTATCACAGCGAAATGGCGAAGGGCCTTGCGACGTCGCTGAACTTTTACGGTCGCATCAACGGCAAGGCGGAGTTCGCCAGCAAGCAGTATTTCTCCAACGGTCAGTTGTACCGCTCTGCGGATATGATCACCGCCGAGGCGGTTAACCTGGGCGAGAACGTCGAGGTCAACGATCTGCGCAAGATCGGGGATACGTTGTATCTTCTGTGTGATGAGCGCATTGAGAAGGAGGACGGCACCGAGGAGTTCCGTGTTTCGATGCGGGCGAGCACCGACGGGGAAGAGTTCCGTGAGCTGTTTTACTTCAACTATCCCGTGCGGGCGTTGAGTTTTACGCACGCCAACGATACCTTCTATCTCGGCATGGGCTACGGAAAAAACAGCAAGCATCTCTTCTACGATGAAAACGGTATGATCCTGTCTATCGAGTATCCGCTGTGACGAGATGCAGCATAAAAAAGCCACCCGACCGGGTGGCTTTTTTACTATAGTTGCTCGGACATGTAATATGGCTGTGCAGAATCGGTGTGTTAGGGTGAAAGGCCTTATCAATCAAGGGAGGTGTGAGCAGGGATGATCATCGGATACTGAAACTGTATGCGGAGCGCTCGGAACAGGCGATTTCGGAAACCGCTATTGGATGAGCTTGCGGAATGTTTGCCCGATAACGCTGACGAGACGTTTTTGGAAAGCATGGTCATCCGAACGGTGCTAAATCATTTTCTGAAAGAGCTTCCCGCCGAAGCACGCAGACTGTTTGTTCAGAGGGTGACTATTCGGTATACGGTGACAAGCGTGCCAGATGAATTTCCCGGCGCTGAGGCAATTGGCAAGGTAGAACTGGTGTACCGTATGGACAGCCAAGAAGAATTCTTCATGCCGTACTACAAATTTTACGTGAGATTAGATGAGTCACACGATATAGAGGAGTTGAATCTGGTCACCTACGGTACGTATTACGTACCGGCTGTATCGGGGGAGTACATTAACAATATGTCACGTTGGGACGGGTCTCTCCACTAAACATGGATGATGCGCAGCGGTATCCGCAGAGGTGCCGCTGCGTTTCTTTTTTGGAAGTATCATAGGTTTTTTTGTCTTGCTTTTTCTGATTTTCAAGAGTATAATGAGTGCGATTACACAGGTGGCGGAGGTGCGGATCATGGAGCTGCTTCAAAATTTACATACCCATTCCACCTACTGCGACGGCAAGCACACTCCTGAGGAAATGATTGCCTTTGCGCAGAAAAAGGGGTTTACCTCGCTGGGTTTTTCGGGGCATTGTCCGATGTGGTATTCGATGTATAAGGCAATCACCGTCGAGACGAATGAAGCCTACAAGCAGAAGATCACCGCACTGAAGGCCGAGTATAAGGACCGTTTTCCGATCTATCTCGGGTTAGAGGTGGATATGTACTCGGGTGTGGATATGACCGGCTACGATTATCTGATCGGCACGGTGCATTATCTGAAGATCGGGGACGAATTCGTCGGCTTTGACCGTGATGCGGAGGTCGTTCGATCGGTGATCGACACGTATTTCGGCGGCGACGGACTTGCCTTTGCCAAGGTGTACTATGAAGCGCTGGCGCAGCTGCCGCAGTACGGTACGTTTGATATTCTGGGGCATTTTGATCTGCTGTCCAAAAATCTGGATACGCTGCAGATGTTTGATGAGTACGATCCACGCTACGTTGGCTACGCCGTGGAGGCTATGGAGGCGCTGCGGGGGAAGATCCCGTTGTTTGAGGTCAATACCGGTGGTATGGCACGGGGCTACCGTCGTGTGCCGTATCCGTCGCTGCACCTGATACGGGAACTGAAGCAGCGGGGATTTGGTGCGATCATTTCGTCCGATTGCCACGACGGCGAGGTGCTGGACATTGGGTTTGAGCAATCGGCAGAGCTGCTCAAAGCCGCCGGCTTTACTGAGCGGTATATTTTGACCGATACGGGCTTCCAAGCGGTGGCTTTGTAAGGAGAGGACGTACATGAGCGTTATTTCGATGATCATGCTGGCGTTTGCCATACTCGGCGGGTTGGACCGCATGCTTGGCAACCGATTTGGCTTGGGACGGGAGTTTGAAAAAGGGTTTATGCTGCTCGGCAATATGGCGCTTTCGATGATCGGTATGATCGTGATTGCTCCGTTGCTTGCGGAATGGCTTCAGCCGTTTTTCGTGTGGGTGTATGATGCCGTTGGCATTGATCCCTCGATCATTCCCGCCTCGTTGTTTGCCAACGATATGGGTGGTGCGCCGCTGGCGGCGGCGGTGGCGCAGGATAAGGCGTTGGGGATGTACAATGCCTTGGTCGTGTCCTCGATGATGGGCTGCACCATTTCCTTCACCGTGCCGTATGCGTTAGACGTGGTGAAAAAAGAGCATCACCGTGAGCTGTTTTTGGGTCTCTTGTGCGGCATTGTCACCATTCCGATCGGCTGTTTCGTGGCGGGCTTCCTTTTGGGGATCCCAGTGCTTGTCAACGTGGTCAACCTGCTGCCGCTGATCGCCTTTTCCGGCATTATCACGTGTGGGCTGATCTTTGCACCGGAAATCTCCGTGAAATGCTTTGCGGTGCTCGGCGTGCTGATCAAGGTGTTGATCACCGGCGGCTTGCTGGTGGGAATGTTCCAGTTCCTTACCGATATTACGCTGATCGAGGGGCTGGCAGACATTACCGAAGGTGCTGACGTGTGCTTTAATGCGGCGGTCGTGCTGGCAGGTGCTTTCCCGCTGATGAACGTGGTGTCGAGACTGCTGAAACGACCGCTGGAGAAATTGGGTGGCGTGCTGGGGGTCAATTCCACCGCTGCCATGGGATTGATCTCCACGATCGTTACGAATGCGACGACGCTGGAAATGATGAACCGTATGGACAAAAAGGGTGCGCTGCTCAATGCCTCCTTTGCCGTGTCGGCGGCATTTATGCTGGGCGGACATCTCGCCTTTACCATGGCGTTTGATGCGGCGTACATCGGGCCGGTGATCATCGCTAAGGCGCTGTCGGGTGTGCCTGCGGTGGTGTTGGCACTGTTTGTGTACAAACGGCTGTACAAAGCAACCGAAGGATAAATAAAAACGCCTCCGTTCCACAGAGCGGAGGCGTTTTGTTATTTCAGTAAGGCTTCCAGAGCGGCGATCTCCTCGGCGGAGAACTCACACTGCATGACGGCTTCGACGTTTTCACGGATCTGCTTTGCACTGCTGGCACCGACCAACACGCTGGTGATACCGCCGACACCGAGCAGCCAGGCGATCGCCATTTGCGCCAACGTCTGCCCACGGGAGGTGGCGATCTCGTTCAGCTTCGTCACCTTTTGCAGCAGTTCGGGGCTGATGCGGTCGGCGGTGAGGAACGTATCGGGCTTAGCGGCACGGGAGTCAGCAGGAATGCCGTGCAGGTATTTGTCCGAGAGGATGCCCTGCTCCAGCGGCGAAAAAGCGATCGAGCCCATACCGACGCCGTGCGTGGCTTCCAGCGTGCCGTCGGTCTGTGCGTGACGGTCAAGCATCGAGAAGCGGAACTGGTGAATGAGGCAGTGGACACCCATATCCTCCAGCATCGCCTGCGCTTTGGCGGCGGTGGGGGCGTCATAGTTGGAGATACCGACGTACAGCGCCTTGCCGCTGCGCACGATGTCACGCAGGGCGCCCATTGTTTCTTCAAGAGGCGTGTTGGGATCCATGCGGTGATGATAGAAAATATCGACGTAGTCGAGTCCCATGCGCTTCAGGCTGGCATCCAGGCTGGAAATGAGATATTTGCGGCTTCCAAAATCACCGTACGGGCCGGGATGCATATAGTAGCCGGCTTTGGTGGAGATGACGAGCTCGTCACGGTAGGGAGCGAGGACGTCCTTCATGATCCGGCCAAAGTTGCGTTCGGCAGAGCCGGCAAACGGACGGCCGTAGTTGTTGGCGAGGTCGAAGTGGGTGACCCCCAAATCGAATGCGGTGGTTAGCATATCCACCATGTTGCTGTAATTGTCCACATCGCTGAAATTGTGCCACAATCCCAGCGAGAGTGCCGGCAATTTCAGTCCGCTGTGTCCGCAATAGCGGTAGGGCATGGCGTCGTAGCGAGTTGGTGCGGCAGTGTAGCTCATACAAATCCTCCTTTTATTTTTGCGTGATCAATTCGTCGGGAGTCTTGCGTTTTTTGTTGCGAAGCGGATCGTCGGCTTTGGCATACCCCAAGGTAATAACCAAGCGCACGGGGCTGTCCAGATCGCACAGCTGACGGATCTTATCGTCGTCAAACCAACCGAGGATGCAGGTGCCGAGCCCCTGAGCAGTGGCTTCGGCGGTCAGATACGCTGCCGCAATACCGATGTCGATGGAGCGGTAGTCGTTGTGCTTGACTTTTGCACCGAACGCCGCTGTTTTGACGTACGGTTCTTCGGAAATGACGATAGCGATCGGCGCATCGCCTGCAAATCGGTTCATCCCCATAGACATCGTGGCCTTTTCCACCTGCTTTGCTACCTCTCCGTGGCACACCGTCAGGTGATAGGGCTGACCGTTGCAGGCCGAGGGGGAGAGACGCACCGATTCCAGAATGGCGGCGAGCTTTTCCTCCTCAATGGGACGGTCGGGATCGTAGTTGCGGCAGGATTGGCGCAGCTTTGCAATTTCCGTGAAATTCATAATAATCGCCTCCTTATAAAGGGAGTGCCCTGCGACGCACGGGGCGGACAGGGCACAGAATATCAGCGCATGCCAAAGTTTTCGAGGACGTAATCCATATCCTTGTCGCCACGGCCGGAGAGGTTGATCAGGACCGAACCGTGCTCCATACGCTTGGCGAGCTTCATACCGTAGGCAACGGCGTGCGAGCTTTCAATGGCGGGGATGATACCCTCGAGACGAGCCAACTTGTAGAAGGCGTCAATGGTCTCCTCGTCGTCGATGACGTCGTACTTGACACGACCGATCTCCTGCAGGAAGGCGTGCTCCGGGCCGGAGGAGGGGTAGTCCAGACCGCTGGCGACGGAGTACACGGGAGCAGGCTCACCGTTTTCGTCCTTCAGCATAATACTGTTGAAGCCGTGCATAATGCCTTCGGTGCCGTATTTGAGGCTGGCGGCGTGATCGCCCAGCTTCGGGCCGCGGCCGAGAGGCTCAATACCGTAGATGTCCACGGGATCGTTCAGGAAGCCGGCAAACAGACCGGCAGCATTGGAGCCGCCGCCGACGCAGGCAACGATCGCATTCGGCAGATGACCGGTCATATCGACGAATTGCTCACGGGCCTCGATGCCGACGACGCTCTGGAAGTCACGCACCATCATCGGGAAGGGATGGGGGCCGAGCACCGAGCCGATGCAGTAGATAGAATCCTTGTATTCCTTGCTGTACGCATCAAACGCCGCATCGACAGCCTCTTTCAGCGTTTGCAGACCGTGGGTGACCTCCACGACATTGGCGCCGAGGATCTTCATACGGGCAACGTTGGGGGCTTGCTTTTTGATGTCTACGGTACCCATATAAATGTCACATTCCAGGCCGAAATAGGCGGCAGCGGTGGCAAGCGCCACGCCGTGCTGACCGGCACCGGTCTCGGCGATGACCTTTTTCTTACCCATATATTTGGCAAGCAGCGCCTCGCCCATACAATGGTTGAGCTTATGCGCACCGGAATGGTTCAGATCCTCACGCTTGGCGTACAGCTGTACCTTGCCGCCCAACGCATCGGACAGGCGCTCCAGATGTGTCACCGGGGTGGGGCGACCCTGAAACTCCTTGCGGATGCGGCGCAGCTCGGCGATAAACTTGCGGGACTGGCAAATGGAGTAGTATGCTTCGGTGATCTCCGCCATGGCAGCCTTCAGCTTGTCATCGACGTAGACGCCGCCGTATTTGCCGAAATAACCGTCTTTATCGGGATAATTGTTAAAATACGTGTCAAAATTGATGCCGTTGAAATCCATGATAAGTTCCTCCGTAATATAAAATCAGTTAGTGTGAATGCAGTTAGATGGTGCGCCGCCATCGTTTGGTGAGCAGTATCAAGGGTAAGTCCTCCTTGTGTTCTGCCAAAAACAAAACGTCCTTGACAGAGTACTACAGTCTGCCAAGGACGAATAATCGACGTTATCCGCGGTGCCACCTTGATTCACGGCGAAGCCGTGCGCTTGCGGGATACCAGCATATCCCCGGCAACTGACGTATGCCCCCACGTTGCAGAATACTCTGTGAAAATCACATTTGACTGCACCCTCAGCGGTCCATTTGACGATGGTTTCTTACCCGATTTCCAGCACCACGGGCTCTCTGTGAAGGCGTAATCGCCGTTACTTCCGCTTCAACGGTTTGTGTATTAAATTATTATGTAGTATATCACGCCGCGTTTTGGTTGTCAAGGTATGCCGTGTACAAAGTGTGCAAATAATTATTTGGAAAACTCTTTTACTACTTTGGGATCGATTGAATCAGCAAAATTTCGCAGACGAAGCACTTTATTAAGGCAAGCGGTCGTCTTATCGATTTGATTTTCAAAATCAGCCTTAAAATTGATGACGTCTTCAACCAAGCGAACGGCAACGGATTTTCCGGTTACTGCGAGTTGCATATCTTGTTCCAATTCAAGACAACTTCTTATGGTGCTGATTTTATTTGCAGCGCCAGGAAAAGTTAAATCGATAACCCCTTTTTCCGCTTTGTGATATATTAGGACGGATTGATGAAGTGTTTTAAAAGTAGGCCACGTAGAGGTCGGACCTTTAGGACCGATATTACCAGTCATCGTTAATTGTGGAAAATATTTACGCTGATAGTTGCTGTATTTTTTCCAAAACAAAGT
>JAZQSX010000047.1:0-39333 GCA_045630285.1 Acutalibacteraceae bacterium | reverse complement strand
CGGTTTTCTACGATGTCCAGCAGACCGATGCCGTTGGCACCGCCGATCTCGTTGAGCTTGAGAATGATGTTCTTGGCGCTCATCTTCTCATCGTTCAAAGCGACAGGCTTACCCTGTTCAAAGTCGATGGTCACATAGGTGGGAGCATCGGGCGCCTGGATGGGAGAAACACCCATTTCCAGGAAGCCGGGCTTCTCGTACTGAGGCTCGTTGCCGGTGTCTTCCAGGTCCAGGCCCTCGTGGCTCAGGTGCCACAGGTTCTTATCCTTGGAGTAGTTGGTCTCACGGTTGATCTTCAGGGGGATGTTGTGCGCCTCGGCGTACTCGATCTCCTCTTCACGGGACTTGATGTCCCATTCACGCCACGGAGCGATGATCGGCATGCTCGGAGCGAAGTGCTTGATCGCCAGCTCGAAACGCACCTGGTCGTTACCCTTGCCGGTGCAGCCGTGGCAGATCGCATCGGCGCCTTCCTTGATGGCGATCTCGACGAGACCCTTGGCGATGCAGGGACGTGCGTGGCTGGTGCCCAGCAGATAGTCCTCGTACACCGCACCTGCTTTGACGCAGGGGATGATGTAGTCGTCCACATACTCTTCGGTGAGGTCGAGCACGTACAGCTTGGAAGCGCCGGTTTTGATTGCCTTCTCTTCCAGACCCTCCAGCTCGTCTGCCTGACCGACGTTGCCGGACACGGCGATGACCTCGCAGTTATTGTAGTTCTCTTTCAGCCACGGAATGATGATGGAGGTGTCCAGACCACCCGAGTAGGCGAGAACGACTTTCTTGATGTTTTCTTTGTTCATGTTTATGCATCCTTTCTGAATGAATATTCACAAAATCGATCGAATATGCACACAGTATACACATTAAATAGGGGCTTGTCAAGTGGACATTCATAATTATGCAACAAAATCGGCAATCTGTACAACACTTTACGGCGTTGTGCGAGGAGAACTGGACAAAATGCCTTGCCGACGTGGGGAAAGTGTGCTAGAATGGGGTAAAAAAGGAGGTGCGGACATGCCGAAGCTGCGTGTGGCAGTCACCTGCATAAACTCAAAATATATTCATTCTTCGCTGGCACCGTGGTGTCTGCTTTCGGGTATCCGCGCCTTTGGGAACGGTGAAATCGACGCCTGCGTGGCGGAGGGGACGATCAACGAGACCGACGACGTACTGCTTGCTCGTTTGCGGGCGCTCGACGCCGACGTACTGTGCTTTTGCTGCTATATTTGGAATATCGAAACGGTGCGCCGTCTGGCGGTCGCCTTGCGGGCGGAGAAACCGTCGCTGCAAGTGGTTCTCGGCGGGCCTGAGGTCAGCTATAACGCCGCTGTGTATCTGGAAAACGGCGTGGCGGATTACATTATTGCCGGCGAGGGCGAATACCCGCTTGCGTGCTTGCTGAACGCTCTGTCGGAGGGGGCAGACCCCGTCGGTCTGGCGGGGGTCTGCTGCCGTACCGCTGCCGGGATTCACCTTGCTGAGCCGTACGTATCGGAGGACGTTCCGCCGAGTCCGTATCTTCCCGAATATCTTGAACAGCTGGGTGGTCGCATCGCTTATCTGGAAACGAGCCGCGGTTGCCCGTTTCGTTGTGCATTTTGCCTTTCCGGACGGTGCGGAGGGGTGAGATACTACCCCGAAGAAAAAGCCCAAAATGAGCTGATTCTGTTGGCAAACAGCGGTGCGTCCACAGTGAAGCTCGTCGACCGCACGTTCAACGCCGATCGGCAGCGTGCGGTGCGGTTGTGGCGCTTTATTGCGGAGAATTACGGCAGTCGCATTCCCCGTGGCGTCTGCTTCCATTTTGAGGTGGCGGGCGATCTGCTGGACGAGGAGGCGCTGACGGTGCTTGCCGAAGCACCGGCGGGGCTGTTCCAGCTGGAGATCGGTCTGCAATCGTTCCACGCACCGACCCTGGAGGCAGTATGCCGAAAAACCGATACCGAGCGGCTGGTGACCAACATTCGCCACCTGCTGGCGTGCGATAACGTGACGGTGCATCTGGATCTCATTGCCGGTCTGCCTCACGAGGATCTCGCAACCTGTCTTGACAGCTTTCGCACCGCTTATCGTCTGCGTCCGCATCAGCTGCAGCTCGGCTTTCTCAAACGGCTGCACGGCTCGCCGCTGGCAGAGGATCCCACACGGTATCCCGGTGAGTTTTCCAAGCAGCCGCCGTATGAGGTGCTGTCCACGCCGTGGTTGTCTGCAGAGGAGCTCGCACGGTTGCACCGCCTCGAGGAGGCATTTGATAAAGTCTATAACAGCGGGCGCTTTCGCCGTACGCTGACCTATCTTACCGACGAGGTCGGCATCGATCCCGTCACGTGGTTTGAGGCGTTGGGAACGGTATTGCCGCCGTCGCTGTCGCTGGACGAACTGACGGCGCTGGTATGGCGTATGGCACGGACATTTGACGGGGTGGAGGAGACGCTGCTGCACGAAGCGATGGTCTGTGACCGTCTTGCCACCAATCCGGCGGGTGTGCTGCCGCCGTACTTGGATACCGATCCCGCCGAGCGCCGCCGTTTGAAGCGGCTGGCGGATACCGATCCCGCCGAGCGTCGACCGACGGGTGTCAAGCGCGGTACGGCTCTTCTTGCCGACGGTACGTTGGTTTATGCCGACCACCGTGCGCCACATCCCGTGACGGGAGAGTACGAGCTGTGTTATTTCACCGAAGCCTGCCTCGGCAGGGAACGTCGCTTTTTGCTGTTTGATCTCGACGGCACACTGACTGATCCCGCACTCGGTATCACCCGTTCGGCGCAGTTTGCGTTGCGCCGCTTTGGTATTGACGAGCCGGATCTGACCCGTCTGCATCGTTTTATTGGGCCGCCACTGCTCGATTCCTTCCGTGATTTTTATGGGATGACCGACGAGCAGGCGCAAGAAGCGTTGGCAGCGTACCGTGAGTATTACGCCGTGACCGGTATCTACGAGAACGAGGTGTACGACGGTATCCCTGAGCTGCTACGGGACGCCCGCCGTGCGGGGTATCGGGTGATGATGGCAACCTCCAAGCCGGAGATGTACGCCTGCCGCCTGATGCAGCATTTTGGGCTGTCCAAGTACTTTAATTGCATCGCCGGAGCGGATATGGCGGAGACCCGTGCCGATAAGGCGGAGGTGATCCGCTACGGTATGGCACGGGTAGGGTTGACCGACCCGGCCGAAGCCGTGATGATCGGCGACCGCCGCTTTGATGTGGAGGGTGGCCGTGCCATGCATATGCGAACGGTCGGTGTGCTGTACGGCTACGGCGACCGTCCCGAGCTGACCGCTGCCGGCGCCGATGCCATCGCTGCCACCGTGGCGGATTTGCGCCGGCTGCTGTTGGACGAATAACGTAACGCATAAAAAACAAAACACCTCGTCTTGTCGACGGGGTGTTTTCTTATGTTTCGTGTTTGTAACAGCCGTGTTTTCCACAGTTTGTGAAAAACTTCGGTTGATAATTTTGCGTTGGATTAGAATTCAAATTCAGATAAGGATTGGATTCGGATTGGTTTGGATTAGTGCAACAATTTGTAACAGCGTGTTGCAAAAAGTTGCTAACTGTATAACTGTGGAAAAGTGAAATGTTTTCACAAACGGTGGAAAGTTTTTCGTGTTACAGCTTGTAACAATTTGTCGCAACTTGTTACAGCTTGTTACAGCACGTTTACGGCTTGTTACAGCGTGTTACAACTTGTTGCAACGTGTTTACAGCGTGTCACAGCCTGTTACAGATCACGGGGCAGAGGTATTGTTCTTGCGGTTACGGTAGGCAACGAGGCGGTTGTAGAGAAAAATGCCGCCCAGGCTGACTGCACCGGTGATTGCAAACAGCAGAATCGCACTGAGATAGTCCTCACCCTGAATGAGGTTGCCGCCGATCGTGGAGGAGACCACCGTGGGAATGCGTGCAATCAAAGAAATTGCCAGAAATTCGGGGAGACGGATGCGGGTGAGACCCACGAAATAGGTGAACAGATCCTTCGGCGTTCCGGGAATGAAAAACAGCAGAAATACCAAACGGCGCAAGCGCTGCTCGCTGTTGATAAAGCGCAGCTCGTCGATCTTGCTGCGGGGGATAAACAGCTCCACCAGCCGCACGCCCCACCGCTTGGTGAGCAGGAAAATGACGGAGGACGCCAGCCCTACGCCGACGAGACACAGCGCCGTTCCGAGCGGCCAGCCGAAGGCGTAGCCCATACCCACCTCGACCACCTCGCCGGGAATGAGCGAGATAACCACCTGCAGGATCTGGATCCCCAGCGCCACCAGCCAGCCCTTCCAGCCGTAGCCGTCGATAAAGGCTTTGAATTGCGCAGGATCGCTGCCGAATGCCGAAAACTTTTCGATGAGAAAGACCGTCAGCCAGCCCGCCAGGGCGATCACGACCGCCAGTGAGACGAGGGCGACGATGCGCCGCCGTTTCAGATAGCGTCGTTCCTCTGCTTGCTCGACCACCGTACCCCTCCTTACTGCTTATGCGAGCGTTACATCGGTATTGTACCACGCCGTTCGACAAAATGCAAAAAAAATTTCAAAAATCTCCTTTCATGTAGAATAAAAACATTGCAGTTGGTGCGACAATCTGCTATACTGATTCTATATAATGCCCAAAGAAGGGAAGTTTATCGTATGAAAGTCACCCTGCTGACCCATACCCCCCTGCCGGAGCATACCATTGCCTCCGCTGCACGACTGTGTTATTCACCGTCGACGATCGACGACATCCGTGAAGGTCTCACCGAGGAAAAGACCGCTGCGTTTGTGGATATGCTGGCGGAGATCGGCCACGAAAGCCCGATCGAGCATGCGTCGTTCACCTTTGGCGTGGAGGGCGTTTCCCGTTCGTTGCTTGCGCAGCTGACCCGTCATCGCATCGCTTCGTTCAGCGTGCAGAGTCAGCGTTACGTGGCGGAATCGCATTTTGAATACGTTTTACCGCCGGAGATCGAAGCCATTCCCGAGGCGGCTGCACGTTACCGTCAGGCGATGGAGGAGGATCAGCAGCACTATGAAGCGCTGACGGCGATCCTCAAGGAAAAGCACCGTGCCGCCTTTCTGGCGGAGGGGATGACGGAAAAGGCCGCCGACCGTGCCGCCGAAAAGAAGGCGATCGAGGACGCCCGCTTTGTGCTTCCCAACGCTTGCACCACCAAGCTGATCGTGACGATGAACGCCCGCAGTTTGATGAATTTCTTCCACCACCGGTGCTGCAACCGTGCGCAGTGGGAGATCCGTGAGCTCGCCGACCGTATGCTGGCGGCGTGCGCTGCCGTGGCACCGCATCTGTTCAAAAACGCCGGACCGTCCTGTGTGGCGGGCGCTTGCCCCGAGGGAAAGATGACCTGCGGCAAGATGCTGGAAATGCGTGAAAAATATCGTCGGCTCAAGGGGGATGCCTGAGATGAGTCTTTGTGTGTTGGACGGGCTGGACGGCAGCGGAAAATCGACGCAGCTGGAACGGCTGGATGCGTATTTCCGTGAGAATGGCATACACTATCGCCATATCAGCTTTCCCGATTACGAGCAGCCCTCTTCGGCATTGGTTAAGCAATATCTCGGCGGTGAGTTCGGCGGTTCGCCCGCTGCGGTGAACGCCTATGCCGCTTCTTCATTTTATGCCGTGGACCGCTATGCGAGCTACAAGAAATTTTGGCAGCAGGACTACGAGGACGGCACGCTGATCCTCGCCGCACGGTACACGACCTCCAATGCCATTCACCAGATGGGTAAGCTGCCCCGAGAGGAATGGGATGCTTATCTTGCGTGGCTGGAGCACTACGAATACGAGCTTCTCGGTCTGCCTCGTCCCGACCGCGTGCTGTTTTTGGATATGCCGTTGGAGGTGTCGCAGAAGCTGCTGGTCGGCCGCTATGAGGGCGATGCCGCCAAGCGTGACATTCACGAGCGGGATATGCAGTATCTCAAAACCTGCCGTGAAAGTGCGCTGTATGCCGCCGAGCGTCTTGGCTGGACGGTGATCTCCTGCGCCGAAAACGGCGAGCCGTTGCCGATGGATACCATTACGGCACGGTTGATCGAATCTCTGTAAGGAGTATGTTATGTCGCTTGAGTTTCGCTCTCTGCATCCCGAGGATCACCGCTGGGCGGTGCCCATTTTAACGGCCTCGGGCAGAGATTGCTGTGAATATTCCTTCACCACCGCCTATATGTGGGGTGAGTACTACGGCGTGCGGATCGCCCGTGACGGCGACGTGCTGGTGCTGGGCAGTGAGCATTCCTTGCTTCCGCCCGTCGGTGAAGGCTGGGAGGACGTGATGCGGCGGCTGTATGCCGAGATGCCGCATCCGCTCCGTTTACACAGCGTGGATGAGGCCGTGCTGGCACGGTTGAAGGCGCTGTTTCCCGGGCGTGTCCACGCCGAGGAATCGCCGGACGATTTTGACTACCTGTATCGCACCGAGGATCTGGCGACCTTGCCCGGCAAGGCGTATCACAGCAAAAAGAATCATATTTCCGCTTTCACACGTGCCCACGAGTGGACGTACGAGCCGCTGTCGGCGGAGAACGTCGAGGATATGGTACGGCTGTCCAAGGCGTGGTGTGAGGAAAAGGGCGGCTGCACGAACAGCTTAAACGACGAGCAATGTGCGATCCGCCGTATATTGCGGGATCCCGAGACATTTTCGCTGTCGGGTGGACTTGTCCGTGTGGAAGGGCGTGCCGTGGCGTTTGCGCTGGGGTCGCCTATCAACGACCGTGTGTTTGACGTTCATGTGGAAAAGGCACTGTCGGATTTTTCGGGCGCTTACGCCGTGATCAACCGTGAGTTTGCCAAAACGCTGACCGCCTACGAATACCTGAACCGTGAGAACGATATGGGGATTCCGGGGCTGCGCCGTGCGAAGGAATCCTACCGTCCCGCAGTGTTACTGAAGAAATACCTCGTAACGATACAGTGAGGCGAGTGGCGATGGTAAAGCGTTATGCCTGTACGGCGGATCTTGCGGCGATCCGTGAGATTTGGAGTGCCGCCTTTCCCGAGGATTCCGTTGCCGACCGTGACCGTTTTTTGGAAACGGTGCGGCTAGCGGAGGAATGTTTGGTTGCCGAAGAGAACGGCGTGCCGATTTCGATGGTGTGTACCTTGCCCGTCCCGTATGGGGAGGAGTGGCTGCAATACATTTATGCGGCGGCAACGCTGCCGTCTCATCGGGGACGGGGCGTGTTTGCCGAACTGCTGAACACCGCACTGTCCGAGGCGAAGCAGCAGGGTGCGACAGGGTCGTTTCTTCATCCTGCCGAGCCGTCGCTTTCGAACTATTATGCCCGTTTCGGGTATCGTCCGTGGTGCGGCACCTGCGTCAAAGCGGGAGAAGCAGCACCGACGGGAGAGGCGATTTATCGTGTGTCGCCTGCGGAGTTTGCCGCACGCAGAGAGGCACTGTTGCCGTCTGATGCGCTGCAGTGGGAGCCACGGTTTGCGGCGTATGCGGCTTCCTGCGGTACGGCGTTTGTCACCGAGCACGGTGCGGCGCTGACGTACTCGCAAGGATCGGTATTATTCATTCGGGAACTGCTCGGTGACGTCGATCCGGCGGCACTGTGTGTAGCGGCGGGCTGTACCCGCTATGAATGGCGCTGCGAAGGTGGCGAGGAGCCGTTTATGCTGTATCTGCCGTTGAACGGACGGCTGCATGCTCCGTATGTGGGGTTGGCACTGGATTAGGAGGATGTACAATGGTTTTAGTCTTTCTTGCCGATGGTTTTGAAGAGATCGAAGCACTGGCGACGGTGGATGTCCTTCGCCGCAGCGGACTGGAGGTCGTGACGGTGGGTGTCGGCGGCACGTCGGTCGTCGGCGCACACGGTATCACGGTGCAGGCGGATGTGGCGGATAGCACTGCGCTGCCTGCTGCGGAAAACGGCTTGCAGGCGGTGATTTTGCCGGGCGGTCTGCCGGGCACGGAAAATCTGCGTGCCTCGGCCGTCGTCAACGCCTGCCTCGATCGGGCGGCAGAGGACGGCGTACTGCTGTGTGCGATTTGTGCCGCACCGTCGGTGCTGGGACGCAAGGGATTGCTGCGTGACCGTGTTGCCACCTGCTATCCCGGATATGAGGAGGATCTGCTCGGTGCGATTTGCACTGGGGAGTCAGTGGCGGTTGCCGCCGACCGTATTACGGCCAAAGGAGCCGGTGTGACGATTCCGTTCGCATTGGCAATCGTTGCACGGCTGGTTTCGGAGGAAACCGCCGCCAAGTTAGGAGAAGCAATGCAATGTCGGTAAAGGATATCCGACAACTGAAAATGTCTCTGCGTGACCGCTACCGCACGATTCGTGCCGAGATGCCGCCGGAACAGCGGCAGGATTGCGACGAGCGTATCGCCGCTCGGGTGCGAAAACTGTGGCAGTACCGCCGTGCCAAGCAGGTGCTGGTGTACGTGTCTACCGCCATTGAGGTGGATACGCATTGCATCATTCGCCGTGCGTTGGAGGACGGTAAGCGTGTGGCGGTACCTCGCTGTATTCCCGACACACGGGAAATGGAGTTCTATTACATCGAGTCGCTGGAGGAGCTGGAGCCCGGCTCGTTCGGTGTGTACGAGCCGAGACCAAATCCCGACAAGCTGGTCACCGATCTGGCGGACGGCTTGTGCATTATTCCTGCATTTTGCTATGATTACGCCGGGTATCGACTTGGCTATGGGAAAGGGTATTACGACCGCTTTTTGCCCCGCTTTGGCGGCAATCTGATCGGTATTTGTTACAGCGCCTGCGTGCGCCGTTACCTGCCGCACGGACGGTTCGACCGCCCTGCGGAGCTGATTGTGACCGAGAATTACATTCGCCGCACGGATCGAAGCTTGCGGCAACCTGAAGGAGGAAACGGACATGGCTGATGAGAAACGCTACGACATCGACGAGATCATCAACGAGCTCCGCAATATGCCATCGAGCGAGCCCAAACCGGTAGTTGAGCCTGCCCCGGAAGCGGTAAACGAGCCTGCTGAAGAGCCGACCGCCGCCCCCGAAGTGCCGGCACCTAAAAAGTTTGAGCTGCACCTCGATTTGGACGGTGAGTACGGCGATATTCCCGATCTGCCCGAGGAGGAAGAGGAGGAGTCGGTACGTATTTATGGCGAGGAGCCGATACATATCGTGGAGGAAGAGCCCGTTGCGGAGGATCGCGACGAGGTTATTCTGCCTGCAGAAGAGTCGGTTGCTGACTCCGAAGTGCCGGTGGTCAAAAAGTTTGAGCTGCACCTTGATCTTGACGATGAATACGGCGATATTCCCGATCTGCCGGCGCAGAGGGCGATTCCCGTGCTCAAAGAGGAACCGCCGGTGCATATTCTGGACGAAGAGCCGTCTGCCTCGGACGAGGAGCAGCCGTCGCACGATCCGCAGCGTCGTGGGAGCCGTCTCCAGGGTCTTGGCTGTCTTTGGGCAACGCTGTACGGCACGGTGATCCTGGTGGTATCGCTGATGCTTTCCTATACGCTGATCGCCGGTTTTCTGGATTTTACCGCTATCGGCAAGGAGCCTATGGTAATCGACGTGACCGTTCCCAAGGACGTTAAAAATGACGAACTGGCGGAGCTTCTGGAGGAAGCCGAGCTGATCGACCATGCGTGGATCTTCAAGATTTATGCGGGCTTGGTGGACGGTGAGGGAAACTGGCAACCGGGTGAGTACAGCCTGCGTCAGAATATGGGATATCAGACCATTGCCCGACTTCTGCGCACGGCAGCCCCCCGTGAGGTCTCCCGTGTGACCATCCCCGAAGGTTTTACGATCCCGCAGATCGCTCAGCGACTTGAGGAGAAGAAGGTTTGTACCGCTGACGAGTTCATGACGGCGCTGTCCAAGGATTACTCCAAGGATTACGATTTCCTTGCCGACTTAAAGCAGGTGGACGCAGCGGACCGCAAGGAACGTATTCATGCGCTGGAGGGGTATTTGTTCCCCGATACCTACGATTTCTATAAGGGCTGCTCCGGCGAGACGGTGGTACGTAAGATGCTGGACAACTTTGACAGCCGTATGACCACCAAATTCCGTGCCGCTGCCAAGGAGCAGGGCCTGACGATCGATCAGGTTGTGATCCTTGCCTCCATCGTGCAGGGTGAGGCGAACAATCCTGCCGACATGGCGGGTGTGGCACGTGTGTTCCACAACCGTTTGGCGAATCCGTCGGTATTTCCCCGCTTGGAAAGCGATGCCACGGGTGAATATCTCAACAAGATCATGAACGACGATAATGCCGACCAAGGCAATCAAACGTATAATACGTACAACCGCAAGGGCTTGCCCGTCGGCCCCGTCAACTGTCCGGGTGCGGATGCGATCCGTGCCGTGCTGTGGCCGGCGGACGACGATGAGCTGGCATGCACCTGCTCGAAGAAGAACGTTTCCCACTCCGTAAACGAGAAAAACGGCAAGCTGATGTATTTCTTTGCCACCTATTACGATAAGGCTGAGGAAAAATACGTCACCGGTTACCACGCAACCAATGAGGCGCATTCCAAGTTCTGCGATGCGTACAATATCCATGATTGATGTCGTTCGACCGGAGGTGCTGGCACCTGCCGGTGACCGGGAGCGGTTGGAGGCGGCGCTGCTGTACGGTGCCGATGCGGTGTACCTGTCGGGTACACGCTTCGGTATGCGGCGGGCTCCTGCCAACTTCACCGAGGACGAGCTGCGGCAGGCGGTGACGGCGTGTCACCGTGCGGGACGGCGTGTATACGTCACCTGCAACATCCTGCCGCGAAATAACGAAATGGACGAGTTGCCGGCCTATCTGGAGCTGCTGGATGATATCGGCGCCGATGCGATCATTGCGGCGGACCCCGGCGTAATGGCGCTTGCCAAGCGGTATGCACCGCATTGTCAGCTGCACGTGTCCACTCAGCTTGGCGTTGTTAACTACGTTACGGCGCAAACGCTGTACGACATGGGCGCTTCCCGTGTCGTTCTGGCACGGGAGCTTTCGATGGACGAGATCGCCGAGATTCGTGCCAAGACCTCGCCTGAATTGGAGCTGGAGGCCTTCGTTCACGGTGCGATGTGTATGGCGTATTCGGGTCGCTGCCTGCTGTCGACGTATCTTACGGGACGTGACGGTAACCACGGTGATTGTGCGCAATCCTGCCGTTGGGGCTATTATCTGGTGGAGCCGACCCGCCCCAACCAGCCGCTGACCATTGTAGAGGAGCAAGGGGAGACCCATTTGCTGAACGCCTACGATTTGTGCATGATCGAGCATATTCCGGAGCTGTGTCGAGCGGGCGTGTCCTCGTTTAAGATCGAGGGTCGTGCCAAAGCGGCATTTTACGTGGCAGGAATCACCAACGCCTACCGTCAAGCGGTGGATGGTTACCTGGCGAGCGGTTGTGTTGCTGATTACCGTGTGGCGGATTGGTTGCGTGAGGAACCGACGAAGGTGAGCCACCGCCCTTACGGTACGGGCTTTTATTTCGGTATGCCGGAGCAAAACACCTCTACCAACAGCTACATTCGTACGCATCAAGCCACGGCGGTGGTCACGGGGTACGAAAACGGGCGTCTGCTGCTCAGTCAGCGTAACCGCTTTTTCAAGGGGGACACGCTGGAGGTGCTGCTTCCGAACGAGCCGCCGATGCCGCTGACGGTGACCGAGCTGTACGACGGGGAAGGCGAGCCGATCGAAAGCGCTCCGCATCCGACGATGGCGCTTGAGATCCCGTATGACCGTCCGTTGCCCGTTGGGTGTTATCTTCGCCGCAAGGCCGACGATTGATCGTTGTTTATCTTCTCTCCTGTGTGGGTATACTGCATGGGAGAGGAGTTTTTTTATGTCCAAACGTCTGATTGCGCTGTTCGCATCGCTGTTGTTTGCTTTCAGCGGCATTGTGGCCCGCTTATACCGCCTCACGGAGCAGGGATACGCCGAGGTGACCGACGCACAATCGTCGCTCACCGTCACGGTCGCTACCGCCCGGGGGACGCTGTACGACCGCCATTTGACGCCGCTGACCAACGTGGCCACGCAGTATGCAGCGGGCGTTATTCCCACCCCTGAAGCGTTGGCGGCTCTGACCGATACGCTGTCAAAGGAAGCGTTTTCAGAGGCCCGTCGGCGGCTGGATGACGGAAAACCGGCGGTGTTCGTCTCGGAGGAGGCGTTTCCGTTGGTGAACGGTATTCGCCAGTTTGTCGTGCCGGAGCGGTATGCTGATGCCTTTGCGTCACACGTTGTCGGCTACGTGGATGCTGACGGGCACGGCGTATGCGGTGCGGAAGCGGCGTTGGATGAGGTGCTGTCCGCCGCTGCGGGGAAGCTGACGGTCACCTACCGCACCGACGGGGCGGGACGTGTGCTGACGGGCAGTGAGGTGATTGTGGAAAACACGCTGTCAAATGCCCGTGCGGGTGCGGCACTTACGATCGACAGCCGCCTGCAAGCGTTGGTAGAGGGGAAGGTCGGCAAGTGCATCAGCCGTGGTGCGGCGGTGATACTTGACGTCGCATCGGGCGACGTTCTCGCCATGGCGAGCTTCCCGAGCTATGATCCCACGGCACTTGAGACGTATCTGAATGACGAAGCATCGCCGCTGTTTAACCGCGTGACGGCGGCATACAACTGCGGTTCGGTGTTTAAGATCACGACGGCGATGGCGGCAATGGAGCAGGGAGTGCCTGTGGCGACCGCCTTCAACTGTGCCGGAGCGATCCGTGTGGGCGCCAATCGCATCAAATGCCACCGCACCCTCGGTCACGGCACCCAGAGTATGGTTGATGCGTTTCGGGATTCCTGCAACCCGTATTTCATTCAGCTAGCGCACCTTGGCGGAGCGTCATCGCTGTACCGTACGGCGTCAATGCTGGGTTTTGACAGCCCGCTTTTCCTGATGAACGGCTGGCAAACGGCACGTGCCACGTTGCCGCAGGAGGAGGAACTGCTGCAATCGACACGTCTTGCCAACGTCTCGATCGGACAGGGCGATCTGCTTGCCACTCCGCTGCACGTTGCGGCTATGACCGCCTGCGTGGCACGGGGTGGACGCTATCTGCGTCCCAATCTGTATCTTGGCACCGTAGACGCACAAGGAACGCTGACAAAGGCTGCCGCTGACCCACCGTCATACCTCTGTTCCGAAGAAACAGCGGCAACGCTGCGGGCGATGATGGAGGAGGTAGTGTCGAACGGCACCGGCACCGATGCCGCACCGTTATTCGGAACGGCGGGTGGCAAGACGGGCACTGCCGAGACGGGCTGGCACACCGACGAGGGGGACACCATGGTGCACAGCTGGTTTACCGGCTATTATCCTGCCGAAGACCCGCAATACGTCATCACCGTGCTGGCGGAAAACGGCAGTAATACGGGGGAGGCAACCGCTCCCGTTTTCGCCGCTCTCTGTGACAGCTTATACCGTATGGGATACGTGAAATTGTAATAAATATCTTGACAAAAGCTACTGCTTCGGGTACAATAGACCCGATATAGTTTGGCTGTGATGGGAAGAACCGTCGCCTGGCAGAAGCAGAGAGAGCGTCCTTGGCTGTAAGGCGCTCCTGCCGTACACGGAGGCCACCCCGGAGCTCACCGTGAGGAGCGGTGCGTACGTCTGCGTTAAAGGCATCGAGTGGCGCTGCTTTTGCGGCGCAATTTGGGTGGTACCACGGAACCTCCGTCCCAAGCTGGGGCGGAGGTATTTTTATTTGTGAAAGGAAGTATATCTCATGGAATGGACCGGTCTGAACGAACTGCGAGAGAAATACCTCAGCTTTTTTGAGAGTAAGGGGCATTTGCGTCTGCCCAGCTTCTCGCTTGTTCCGAAAAACGATGCGTCGCTCTTGCTCATCAACTCGGGTATGGCACCGATGAAAAAATTCTTCACCGGTGAGGTCACCCCGCCCCGTAAGCGTGTAACGACCTGCCAGAAGTGCATCCGCACTCCCGATATTGAGCGTGTCGGCAAGACGGCTCGCCACGGTACTTATTTTGAAATGCTCGGCAACTTCAGCTTCGGCGATTATTTCAAGCACGAGGCGACCGCCTGGGCGTGGGAGTTCTGCACCAAGGTGCTGGAGCTGCCCGCCGATCGCATTTGGGTGTCGATCTACGAAAACGACGACGAGGCGTGTGATATTTGGACGAAGGAGGTCGGCGTTTCGCCCGATCGCATCGTGCGTCTCGGCAAGGAAGACAACTTCTGGGAGCACGGCTCCGGTCCCTGCGGTCCTTGCTCTGAGCTGTATTTTGACCGTGGTGAGGAATGGGGCTGCGGCTCGCCCAACTGCGGCGTTGGCTGTGACTGTGACCGTTATATCGAGTTCTGGAACAACGTGTTCACCCAGTTCGACAATGACGGTAACGGCAACTATACGCCCCTTGATCATCCCAACATCGATACCGGCATGGGCTTGGAGCGTCTGGCCTGCATTATGCAGGGCGTGGCGAACCTCTTTGAGGTCGACACGGTGCAGAACATCATGAAGCACATCAGCCGCATTGCCGGCGTGACCTACGGTGAAAGTGAAGCGACCGACGTGTCCCTGCGTGTCATCACTGACCACATCCGCTCCACCACCTTTATGATTGGTGACAGCGTGATGCCCTCCAACGAGGGCCGTGGCTACGTGCTGCGCCGTCTGCTTCGCCGTGCCGCCCGTCACGGTCGTTTGCTCGGTCTGCACCGTCCGTTCCTCTATGAGGTCTGCGAGACGGTCATTCAGGAAAACTACAGCGCCTATCCCGAACTGGCGGAAAAGAAGGATTTCATCGTTCGTGTGATCCGCAACGAGGAAGAGGCGTTTGAAAAGACGATCGACAGCGGTCTGTCGCTGCTGGAAACGATGCTTGCCTCCGTCAAGGGTGACACCTTGTCGGGCGAGGATGCGTTTAAGCTGTACGATACGTACGGCTTCCCCGTGGATCTGACCCGTGACATTCTGGAGGAAAAGGGTCTGAAGGTCGACGAGGAGCGTTTTGGTGAACTGATGGCGGAGCAGCGTGCCCGTGCCCGTGCCGCCCGTAAGGATGCCGGTGCGGACGCCTGGAAGGCCAATCCGGGTATCACCGAGCAGCTGGAGGCGGGTACGTTCGTCGGCTACGAGACGCTCACCGCCGAAGCCGCTGTGACGGCGATCGTGCGTGGTGATGAGCTTGCTGAAAGCCTGAGCGAGGGCGAAACCGCCACGCTGGTGCTGAATGTTACACCGTTCTACGGCGAAAGCGGCGGTCAGGTGGGCGACGTCGGTGTCATCGAGGCGGACGGCGTCCGCTTCCGTGTGACCGATACCCAAAAGACCGCCTCGGGCGTGATGCTGCACAGCGGTGTGCTGGAAAGCGGCACGCTGAACGTTGGCAACACCGTGACGGCAACCGTTGATGCGGCTACCCGTGCGG
This sequence comes from Acutalibacteraceae bacterium, assembly GCA_045630285.1. GTDB lineage: Bacteria > Bacillota > Clostridia > Oscillospirales > Acutalibacteraceae > RGIG3009. The sequence goes on along the minus strand of JAZQSX010000047.1, from coordinate 23,966 downwards.
CGACGATGCGCAACCACTCGGCGGCACACCTGATGCAGGCGGCACTGCGCCGTGTGCTGGGAAGCCACGTCGAGCAGGCGGGCCAGCTTGTCGGCCCCGACCGTATGCGCTTTGACTTTACACATTTCTCCGCCCTGACCGCCGAGGAATTGGCGCAGGTGGAGTCGCTTGTCAATCAGTGGATCCTGGCGGGTAATGCGGTGGATGTCCGTGAAATGCCGATCGAAGAGGCTCGCCGTCAGGGCGCTATGGCGCTGTTTGGCGAGAAGTACGGCGACGTCGTGCGTGTCGTCAAAATGGGTGACGTGTCGATGGAGCTTTGCGGCGGTACGCATGCGGATAACACGGCGAAGCTCGGCTTGTTCCACATTCTGACCGAAACCTCCGTGGCAGCGGGTGTTCGTCGTATCGAAGCGGTGACGGGCGACGGCGTGTTGGCACTGTTGAAGAGCTATTATGAGGATCTGTCCCGTGCCTCCGAGATCATGAAGGCAAACGGTGCCGAGGACGTTGTCCGCCGCTGTGCTCAGCTTGTTTCCGAGTGGAAGGATGCACAGCGTGAGGTGCAGACGATACGCAGTCAGCAGGCGGCGCAGAAGGCGGGCGATCTGTTCGCGGATGCCGTGGATTGCGGCTCGGTGAAGCTCGTTACGGCCGTGCTGCCCGAGACTGAGGGCGGTGACCTGCGTGAGCTGTGTGATCGTTGTAAGGACCGTGCCCCCGAAAAGGCGGTCGTGGTGCTGGCGGGCACGTCGCAGGAGAAGCAGTCGGTCACCTTCCTGTGCTGGTGTACAGCCGGTGCCGTAGCGTTGGGTGCCAACGCCGGTGCGATCGTGCGTGAAGTTGCGGCGCTGTGCGGCGGTAAGGGCGGCGGCAAGCCGGATATGGCTATGGCAGGCGGCAAAGATCTCGCCGCAGTTCCGTCCGCTTTGGAGCAGGTAGCTGCGATCGTCGAAAAAACGTTGAAGTAAGGAGCGATTCCTATGGATTGCATTTTTTGTAAGATCATTGCCGGTGAGATTCCCTCGACCAAGGTATATGAGGACGAGCAGGTACTGGCGTTCCGTGACATTCAGCCGGCGGCACCGGTGCATATTCTGGTGATCCCGAAGCTGCACCTGAGCGGTGCGGGCGCTGTCACGACGGAAAACAGTGCTGTGGTCGCACACATCTTCGAGGTGATCCCGCAGATCGCTGCGGCGGAAGGTATCACCGATTTTCGTGTGGTCACCAACCAGGGCGCTGAGGCAGGGCAGACGGTGCATCACCTGCATTTCCACATCCTGGCAGGCCGCACACTGAAAGGAATGGGCTGATCACTTGGCTATCGTCGTACTGGATCTGGAATGGAACGGCGCCTTTTGTAAGAAGCTCGGCGGCTATTTCAATGAGATCATCGAGATCGGCGCTGTGCGCCTGGACGATACGCTGGAGATCGCCGAACGCTTTGATGCCGTGATCCGTCCGCGCGTCAGCCGCAAGCTGACGCATTGGGTCACCGACCTGACGGGGTATACCGACGAGCAGGTGCGTGGTGGGATTTCCTTTGCGGAGGCTATGGAGCGCCTGCAGCGTTTCATTGGTGACGAGGGTGCCACGGTGCTGACTTGGAGCAATACCGATCTGACGGTGTTTATGGAAAACTGCCGCTTTTACTACGAGGATGAGCGTCTGCCGTTTATGACGCAGTATCTCGATCTGCAAGCGTATGCCCAGCAGCGGCTGAAGCTGGATATGTCTCAGCAGGTGGGACTGTCGAAGTTTGCGGAGCTGCTCGGGATGAGCAGTGAGGCGCTGGAGCTTCATCATGCGATCGACGACAGTGTGCTGTCGGCACAGATTTTGAAGCGTGTGTACGATAAAGCGTCATTTCGTGCCGCTGTGCGTCCCGCAAACGACGAGTTTTATCGCCGCCTTCATTTCAAACCCACCTTCGTGCGTGAGCTGGACGATCCGGCGGTGTGCCAGAAGGATCTGCAGTTCCGCTGTGAGGCGTGCGGCAAGCGATTGCGTCCCGTCGAGCCGTGGCAGTTCCGCCACCGCTATTTCGTGGCGCCGTTGCACTGCTCCTGCGGTAAGAAGTACACGGGGCGTGTGCAGATCCGCCGCTTGTTTGACGGCCCGGAGGTCAAGCGCCGTCTGATCGTCAAAACAGAAAAGCCTGAACAAACTGAAGAGGTATAACAAAACCGCCCGTGGAAGCCACGGGCGGTTGTTTTGTTTTTATTTACAGCGAATCTAGCAATCGCCGACAGCCTTCTTCGATGTCTCGGTAGGCGGTGTCAAAATCCCCCGAATACCACGGATCGGCAACGTCACGGTCGGGAAGCAGCAGCGACAGCTTTCCCTCCGGATCACCACCGATCAGCGACAAAGCGTTGCGTCGGTTGTAACGCTCCATACAGATGAGACGGTCAAACCGTTCATAATCCGCAGCAGTCAGGCGCACTGCCCGACGGGTGGGGCAGGGGATGCCGTGGCGGGCAAGCTCCCGCCGAGCTGCCGGATAAACGTCGTGCCCGATCTCCTCGGTGCTGGTGGCGCACGATGCGATCTCAAACTCCGCTTGCCGTCCCGCTTTCGCTACCAGTTGTTTCATCACCGCCTCCGCCATAGGTGAGCGGCAGATGTTGCCGTGGCAAATAAACATCAGACGGATCATGCGTCTGCCTTCTTTCCGAGCTGTGCAAACCAGTGGAAGGTCAGCGGCCAGACGCACGCTGCGAACAGCACCATGACCAGATACTCCAATGCCTTGCCGATCGGTTCATACGGGATCATATCGAAGAGGAGACCGCCGAGTTCCTTCACACCGAAGGTCAGCGCCAAGCCGACGATCAGCTTGATCACCTGAGCCCACCACACGGCCTTGGTCTCAAAGTGGATATATCGCAGGTCCAGCTCGAAAGCGACGATAAATCCGATCGCCACGCCGGCGATCTTATAGGCGTTTTTCAGTCCGCTGTACAGCCGCTCGCCCTGCGCTTCTGCAGGAAAAGGAAACAGCTCCATAAAGACGATCTGTGCGATTGCCCACACCAGCAGTACGCACAACAGGATACGCACACGGCGGGGATTCTTGTCGGTGTCACGGAAAATGGGGTACAAAGCGAACACCAACAGGAGTGCAATAGCAAAGGAGACCAGCACGTCGGCGGGGGTATGTACACCGAGGTACATACGGGAGAAAGCGACTAAAACAGCGAGACACCAGCAGGTGATGCTGAGCCAACGCACCTTGCACCAACGGGCGATCGAGCCGAAGGTACCGACGGAGTTTTGCGTGTGACCGCTGGGGAAGGAGTAGCCGGTCGCCTGTGCCTTGGCGCCCTCCACCGCCTGAAACGACGGGTCACGTACCCACGGCCGTTCAATGCGGAACAGCACCTTTAGCAGTTGGTTGATCTGCATGCCGATAAAACCGACGGAGAGCATGTAGTAGCCCTGATATTTATTGACACACCACAAGAGAGTGACGGCAATGCCGATGAACAGCAATTCCTCGCCAAAGCTGGTGATAAACAGCATCAGTTGATCCAGCCATGGTGTGCGCAAGCCCTCCAAAAATCGCAAAAAATCCATAGATTTTCCACCTTTCTTATCAATACAGACTCATTTTACAGGAAATACGAAGAATTTGCAACCCTGATTGACGCAGGTAAAAAATTGTGATAAAATATGATGAAATCCTAGTATCCGGGGAAGTGAACGTATGAAGATTGTAGTCGTAGGTTGCGGCAAGATCGGTGCGACTATCGTCGAAAGTCTGGCGGCCGAGGGACACGACGTTACCGTCGTGGACAATCACAATACCATTGTTGAAGAGATCACCAACATTCATGACGTTATGGGTGTCTGCGGAAACGGTGCGGATTGTGACGTGCTGGAAGAGGCGGACGTTGCGTCGGCGGAGCTGTTCGTTGCTGTCACGAATTCGGACGAGACCAATATGCTTAGCTGCTTCCTTGCGCGGAAAATGGGCGCGGAGCACACGATCGCCCGTATTCGCAATCCCGAATATAACGATAACAGCCTTGGCTTTATGAAGCAGCATCTGGGGCTGTCGATGTCGATCAATCCAGAGCTTTTGGCGGCAAAGGAACTATTGAATATTCTGAAGTTCCCGTCGGCTGTCAAGGTCGAGACTTTCTCGCATCGCAATTTTGAAATGATCGAGTTGCGTTTGAAAGATCAATCGGCGCTGGACGGTCTGGCGCTGTATGAATTGCGGAGCAAGTTTAATGCGCAGTTTCTTGTGTGCGTGGTGCAGCGCGGGAATGAGGTCTATATTCCCGATGGTCGCTTTGTGCTGAAAAGCGGTGATAAGATCGGTGTTACCGCCGCCCCTGCCGAACTTCAAAAACTGCTTCGTGAAATGGGCGTATTGCAAAAGAAAGCCCGCAGTGTCATGATCTTGGGCGGCAGTCGCACAGCCTACTATTTGGCGCATTTGTTGGAGACGGGAGGAAATGCCGTCACGTTGATTGAAAAGGACGCGGCAATGGCGCAGGAACTCAGTGATCTGCTCCCCAAAACCACGGTCGTGCTGGGTGACGGTACCCAGCAGGAATTGTTGCTTGAAGAAGATCTTACCTCGCAGGATGCGTTGGTGGCTCTCACCGGCATCGATGAAGAAAACATCCTGATGTCGATTTTCGCCGCTTCGCAGAATGTGCCGAAGGTGATTGCGAAGATCAACCGTGATGAATTGGCAACGTTGGCGGAAAACTTGGGACTCGACAGCATTGTGTCGCCGCGCAAGACCGTTTCCAACGTGTTGGTTCGGTATGCCCGCGCGTTGCAGAACTCGATGGGTAGCAGTGTGGAAACGCTGTACCAGCTGATGGACGGCAAAGCGGAAGCGCTGGAGTTTGTGGTGCACGGTGAGCCGAGCATCGTCGGTGTTTCGCTGAAAGACTTAAAAACGAAGAAAAACACGCTGATTGCCGGCATTATCCGTGATCGGAAAACAATCATCCCCTCTGGTAACGATGCCATTTTGGAGGGCGACCACGTGATCGTGGTGGCGGCGAATCAGCGACTGCGTGATTTGTCGGATATTTTGCAAAAGTAAGGTGAGCATAGTATGAATCGTCGGGTGATTTTGCACACCATTGGACGGATCATTCAGCTGGAAGCGGTATTGTTGGTGTTGCCGCTTGCGGTCTCTTTGGGTTATGCCGAATGGGACAGTGCAATCGCGTTTGCCGTTACGGCGGCTATTGCACTGGCGTTGGGAACGTTTCTCAGTCTTACGAATCAACGGGGCGATCGCCGCATTTTTGCACGAGGCGGTTTGGTCAGTGTCGCCTTATCGTGGGTATCGCTGGCGCTGATCGGCGCTTTGCCGTTCGTGATCAGCGGTGCGATCCCGTCCTACGTGGATGCGCTTTTCGAGACGGTCAGCGGTCTGACCACCACCGGCGCGTCGATCCTTCCGAAACCGGAATTACTCAGCCACGGCTTGCTGTTCTGGCGCAGCTTTACGCACTGGATCGGAGGTATGGGTGTCATTGTGCTGATGATGGCAATTTTGCCTGCCGAATCGGGTCGCTCGATCCATATTATGCGTGCCGAGATGCCGGGTCCGATCATTGGTAAATTGGTGCCTCGCCTGCGTGACACGGCAAAAATACTGTATATTATCTACATTATTATGACGATCGTCCACATCATTTTCCTGGCATGTGGTGATATGTCGCTGTTTGAAAGTGTTGTCCACGCCTTTGGCTCTGCCGGCACAGGTGGCTTTAGCATCAGTTCGGCAGGCATCGGTGCGTACAGTCCGTATTCACAGTGGGTTATTGCGGTATTTATGATGCTGTTCGGCATCAATTTCAACCTATACCAGCTTATGATAATGCGCCGTGCCCGTGTGGCGATTCGGAGTAGTGAGCTGTGGTGCTATCTTACGATTTTGGCGGTAGCGGTCACGATCATCACAGTCAACATTCTCCCGCTGTACCCCAGTTTCTCGGAGGCTGTGCGGCACGCCTTTTTCCAGGTGTCCTCCATTTCTACCACAACGGGATATTCCACCGTTGACTTTAATCTCTGGCCCTCACTGTCCAAAACGGTGTTGGTACTGCTGATGTTTATCGGCGGCTGTGCCGGCTCTACGGCGGGCGGCTTGAAGGTTTCCCGTGTGATGCTGCTATTCAAGAGTGTGCGGCGGGATATCAAGCGGATTATGCATCCGCGATCGGTCGGCAGCATTCATTTGGAGGGTAAGCGCGTGGACGATCAAACGCTTACCGGCGTCAGCGCATATTTTGTGCTGTACGTCCTCTGTATTGCGTTACTTTTCCTGTGCTTATCGTTTGAACCGTTCAGTTTTGAAACTAACTTCACGGCGGCGGTTTCTTCCTTCAACAACATCGGCCCGGGATTGGATCAGGTTGGCCCTGCCGCCAGCTTTGCCGCCTATAGCATTCCTTCGAAACTGTTGTTGTCGATGGCTATGTTACTGGGACGCTTGGAGATTTATCCGCTGTTAGTTATTTTCGCACCGTCCACGTGGTCGAAAAAGCACTGATTGAGGTGTAATGTTATGTTCACGATTGTTAATAAAAGAGCGCTGAATCCTTTTGTGTCTCTCATGGAGATCGAAGCGCCGCTGATTGCCGCCAAGGGACGTGCAGGGCAGTTTGTCATTCTGCGTGTCAATGAAACGGGGGAGCGGATTCCGCTGACACTGGCGGATGAGGATCCTGAGCGTGGAACGATCACGATTATGTATCAGAAGGTGGGTAAGACCACGGAACTGTTGGATACGCTGTCGGTCGGCGATGCGATTCTTGACGTTGTGGGGCCGCTTGGTCGTGCCACTGAGCTGGAAGGCTATCGCCGTGTGGCGATCGTCGGCGGAGGTGTCGGCTGTGCCATTGCGTATCCGGAAGCGAAAACGGCGTACCGTCTCGGTGCGCAGGTGGATATGATCGCCGGCTTCCGCAGTAAGGATATTATTATGCTGGAGGACGAGCTGTCGAAGGTTAGCACCCGTTTGTTTGTGATGACGGACGACGGCTCCAATGGCAACAAGGGGTTTGTTACTGCTAAATTACAGGAGCTACTGGATGCAGGGGAGCGGTACGATGCGGTTATTGCGATCGGCCCGTTGCCGATGATGCGTGCCGTGGCACAGGTCACCAAACCGTACGGAATCAAAACGATCGTGTCGATGAATCCCATTATGATCGACGGTACGGGTATGTGCGGCGGTTGTCGTCTTACCGTCGGCGGTGTCACCAAGTTTGCTTGTGTGGACGGCCCGGAGTTTGATGCCCACGAGGTGGATTGGGACGAAGCGATGAAACGTTTGCGTCAATACCGTGAACAGGAGCATGAATGCCGTATGGCATTTTTGGAGGAACAAGGCCATGGCAATCAATAATCAATTGACCAAGACGCCGATGCCGGAGCAGGATCCGTTGCTGCGTGCGTCGAATTTTGATGAGGTTGCGCTTGGCTATACCGCTGAGCTGGCGGTCTCTGAGGCACAGCGCTGCCTGAATTGTAAGACCCGTCCCTGTGTGGAGGGATGTCCCGTCAACGTGCAGATTCCCGACTTTATCGCCAAGCTCCGTGAGGGTGCGTTTGAAGAGGCGTATCAGATCATCGGAGCGACCAATGCACTTCCGGCGGTATGCGGTCGTGTTTGCCCGCAGGAAAACCAGTGCGAAGCACGGTGCGTGCGGGCTATTAAAGGTGAATCAGTGGCGATCGGTCGCCTGGAGCGGTTTGCTGCCGACTATCACCGTGAGCATACGACGGTGTCGGAGGAGGTGCCGGTTGCTCGAAACGGTCACCGTGTGGCGGTGGTCGGCTCCGGCCCTGCAGGACTTACCTGTGCGGGTGATCTGAATCGTCTTGGCTACGAGGTTACGGTGTTTGAAGCGTTTCATACCGCCGGTGGCGTGCTGATGTATGGCATCCCGGAGTTCCGTTTGCCTAAGGCTATCGTTCAGCAGGAAATTGATACACTGCGTCGGGCGGGTGTGGACGTTAGGACCAATATGGTCATCGGCAAGGTACTGTCGATCGACGAATTGCTGGAACAGGGCTACGAAGCCGTGTTTGTCGGCAGTGGTGCCGGATTGCCCAGCTTTCTCGGTATTCCCGGTGAGGGCTTGCTGGGGGTGCTGTCTGCCAACGAATTCCTCACTCGCATCAATCTGATGAAGGCGTATCGTCCCGAATACGATACGCCTGCACCCCGTGCCCGCCGTGTGGCGGTCGTTGGCGGTGGCAACGTGGCTATGGATGCTGCTCGCTGCGCCAAGCGTCTCGGTGCTGAGCAGGTGACGATCGTTTACCGCCGCAGCGAAGCGGAAATGCCCGCACGCTTGGAGGAAATCCACCACGCCCGTGAAGAGGGGATCGAGTTTCGTTTTCTGACCGCTCCGGTCGCCGTGCTCGGCGATGAGGAGGGATGGGTAACGGCGCTGGAATGTGTGTCGATGGAATTGGGTGAGCCGGACGCCTCCGGTCGTCGTCGCCCGCAGGAGATTCCCGACAGCCGCCATACCGTTGAGGTGGATATGGTGATCGCTGCGATCGGCAATTCGCCGAATCCGCTGATCCGTTCCACCACGCCCGGTTTGGAGACAAATCGCCGTGGCTGTTTGGTCGTCAATGAGGATACGCTGCAAACCACCCGTGAAGGCATTTATGCCGGCGGTGACGTTGTGACCGGTGCCGCCACCGTCATTTTGGCGATGGGAGCGGGGAAGAAGGCGGCCTCTGCTATTCATGCGTACCTGCAGGGCGAAGCGTGACGAGTTTCGTCGATTTATGAAAAATTGCAAAAAATTTCGCACCTTTTTTGCTATTTTTCAACAGGTTGAATAATTCTGCGAAAAAAAGTGTTGACTTTTCTATATTGACACGATATACTAACCTATGTACGAATAGTTTTCGGTGTGTTAGCGCGAGGTGAAGTTGGTTGCTTCCTGCAATGATCGGTCCTGCTTTTCGGGATCTCAGCGACGAACAACTGGTCTCCTTAGCCGCCGCTGAAAACGAAGAGGCGTTCGCCTGCCTCGTGTCCCGATACTCCGCTATGCTGCATCGCCTTTCGGCGCAGTACAGCGGTACGTCACCGCTGGACACCGAGGATCTGGCGCAGGAGGGTCTGCTGGGACTGCTGTCTGCCGTGCGGAGCTACCGCCCCGACGGCGAGGCCGCCTTTGGCACCTTTGCCTGCACCTGTATGCGCAATCGTATGCTGTCCGCCGTTCGTCGGGCGCAGGGAACACCCTTGCCGCTTGCCGAGCCGGACGAGCCTGCGGCAGCCGATGTCGCTTCAGTGGATGATCCCGCTGCCTTGCTGGTACGGCAAGAGGAGCTGGAATCCCTGCGAGCGCATCTCCGCTCGGTGCTTACTGAGCTGGAGTACCGTGTGTTGATGCGGTATCTCGGCGCCTATTCGTACGAAGAGATCGCAGCGTCTTTGGCCATCAGCCGCAAAGCGGTGGACAATGCGTTGCAGCGGCTTCGCCGCAAATTGGCGATCTCTTTTCTTTCATCACGGCGATAGACGGCACAGCCGTTTCGCAAATACGTTGCCCGAGTAGCTGAATAAGAGCGCTGCTTGCAAAGGTGTCGGTCTTAGTACGTCGCAGGGCAAACAATACATCAAAGCGAGGTAAAAACACATGTACGAAGACAAGACCCTGGTATGCAAAGAGTGTGGCGCTGAATTCGTGTTCACCGCTGGTGAGCAGGAGTTCTATGCTGAGAAAGGCTTTGTGAACGAGCCCCAGCGCTGCAAGGCTTGCCGCGATGCGCGCAAGAACGCTGCGAGACCCGAGCGTGAGATGCACGTTGCCATCTGTGCCAACTGCGGCAAAGAGGCGAAGGTGCCTTTCAAGCCCCGTGAGGATCGTCCCGTGTACTGCAGCGAGTGCTTCGCCAGCATGAGAGGCGAAAACTAATTTAGTTTTCCAAGAACCGCCCCCAAAAGGGGCGGTTTTCTCTTTATCGGAAACAAAAAGCCGAGGTATCTTTTTTGGATACCTCGGCTTCGTTTCGTTTTGTTAATCGGGTATGATCGCCACACCGCCGCAGGGACGGATGATGAGAATGTGGCAGCTGCCCTTGCCAAATACACCCTCCAGCGTTTCGGTAAACTCCTGCAGTTTGCTTTCCGGCACAAAGTTCTGCGTGGTTCCGCCGAAACCGCCACCGTGTACACGGTAGGCTCCCTGACCGTCAAGCACATGCTGAGCCAGCGCTAACGCCAGAGACAAGCCCTGGAAATGCACCGACGTGTTGGAATAGATGTTCTGCAGGTATTCAAACGAGGAATGACCCGATTCGGTTACCAGCTTCAGGAAGGTGTTGAACTCATTGTTTTTGAGAGCGGCAACCTCCTTGGCCACACGTCCGTTATCGCCAAAGAAGTGCAGCGCACGCAGCACGGCACGGTCGCCACACGCCTTACGCAGCTGGGGCAACTGAGCCAGCACCGCCTCGTACGTCGTTTCACGCAGGTAGTTGACGCCCATAGCGTTGGAAATACGTTTCATTTCCTCGGTCACAGCGGCATATTCGTGGGTCAGCGCAGCGTGGTTGCCCGCCGTATCCACGATACACAGGCGATGTCCGCTTGCGGCAAAGTCATACTCGACCTTTTCCACGACGGGATGCTCGGTATCGGCAAAATCGATCGTGATAATACCGCCGACCGAGGACGCCATTTGATCCATCAAGCCGCAAGGCTTGCCGAAATGCACGTTTTCCGCATACTGAGCGATCTGAGCGATCTTCACGGCGTCGACAACGCCGCCGTTGTAGAGGTGATTCAGGATGGTACCGATCAGCACCTCAAACGCCGCCGAGGAGGAAAGACCGGAGCCCTTGAGCACCTCCGACGTGGTATAGGCACGCAGACCGCCGACGGTATAGCCGAGCTGCCCAAAACGGTCCGCCACACCACGTACCAGCGCCGAGGAACGGTTGTACTCATTTTCCCGCACACGCAGGTCGCCGAGCTCAATCGTATCCGGCTTATAGCCGGCGGATTTAATGCGAATGGTCGGCTCGCTCGTCTTGGAGGCGACCGCAATGACGTCCAGATTAACGCTGCCGGCTACCACACAACCGTGGTTGTGGTCGGTGTGATTGCCGCCGATCTCGGTACGCCCGGGGGCAGAGAAGAAATATACGTCATCCGCCTCGCCGTACAGTTCGGCATAGGCCTCCGCTGCTTTTTGATAACGCAGACGCTGATGCGACACCGCATCCGCACCGTACAGACGGGTAAACGTGTTGTCAAACCTGCCGTTTTGTAATGCGGCGATCAATTCTTTGGTACTGCTCATAGCTTTAACCCCCTTGCGCTATTCATTATACACCCCTTGTCAATAAAAGGAAAGAAAAATTTACTCAAAAATTATGGACAAATGTTGCGATTTGTTATATACTGATGGCAGAAAGGGGGATCGACATGGCAAACGGTAAGCTTTTCTTCTACGAGGATACCGTCAAAGAGAATATGGCACTGGCCGTGTATAATACCGGTTATCAGCACTGCAATCCGGGACATCACCCGCAGGCCGGTCCTCGTGATTATTATTTGGTGCATTATGTTTTGTCGGGCAAGGGCTTCTATCGTATGGAGCGTCAGGTGTATTATTTATCGAAAAATGACGTATTCTTCATTTTCCCTGATACCGATGTGTATTACGAAGCGGATATGGAAGAGCCGTGGGAGTATTACTGGGTCGCTTTTAACGGCACCGAGGCACGCCGTATGATGAAGCATACCGGCATTTCACCTGCCAATCCGGTGTTTCATTTGGAAGACTCCGACGTGGTGCGGTCGCATCTGATCAATATCTACGATTCCCGTGGCAACACTCCGGAGGCGGACGCCGATATGACGGGTCACCTGCATTTGCTTTTGGGAGAACTGATGCGCAAGACCCGTACCGAGCAGCCGGTGCCGGAAACGGTGGACTATCTCACGCAAGCGGTGAATTACATTGAGCGGAACTACGTATCACCGATTCGTATCGAGCAGATCGCTTTGGCGGTGGGTGTGAGCCGCAGCCAACTGTACCGTGCGTTTATGGAGAAGTTTTCGCTGTCTCCTCACAATTATTTGCGGAATTACCGTGTTAACGAAGCCTGTGCGCTGCTGTGCCGAGGCGAACTGTCGATCGGCGAGATTGCGGCGTCTGTCGGGTTTACCGACCCGCTTTATTTTTCCCGTGTGTTTCACGAGGTGAAAGGCGTCTCACCGACCGTGTACCGCAAGCAACATTCCTAAGAAAAAAGCAACGACTGGATTAAACAGTCGGGGCTTTTGCAATGATTATATCAGAATCTGCGGGAGGCACCGCCGCCGCCGAAGCTACCGCCACCTCCGCTGAATCCGCCACCACCGAAGCCTCCGCCGAAGCCACCGCCACGATGGTGATGATTACCCATCATCAGGAAGATCGGCCAGCCGCGCCGACGTCCGACGACGCTCAAGCCACTGAAACCAACGACGAATACCGCCGCAATGATGAGCATTACCACGTCCGGCAACGGATTTTGGGGCTGCTGTTGCTTCTGGTCAATGGGGACGTAGCCGGGGTCGACGTCTTCCTTCATGTCGAACTCCAGATAGACCTCGTTGATGATCGCCTGATATGTCTCACGAATACCGGCGTCGAAATCATCCTTCTGGAAATGGGGGGTGGCATACGCATCCAAAAACCGTCCGGCCTTGGAATCGGGCAGGCGTCCCTCCAGGCCGTAGCCGACCTCGATACGGGCCTCACGGTCCTCCACCGCAAGAAGGATCAGTACACCGGTATTGGTCTCCTCGTTACCGATGCCCCATTCACGTCCCAGATTCAAAGCGTACTCCTCGATCGGCTCCTCGTCTAGTGAGGGGATCGTCAGCACAACCACCTGTGCCTCGGTTTTCTGAGCCAAGGTAGCACCTTTGCTGAGAATGATTTTCTCGGTCTCCGTCGACAGTACGTTGGCATAATCGTTCACGTAGAACGCTTTGGTCGGCTTGGGGTATTCCGATTCCTCACTACAGCCGGACAACGTCAGCGCACACAGCGACAGCACGACGACCAGCCATACACTCAAAACAAACTTCCAACGTTTCATAAGCTAAACTTATTCCACCGGCACAACGGGCGTCTCTCTGTCGGATTCAGCCGCCTCGTACATCTCCATCTTCTCAAAGCCGAACAGGCTGGCGATGATGTTGGAGGGGAAGCGACGCACCGAGGAGTTGTACTCCTTCACGGCCTCGTTATAATCCTTGCGGGCAACACTGAGCCTGTTTTCAGCACCCGATACTTCGTCCATCAAAGCAGTAACAGCGGCATCCGCCTTGATTTCGGGGTTGGATTCCATGACAGCCAGCAGCTGATTGACAGCCGTATTCAGCTGTTGGTCAGCAGCGATCTTATCTTCGATCGAGGAAGCGGAGGACAGCGCCTTTCTTGCTTCGGTGATCTTGTCAAAGATTTCATTCTCATGGTTCATATACAGCTTTGCCGAGTTCACCAGGTTGGGGATCTTGTCAGCACGCTCCGTCAGGCGAACGTCAATGGTCGACCACTTTTCGTTAGCATTTTCTTCTGCACTGACCAAGCCGTTATACGAAGCAATGACCCAAATGAGCAGGATCACGGCAACAGCGGCCACGACAATCCAGATAATCGTACTCTTTTTCATAAATACAAACCTCCTTTTTGGTTAGCATAGTAAGCATAGCATATTGCATCGAGTTTTGCAACATTTTGGCAGTAGTGTTCAAAATTTTTTAATCTTTCGTGTTTCGGCATAAACCCACTCGTTTCGCCGCTATAATGAAACAAAGGGGGTGACGTGATGCCGGTTTTATATCTTGACGTGCTTGTCGTCACCAACTGGTTTATCGACTATCTTCTTCTGTCACTGACCGCCCGCCTGCTTCATTTGCCGACCCGACGCCTCCGTATGGTGGTGGGAGCGTTCGTCGGCGGCCTCAGTGCCTGCCAGATTTTGTTGACCGTACCGCCTGCGGTGTCATTGCTTTTACATATAACCTCTGCCTCTTTTAGTATTTGCGTTGCATTTTCTATCCATTCTGCCAAAGGTTTCATACGGCGTGTGGTGGTGTTTTTTTGCTTGTCGGCATTGCTTTCCGGCATCGCTACCGCTTTGTGGTATCTCACGGGCAGTGAAGCGGTGCTGACACGAAACGGCGTCATCTATTTTGACATTTCGCCACTGATGTTGACTGCATTTGCGTTGATCGGTTACGGTATCATCCGTCTGTATGAGCGGCTGACCCGTCGCCGTGCCCCGGCGGGGCTGGATTACTGTCTGACGGTCGATACAGGCTTCGGTGTCTGTGAATGCCGTGCGCTGTACGACACCGGTCTGCACCTGCGTGAGCCGTTTTCCGGCTCGCCGGTCATCGTGATGTGTCGCCGCACGTTAGCGCCGTGTCTGCCGCCGCAGTTCGGCGAGGAGCAGCAGGGCGGTGCCGTTACGGCAACACGGATCCGATACGTGCCGTACCGAACGGTGGGCGACGAGGGACTGCTGGTTGCCTTCGTGCCGAAGCAGGTCACACTCCGTCGGGTTGGACATCCGCCACGGGATATCACGGGGGTGTATGTAGCGCTATCCGATACGCTGGAGCGAGGGGAGTACACGGCACTGATCGGTGCGGACGTGATTGATCTTTGAGAAAGAAGGAGAGCAGCATGCAGTATTGGTTTACACGACTGTGGCAGCGGATCATCAGTCGCTTTCATCGCCTGACCTGTGAAGAGGTGCATTACATCCACGGTGCGGACACCCTGCCGCCGCCGCTCAGTAATGAGGAGGAAGCGGCAGCTTTGGCAGCGGCCGCCAAGGGGGTGGCAAGCGCACGGGATCTGCTGATCACCCACAACTTGCGTCTGGTGGTGTATATTGCACGAAAATTCGAGAATTCGGGGGTCGGTATCGAGGATCTTATCTCGATCGGTACCATTGGTCTTATCAAAGCGGTCAGCACCTTTCGTACGGATAAGAACATCAAGCTTGCCACCTATTCGTCACGCTGTATCGAAAACGAGATCCTGATGTTTCTGCGCAAAAACGCCCAGCTGCGGCACGAAATGTCGATCGACGAGCCGCTGAACGTTGATTGGGATGGCAACGAGCTCCTTCTTTCCGATATTCTCGGCAGCGATCCCGACGTCGTTAACCGTGGGGTAGAACAGGAGGCGGAACGGGATCTGCTGCTCGATTGTGTGGCGCATCTTCCGGAGCGGGAGCAGCGCATTATGTGTCTGCGGTTCGGGATAGCGGGGGAAAAGGAGCACACACAAAAGGAAGTGGCGGATCTGCTCGGTATTTCGCAGTCCTACATCTCCCGCCTGGAGAAAAAGATCATCAAACGGCTGCGGTATGAGATCGAACGGGTGGAATGATCCCGCCGCGCCACCCTCACTGACGGAGGAGGATACCTAACACAGTAAAACAGCACCCCGACAACCGTCGGGGTGCTTGCTGTATCGTATTTATGGCGTATCCGGCACCTTGAGCACCCAGTTATTCACATCGCACTGACCGCGGTCATTATCACCAACCGCCACCACCGTGCCGTCGGCTTTCAGCCCGACGGTGTGGAGGCTTCCGGCGCTGATCGCCACAATGTCGCTCCAGTCACTCACGTCGCACTGGCCGTAGAAGCCACCGCCAACCGCCACCACCGTGCCGTCGGCTTTCAGCCCGACGGTGTGGATGCTTCCGGCGCTGATCGCCACAATGTCGTTCCAGTCACTCACGTCGCACTGGCCGTAGCCGTTAGCGCCAACCGCCACCACCGTGCCGTCGGCTTTCAGCCCGACGGTATGATCCTCTCCGGCGCTGATCGCCACGATGTCGTTCCAGTCACTCACGTCGCACTGGCCGTGGTTATTATCACCAACCGCCACCACCGTGCCGTCGGCTTTCAGCCCGACGGTGTGGATGCTTCCGGCACTGATTGCGACGATGTCGCTCCAGTTACTCACGTCGCACTGGCCGTAGTAGTTAAAGCCAATCGCCACCACCATGCCGTCGGCTTTCAGTCCGACGATGTGATAATATCCGGCGCTGATCGCCACAATGTCGCTCCAGTCACTCACGTCGCATTGGCCGTTGCTGTTATCGCCAACCGCCACCACCGTGCCGTCGGCTTTCAGCCCGACGGTGTGGAAGCTTCCGGCGCTGACGGTATCCCGCACAGCGATCTCATCCCACAGTGCCAGGCTGCGCTCACGGGCATCGCTGTAGTTTCCTATCTTGCCAAAGTATATAGCCGCTCCCTTGTAGTCGCCGCTCGCCAGCAATTCCTCCGCATTATTGTAAGCGTTCATCGGCAGGATCCACAGATTCCACAGGGCAAGAACAGCAACGACCGTAGCAACGACAGATAAGAGCGAAATGGTTACGATTTTCACACGGCGCTTTTTTTGTTCTTCTTCGGCTTTTTCCTCGGCGCGGAGTTGTTTTTCGATCTCGTCCTTTTGCACCATGCAATTGGCTACCTGTAGTTCGGCATCCTTCCAATCACCGAGCGAACGGAAAAGTCTCTCCGCTTGTTCCAAATACTCAAATCGATTGAGAAGCGTTCCTTGCCGTTCCATCTGCGTGCGTGCCTCAGAATACGTCGTGTTCATTTTGCGGGTATGGATATTATCCTGCGTTCTCAAGCAATCCTCGATCTTCGCCGCCGAGTCCTTCCAGCCGTTAGCCTCCTTGAACAGCGCGATTGCTTCATCCAGCTCGTCGATATTGTCGCAGGAAACGGCGCGCCTCATCGCGTTACAAGCCCTCTGATACTTTGAATCCATCAGGTCTTCGTAGTTGCGGCGCTTGATATGCTCCGTTGCGTTGTTCAGGAACGCCGCCAGCTCGGGATCGGCAAAGCGAAGCACCTTTTGGTAATTATTTCGATTGTCAAACGGAAGCGCGACATCGAGCAGCTGTTCGCGCCGCTGCACCTGCAGCTCCGCCATCAGCTTGCCGAGGTACGCCTGCACGTTTTTGGCGTCCTGGTTCAGCGCTTGTTCGCAGAACTCATCAGCACGGTCAAACTCGCTGTCCTCCAGTGCCATAAATGCGCGGTCGATCAGTGCGTCTACCGCCGCGTTCATCGGTGCTGCCACCGTCGGTGTGGCAACTTCGGCGGCAGTGATCGGCGCGGCGACCGTACTGCCGACCACCTTCTTGATACCGCGCACGATATCGTTGATAAAACCGATCTTCTCCATATTCTGCGCCTGCAAGTGCGAGAATTCCTCCGGCAACTCGTAGGCGTCCATATCACGGTAGCAGGGGATGAGCAGTCGGGAACGATCGGTTTTCATGAGCTTTAAGAATCGCGACCACTCGTTTTTCACCCACACAGCCGAGAAATGCTCCGGCTTGGTGCCGACAACCACCATCACCTTGGCGGAATTCAGCGCCGCGAAGATATATGGCTCGTATTCCTGACCCAGCTTATCCTCCAATGTGATGGCGGCAAAAAACACCTTCAGTCCCTCTTGGGTCAGCTGATGGTAAACGTCGTTGGCAAGGGCACTGTCCACCGTGCGCTTGCCGTGCTCGTCGGTTTCTTTGTAGCAGATAAAGACATCGAATGGCTTTTCGTTCTTAACGATGGCAAGGATGTTACGCTGAATGGTATCGATCGTCTTGGCCTCGGTTTCGTACACGGCTTTTTGAACAGCGTTTGCACAGCGGATCGCCGCCTGATAGTTGAGATCCGTCGTCACCGCCTCGTACGAGGTGCGGTGGCAGGTGGGAACACGCTTTTTAGTGGCGGGATCGACCACGTATTCAATGCCATATTTGCACAGCACGATGCCCCAGTGTGCTTCGGGTTCATCGTTGTTCTCGTTCAAAATACGCTCATACACCTGCTCTGCTTTGTCAAACTCGCATTTCAGGCGCAGATCGTTCGCACGGTTGAACAGGTTTTCCGTGATCTCGTCGTTGGACGAGGGCAGAGTCTGTTGCGTGCCGCAGTACGGACAGACTGCCACGGTCTCGCCGGTGATATCCAGCGCGCCGCCGCACATTTTGCACTTGTACACCGCCATACAAAACACCTCTTACCAGCATATATTGCTATATAAGCTACAGTATACCAAATGCATGAGATGTTTGCAACAAAAAACTGAACTTTGTCAGAACCTGTTGTCGGCAAACAAAAAAGGCTGTCGAAAACGACAGCCTTTTGTATGTTATCTGTTTATCAGCCGAACAGTGCCAGCAGGTTATAATCCTTGAACACCGCAACTGTAACGAGCGCCACGGTGGACATGATCTTGATGAAAATATCGAGGCAGGGGCCGACGGTATCCTTCAGCGGATCGCCCACGGTATCGCCGACGACGGCAGCCTTGTGAGCATCGGTGCCTTTGCTTTCGCCTTCCACAGCACCCGACTCGATGTACTTTTTACCGTTATCCCAAGCACCGCCGGCGTTGCCGGTGAAGATGGCGATCATGATAGCTGCAATGGTGGAGCCGATCAGCAGGCCGCCGACAAACTCAACACCGAAGATGAAACCGCAAACCACAGGCACCAAGATTGCCATGAGAGCGGGGATCTTCATTTCGCCGATCGAGCCCTTGGTGGAGATCTCAATGCAGGTCTTGTAGTCGGGCTTTTGCTCACCGGTGAGAATGCCGGGGAACGCTTTGAACTGGCGGCGAACCTCCGCCACCATTTTCCGGGCGGCCTTAGCCACGGCGTCGATCAGCATACCGGAGAACAGGAACGGCAGTGCGCCACCGATAATGGCACCAGCCAGCGTCAGCGGATTGACGATGTTCAGCGTCAGTGCTTCGCCGGGAGAAATGATGCCGCTGGCGAACAGATAGGACATCATCAGTGCCAAAGCCGCCAGAGCGCCCGAGCCAATGGCAAAGCCCTTGCCGATGGCGGCGGTGGTGTTACCCACGGAATCCAGCGTATCGGTGATCTGACGCACCTCGTGGTCAAGCTCGGACATTTCCGCAATGCCGCCGGCGTTGTCGGAGATCGGGCCGTAGGTGTCGACCGAGACGGTGACCGCCACGAAGGACAGCATACCGACAGCCGCCATAGCCACACCGTACGCACCGGAGACGTAGTAAGCGATCAAAATGGCGATACCCAAAATGATGCAGGGTGCCATACAGGATTTCATACCGAGCGCCAGACCCTGCGTAATGGTAAGAGCGGGGCCTTCCTTGGAGGCTGCGGCAATGTTCTTGGTCGGGTTAAAATCGGCGCTGGTATAGAACTCAGCGATCATACCGATAACGATGCCGGAGATGATACCCACGGCGGCACCGACCCACGGTGAGATCCAGCCGATGTTGAAGCCAAAGTTTTTAATAGCGGTAGCAGGGGAATCGGCAAACATAAAGTAGGTCAGCACCAGACCGGACACCAGCGTCAGACCGGCGGAGATCCAGGTGGACAGGTTCAGCTCTTTATGCGGAGCGGCGGACGTCTTTTTCTTGAAGAGCAACGAGGCAATACCGAGGCAGCAGGCGATCAGGCCGCAGCCGCAGAATACCAGGGGATAGAGGTACAGCTGCTTGAGAAGCTCGCCCGAATAGTTGGCAAACAGCATCATACTGATCGCCAGCGTAACGGCAGAAACAATGGAGCCGACAAAGCTTTCCAGCAGGTCAGAACCCAAACCGGCAACGTCACCGACGTTATCACCGACGTTATCAGCAATGGTGGCGGGGTTGCGGGGGTCATCCTCGGGAATACCCGCTTCAGTCTTGCCAACAAGATCGGCACCCATATCGGCAGCCTTGGTGTAGATACCGCCGCCGACACGGTTGAACATCGCAATGACCGAGCAACCGAGTGCATAGTTGGAAACCGAGGTGGCAAACGGGGTCAGCTCGACGCCGAGCCAGTTTTCCACACCGGCGAAATTGTCCAGCTGGCCGCAGCCGAGACCGAACACAAAATATACGATCAACAAGCCCAACAGCGCAAAGCCGGCAACACACAAACCCATGACCGAGCCGCCGCGGAAGGCAACCTTCAGCGTTTTGCCGATCTCCTTGGTGTTACGTGCTTCGTTGGATACACGAACGTTGGCGTAGGTGGCGATTTTCATACCGATATATCCGGCACACGCACTCATCACCGCACCGATGACGAAAGACACGCCGGCGTACCACGCCAGCACGACACCGAGGAACACCGCAACGACGGCCACCACGATGGCGAGTACGCGATACTCATACCGAATGAAGGCGTTGGCACCCACACGGATCGCCGAAGCGATCTCTTTCATCTTGTCCGTACCCTCGTCGAGCTTCTTAACTTTAAAGTAGTTAAAAGCAGCGAACGAGAGGGCAAGGACAACTGCGATCATTGCAATCAACAGAATTACCATTATAACTCCCTCTCTCTATCTATGGTTTTTCTTTATGCAGACCGCCCGCTAAACGGGGGATAAAAAGGTGCTGAGGAGGTGAGGATGACGAAAAACACAAGATATTCCAAATCCTACCTCATGATACACTATATATGCTAATTTTTCTAGTGTCAATTACTTTGTAAGTAATTTGACGAAAACTGCAAAATGTTGAAATAGGTGTTGCGGTACCGATGAAAATTTGCTATACTGAACACGATGCCAAAACGGAAAGGGTGTATGCAATGACACGGCTGTATCGGTTCTGCCTTCCGCTGTTTCTCTGTGTGCTGTTGCTGACGGCCTGTACCGGGCGTCCGCTGTTGCAGGAGATAACCGACACGACTACAAAAAAAGAGATGACGACAACTATGCCTGTAACAGAAGTACAAACCACCGTTCCGACGAGTGAAGTGACGACCTCGGAAACTACCACCACGTCGACGACCACTGCTGCGACAACCCAAAAGCCGTCGGTGACCACAAAGGCTCCGACAACGACTACGACTACGACCACAAAGGCTCCGACTACCACCACGACGACTCAACCGACCGAGCCGCCACCGTCCGAGCCGGAGACGATCTACGTGCTGTCGCTCGGCAACAGTTACGCCATGGATTCCCATGCGTATCTGTCCCGCCTGGCGGAGCACGAGGGTAAAAGCATCTACACGGTCAATCTTTACTATTCCGGCTGTTCGTTGGAGCAGCACTATTCCTTCTGGAAAAACGGCGAAGCGGCATATAATTATGAAGTGAACGGGAAGATCGATTGGAACAGCCACGTCTCTTTGATGGACATTTTGCCCACCGAAAAATGGGACGTCATCACATTACAGGACAGTTCGTATGCCGCCTGCACGAGTGAGGCGTGGGATCGACAGATTATTTCGGACTTTCTTGATCTGTTCCGTCGTGAGTGTCCCGAAGCACGGGTGATGCTTCATCAGACGTGGGCGTACGGCGATAAGTTCAGCGGTCATAACAGTGCGACCGGTGGGTCCATGGCGGCTATGTGGGCGCAGTGCGTGCCGGCGTTTGATGCGGCGATCAAGGACACGGGTCTGGATGCGATTCCCAGCGGTCATGCGATGTTCCGGGCGCAGCAGCTGCTGAATACCGGCAACTATAGCATCAAAAGCATTCAACGTGACGAATCGCACGCCGAAATGGCATGGGGACGGTATATGCTGGCGCTGATCTGGTATGCGGCGATCACGGGTGAAAAGCCGTCCAATACCTTTGACGGGTTTACCTCATGGTTTATCGAAGACGAGGCGCTGCGGGATATGATCTACGACTGCGCCATGGAAGCGATGAAGGCTTATTATCCCGACTGGAAATGAAAAAAGCTGTCAAGGAGTTTGCCAGCACGCGATAAGGAAGTAATTTGAAAACCTAGTAAAATACACTAATTATCGGGTGTGGCGAAAGCAAAGCGAAAGATTAATACCGAGAAGAACTGTAAAAAGTTTTTCTCGGTATTTTTTTGTATCCGTACATTCGACTATCAAGCCTTCTTTAAGTACAATTATTACAGAAACTTAAAGGTGGTATTTTTATGAGTAAGTTTATTGAAGAATTCTATTACGGAAATCTTGATCCACGGGCACGTAGCACTAAGGAAAATAAAGCCGTACAGAAGCAGATGGAAGTGTTGATGCTGAAAGTGATTAAGACATATGCAGAATAGTATACGAATAACGTTGATGGCGGTAGGGTTAAATCCCCACTGCTTTTTTCGTTTTTGTAAGAAGTTTGTCATACCCAATATAATATATTATAAGATAATAGGGTTATTATACACTAATTCAAAAGTAAGGTGCTTCGAAAATATAAAAACAGGATAAAAAATGGAGGCAAATAATATGCAGAACGAGAAGAAAGAATTGCTCAAGAAATTCAAAACTGTTATCGATGACTTGATGGATCATTACGAAGAATATACTGAAGAAGAAAAGAAGCGAATCAAAGAAATCTTCTTAAAGGTTGCAGAACTAAATACAATTTTGGATAAATACGATATTGAAGTAAAGTTTGACTGGAAAGAATATTTCGCTTTGCTTTTTGAAATTGATATTCCAATCGGTGGTTAATAGACATTAAAAACGTCTTCCCCTAAGATGCATAATTTTATCTGATTTAAACTGAAAAGCCACAAGATTGTACTTGGTTTATAGAATTCAATCGGCTTTTTAGGAGGAGTTAATTTATGAAAAAAGCATGGCTAAAAATCGTATCGCTTGTATTGGTGATTTCCACACTGCTTACAGCGTTGCCAATCACCACTTTTGCAGAAGGGTCGGAAAATGGAGAGGTTTATATTAAATCTGTCCAACTGGCACGAGCAGAAACAAAAGAGGAAGCTAAATCCCTTTTGGAGGATGAAGGGTATATATTCCTCGATGACAATCTGAACGAAGGAACAGGTGAAGACGGTATTTGGATGGGATATACAACTACCACCAATCCGGAAGAAGCCATTTATGATTTGAAATTGATGAATATGAAAGGTGGCTTCACCCTCACCAGTATGAAGGCGGCCCTTGCGGCGCAAGAAAGTCTTTTTGTTCAAATGGCTACGGATTTGAATTATCTTATTGAGGAGTTTACCGAAGCTTATGACGAAGAGAGTGTGCCTGCATTAAAGGCATATAAAGCGCTCAACTTCTTCCGCATAGTTGAAGGCGAAACCGAGCTTGATGAAAGAAACGGTTTGGGTTATCAGATTGTCAGCGGCAATATGACCGTTTCCAAATTGACCGAGATGCTCCTCCTTTGCGATGCACATTTGGTAGACAGTGTAATTAAGATTCTTGTTACAGGTGTTCAGATTCGTAACGGCAACTGGATGAAAAAGTTGTCGAAATTGGGTCCGTACGATCCGGATGAGGATTATTACGAACATGAAGACGAAGCGGAATTCAAGCGTCGTGCAGAAGAATTGCTTCCCGTACTGCAACTGTATTCTCAAGCTTATAATGCGATGGATCTGTCCGGCCTGATTCCTGATAAACTGAACGAGGTATTCGAAGCTGAATATAGCGGCAATGAAGAAAAAGAAACGCTTTCTGCTGAAGACGCAGATGTAAAGAAATTGGACGAAGAGCGTTATAAATTTTACAAGATTGTGTTTGATGAGTTAGCAAAGTATCAATACGGCACAAACGGAACTTTGAAAGATTTCTTCTGCTCATTGGAAAACGAGGGTTCTACAAAAGACCTTTATCCTTTGGTTGCGGTTTTAAGTGATGCGGAATTTGCGGCGCTCTCTTATGGTTGCTTCCTTGAGGTCGCAACCGGTGCCACAGCATCTCCCGCCGACTTTGATTCTTATGATGAACTGTACGAAACTCTTACCAATGACGTAAAATCGGTTTATCTTTACCATGGCGTGGATGATATTCTTTTAGAAGACGACACGGTGATCGGTTTTACCGAAACCGCAACCCGTCACATGGCTACCACGGGCGAACTGGAATTTTTCGAAAAAGAAACCAGTGCGGAACAGTCGTGGGAAGACGGCAAAAACGCATCCACCATAATTGCC
>JAZQSX010000046.1:0-1149 GCA_045630285.1 Acutalibacteraceae bacterium | reverse complement strand
TCTGAGAGCTGTGTAAACAGCGTCATGCCATACTCGCCCATAGTTGGTAACTGTTCGCTGAGTGCCTGCCCCAGCGCCGCTACGACGAGCGGGATCGCTGTGATGAGCTGTCCGATGATCTCCGGAAGGTTGTCAATCAGTGCTGTCAGCAAGTCGAATCCTGCCGACATGATCTCCGGTGCGTGCTCCATAAACGCCGATGTGATGGACGTCACGATCTGCGGCAAAACCTCCACGATGCCGTTTATGATGTCCGGCAAAGCATCCACGAGCGCTGTAAACAGTGTGATGCCGGTCTCGATGATCTGGGGGATGCTGGACAGCAGACCGTTCACGAGAGAGCTGATGATTCCCGGCAGCGCTTCCATCAGTTGCGGCAGTGCCACTATCAGCCCATCAGCAAGCGCAGAGACAAGCGTGAGCGCCGCATCGATGATATCGGGCAGGCTATCCGACAAGCCCTGTACAATGGCTGTGACGGCATTCACGGCGGCAGGAATGAGCGTCGGTAAAGCCTTTGCGATGCCGTTTGCAAGTGACACGATGACATCCACACCGGACTCCATGAGCCGTGGCAGGATATCGAGCAGACCGTCCACGAGCTGTGTGACGATGTCCACCGATGTATCGGCGATCTGCGGCAGTGCGTCTGTGATGCCGTCTGCAAGCTCCATGACGATATCCACACCAAGCCCAAGAATGGACGGCAAGTTATCGGTGATAGCCGACAGCAGAACACCGGCGATACCGCCAAGACGTTCACGCAAGTTATCCACGGTATCTCCGACCGTTGCTGTAAACTCCTGCAAGCCCTCCATAAACGCCGTGACGCCTTCATCTGAGCCTGTCAGAACACCTGTGATACCGTCCATCATAGCCGTGAGAGACGGCAGGAAGTCGGATGCAATGCCGTTTTTGATGCCGTCAAAAGATACCGTCAGGTTTTGCAAGCTGTCCTGAAATGCCGCCGAGTTTTTAACAGCATCATCGGACATCACGCCGCCAAGCTCATGCACCTGCTGACGCATAGCCTCCGTGTCAGCCGCAGACGTGTTGAGCAGTGCGCCCAAGTCCATAGCCGACTTGCCCAGTAGGTCGTTGGCAACAGCTGTGCGCTCTGCGCCGGATTCCATGCCCTGCAATGCCGTG
>JAZQSX010000045.1:0-2181 GCA_045630285.1 Acutalibacteraceae bacterium | reverse complement strand
CCATCAATCCGTTAGAGCCGAAGGTGTGGGCAGACGGCGTGGAGGACATCGATCCCACCACACCTGATGCCTTCAAGAAGGTAACCCGACTGAGTCAGCACATCGCTTTCCTCAAGGACTTTTTCCGCAGCTATAAGGCTTTCACCGATGCGCAGATCGACACCATCGAGATACTGCTCTCAAAGCTCTACGCCCGATTCGGCATTACCGACAGCACCGACTACAGCAAATTCAAGCCTACCGACTATCCCATCATGGAGGATTTTTATAAGCTCTGCGAGGAAGAATTCATGACCTACGACAAGCAGCGCCGATACCTCTACACCGAGCAGACGCTCCAGGAGGTGTGCCTCGGCATCCACAGTATGTGCGTAGGATCGGAATCGGTGTATTTTAACGGCTACAGCAACATCACCGACGATGCTTTCCTTGTCTTCGGAGTCAAGGGCTTGATGGACACCAACAAGCGACTGAAGGATGCGATGCTTTTCAACATTCTCTCGTATATGTCTAATCAGCTCCTGGGCGTTGGCAACACCGCCGCCTCCATCGACGAGCTGTATCTGTTCCTCACCAATATGACGGCAATCGAATATATCCGTAACGCCTCCAAGCGTGTGCGTAAAAAGGAGTCCTCGGTCATTCTGGCAAGTCAGAATATCGAGGACTTTTTGATTCCGTCCATCCGTGAGTTTACAAAGCCCCTGTTCAGCATCCCCACCCATCAGTTCCTCTTCAATGCCGGACAGATCAACCCGAAGGAGTATATGGACGCCTTGCAGGTAGAACCCAGCGAATTCGAGCTGATCAAGTATCCCGAACGAGGAACCTGCCTGTACCGATGCGGCAACGAGCGATATCTCTTGCAGGACATCGCACCGGAGTATAAGTCCGCTATCTTCGGAAAGGCCGGAGGACGATGAGTGCGACAGTAGCGGCAGCTCTCAAAAAGATAGCCGTCTACATCCTTACGGACAAAAAAGCCCTCAAGGTTGTAGGCGGCATCATCCTCGGCATCATTATCATCATTATTATGCCGATTGTGGCGTTGCTCGGAATCTTCACCGGCAGCGTGGACATCGACACCGACAGACTCCATGAGATGATCGCCGAGCAACAGTCCGTGGCGATTGAGAGCTGGTCGAATGTAGAAACCGCCATGAAGAATGCAGGCTACGACTCCCTCCGTATTCAGGAGGCACAAGCGCTGTTCACCTTCGCCCTGTACGATCACGCTTCCGAGCCGGACTTCGCAAGTAAGCTGGTAGGATGCTTTGCACAGGAGCAGACGGACGAGGAACTGATCTCCGCTGTCAACGCAGCCTTCGGAACGAGCATCGTAACCGCTGACTTCACCAACGTGATGGCAAGCACCCGTGCGGCGTATATCGACAGCTCCGGCTATACCGATCCCACCACCAAAAACAGCACAGACCTTGTGATGTGGGCAGAGTTTGCTCACGCCAAAGGATGGGGCTACGTTTGGGGAACCTACGGCGACGTGCTGGACAAGAACCTGTTCGAGTATAAGAAAACGCAGTATCCCGACGAGGTCGGCGGTAAGGCAGAGTATATCGAAGCCAACTGGATCGGCGGCAGAACCGCCGACTGTGTCGGTCTCATCAAGGGCTACGGGTGGTTTGAGCCGACCACCAACAACATCATCTACGCCACCAACGGAATGCCCGACATCGGTGCTGACGATATGTACAATAACGCCACCGAGAAAGGCACTATCGACACCATCCCCGAAATCCCCGGACTTGCTGTATGGCACGAAGGTCATATCGGCATTTATATCGGAAATGGTGAGGTCATCCACGCAGCGAACACCAATGCAGGCGTGATCAAGACTCCCATCGGCGACAGCGGGTGGACACATTGGCTCAAGATACCGTATATCACCTATGCGGAAGAAACGGAGGAATCAACAGAATGAGATACCGTGGCTTTATTATCACAAGAACACCCGACTCCGGTATCGAACGGTACGACAGACAAAGCAGTCAGGACGTTCTCTGCAACGGATATTACTGTCAGATCTACGACGGCGATGACGATCAGTACGCCAATCAGCTTGATGACTTCTGCATCGCCGAAGGTCATGAGATCAAGGACTGCTCCTACGGTGAGTTGGAGCGAGGTATCGCAAGATACGTGGACGATCACTATGATGACCTC
>JAZQSX010000044.1:0-13774 GCA_045630285.1 Acutalibacteraceae bacterium | reverse complement strand
AAAACGCCCCGTCCAAATGGACGGGGCGTTCCCATTACTCATTCACGGTTCGGCGGCTCACAGCACCAAGCTCGGCGCTCAGTTCACGGGTGGCGTTCTTTGCCACGCCGGTGTGGGCGAGAGCGGCGTTGATCGCCGCATCACGGGTGATCGTTCCCGTCGGTGCCGCTGGTGGCGTCGCCGAGGGTGTGGTGGGGTCGGTGTTTTTGAAAAAAGCAGGGGTGTTCCGACGAACGCCCCTGCTGCGATAACCAATTATTTGAAGTAGCGCTTCAGCAGGCCTTCAAAGGCACGGCCGTGGCGAGCTTCGTCCTTCGCCATCTCGTGGACGGTGTCGTGGATCGCATCGTAGCCCAGCTCCTTCGCACGACGGGCAAGCACCATCTTGCCGTCGGTAGCGCCGTGCTCGGCGTCGACACGCATCGCCAGGTTCTTTTCGGTGCTGTCGGTCAGCACCTCGCCCAGCAGTTCCGCAAACTTAGCGGCGTGCTCGGCTTCTTCATAAGCGGCCTTTTCCCAGTACAGGCCGATTTCGGGATAGCCCTCACGGTGTGCCACACGGGCCATTGCCAGGTACATACCGACTTCAGAGCATTCGCCGTTGAAGTTGGCACGCAGCATCTCGACGACTTCCTCGTCGACACCCTTGGCAATGCCAACACGGTGCTCATCCGCCCAAACCTTGTCGGTCAGCGATTTCGCCGCACCGGCCGGTGCCGCAGGAGCCGCAGGCATTTCCTTGAACTTATCCGCAGGGGCGTTGCAGATGGGGCAGCGTGCGGGGGCCTCGTCACCTTCGTGAACGTAACCGCAGACCAGACAAACGAACTTTTTCATAATTTGTTTCCTCCTAAGCAATGGTTTTTAATGGATAGCTTGACAGTGGGGGCAGAGCCCGGTGGCGTACACGTCGAACAGCTCGGTCTGAAATCCCGACGGAGCACACTGTCGCATCGTGGCCGTGGGGAGATCAAAGTCGAATAGCTCGCCGCACTGCGTGCAGCGAAAATGCCCGTGGTCCGCCGTGTCGGCGTCAAAGTGCTGCTCTTCCGCATCGATCGTGACGATGCGCAGCAGGCCTGCCCGAAACAGCGCTCGCATGGTGTTGTACACCGTGGTGCGGGACATGGTGGGGTAGTCCTGACAAAGTGCTTGATACACTGTGTCCGCCGTGGGGTGTGTGCGGTGTGCCAGCAGGTAGCCGTACACCGCCAACCGCTGCTGCGTCGGACTGATGCCGTGCGAGCGCAGGGTGTCGGCCAATACCTGATTGGTCATACCGTTCCTCCTCTGTAATCAATTGCGTTTTGTAATGATTACAATTTTATTATACGGATTTTTTCGGAGATGTCAATAGGTTTTTTAAATTTTTTCAAAAAAATCAGCAGGCGAAAGTAGTGGGGTTGAAAAACGGGCGTTGAGGGTGTATACTGGAGGTCTAATGCGTGTGTGGGGAGGAGTTTTGATGAAACGGATCGTATGGGTGACCTTCATTCTGGCGCTGTTGCTGTGCCTGACAGGGTGCGGCGGGCAAAGTGCCGAGGACTCGACGACCAAGCCCACGACGGCGCCTGTGCCGCCGAGTGTGGACGAGCCGCCGCTGAAGATCATCTCCTTTAATATCCAGACGCACAGAAACGGCAATATTTTTTCCATACGTCGGGATATGATGCAGGAGTTCATCGCCGAAATGCAGCCGGATTCGATCGGGATGCAGGAGGTCACCAAAACGTGGCGCAAGCACCTGGAGGAGACCTGCTTCGGTGAGGAATACGGCAGCGTCGGGAACTCCGACGAGACAACCGGTGAGATGAATGCGATCTTTTATCGAAGCGATAAGTTCACGCCGGTGGACAGCGGGACGTTTTGGCTTTCGGATACGCCCGACGTCGTGGGGTCCAAATTTGAAGAAAGCGTCGAGCCTCGTGTTTGCACGTGGGTGCGGCTGAAAAGCAAAACGTCGGATTGGGAGTTCGTTCATTTGAACGTTCATCTGGAGAACGACGGCACCAAAACCTCGGCGGAGGCTCGGGCGCTGCGCCTGAAGCAGGGGCGGGTGCTGCTGGATTTCATCAACACGCTGGGGGACGTTCCGATGGTCGTGACGGGCGATTTCAACCAGACGCAGTCGGGCTTGGACGGCGTTGACCACGTGCTGTATCAGCAGTTCACGGGACGGGCGTTCTACGAGGCGGAGGACGGCAGTATGGTGAGCGGACCGTTTGCGGACGCCCGCATCACCGCAGCGGAGACCGTGTCGCCGACGGAGTGGGCCTCGATGACGCAGTATCACCTGGCGGGCGAGCGGTATAATCCGGCCCGTGGCCCGATCGATTATATCTTTTACACGCCCTCGTCGCTGGAGCCGACGGAGTACCGCAACATTCTGTACGTGTGGGACGAGATTTTCACGATCTCGGATCACCTGCCGCAGTATACGGAATTCACGGTAAAATAAAGCGGCACCTCGGTGCCGCACGGAAAAATTCCCCTATGTGAAAAAAGTTCTTGACAAGCGCCATAAAATATGGTAAAGTAAGGGACGTCGCCACGACATGGGGGTATAGCTCAGCTGGGAGAGCGCTTGAATGGCATTCAAGAGGTCAGCGGTTCGATCCCGCTTATCTCCACCAAACTTGGTTCGCTAGGTGCAGAAAGCCTTGAAATCTACGGATTTCAAGGCCTTTTTGTTTTTTGTTTTCCAAAAAACTGGACCGCTTGAATTTTTCTGTGAAAATTAAGCATTCAAGAGGTGCAGTAAAATGGCAAGAATCACAATGAAAACGCAGCAGCGCTCTAGCATCGAGCAAAGTTTTTCACTTTTCCTAACGGCAGCGTCGTCGCGCGGAGTGAAAGACAAAACCTTGGAAACGTATCGACAACATTTTCGTGCAATCTCCAAAAGATTGGACAATTCGCGAGCGGTTGAGGATTTGTCGAAAGACGATCTCGACGGAATGATCGCGGCGATGCGAAAGGATGAGTTGTCCGAGCGGTCCATAAACAGTTATACGCGAACGCTTAAAGCCTTTCTCTCGTGGTGCAACGAGGAGGGATATTCGCCGGCAACGATTTCTATTTACAAAGCGAGCGAAGCGGTCAAAGAAACGTACACCGATGCTGAGCTGTTGGAACTTCTGAAGAAGCCGCGAGCTGGTTGCAATTTCTGTGAGTATCGAAATTGGGTGATTGTAAACTTCCTGCTCAATAGCGGATGCCGCGCAGCAACGGTACGTAATATTCAAAATCAGGATGTGGACCTCATAAGCCGACAAATTGTTTTGAGGCATACCAAGAGTGGACGAACACAAGTGATTCCGCTGTGCAGTTCGATGGTATCAATTCTTAGGGAGTATATGTCAACGCGTGGTGGCGAGCGGGCCGACTATTTGTTTTGCAACGAGTTTGGCGAATTTCTTTCCGAAAACGGCTTGCGTCTGGCAATCGCCAAGTACAACCGCTCGCGTGGTGTGAGCCGCACGTCTATCCACGCATTTCGTCACACATTTGCGCGCAAGTATTTGGTGGATTGCGGCGGCGATGCATTCTCACTCCAAAAGATAATGGGGCATTCAACGTTGAATATGACGCGGCATTACTGCAACATATTCAATGCGGATATCGTTCAGAATCACGAGCAGCGATCCCCGCTCGCGCAGATGAGCAGAATGAAGCGAGAAACAATCAAAAGATAAACAACAAAGGAGTAAGAAACATACAAGTTTCTTACTCCTTTTAACATCTTTCAATCAACTTTTGCACATTAAAATGGCATATCATCGGTAACAATTACTTCTTCGTCGCCGTTTTCTTCTGGAATTGGTTGATAGAACCTGAATTTTTCATATTTAGAGTAGTCAAAGTCATCGGGTAGTATTCCTTTTGCTGCACTAACAATAATGGAGTTTCGATTGGATTGCCCCACGTATTCATACAGCTGCGGATTACTATTTATGGCTTCGATTAGCTTTATAAATTGGCTAGCAGAGAAATGCTCTAAATAAAGTTCGACGAAAGAATCAAACCATTCACGGCCTTTTACATACGTCCCACTTATGGCGTACCGATCGATAATCATATCTAAAAATTTTGATTTAACGCCTTGTGCACAGCAAATTTCATACAACAACGACATAGGGGCGGTGCGAAATTTGATTGTTGTATCGGTTTTTAACCTATCTAAATGATCTTCGATACTTTCTGCAAGAAACCATCGAACAACCTCCAACGAAGGGTCATCGTGTTGTGAAATTTGATATTTCACTTCTTCGGATAGACACGTGTATACCTGCGGAACTCTCGCCATTAAGGAGTGTGCCTGTACTAAACAGTTTATTTCCTGAGCAACAGTGAAATATGCTTGATCGGACGATATACAATTGCAAACTCCTTCCAAATCGAAGAGTGCCATAGCTCGCAAAACATTCCTGTTCAGCACTCGATTTTCTATATAGAGGTCACCTTCAGTTTTCTGATAAGCAAATTTCCAGAAAGCTCGAAACACTTGGTTGAACATTTTGGGAGACATTCTCGAAAAATATACCTTATTTAAGAATGCATTAAATCTATCGAAATCTCCTGAAAACATATCGCGCTTCGAAGAAATATCGTCGCTCATTTTTTCAACCACACTGCGAGCAAACAAAGAAGGAACGACAAACAGTTTTTTTAGCGCTTGCTTGATGTGAGCCACCACCATTTCAGGACTTGGTGACACTAATTCATAATCTTCGTTCAAGGCGGGGTGAGCAGAAAAATTACGCAAATCGTAAATATGTTTAATCATGATATAGGTTTCGTCATCAATCATTTGTGTTTCTTTGTGAAGACGATCTATTAACTGCCATTCCCATGATGACCGCATTTCGTGAGAAGCTCGCGAGGATTCTATTTCTTTGAGGATTTTTTCGGCTTTTCTATCTGAATATACTTCGCTTAGTTCTCTCAATTTCATAAGGAGGTCGCAAACGATCGTGGAGTACAGCATAACCATCGCAGATCGGTAGTTTCCAACATCATATGCACGAACAATTTCTTCAAAATAGGTTTTGGTTTGCGAAAAATAGATTTTATCAGCATCAGGCAAGTACAAATTCATTTTCATTCCTCCGTCTTGTAATTTTTTTGGATTTTGTCGATATACATTGTAAATTGCTCAATCGTTTCGTCAGGGGCGGTGAGTTTGGCTCGTTTGCCGAAGCCCAAGAGCCAACCGAAGAACTGGTCGCTGATTTCTACTTCAACCGTCACTTCAAAATGTGCGTCATCGACCTGCAAGTAGCGAGCGGTGCTGCCGAACCGCTCGACAACCGTATCCAAGAGCGGGTTGATGAAGCGGATAGTTACGCGCTGACGTGTGCCGCCGTACATAGAAAATACGCGCTGCGTGTAGGTCTTCAGATCGATTGCTCGGAACGCTTCTTCTCCTTCTCTTGGCTCTCCAACAGCAGATACATCTTTCATGCGGTCCACGCGGTAGGTTCGCATCTTTTTGGCCCGCTCGTCAAAGGCGAGTAAATAGTAATTGCCATCGTTGATAAGAAGCTGATAAGGGCTGACAACGTACCGCTCACCGTGCCGGCGCTCAACTTGTTGTGTGTTGCCGATCGTGTGCTTCAGATACTTAAAGCTGATTTTCTCAGGCGTGTGCGAAAAACCGTCGAGATGATAACTCATCGCATCGTTGATGGTGGCGATGTTGTTGAGTACGCCGCGGTTAGTTGTCTTGGTTCGGTCTACCAAAAAAGCATTGTGCCGAATTTTCTCTGCTTGGTGTTCGCTAACGAATTCACACACCACATCCACCAAGCGTTTTGCTTGACCTTCGGCTATGAATTTTGACGAGTATACGCATTCAGCCAACAGGCGAATATCGTTTAGATCAAAATGACGCTGCCGCACGTAGAAGCCTTTTTTGTTTTTGTCGTAGACAACGAGCTTCAGCTCGTCATCTTCATCGTCTTCTAACATTTCCTCGGCTTCTTCGACGGAGCAATCCTCGTCCATCATCAGCGCGACAAGATTGATTTCTTCAATGTCACGATAGATGGAGCGCCGCTCGGCAGCGATGCCGCATTCTTCTAGATAGGCAACGATCTGCGTGGCGGATTCCACGTGGTTCTCGTCGGTGTTTCGGAGCAGATATTGCAAAACCACGTATGGCTTCATCTTTTGATTAGTTTTTTTGCCGTGGTGGGCAACCTTTTCTTTTGAATGGATGCTACCATCTCGCGTCATAATCTAAAACCTCGCTATTGAAACGTTTTAATAGAGTATAGCATATAAGATGATAAAAAGAAAGAGCAGCTATCGCTAAAGATAGCTGCTCGGCAATTTTAGAGAGGTAGATTTCAATATACGAAAACCATGATGTTTTCAAAAGTCGCTATTTAGATGCTGTATAGTCTTCAATTTTAAAGTCCCACTTCTTATGGGTTGCTTTTTCTTTTTCCATAGTTTCGTCCCAACCGATAGTCAAAGCCGAATAGACATGATCATATCTGTTGTCACCGATTTTGACTATATAACTGTCATCTAAAGTTTCCTCGATTACAAGAGAGAAGCCTGATTTTAATTCAACCCAAGTGTTTCCATCGTAATAATATCCAGGTTTTTCTACTCCATCCTCTTTGACGGAATAGTAGCACTCATATTGCTTTTTTCCATCGCTCTTTGTTTTATAAATTGCTTTTTGGAAGTTGTAGTTTTCAAGTATCATATCGACAGGAACATAGTCAAGGGCAATGCTAATTGTTTCGTCAAACGAAAAATTATTCTCTAAGTTATTCAGATTTAATATGATTTGATAGATTCGATCGTATTTAAGATAAGAAAGAGCGGTTACAACTGGTTCTTTGACGGCGGGGTGCGATTGATAGCTTCCAACGCTGGCGTTTTTATAGTCCTTATAGTAGTTGGAAACCGCATTGTACTCATCATAAATCCTAGGGTGTCCTTCTTGCGTTAAGAAAGAATAATCGATATACTTTTCGTCGTTGCTGCTGCTACAAGCTGAAGTGCCTATAATCAAAAAGAGGATGATTGCAATAATCGCTATGGCCAAGAAACCGAATTTCGCGTTGATTTCAGGGCTTGTATTGAAGTTTTGTGCAGAGTTTTTTTGCTCAAGGTTAGTTTTTCTCGTGCTAGATTTCAATAAATATTTACTAGGCCGACCTCTTTTTACGCTACGCTTTATTCCATCCGCGCGGTATTTGTTTGTAAGACCGTGCTTATCTGCAATTCTAGCCATTTATCATTTCCTCTTTTCTATGGGTGTATTGAGAACTTTAAGGTTATGCTTCAAATATATTAGGTCAATTATAGCATGTTTTTATTGCAAAGAAAAGGGGGAACTAGATGTTTTGTTTTTCCAAAAGCGAGATGTATTTGTAAGCCGTTGTGCGGCTGATGTTGCACAAGCGGGCGAGCTCGGTGAGATTGAGTTGACCGCTCTTGTGCGCAGGATAATGTCGCAGGAATTTCTGCGGAATATCCTCACTCGTTGTTTGCGGCCGGCCGATGCGGCTGCCCTTTGCTCTGGCATTCTCCATTCCTGATTTGACGCGCGCACGTATCATCGCCAATTCCAACTGGCTGAAAACACCTGCCATTTGCAGGAACGCCTCGCTCATCGGATCGGCTTTGCCGCCGCGGCAATCAAGTGTTATGCTGCCGACAATCATGAGTTGCAGCTTCTTCTCGCGCACGGTTTCGATAATCTCGCAAAGTTGCTGTGTGCTTCTGGCCAGACGCGAAACCTCAAGCACGACAATGGTATCTCCTGTTTGCGCCACGCCAAACATTGCCGCTTGTTGGCTTTTGATTTTGGCGTCACCGTGCTCGTACTCCATAAAAATTTCTTCCGCTCCTGCGGCTTTCAGTTCGCGCACTTGCCGATTGATATCTTGCCGGCTCTCGTTGGTTGAGCATCGTGAATATCCATAGATCATTTTTCGTCCTCCAAGGAGGGAGCCGAGCGGGCCCCCTCCTTTTTCTGTCCTCTTGGTTTACGCCGTAATGCTGAAGCGGCGGCTTGCGATTTGCTTTGTGAAGGATTTGTAGAGGTCGCTGTGCACCTTCTTAAAAGCGGTGCTGTCGAAGCGGGTGGAGAGAACCGAAGTCCAACGGACGATGTACGCGCCTGCGATGAGTTCTTCGGTGTCCTGCGCCATCATTTCAGCTTTGATGCTGTCGCGCAGCGCGTCGGCCTCTGCTTGTGCATCTGCGATAATCGCTTCCCATTCGTTGAGGGCCTCAATCTTGCTGATCAGTTCGTTCTTAGACATTTTTCATTACTCCTTTATTTTTGTACTTCGTTTGAACTGTCTTTATTATACACGATTTCTCGTGTATTGTCTATTGGCAATATGCACGAAATTTAGTGTATGTTTTTGTGCAAGATGTACACTTGATTTCGTGTATGTTTGTGGTATAATGATAGTATCATGGGGAAGGAGTGTTTGTTATGCCGTTGCGTTATAAAATCGATGTGGTTGCCGCACTCAAAGAAAAGGGAATCACGTCCTACAAAATTAGAAGCGAAAAGTTAATGAGTGAATCCACTCTCCAAAAGCTGAGAAAGGGTGAAGGCGTTTCTTGGGAAAACCTTGAAATACTTTGCCGCCTTTTGGAATGCCAACCTTCTGACTTGATTGAGTACGTTTGAGCGTGTTCAATAAAACAACTGCATTCTTGAACAATCGGCGAGCGGTTGATTTATGTTCCAAAAGCCACAAAAAGAAGCGGTTTTTGTTCAGCAAATTCAAACCACCCTTTTGTGAACAGAGGGGGGTATATTCGAGGAAAAGCAAGGTCTGATTTACGCTTGCCGAATGGGTGTGGCTCAGCAAATGAGCAAATGATCTTTTCGTTCGGATGACGGTGCGCACGTTCATCAGCGATGCAATGATAGAAACAAGAAAAAGCGGTCGTCTCTTCTCAGAGATGACCGCAATTTTTATTTGTTGAATTCTTTTAGAATATCATCCAAGGCCTGATCGATTGTCTTGCGCAAGCTTTTGCGCAGGAGATCCGCCAACATCTATTCGATGATGCCTTGGCTGTTTTTCTTTTTCTTCTTTTGTTTCACTTGGTATTCACCTTGCTTTCAACGATGAGGGTGTATCTTTCTTTATCGTCAGATTGCTCTTGGCGATTGCCAAGTTGCTCGTTGTAATTATCCTGTGCGGATTGGTCGTTGAGTTGATACCAAAATCTATCAGGACATTGGCCGAACTGTCGAGCCAATAGTGTTAAGTTGTTCATCGTCAGTTTCACTCCTTTTGTTTTCTTCATCCATTTATGCAGATTGGGCAGATCGCTTTAATTGGTTTTGTCCAAAAATCCTGCGTTCGTGCCTAAAGCGCCACGCTTTGATTTTTATCAAAAAATTTGTTATAATTATTATAGTGAAAGGGAAAAGTACCCTTTCAAAATAAAAGAGAAAAAGGAGAATTTAATATGCCCTATTCTTTCCCTCATTAGAGGATGATCACAGTAAACCGCGAGCGTGTCGAAAAAGATTTTCTCGGCGTCAAAAACGAAAATTGGATGGCAGCATCACGCGATCTTGGAGCACACGCTTTGAGGTTGTATTTGTACCTTGCTGCAAATTCAGACGGTTATCGACTCGCCTTGTCGCCGGCGGCAATCCAAGAGGCAA
This sequence comes from Acutalibacteraceae bacterium, assembly GCA_045630285.1. Taxonomy (GTDB): domain Bacteria; phylum Bacillota; class Clostridia; order Oscillospirales; family Acutalibacteraceae; genus RGIG3009. Next base: position 4,110 of record JAZQSX010000044.1, on the reverse strand, counting down.
TTGGAATGCCAAACTCAACGTATCGCGATCAGTTCAAAATTCTTGTAAACAAAGGGTATTTGGTGGAAACTGGCGGCAACTCATACGCTTTTTATGAAGTCCCCAAAACGCGCAGCGCGTGTGTGAATACAAAAACGGCAACCGTTGCTTCTGAAGAAGATGCTACGGCCTGCGCTTTCTCTATGACGGATGCCGTCGAAGACAGTACGGCCACTATCAGAGAAATAAATAATATCCAAAAGACGACAGATAGTCTTGGGATAAATATAGAGGAAGACAATAGCCATAAAATTATAATACCTACTAGAAAAGTGTTTATTACTCCTCCTGAAGCGGTTGGCAAGAAGCGGCCACAGCCGATTGAAAAGCCGAAGCGAGGGGAGTTTATCTTCTAAAAAGAAAAGGAGCGGTGCTAACAAGCATCTGCTCCTTTCGGCTTTCTATTGGTTATTAACTTTTCGTTAAGAAGCTTTATCGAAGTGGACAACGGATTCCATCTCCTCATCTTCTTCATTTGCGGTTTCCAAACCGAAGTTTGCAACTTCCGCATACTTCTCCAAAAACCACTTTTTGATCACAGGATATTTGAATCCTTGAGAGTGGCACTCGGCGATGAATCGCATTTCGGCAAGTTCATTCAGCACAATTTTCGCTGCATCAGGCGTTTCGTGGGCGATAATATAGCGCTCCATATACTCATAGGTGAGGCCCTTGTAAGTTTTCTTATGAGGGCACTTTTTTATGGTCTTCTTTTGGAGGGTGAAGGTCGGAAAATCGTGGCGCACAGCTTGAAGCTTTGCGTACTCATCGCTGTAAGGGTTGGTGCACGCTTCGGCAAACGCGCGGCTCATAACAATCACTTTCTCTTTGAAATCAATACGCAATCCGTTTTTCATTGTAATCAACATCCTTTCTTATTCTGCAACCTTGTTGTGCTTAGCGCGGCGCGCTTTCGCCGCTTCCATAATACTGTTCTGCTTCTCAACCTCAGGAAAAGTATCGAGGAACCATTTCTTCAGTTTGCCATATGCCGCCTTTTCCAAGGCATCTTCGCTGTTGCCGCAGAGGAACTCAAACTCCTCTTTGATGGACTCATCTTCGCAGTGCTTTTCGATGTAGCGGCGCATATAATCTTCGGTCAGGCCGCGCATCGTGTCACGCGCTTTCGTCTTTTGGATGATCTCAACCGCATAGGTGGGGAAGGCGGCACGCAGTTCTTGCAACTTTTTGAATTCGTCAGAGTTGTAAACTCCTGCCTTCTTTGCCTCGTTCTTTGACATCTCGATCACTTTCTTCATCAGGTTTGCTCTCATTTGGAATCTCTCCTCTTAGTTTTTATTCACGGTGGGTATCTCCCTCTCGTGTGTCTATATTATAGCATCCGCAATAGGCAAACCTGTCGTTCTATTGGCACACGTTTTGATTAAAAGATGAATTAAAGATGATAAAAAATAAAAGCAAGATGTATTGATCTTGCTTTTTTGATGTTCGTAAGATATAATAAAAACAAGCAGAGATTCAAGCGTTCCAGTTAGCAAAAATACAAGCGCTCTGGAGCGGGTGAAGTGTGAGAAACGTAGATTTGAAGCGCCTTCGCATTGCGAAGGTGGCGCAGCCACCTTCGAGCGCAGGAGGCGGTGAATGGCATTCAAGAGGTCAGCGGTTCGATCCCGCTTATCTCCACCAACGAAAAGGACACCTTTACGGTGTCCTTTTTTCGTTGGTGCAAAGCGGGGTCGAAGCACCCCGTTAAGAAAACAGTCCGGTGGACTGTTTTTAGGGGGGAGGGACTCCACCGCCCGTATTCGCTGTACCGAAACGAGCAGACGAGATGTATCAAATTCGCTGTACGAGACAGCTTATCTCCACCAACGAAAAGGACACCTTTACGGTGTCCTTTTTTCGTTGGTGCAAAGCGGGGTCGAAGCACCCCGTTAAGAAAACAGTCCGGTGGACTGTTTTTAGGGGTGAGGGAATGAACCGCCCGTGTTCGCTGTACCGAAACGAGCAGACGAGATGTATCAAATTCGCTGTACGAGACAGCTTATCTCCACCACCGGTTCGTCAAGTTTTATTTTTTGCCCGCTCAGTTTGAGTGGGTATTTTTTGTTTTATCTATTAAATTAGCCGTTAATCGCGTTTTTGATATCCTGATAATTCCATTTTTTTACATAATTCTCATAATGATATGCTGCCATATGTGTCCCCTCATAGCGCACAACGGCAGGACATTTTTCTCTATCAACTTTATAAGAGTTGTAAAGGACAACTATTCTTAGTCCATCACGTAATGCTTTTTCACATTCGTACTCAATGAAGCTTTTGTTGCTCACAGAGTATCCGTTAATGCACCAATCAAGCGAAGAATAATAGTTTTTGCAAAATTGGCATTTCCCTTTGGTAACGGTTTTTGTTTTATCCCCAACAATAAGTAAAAAGGTTTTTGATCCACTCATTCTCTGAGCAAGCGAGCGCTTTATGTTACAAGGCAGACTGGTGTCTCTTGATTGCATAAGATCGTGCGCATCCGAAAAATCCAACGAATAGAAATCGTGATCTTTCCAATATCGAATTTGGTCAATTAAATCTTTATCGCCATCCCATTCTGCTGCCAGATATAATCTCGTTCTATAATACATAATTTACATCCTTTTCAAAATAATTCATGAGCCATTTTTTCTAATACGACAATATTTATTGTTCCATTCACAATGTTACTATTTTTAACTACAGCATTTTTGATCATATTACAGGATTCTTTTGACGATAATTGAGCGCGGGATTTTCCGGTTCCCAAGAGAGGTAAATACAATTCATACCCTTGTCCCACATCATCGTAATACTCTAATAGTCGCTCGATTGATTTCTCAATCAATTCAGCCGAACTGTGTGCCTTATTCTTTTCGTCAAAATCGGATATAGCAAGTAGATAAAAAATGGTATCGTTGTGTTGGATAATTACCGTATCTCCAATGGAGTATAGTATGCTTTTCCCACCGGAACAAACACACTCTCCAATGGGCTCCGTGCCGATTTTTGATAAGTACCCCTCAATTCGTTTGTCCAAATCTTCTTTGGAAACAAACTGCAATATGTTTGCAAGCCATTTGCCATGTATGGTATTTTCCGAAACCAATGGGTATATTTCTTCTTCCGCATTTGAAGATAGTTTTGTTTCAAAAGTGGTGTTCACAGGGATCACCACTATTTTTTTGTTTTTACTATCCCCAAACGCAATTTTTATGATGTCACCGAGCAACACATTTAAGGAACTATCACCACTTTGCCATAAGATCTGTTTTTCTTTCAAAACAGTGTTGGGTGCTTTTATCGCCTCGACAAAAATGTTAGAAATACATTCAATATCACCCATGTCGCAAATAGTTTCTTTAGTAGATTGAGAGATTGTGCTATCCGAATTTATAATGTTTTTCAATTCTGCCAGCATCGACTCTATACGCGAATGATTCATTTGGTTGTTCATAAAATCTTGCATTAAAGACGGGATTTTATGATTAGCATTATAATGACAAACGGCACCCCTTATTACTGCCGGCACATCTTGCTTTTGGCCCATCAGTTCACTAATCATCGATTTTTCAAAGTAATACAGATTACCTTTTTTGTTTTTAATATCCAAGCCATCAATAAAATAATCGAAAAATTCTCGCACAAAATCTTCGTCTGATACGCTAATGTTGTTAGCGTATTTTTTTATTGTTTTAAGAAACACAGATAAGGTCAGCAAGTTGAACACCCCCTCTTTAGAACTTTTACAGAACTTTCCTATAACGATAAATTCTCCCCAAAAGATTACAATGAAATTGCAACAAGCGAATAGTTTTTGTCCTTTCTAATTATACCACATATCGGAAATGATTTCCAGTGGTATACGCACAGTTGCAAATTATTTATCTGTTGGAGGTGTTCACCTTGAAAAAAGAGACAAGCCATAGTATAATGGAAACACGCAAAGGTTGTAAGGATGTTTTTAATGCGTATATGTGTGAGGGAGCAACCTTCACACAGAACGACATTCCTTTTTGTCCTACAACCGCAACCGCTCCACCTGAGGATATTGTTACTTGGGAGGAAGCAAAAAGCATCTAC
>JAZQSX010000043.1:0-6873 GCA_045630285.1 Acutalibacteraceae bacterium | reverse complement strand
GGGGGCGTTCCCGGCGGTGGGGGGAAGGGATAAAAAGTGAGGCGGCGGATGGCAACTTGCCACCCCCCGCTGCGCAAAAGAAAAGAGCAGACCCGATCGGGTCTGCTCTTTGTGATTTGTGGGGGATCAGACAATACCCTGAGCCATCATGGCGTCGGCGACCTTCTGGAAACCGGCGATGTTCGCACCGGCGATCAGGTTGCCTTCCATGCCGTACGCCTTAGCGGCTTCGGACAGGTTCTTGTAGATGTTGACCATGATGCCGTGCAGCTTCTCGTCAACTTCCTCGGCGCTCCAGGACATACGCAGGCTGTTCTGGCTCATTTCCAGAGCGGAAACCGCCACGCCGCCGGCGTTGACAGCCTTGGAGGGGGCGATGACGACGCCGTTCTCCTTCAGGTACTCGACCGCATCTGCCGTGGTGGGCATATTGGCGACCTCAACGTAGTACTTCAGGCCGTTGGCGACCATCTTCTTCGCATCGTCGATGCGGACTTCGTTCTGCGTAGCGCAGGGCAGGCAGACGTCCACCTTGACGCCCCACGGCTTCTCGCCGGCAAAGAACTTGGCACCGAACTTGTCGGCGTAATCCTGCACCTTGTCACGGCCGGAGGAACGCATCTCGAGCATGTAAGCGGCTTTCTCCTCGGTGATGCCGTTTTCGTCGTAGACGTAGCCGTCAGGACCGGAGATGGTGAGCACCTTACCGCCGAGCTGGTTGATCTTCAGCACGGCGCCCCAAGCCACGTTGCCGAAGCCGGAGACGGCGAAGGTCTTGCCCTTGATGTCCTCACCGAAGCTTTTCAGCATCTCAGCGCAGAAATACACGGCGCCGTAGCCGGTGGCTTCGGGACGGATCAGGCTGCCGCCGTAGGGGATACCCTTACCGGTGAGGACAGCGTTTTCGAAGTTGTTCTTGATGCGCTTGTACTGGCCGAACAGGTAGCCGATCTCACGGCCGCCCACGCCGATGTCACCGGCGGGAACGTCCACGTGAGAGCCGATGTGACGGCACAGCTCAGTCATGAACGCCTGGCAGAAGCGCATGATCTCTGCATCGCTCTTACCACGGGGGTCGAAGTCGGAGCCGCCCTTACCGCCGCCGATCGGCAGACCGGTCAGGGAGTTCTTGAAGGTCTGCTCAAAACCGAGGAACTTGATGATGTTCAGGTTGACAGACGGGTGGAAGCGCAGACCGCCCTTGTAGGGGCCGATAGCGCTGTTGAACTGCACACGGTAACCACGGTTGACCTGCACCTTACCGGCATCGTCCGTCCAGGACACACGGAACATGATGACACGCTCCGGCTCGACGATACGCTCGAGCAGACCGGCTGCTTCGTACTCGGGGTGCTTTGCCACCACGGGTGCCAAGGATTCCAGAACTTCTTTGACAGCCTGGTGGAACTCGGGCTCGCCCGGATTGTTGCGGACGACGGATTCATATACGGACTCAACGTACGACATAATTGATACTCCTTCTTTCCAAATAAAAAAGATTGCTACTATTATAGCAAGGCGCTGTGCGGATTGCAAGAGATTTGCTAAAAAAATTCAAATAAATGGCTTTGCAACGCCTTTTTGGGGATTTTTCGAGAAATGTGAAAGGTTTTTGCCGCAAACTTGCGAAATACGAAAGAGATTGCCAAACGGGGATGGGTGTGATACAATGAAGCGGAGAAAGCGTGAAGGGTGGCTAAGAATATGAGAATCTTGGCGGTGGATCTGGGACTTGCACGGACGGGACTTGCCGTATGCGACGAGCTGGAGATGCTGGCGTCTCCCGTCGGCACGGTGGCTCAGCCCGATACGGAAAAGCTGCTGGATGAGGTGGCACAGGTCGTTCGCCGTGAAAACGTCAAGGCGATCGTTGTGGGACATCCCCGCAACATGGACGGCAGTCGAGGTGAGAGTGCCCAGCGTGCCGAAGCCTTTGCCGAAGCGCTGAAGGAGCGCACGGGCTTGCCGGTTGATCTGTGGGATGAGCGGTTGACCACCGTGTCCGCTATCGGATTCCTGAACGAGACCAACGTGCGAGGGAAAAAGCGCAAGGCGATCGTGGATACCGTGTCTGCTACCATTATTTTGCAGGAGTATTTGGACAGCCGTCGGTGACACGTGCCGTTGTCCGGCATATATTGGTCATGAGGTGAGACCAATGAAATGGACAACGATTCGTGTCAGCTCGGTGACCAACGCCATGCGTGGAAAGCGTGTGTTGGAGAGCCGTGGATATACGGTATATTTGAAGCGTACTGCCCACCCGTCGGAGGAGGAAGGCTGCGGCTACAGCCTTCACGTACACGGTGACGGGTCACCCGCCGAGGAGCTTCGCCGTGCGGGGATCCGTGTGCTGCGTGTGACCGATGGGGGTGTGCCGCTGTGATCTATCTGGATAACGCCGCCACCACCTACCCCAAGCCGCCGTCTGTGCGGCGGGCGGTGGAGGAGGCGTTTTTGCTTTACGGCGCCAATCCCGGGCGGGGCGGATACCCGATGGCTATGGCTACTGCTGCTCAGGTGTACGCCTGCCGTGAGGCGGTGGCAGAGTTTTTTGGCGCAGAGGACGCATCGGGCGTGATCTTTACCGCCAACTGCACTATGGCGCTGAATTTCGTTATCAAGGGCCTGCTTGCAAACGGGGGACACGCCGTGATCTCCTCCTGTGAGCACAATGCGGTGATCCGTCCGCTGACGGCGCTGGAAGCACATGGCGTGACCTTTACCGAGGCGACGGTGCATCCTGACGATATTCACAGCACGGTGGAGAGCTTTCGCTGTGCCGTGCGCCCCGACACCCGATTGATCTTGTGCTCCCACGCCTCCAACGTCGGCGGCTGGCGGCTGCCGATTCGTGAGATTGGTGCGCTGGCGCATCGGCTGTCGCTGCCGTTTGCGGTAGATGCCGCACAAAGTGCCGGGATCTTGCCGATCGATATGGTGCGTGACAACATTGATTTTTTGTGTCTGCCGGGGCATAAGGCGCTGTACGGCCCTATGGGAACGGGAGTGCTGATTTGTCGGGGGGACAGAGAGCTTTCAACGATAATGGAAGGTGGCACAGGCAGTTTGTCGCTCTCGGCCGAACAGCCGACAGAACTACCCGACCGATTGGAAAGCGGTACGCCCGGTGTGCCGGGGATCTGCGGATTGCACGCGGGGGTGCGGTTTGTACAATCGCACGGCAGAGAGGCGCTTGCTGTGAAAGAGACGGCGTGTATGCGGCGGTTGTACGATGCGTTGGCAGGGGAGAAGGGCGTGCATCTGCACACGGAGCGTCCCGATTTGAAGTATACGGTGCCGTTGGTGACGCTGACGGTGGAGGGGATCCCCTCCGAGACAGTGGCGGAGCTGCTGGCGGCGTCGGGGATCGCCGTGCGTGCGGGATTGCACTGTGCGCCGAGCGCTCACCGCATGCTGGGGACGGTGGACACGGGAGCAGTGCGGTTTTGTCCCTCTGCCTTCACCACGCTTACCGAGGTGGATGAAACGGCGAAAAACTTGTGTAAAATTGCAAGAAAGCCCTTGCAATCACCGTTAAATATGGTAAAATGATATATGTATAGGATTTTTTGGACACTGGGAAAGCAGGTGAGTGCACTGGCTGAATTTTTTGAAAACGTGTGGGAGAGCATTTTGATGTTTTTCCGCAGTTATCACCCCATCACCGATACGTTGGATATTTTGATCGTGGCGTTGGCGGTGTACGGTATCATCAAACTGGTACGTGATTCTCGTGCGGAGCAGCTGCTGAAGGGCTTCCTGCTGCTGGGCTTTGCCTACGGCGCTGCCTATCTGTTCGGTTTGACGACCATGAAATACCTGCTTCAAGTGCTCATGGATAATATCCTCATTATCTTGGCGATCATCTTTCAGCCCGAGCTGCGCCGTGCGTTGGAGCAAATGGGCCATTCCAGCTTTTCCCGCTTCCGTCTGCAGGGCGTCAGCGGTGCGGAGAGCCGTGAGTTCGTGGAGCGTTGGAAGAAAACGATCGAGGCGGTGTGCAGTGCTACCGAGTCGCTGAAGCATCAGCGTATGGGTGCGCTCATCGTGATCGAACGCAACACCCGTTTGGGTGAGATCGCCGCTTCGGGTACCGAGCTTAACGCCGACGTTACTGCCGAACTGCTCGGCAATATCTTCTTCAATAAAGCACCGTTGCACGACGGTGCCACCATTCTGCGTGATGGTCGTATCTACGCCGCCGGCTGTATTTTGCCGCTGACCCGTGACGATTCGCTCAGCCGCAGCTTGGGCACCCGTCACCGTGCCGCTGTGGGTATGAGTGAAAACTCCGATGCGCTCATCGTGGTCGTTTCGGAGGAGACGGGTACGATTTCGGTCGCCAAGGGTGGCGAGCTGACCCGGGATTACACGGCGGACAGCCTTGCTGCGTACCTCGAAAAGGAGATTATCTGGAGCAACGTGCTGACCGATGAGCAGAAGGAACAGCGTAAGCTCACCAATGTTGTGCGGAGGTGGTTCAAGAAATGAAGAAATTCTCGTTGAACGACTTGCTGCATAAGGACCGTGTGATGATCATCTTTTCGCTGGTGCTGGCGATCGTTGTGTGGGCGATCATTTCCTTCGGTCCCGGCAACGTCCAGCAGCGCACCATTACCGCCACGGTCAAGCTCGACCTTACCGATACCAGTGCGGAGTACGACAACCTGCGCGTCATCGGCGAGGACACCTTCACCATTAACATCACGGTGGAGGGTACCCGCTCCGTTATTTACAGCCTGACCCCCGCAGACCTGGAGATCAAGCCGGACCTCTCGGATATTCAGGGTCCCGGTCGTTCGTACGTGTCGGTCAGCGTGTCCAAAGCAGGACGCTATACCGACTATACGATCAATTCCATTTCGCCCGCCACGATCACCGTGGAATGCGAAAAGTGGACCAACGACACGTATCCCGTGGTGTTTACCGACGAGGATAAGGCGCTGCTGAACGTCTCCGTGTCGGATGAGAAAACGCAGTATTTGCCGAAAAAATCCATCACCCTGGATCCCGCCGTCGTGAAGAACGGACGGGTGCAGATCGAAGGCCCGCAGGCTATCACGTCGCAGATCGACGAGCTGCGTGTGGTGCTGGACGGTGAGCATACGCTGTCTAAGACGACCCAGCTGAAGGCCCGCCTGGTGGCGTATAACGAAGCGGATCAGCCGGTGGATCTGACGGGCTGTACCATTGTGGGGAGCAGCGACCAGTCGATCCTGTTGACCGTGCCGGTGCGTTCTACGAAGGAGGTCAAGCTGACCTACACGGTAGTCAACCGTCCTGCGGGTATCAGCGAAGATGGTTTGGTTCAGCTGTTCCTCAGTACGACGGGCCAAAATACGCCGATCACCTCTATGATTTTGGTGGGTGAGTCGGATGCGCTGGCAAGCGTCGGCGATGAGATCGATCTGGGTGAGATCGACTTTGACCGCCTGCTGCCGAGCGGCAATCGGTTCAGCCGTCAGTTCTCGCTTCCCGAGGGCGTGGAGGCGCTTGGCGGTAACGAGGTGATCGTCGACGTGGCGATTGGCAATTACCGCACGCAAAAGCGCACCTGCACGGTGGACACGATCGATCGTTTGACCATTGTCGGCTTGCCGAAGGGAAAGGTCGTGTCGCTGTTCGGTGATCAGCGCCAGTTGATCAAGAACATCGAGCTGTGTGGCAAATCCTACGGTGCATTGACCGGCATTCGTGAGGATCAGTTCGTGCTGACGGTGGATCTTACCGATGCCACCTCGGGGTATACTGAGGCGGATGTCCGCATTACCGTGAAGGACAACCCCGACGTGTGGGTGTACTACGGTGAGGAGGACAGCGACGGCTATCGCCTGCAGCTGCAGGTGGAGGATGCTCCCACTACCGTCGACGTGACGGAATAATCGAAAACGCAAGATGTACAAGCCCCGCCCGGGAAACTCGGGCGGGGCTTTTTTGCACCCTTTTCGGACGGTGGCATACACTGGGATAGGGCGTGTATTACACTCCCTAAAATTGATGAAAAGGAGCGAATCAGAGTGGGTAATGCATCCGGTATGCGCTACGGCAGTATGCCGAGGCGATATACCTCGCCGATGTGTGCTGCCCGTGCGGCGAGGCCGATGCCGTGTGACTGCACACCGCCGCAGGAACGCACCGCAGAGGAGATGTGCGCTGCTATGGTGGTTGCGATGTCGTACGTGCCAAAACAGCAGTTGGACACGGTGTACGAGGTGGAAAACGGGTTTACTCGGGGGACGATTTTCCCGGAACTTGATAAACCGCTGATGGTAGGGGGGACGTACCGTGGATAACCAACAGACCTTGAAGCATCGCATCGGTGCCTATTCCTTTGCGATCTGGGAAATGACGTTGTATCTCGACACGCACCCTCACGAGACGTGTGCGGTGAACAAGCGCCGTGAGCTGATGGAGGCTCGGGGACAGCTTATCAATGAGTATGAGGCACAGTACGGGCCGTTTGTGCGGACGTCCGAGGACGCAGCAGGGGAATGCTGGAGCTGGATCGACGGACCGTGGCCGTGGGAATGCGGAAGGGGGAATAACTGAGCTATGTGGCAATATGAAAAAACGTTGCAGTATCCGGTGAAGATTGCCAATCCCAACCCGAAATACGCCCAGATCATCATCAGCCAGTATGGCGGTCCTGACGGTGAGTTGGGGGCTTCGATGCGCTATCTGACCCAGCGGTATTCCATGCCGTACAACGAGCTGAAGGGCCTGCTGACGGATATCGGTATTGAAGAATAAAATTGTTTATGTTATAATAGTAAAAAAGGAGGGTTTAATATGAGGACCTACGGATATTATTATAACTATGAGAGAAAGGTGAAAAACCGATTGCGATACTTTTGTCGCAATAATTTGTCA
>JAZQSX010000042.1:0-42085 GCA_045630285.1 Acutalibacteraceae bacterium | reverse complement strand
CCTTGTCTTCCTAAGACCGCTTGGCCTCCGACTTCACCACCGCATTGGTCACGCCCATGCGCTCAACATTCTCCAGAAGAATGCGGGCACGCGTCGGATGGATCTCATTGGTGACCAGGATACCTTGTGGGCGCAGCTTATCTGCGATCTGCGTGGATTTCCCTCCCGGCGCAGCACACAGATCCAGTACGCGCATGCCGGGCTGTACATCCAGCGCCTCCACCGGTGCCATGGCGGACGGCTCCTGCATATAATAAGCACCGGCATGGTGCAGCGGGTCGCTGCCTGCCCGAAACTCCGCCGTCGTTACAAAGCCTTCGGCGGCAAACGGTACAGGCTCGAGCGGCATTGACACCAGCGTCGACAACCGCTCGACCGAGCATTTCAGCGTGTTGGCACGCAAGCCACGCACCACAAGCGTCTGCTCTGCCCACGTCGCTATTTCCGCATACCGTGCGCCAAGCAGGCTCCGCATCCGTTCTTCAAATCGCTGAGGTAACATACGTCTTCCTCCGAAAAAAGCCGCCCGGGGGCGGCTTTTTACTTATTTCTTCTGTTGCTTCTTCTGTTCTTCCTTCAAACGGCGTTGCCGTACCGAGCGTTTCTCCCGCATCGGACGATTCTGATCCGCAGGCAGCTTGGATAGCCGAAAATCACTTAACCCGCCCAAGATGCTGGGAGCATCTTCTTTTTCTTCGGCCACCTGACGCTCTCTTTCCGCCTGGCGCAGATCCAGAAACACCGGAATCATGAGCAGCGGGAACAGCAACGGCGACATATGCCGATAGATCGTATCCCAAAGGCTGATACCGACCTCGCCGCCACTGGTGATATACGTACCACCAAAGTAATTATATAACTGCAGGGCGATCGGTATGAACAGCAGTGCCAGCAGGGCACTGATGATCAGCGACACCAAGGCACACAGATATGCCGCCCGCTTTTTCTTATACAAAAGCGGCAAAATGAGAAACGCTGTCACGAAAAGGAAAAAAACGCACGTCAAAATGGTCATCAGATTCACCGTGGGACGAATTTCCAACGAGTCAGCCGCCGTGCCGGAAAGCGTTCCATAGATAGCGGCAACCTGAAAGAACAACACGACCGGATACAAAAGCCACATCGCCCAGCGGCAAACCGTCGTCCGTATTCCTGTCATAACAGCACCTCCCTGCCCTCATATCGAGTATTGTAGCATATTGTCGAAGCGGTTGCAAGAGCCCCTGCGAAAAAGGCTGTCACGCACTGTGTTACTCCAGTTCAAAGGCGCCGGTATACAGCTGATAGTACGTGCCGCGCTCTTCGATGAGCTTTTCGTGACTGCCACGCTCAATGATGCGACCCTTTTCCAATACCATAATGACATCCGAGTTCTTAACGGTGGACAACCGATGCGCAATAACGAACACCGTGCGCCCCTCCATCAATTTATCCATACCACGGGATACAATCGCCTCCGTACGGGTATCAATGGACGAGGTCGCCTCATCCAAAATCATCACCGGCGGATCCGCTACCGCCGCTCGGGCGATCGCAATCAGCTGACGCTGCCCCTGCGACAGATTGGCACCGTTGTTGGACAACTCCGTATCGTATCCCTGCGGCAAGCGGGTGATAAAATCATCCGCACCCACCAAGCGAGCCGCCTCACGGCATTCCTCATCGGTGGCATCCAACCGCCCGTAGCGGATATTATCCATAACGCTGCCGGTAAAGAGGTTGGTATCCTGCAGCACGATGCCCAGAGAACGCCGCAGATCGGATTTACGGATCTTGTTGATGTTAATACCGTCGTAGCGGATCTTGCCGTCCGCAATATCATAAAAACGGTTGATCAGGTTGGTAATGGTCGTCTTACCCGCACCCGTTGCGCCGACGAACGCCACCTTCTGGCCCGGCTCGGCGTACACCGACACGTCATGCAGCACCGGCTTGCCTTCTTCGTAGCCGAAATCCACGTTGTTCAGCGTCACGTCACCACGCAGTAGTGTATACGTCAGCGTACCGTCCGTGTGAGGATGCTTCCACGCCCATTTGCCGGTGCGGCCCTCTGCCTCGGTGATTGTACCGTCCTCGGCAACCTCCACGTTGACCAACGTCACGTAGCCCTCATCCGTCTCCAGTTGCTGGTCCATAAGACCAAACATACGTCCGGCACCGGCCAGCGCCATGGCTACCGAGTTGATCTGCTGAGAGAACTGGTTGACGTTTCCGGTAAACTGCTTGGTCATATTCAGGAACGGCACGACCAATGCTGCTGTAAACCGCAAATCAGAAATCGCCAGATTCTCTACCCCGGTGGCGATGAAAATACCGCCGAACAGAGCAATCAGAACGTACAAAATATTGCCAATGTTCATCACGATCGGACCGAGTGAGTTCGCATAGGCGTGAGCACGGTAGCTGTCCGCAAACAGCTCTTCGTTCAGCGCATCGAACTCCTTGCCGACTGCCTCTTCGTGCGAAAACACCTTGACAACCTTCTGACCGTTCATCATTTCCTGAACGTAGCCCTCGGTCTTACCGACCGCCTTTTGCTGACGGATAAAGAACTTCGCTGAGCCGCCTCCGATCTTGCCCGATACGAAGAACATCGCTACCACACCGCACAACACAATGAGCGTCATCCACACACTGTAGTACAGCATAATGAACAGCACGGTCAATACGATAATGGACGATTGCAGCAAGCTCGGCAGTGACTGGGATACCAACTGGCGCAACGTATCAATATCGTTGGTGTAGTGACTCATAATATCGCCGTGCTTGTGCGTATCAAAATACTTGATCGGCAGGTTCTGCATATCGTCGAACATCCGACAACGCAGCTTACTCAAAAAGCCCTGCGTAATATACGCCATCAGCTGGCCCTGCAGCGTGCTGAACAAAATCGACAGTACGTACAGGCAGATCAGCACCACGATCAGCGGCACGATGCGCTCCGCTGCAGCCGCCCAATCCGTATTTTTGCTGAGAATATGCTCCTCGACCACCGCCATGACCCGCTGCGTAAACAAAGCGGGAATAGCTGCGACTAGAGCGGAAAAAATCGTGCAGAACATCGCCAACGGTACCAGTGCGGGATAGGAACGGAACAACAGCTTAATTACACGGCCCAGCACACGGATGTCGATATGGCGTGCGCCTTTTTTGGGAGGACTCTGCATCGGTTTACTCATCGTCCTCACCCCCGTTCATCTGCTGCTCATACACTTCACGGTAGATGTCGCTGCTGTGCAGTAATTCCTTATGCGTTCCGGAAGCCACGACCGTACCGTTGTCCATTACCAAAATCAAATCGGCATCCTGCACCGACGCCACACGTTGGGCAATGATGATCTTGGTGGTTTCGGGGATATACTGCTTGAAGCCTTCACGGATCAGTGCATCCGTACGGGTATCCACCGCACTGGTGGAGTCGTCCAGAATCAAGATCTTGGGACGCTTCAGCAACGCCCGGGCAATACACAACCGCTGCTTTTGCCCGCCCGATACGTTGGTGCCCCCCTGCTCAATGAAGGTGTCATACCCGTCGGGGAAAGAACGGACAAACTCGTCCGCCTGCGCTAAACGGCACGCCTCTACCAGCTCTTCGTCGGTGGCGTTGGGGTTGCCCCAGCGCAGATTTTCCTTGATCGTACCGGAGAACAACAAATTCTTCTGCAGCACCATGGCGACCTCGCCACGCAGGGTATCCAGATCGTAGCGGCGCACGTCGACACCGCCGACCGAAACCGAGCCCTCCGTCGTGTCATACAAGCGGGGGATCAACTGGACCAACGTGGTCTTACTGGAGCCCGTACCGCCGAGAATACCGACTGTCATACCGGAATCGATATGCAGGTCGATGTTTTCCAGCGCAAAGCGCTCTGCGCTCTCGGAATATTTGAAGTTTACGCCACTGAAATCAATCGAGCCGTCCGCTACCTGCAGCACCGGATCAGCGGGATTCACGATCGTCGATTCCTCGCTGAGCACCTCATTGATACGCTTGATCGACTCGGCGGACATCGTCAGCATCACGTAGATCATCGACAGCATCATCAGCTGGATCAGGATCTGCATACCGTAGGTCAGCATCGCCGTCATTTGACCGAGGTTGATGACCGTGCCGGCACTGGTGACAGCCAGCTGCGAGCCTACCAGCATCACGAACACCATATTAAAGTTCACACAGATCTGCATGATCGGGCCGTTGAGCGCCACCACCCGCTCTGCACGGGTAAAGTCACCCCGAATATCGTCGGCGGCAGCAAAAAACTTTTTCTTTTCATACGGCTCACGGGAGAAGCCTTTAACCACCCGCATACCACGTACGTTCTCCTCAATCGATTCATTGAGACGGTCGTATTTTTTGAAAACACGACGGAATGCCGGCATCGCTTTGCGCGCTACCAATAACAAGCCCGTCACCAAGACCGGAATAATAACCACAAACGAAGTGGCCAGCGCACCACCCATGATGTACGCCATGATGATAGAGAAAATCAGCATCATAGGCGCACGAATGGCAATGCGGATCAGCATCATATACGCCATCTGCGCGTTGTTGATATCGGTGGTTAAGCGGGTGACGAGTGACGAGGTGGAAAACTTGTCCACATTGCCAAACGAGAATCCTTGCACACGGTGAAACACATCGTGCCGCACGTTTTTGGCAAAGCCGGCAGAGGCTTTGGCGCAGGTGAAACCCGCGATACCGCCGCAACACAGCGACAGCACCGCCATGCCCACCAACAACGCACCAGTGCTCAAGATATCCGCAACCTCCGCACCGCTTTGAATACGGTTGACGAGGTCAGCGGTAATAAACGGTATCAGGCATTCGATAATCGCTTCCAACACGATGAAAATCAGCGTCAGTATCGTGGGACGGCGGTATTCACGAATGCATTTGGCAAGACGTTTGATCATACCTTTGGCTTCCTTTCTGTTAAACAGAGGAATTATACCACTTTTGGTATGGCAAATCAAGGTAGAGGACACAGAAATGCGTAAAATTTTTGTGAATAACAAACGCCGGCGGAGAGGGTCTCCGTCGGCGTAAACTTAATCTTCCTGCAGAATCAGGGTATAACAGGTGTCAGGCAGTAGCGTGATCGGCATATTTTCTGTCATGGTCTTGACAAACGCATTCTCTGCGGTGGGCTTAGAATTATAGATCACGACCACCAGCTTACCATCGGGGTTGCGCACAGCACACAGATAGATGGCATCGTCGTAGGACGAGGTTGCCAACACCGTTGCGCCAACGTCGATGAAATGCGAAAACATATACGCCTTGTACCAGCGGCTGTGTTTTTCAACCACGCCCGTCTGCCGATCGTATACCAACGAGCTGTTACTTCCAAACGGACGGTTGTGATACGGTGCACCCGTTTCATCCAACAGCATACACCACTCCTGAAAACCGCTGACACCGTGGTTCAGATCGCCGATGATCTCCTTCATCAGGTTGATTTGCACCCCGTTGATTCCCTCGCTGAGTTCGGTTGCCAGCATGATCTTATCAGGATAGAGATTATAAAGCAGCTCCAGCTCGTCAAAATGCGTGCCATCGTAGTAATGCAGTGCAGCACCCCACAATTTATCACCCAACCTCGGGTATTCGACGCTGGCATAGTTGTAGAATCCGCCTTTGTTATGATCAAAGCACAGCAGCTTGACCTCATGCCCCAACGATTGCAACGCTTCATACAGATGTTCGGCGTATTCGGCTTCCTCTTCCGGCGTGTATCGACAACTTTCCCACGGCGTGCCGGCATCGGGCTCGTTCTCCAATGTGACCGCCGATATCTTGATACCCTCGTTGGCATACGCCTCCACAAACTTTGCCACATACCGTGCAAAAATCGGATAACACTCTTTTTTCAGTCGACCTTGCACATAACTGTTGTTAGTTTTCATAAACGGCGGAGGACTCCACGGCGAAGCCAAAAAGTATGGTTCTCTGCCATGAGCCCGTGCGAACGCAATCAGGTCCTTCAAAAAAGGAATAGTGTACTGACGGTCGTGATCAATGCTGAAAGTTTTCAGTTCATAATCGCCGTCCTCCACCAGCATATACTCCTCCGGCGAATAGTCGCAAGAGCCGATATGAATGCGGAAAAACGTTTGCCGCAGACCACTGTCACCAAGCAACAGTTCCAGTACGCGCCGACGGTTTTCTTCGTTCATTTGCGAGTACACATATGCCGCACCCTCACTGGCAGCACAACCAAAGCCGAACACCGTTTGCCGTTCCACAGGGTATATGTTCAGCGAATTGTATTGACAGATGAGTTCATTTTTTTGAAAATCACTCACATAGGATTGGGTAAATCTCTCATTGCGTAACGTACGCAATTCGCTCTGCTTCATTTGATACATTTCCAACAACTTCATAAGATCACCCCCAACTTTTTTATACTCTAATCCACTGTGGAAGTCAAGAGTATCTCTTGCTTTTTGACGAAAAACTGTGCTACAATACTAAACAGAAAGAGGGTGTATGCTATGAAGATCCTTATTATACGCCACGGTGACCCGGATTACAGCATCGACGGACTGACCGAAAAGGGTAAGCGTGAGGTGGAATTGCTTGCTGACCGCTTGTGTAAAGAAAATATCACCGCCGTCTATTGTTCCACGCTCGGTCGTGCACGGTTGACCGCCGAGCCGACCCTGCAACGGCTGGGTATCACGGCGGAATACTGCCCCTGGCTGCGAGAGTTCAGCTATGTGACAGCCAAGGTGACCTATCCCCGTCGTGAGACCCTCTGCTGGGACATCCTGCCGGAGTATATGAATGCACATCCGCTGCTTTACTCCCCCACTGCGTGGCGCAACGATGACACGGTTTCGGTGGAGGCCGTCGCCGCTTACGACGAGGTGTGTGACGCTTTCGATGCCGTGCTGGCACAACACGGCTATCGCCGCAACGGTACGCAGTATGCCGTCGAGCACGCCAACCACGACACGTTGGTATTCGTTTGTCACTACGGCTTGTCGGGGGTGCTGTTCTCTCACCTGCTGAACTGCTCGCCCTACACCGTCTGGCAGCACATGTGCACCCCGCCGTCGGCAGTCTCTACTTTCTATACCGAGGAACGCATCGAGGGCATCGCCTCCCTGCGCTGCGCCGGTATCGGTGACGTGTCTCACCTGTATGCCGGCAACGAAGAAGCGGCCTTCAGTGCCCGCTTTTGCGAATGCTTTGAGGACAAAACCAGACATTAAACGCAAAAAAGACCGAGTCTTTCGACTCGGTCTTTTGTTTTGGAGCGGCTTACGAGGCTCGAACTCGCTACCTCCACCTTGGCAAGGTGGCGCTCTACCAGATGAGCTAAAGCCGCAACTGCAAGCGAAAGTATATCACAGCATTTCGGGTTTGTCAAGACCTCTCGACAATAAAATTTTGCAAAAGCAGAAACGCCGCAGCGTGTGCTGCGGCGTTTCGTGTTTGCTTTGCTGTTATACCGACAGATCGTCGTCGTTATCCTCAACCGTCGGTTCGCTTTGTATCACAGCGGCGAGGGCTTCGTCGCTAGTAAGCTCTAACACGGAGAGCAGCGGCTTTTGATACGTTTTCATCACTGTCTCTCCCCTCTTACAGCAACGGTGCCGTTGTGTCGATGCTGTTGGTCAGCTGGTTGTCACATTCCACCGTGATGACCGTGCCGTCCGCCGCTTCGAGCTTCATATAGCCACGAGCCGTATACGAACGAGCGTTAAACGCTTCTTCGCTCACGTTGCTGCCACGCAGCATCACGACCGAGAAGTCGATGTAGCCGCCCGTGTAGTCGACGACACTCATATTGTCTCCCGCCTTGTACGCAACGGATTTCCACATCCGATTCACACCCGACAGCGACAGCGCCGCTTCAGCGTTCGCGAGCGTCAGGTCGGTCGCATTCTCGCTTCTCTTGAGCAGTGAGCCGATCTCGATGACCTCATATTCGACGCCGCCATAGCGCACGGTGAGCGTCTCGAAGTTTGCATCGAAGCCGTCACCGAAGTACATACGGTTGAGGAAACGGATGCCGTCGTAGTTATCGCCGCCGGCGCCGACATGCAGCGATGTACCGATGGTGTCGAAGCCGACCGACGTGGCGGCGGTGGAAACGAAGTCCGCCGTGATGCCGACGTGGTCCTCAGGCAGGACGAATTCGTACACCGTGCCGTCTCCCTTACCGAAGTTCAGAGCGTTCATCGACTTGTTGAGGATCTTGACCTCGGTACCGTCACGCTTGACGTAGCGCAGCGATCCGGGTACCATCATATAGCCGCTGTTCGGCTTTGCGGTAACGCGGACGGTCGAGCCCGCTTTGACGGTGGTCAGCAGGCTGCCGCTTTCGCTGCCTGCGGAGAGCACCAGGCTGCCCGGACGATTCGCCGCCGCGGCGACCGCCTTGACGTACACGCCCGCATCTACTTCGTCGAACACGATGTCGTCGACGTAGACGGGCTCGGTGGCGTTCGGCGTACCGATCTGCACCATGGACGACCAGTTGCTGCTGTTGTTGGTCGCGGAGCCGGAGGCGAAGTAGGCCTCAACCTCGGTCCACTCGGCGGCCGCCGGCAAATTCTTGGTCAGCGGGACGTTGTTGATGATGTAGGCCCAGCCGTTGCCGCCCGCAACGTTGAAAAGGAATGCTCCGCCGCGATAGCGGAAGGTGACCTTGTACACCGTGTTCTTCTTGAGATAGCCCATTGACATGATGGCGGTGGAACTGCCGCGACCGACACCTGCTTTGAGTTTGAGGACGTGATTGCCGTCCGCTTCTTCTTCGATCGTGCCGAAGCCGTTGCGGATGATCTTGTCGTAGTACGCATTGGTCGGAGCGCTGAACTCAAAGTCACCGCCGAGCACGACAGAGTCGTCGTTGCCGATCTTCACAAAGCGAATATCATCCACCATCACGTTGTTCGTACCGGCACCGTAGCGCTGGAACATCACGGAATAGTTGCGATCGTTAGCAGGCGCATCATTCGTCTCAAAGATCGCCGCATTGGTGACCCAATCACCCGTGGTGTTGTTGCTTTCCAAGATCGCCTTGCCCGTCGGGTTGTTCAGCGGGGCGATACCGGTCTGGTTGGACATATAGGCGTATACGCGGCCCGTGTCCCCTGCCACCGCCTTGGAGCGATAGGAAAGGAGATACCGCGTGTTGGGCTCGAGGAACATTTCGGGCTTCGCAAAGATGGTGAAATCTTTGGCGGTCGGGAGCGAGAGCACCTTGTTGCCGTCGGTGCCGTTTTCGTACGTCACGTAGGCGTCGATGGTGCTTTGCGGCATCTCGAGCGTGTTGTCGATATCCCAGTTGAATACCTCG
This sequence comes from Acutalibacteraceae bacterium, assembly GCA_045630285.1. GTDB lineage: Bacteria > Bacillota > Clostridia > Oscillospirales > Acutalibacteraceae > RGIG3009. The sequence goes on along the minus strand of JAZQSX010000042.1, from coordinate 32,771 downwards.
TCGGCGTACACCCACTCGATCGGGGCGGTAACCGACACGGTCTCACTCACCGTCACGGTGACGGTGGGTCTAACGTTCTCGAGCGACCAGATCTCGGTCATATGACCGTTCTGACCCTGCGGCGCAATGGTCACGGTGCTGCCACTGAGCGTCACGGCCTCGAATTCGGTGCCGTTAAACTTCGCATCGGTCGGGTTCCACTTGTTGGTCGTGGTGTTTGCAATCGACCACGTGAGGTTCGTAAGATCCAGCGGGCACGCCGTCGGCGGCGTGATGACGAGCTGATCCTCGAGGTTCTGCGCCGTCGTGTTTGCCTGTACCTTGACGTTGCCGTCCTTGAAGGACACGCTTTCGATACGCGGCACCTCGCGGATGACGATGTCGTCGATGTAGGCATCCGCATTCGGGGCGTAGAAGCTGATGTGCTGGCTGCCCCACGCGCCGCTGCCGTAGATCAGATCAGCGGAGCCGGGTGCGACGTAGTAGGTGTAGGTCTCCCACACACCATCTGCCGTCGCGGCTTCCTGGTCACCGATATAAATCGGGAAGTTCGCACCCCAGTTCTTACGCAGACGCGTCGCACCGCCGGTACGGCGGAAGGTGATCTCCAGGTACATATCGCTGTTGAGCTGGAGACCCTTGAGTGCGTTGTTGAGTTGGAAGTAGGCAGCTTTGCCCTTGGGCAGATACAGTACGGTATTACTGCTATCGGTGGGATCGGTCGCGTGTGAAGCAGGAGCATTATATACCGGACCCAAACCGCTGGTTGCCGTGGCAAAAACGACGTTCTCCACCGTCATATCCGCACCGGGGAACAGGTTGAAGGTGCCATCCTGCGGCGCTTCCAGAAGCTGGATATTCACCGCATCGAAGCGGGTCGCACCCGTGCGGGTAAATTTGATATCGAGGGTTGTCAGGTCGGTGGTCGGGGTGAAGAGATACTGGTAGGTGCGCCACGCATCGTTGACGACCGTCGTCACCGCAGCGCCCGCGATACCGACGAGTTCTACCTTGCCCGTGCCGCCCTTGGCGGTGAAGCGCAGCGCATAGCGGCTACCCGCTTTGAGATCGACCGCCACCGTCTTGGTCACAGTCGTGCTCTCCGTCGCACCGAGGCCGACGTTCTGGTCGATTTTGCCATAGATGAGGTTCTTATCCGTATCGGTTTCGGTCGGCATACCCATCGGCAGCGCCTTGTACTCCGACGCACCGCAGGGGCAGAAGCGCTCCCACACATCGAGATCGTCCTCGACCTCTTCCTCTTCGGTCATATCGGGGGTGGTTTCGGGCAGCGCTGCGATCGGGGTCTCGTTGACACCGAAATAGGTCGAGAGATCGACCTTCGCCAGACGGATGTGCTGACGGTTGACCGTGTAGGAGATGTACAGATCGTTGCCGTACACCATCGCAAACGGATAGAAGCAGCTGCTCTGCATATCTGCGACCAGCACCGCTTCGCTGTTTCCGATGTTCTCGGTGTCGATGCGGACGAAGCCGATGCCGTTGCGGTTTTTCGGCGCATGCATCAGGTACAGCTCACCGTTGTAGTAGAAGAAGTCCGAACGGGACTGGCAATCCTTGATCTCCAGCGGCGCATCCCACGTCTTACCCACGAGGTCGTACGCCGTCAGGAAGCCCGTGGCACACTTGACCTTGTTGCCTTCGTCGTCGAAAGTAGAGTTGCCGTCGTACTGGCGGACGAAGTAGTACACCTTGTCACCCAGCACGTAGGTGGCGTTTTCGTACTCGCTCTGGTTGTCAAAATCGGGAGCGGCGACAAATTCCCACGTGATGAGGTCCTTACTCTTGATGATGCAGTTAAACTGCCAGATGTAGGCACCCGTGTAGTACCACGTGACGCCGTCCTCCACGCGGGAGGTCAGCTTCTGCATAATACCGATGTCGGACAGCATCCAGCGGGTGTTCATCCCGTTCGCCTTGAGCGCTTTGCGGACACCGCTGATGGAGAAGTCGTTGGTGACGTCGCCCGCCTTGAAGCGGTTGACGCGGATCGGACCAAGCTCACCCGTCGCCACGTCAAACACGCGATAGAAACGGTAATACTGCGAGGTCTTGGCGGTCCACATAATGAAGATCTCGCTCGTGTCCTTGTTCATCAGAATGGTGTCGTACAGCATCTCGACCTTCTGGCCTTCGACGGTGTCACCCACCTTCTGGATGGTGATGACGGTCATATCCGACGGATCATCAACGGGACAGTACGCAAAGCGAGCTTCCTGATGCGCTGCACTCTCCGCTGCCGTAGCGGTGTTCGCATAGTAGGTCATATAGACCATACCGTCGATGATGGTGAAGGACGAGACGTGTACCATCTTGTCGCCTTCCTTTTCGAAGTCGGCGATGATGTTCGCTTTGAGTTCGGCGGCAAAGGTGTCGCCGAGGGCGACGGCATCCGCGTTCGCACTCGGGTCAAGCACGCCGACACCGTTCGAGATGGGCGCGCCTTCAAGATAACTTGACAGCGTGATGACGTTATCCTCACGGAAGATGGAAGCCGACGAGGCGGTGCCCGTCTTCTCCCACGCGGTCCACAGATGCTCGTCCATACTCACGTTTTCCTCCCCACAAGAGCAGGTCAGCCAGTGGTTGTTCTCATCGTACGACCACACGTGCGTGCTCGCACGGTGCAGCTCGACTTCGGTGAACAGGGCGGGCACGGTGAGTGTCTGCGTATATTCGCAGATCGCGCACAGACGCTGCTGCACGCCGTCGGTCGAGGTCAACTCCCACGCAGTAAACGCATGAGGGGCTTCGTTCGCCTTGTCGCCACAGGAGCAGGCGTACCAGTGCGAGCCGAGGTCGGCTGACCACTGATCGGTCGACGGCTTGTGACGGTGCTGCGCCTTGTCGACGGTCACCGTGTAGGGTTCGCCATAGAATTTCTCCTGAATGGTCGAGTAGTCGGAAACGGTCATCTTCGTGCCGTCCTCCGAGAAGTATAGCATCGTGACCATACCCGTGAGCATCGACTGGTCGTCGATGGTCTGCGGGTTGCTCACCGTTTGGGTGACGATCTGACCGTATTTACCGATTTCCTGGCGCGTCATCGCCTTGTCGGCGGTAACGTGACCCGAGAACGCCAGCACGATGTTGTCGTGCGTACTGACCAGTTCTTCCCAAATGGTGGTGCCGTAGGTGTCGCCGCCCTTGATGTGGGGGCTGCCGCTGTGGTTTTCGTTCATAACGTAGCCCTTGCCGTCGAGGTAGGCGTGGGTCGTGATGATGACGTTGCGGTCGGGATGCGCATCGCACACCTCGCCCGCCCACGCGAGCACCTCGTGGCTCGGACCGAACTCCAGCGTGATCATCATATACTTGACGTCGCCGACTTCAAAGAGCTGCCAAGTGTTGTCCGTTTTGCCCTCTTCGTACAGACCGTAACGGTCGGAGGACAGATGGCTGAACTGCGCATCTACGGACAGATATTGGTTGTACAGCGCAGTGCTGTAGTTGTACACATCGTGGTTACCGTACACGACCGAGAAGGGAATTTCGCCCTTCAGACGCAGAATCTGCTCCGCGGCGATCGTCCATTCGTCCTCGGTGTTGTGCTCGGTGATGTCGCCGAGGCCCGCAACGAACTGAATGTTCTTCGCCTCTTTGTTCGCAAGAATCCAGTCGTAGATTTTCTTTAGACCCTCGGGCGAGCGGTCGGTGATCACCTGCGTATCGCCAACGATGGCGATAGAATACGCATAATCGGGGATCTCGACGCTGTCACGCCAGTCGTTGGAGATCGTGATGGAGGTCGAGCCGCTGCTGACGATCTTGCCCGGCTCAACAGTATCTTCGGGCTCGACGGGTGCAGTCGCACCGTCGTTACCCTCGGGTGCTTCGTCGTCCGCTTCGCGCGCGGGCAGTAGCGCACATGCGTCGGCGAGCATTCTGTCAAAGGTCATCCCCGAGGCGGTCTGCACCTGCGCGTTGACGAGTGCTTTGGTGGAATCGCTCATCGCCGCCCATTCCTCGGCCGCCTGCGCGATCCAGAGGCAGTTGTTGAAATCCACCGCCGTGTATGGAGCGCCCGCACCGTCACAAGCGTAATAGTTCGCCCAGTCGGCAGCAAGCTCCGCCTGCTTCTCCTTCGCTTTGGCGAGGAGGTCGGGGTAATCACGACCGACGGGGAGCAGCTCGGTGATGTATTCCTTCTGCGCCGCAGTCAGCGCCGTGTAGGCGGCTTCCGAGGCGATGATCTTGTCGAAATTGAGGGCGGTCACGGTGTACGTACCGATGCCGCTATCCTTAAAGAATGCGTCCACGGCGGGATCGTCCGTCGGGATGGTGACGGTGCAGGACGCAGAGATGCAAGGGTTCGAGAGCGTGATGATCGCACTCTGACCCGCGTTGCCGCGCACGAAAAGCTGACCGTCCGCCGTCACCGAGACGACGTCGGGGCTGTCGGACGACCACGTCAGCGCACCGCCGGGGACGGGCGCGTCAGCGGGGGTCATCGTGTAGGTAAGCTGATATTTTTTACCCGTGCGCAGCGACAGCTCCGAAGCGTTCAGCGTCAGACTCGTCACCGACGGGATCGTCACGAGCGAGACGTCGTCGATGTACGCGCCGACGCCGTAGCCGAAGATCAGCTGGTACGCGCCGTTCGAGGTGACGACGTTCTGGTTGAAGGTGTCGAATTCAAGCGACACGGTCGTCCACTCGTCGTGTCTGCCCGTGGTTTCCCAGCCGCCGAGGGCGCTGCCGTCGGTCTTTAGACCGACCGTCTTGTCAAACTGGAATTTGAGGGACTCGCCGTAGTGCTTGAAGGACAAGCGATAACGGCGCGCAGGTAAGAGACGGAGATACTTGTAGTACCCGTGATTATCCTTTGTGCAGAGCGCGACCGTGTTCGTCGCATCAAGCGGGTCGGGCACCAGCTCCATCACCTGCGAGTTCGTGATGGCTTCCAACCACGACACGGAATGGCTCTCGAAATCACCGCCGACGATCTGGTTGACATTTTCGGTGAATTTCTCGATGACGACATCGTCGATGTAGGTCGTGCCCGTCGTGTCCGCCGTCGTGCGACCGAAGCGGACACTCGACAGAACGGGGTTTGCGCCCGTCGTGAAATACACGATGCGTGTCGCCCAATCACCGTAGTCCTTCGTGGCGGTCTTGAGACCGAAATCGCTCACATCGGTCTTGGTGCCTGCCGGATAGATGCAGACGGGCGCACCGTGATACCGATAGGTCACACGGTAAACACTGTGCGGCTCGAGAGCGAGGTTGCCCTGCCACGTAGCGAAGGCGCTATACCCGTGCGTATCGTAGGCAAGGCCCTTGCTACCGCCGTAGCCTACTCCTTCCTTGATCATATCGGCGCAATTGTCCCAACCGGTGGTGCCCTGTTCAAAATCACCGTTTGCGAGCAGGTTAGTAACCGTGCTCTGCGCCTCCGCTGATTCAGCCGCAATCGGCAGCACCAGGCCGGACACTGCGCACGTCACCACCAATGCCACCGACAGCAGGTACGCCAATGAACGCTTCAGTGTGTGCTTCATACACAAACTCCCCTTCGTTAATACATTCCACACTTTATATAACCAACTTATAAGGATCATCGCCTGCAGGGGGATTTCGATAGTAAAATCCTCCTGTTTTTTTGCGTTCCTCTTATTTCCGTTATAGCACAGAATCCCGCAAATTTCTATTGTTAAATCAGGTAAAATCCTAACGATTTCAGACACATTCGCTATGTGTTGTCGTCTGTTTTTGTCCCAAAAATACCGCTACAGCGCAAAAAATCCCCCGACCGGCATATCCGGTCGGGGGAGCAATTTGATACTGTAAAATTATTCGAAACCAAGCATTTTTGCCATTTCAACGGAATCGAATGCGCTTTCGTTCAGCTCGGCAGTCGCTCTGAGAGCCTTGACCTTGGCTTCAACGTCGGCGTTGAAAGCGTCATACTTCAGGAGCTGCAAGGTCTGGTCACGATTGTCCTCGTAGTAATCGATTTCCTTGCCGTCCTTATCCTTGCCGCGCTGCTCTTCGGGATCCAAGCGGAAGATCAGAGCCACCGTCTTGGTGGTGCCGCCCTTCTTGTATTCCTTGATGTCGATGTCGCCCTCTTTGATCTCCTTCACCTTTTTGAGCAGTTCCTCGTCCATATTTTCGCCAACAACGTCCGTACGGTTCAAGGTCTTTTCCTCTTCCTTGTTCTCTTCCTTATCCGTCGACTCGTTCTTGTTAGCGGTCGTGGTCGTGGTCGTACCGCCGGCACCGGTTACGGTCGTCGTAGCGCCCACCGTTGTCGTAGCAACCGTCGTGGTGGTCGTGGTGGTAGCCTTCGTGGTCGTGGTGGTCGTGGTCGGCTTCGCCGTAGTCGTCGTGCCGGAACCGGGCTTCGTAGTCGTCTGCGAATTCTTGTCGGCTTCTTCCTTCTTCTTGTCAGCTTCCGCCTTGATCTCCGCCTGCAGGACTTCCTTTTCCTTCAGGTACTTGCGGTACAGCTTCTGGAAGTTCTCTACCGTTCTGTCCTTCGCCTCGTAAGCAGCGAACTCTTCGGTGAGCTTGCCGAGAAGCTCCTTGTACTTGTCGGCACCGTCGACCGCAGCACCGCTGCTGTTGGTCAGCGCTTCCTCGATGATGAAATAGCTGTAGTAGTTCTCATCGAAGTACTTGCGGATCTCGGTCTCAGGCACTTCCTGCGTGCCGCCCTTGTTGTAGCGACCGTTGAACAACGACATCTCGTTGAGGGTGATCGCTTTGTAAGCGTTGAGATAACGATCGTTGTTGAAGCCAAGCTCAATGAAAGCGTCCTTCGGCAGGTTCGCTTCCTTGATCTGCTTCTCTACCTCAGCCAGCTCTTCCGCATCCCACTCGATCTTCTCTTCTTTGAGCATCAGCTCCAATGCACGCTGACGGAAGATCGTGTCCTGAGTGGACTTCTGGATGTAGTCAGACAGAGTGATCGGCTCGGTGGAATCCCCGTAGGTCAAGCCCAGATCCGTGGTGTTCAAAATACCGGTACCCATCTGCTGTGCATAGTACTGATACAGCCACGAGTTCGGCTGAGCCGTCAGGTACATATACGCCAGATAATCGCCCATTTCATATTCTTTGTCGCCGACCGTCATTGCGACCCGGGGGGTCGAGCAAGCGGCACACAGCAGGCACGCCGCCACAAGCAGCACTGCCATTACCGGGCGCATCAGCTTTTTGAAAGTCATATACGATATCCTCCTTAGAAATCTACAATATCCTCATTGTACACAAATTTTTCTCACTTGTCTACACTAAAATCAAAAATAAACAAATTTAATCGGTTATAGCCGCTGCTTTCTCGTGCCGACGGGGTACTTTACATCGCCGCGCTCAAACCGTTTTCTCATTTTTTCCAACGCTTTTTTTTCGATGCGTGACACGTAGCTGCGTGAAATATTCAGCTTTCTGGCAACTTCACGCTGTGTCATCGGCTGCCGTGTCAGCCCGTAGCGCCAATCGATGATCTCTTTTTCACGATCGGTCAGCGTTTCCTCCATATAGCGGTACAGCTTGGTCGCATTCACCTTCATTTCCAGGTCGTCAGCGATCGTATCCTCCGCTGCGATCACGTCCATCAGCGTCAGCGTATGCCCCTCTTTATCGGTTTCGATCGGCTCCATGATCGAAACGTCCTGCGCCGTTTTGCGTGAGGCACGAAAGTGCATCAATATCTCATTTTCCACGCACCGTGAGGCGTAGGTCGCCAAGCGAACACCTTTGGTATGATCAAAGGTGTTCACCGCTTTGATAAGTCCAATCGTTCCGATAGAAATGAGATCATCCTGATCCCGCACCGAACTGTAGTATTTTTTGATAATGTGTGCGACCAGGCGCAGGTTATGCTCCACCAATTTTCCCCGAGCCTCGAGATCGCCTTTTTCGTGATACGCAACCAAATACGCCTGCTCCTGCTGGGCGGTCAGCGGGCGCGGAAAGGATCCGGAATTGACCACCTGCAACGCCATAAAAAACATGCGGGACACGGCGTCCCACAAAGCCAAAAAGAACATCGTCTCGCCTCCTCCCCACACCCTATGCAAAACGGCGTCGATTTTTGCCTGTCCCTTGTAAGCTCTTGACACCATCCCCAAAAAGCATTATAATGAGGAAACATTGGATGTTATTATCCCTATCGGGGTGTGGCGCAGTTGGTAGCGCGCCTGCTTTGGGAGCAGGATGCCGCAGGTTCAAATCCTGTCACTCCGACCAAAATAAACCGCGAGAAAAAATTCTCGCGGTTTATTTTTACTTTACTATGAACCTTTTGGGGGCAGTGGTGCAGTTTTGGCTGAATTGATTTCGCAAAGCGAAAATCAATTGTTCCCAAGATTCAATCACGCTTAGGTGACTTACACTTGTTTTAAATGTCCCAATGGGAATCTTTCTTTTTATCCAACATTCAAAAATGTTCTCATACAAGCATCTGTAGTTTCATTGACAAGAAAGTTTGTTTATTATAAAATTAGGTGGTTGTAAAATCATGGCGGAAAGAGTGGTTAAATGAAAATCATTGATATTCAAACAAAGCTTGTTAGCTTTAAGAGAAGAAAAGTGTTTAAAATTGCATTTGGAACCGGCTCTGACCGTTCAAGCAGAATATACACTAAAATCATTACAGACAGCGGAATTTACGGACTTGGAGAGGCCGCTCCCGCTCCTCTTGTTGCAGGCGAAACTTTGGATACTGTTGTTGCTGCGATTGAATTTATGAAACCGAGCCTTATTGGAATGGATCCTACCGATATAGCAGCAATTCACGAAAAAATGGAAAAAACACTTTTGTTTAACCCTGCTGCAAAGGCAGCTATTGATGTTGCCTGCTATGATATAATTGGCAAAAAAGAGGGAAAAGCTGTTCATGTGCTGCTTGGTGCAAAAACCGATTCTCTACAAACAGATATTACTATAGGCATTGATACTATCGAAGAAATGGTGAAAGAATGTGTTGAGCGCGTTAATCAGGGGTTTAGAATACTTAAAATTAAATGCGGAATTGAGCCAAACAAGGATATCGAGGTTTTGCGCGAAATCAGAAAAGCGGTTGGTGACGAAATAGATCTTAGAATTGATATAAATCAGGGCTACGATATTGAAACCTCGTTACACGTTCTCAATGAGATTGCGAAATTTAATATCAGCGAGGCGGAACAACCACTTCCTTTTTGGGATATTCGCGGAATGGCTGAAATTAAAAAGCTTTCACCAATTCCTATTATGGCCGATGAAAGTGTTCATTCTCCTGAGCAGGCAAGAATCGTTTGTGAACACGATGCCTGTGATATAGTTAATATTAAATTTATGAAATGTGGCGGAATTTACACGGCACTTCAAATTAGCGATATTGCAAAAGAATATGGTAAAACCTGTCTTGTTGGATGTATGTCTGAATCAAAGCTTGCCATAGCCGCTGCAGCTGCTGTTGTTGTTGCAAAGGACAATATTGTTTCAGCTGATCTTGATTCATTCTTTTCTTTTACAGATCCTGAAAAAGGCGTTACAGGCGGTTTTGAGGTTGACAAGGATGTTATTACCCTTTCAAGCAACGCAGGATATGGATTTAACACCTACGAGTTCTAGGGAAAATAACCTATAGATTGCTAGTCAGCTGTTACCGGCATAATCTATAACCTTACACACCGGCGCAGTAAATTAAAAGCCGAGGAGTGACCTTATGGTCATCCCTCGGCTTTGTTTTATAAAGTGTCAAACGGGTGCTTGCAGGCTGCGAAAAGGGCTTTTCCCTTTTGAGGGTTCCACATTACTTGAAACCCTTTTGAAACCGTATCCAAAACAAAAAAGCGATGAGGAGATGTAACTCCTCATCGCTTTTTGACAAGATACAAAAACTCTTTGACGTGGATATCACGGTTACAAAGATTGCGGCACGCACGGAACGTATTGTACTCCCGATCCAGCACCCGCACATCGCCCACCTCCGACAGCATCGCCGTCATCTCGTCACGGGAAATGAAGCCGTCGTCGCTGAAGGAGATCAGCAGATACTTGGTGTCAAGCTTGCGGCAAAGATCCCGCATCGCTTCTTTGGCGGATTTGCGGTTGTTGTACACCGATTTATTCCACCCGCTGGGAATACCCGAAACACAGCTGATCTCCTGCGGCCGTTGGTAATCGTTGATCAGGTTGAGCATAAAGTAGTTTGACCCGTAAGGGTGCTGATTGTACGGCGGATCCATATAGACCAGATCGACCGGCGGCAACGTTGCCGCCAAGGCGTTGGCATCCTCCTGCAGCACGTGGACCTCACAGGCGTAGCGGCTGAAAACAGGCAGCTTCAGTTCGATGTCCGCCATAATGCGTGACAGCGCGTGCCGCCCGTTGCCGCCAAACTGACCGATACCCGTTTCCGAGTTCTTATAAAATCCTTTGAACACACCACCGGTGTTGTTATGCACCGAGGCTTCATACAGCAGCGGGGCCAACAAATAGCAGCGGTACTCCTCCGGCACGGTATCGATCAAACAACGTGCCGTGTCGATATAACGGGCGTTACGGGCGGTATAAAATGCCCGCTCTCCCTGCTGAATATGCTCATCGTCCCGTGGACTGTACAATTCCGTGATAAATCCCGCCGTGAGCGGCCCCGCATCCAATCGGTTTTTTATTTTGGCAAAATACTGTGCCAATACTTCATGATTCACCTCGTCCCGATTGGCGAGGTAACACTCATTGATCGTCTTACAGTACGATTCCAGATCGTTTGCATACAGTGTGCGTGCATACCGCTTAAAATACCGTGATACCACACCGGAACCGGCGAACAGGTCAACCATATCGAGCTTTTCCTGTCCCAGTTCCTCCCGCACCACATCCAGCGCCGTACCGATAAAATCCAGCAGCGCTCGCTTATTACCGAGATACGTGATGATCTGCTCCGACAAATACTCCGGCGCCTCTGCGGCGTAGTCCCGGATGATTTTTTCAAGGATCTCGGTATCTGCAGGACAAAAGTCGTATTGGGGGATCTCATCCGGGGTGATCCAACGAATATCGTTGTGCTCCAGCTTTTGCGGCACGCCCTCGGTAATGGTGGCGTGGTACAGCGACAGCCGCACGGTGATGTCGGGATAGGTATGCACGACCTGCATAAACTGCTTGCCCACCGACAGCGTCACCGCCAGTTCTTCACGGCATTCACGAATCAGCGCCTGCTCGTGGCTCTCGCCCGCTTCCACCTTGCCGCCGACGAATTCCCATAGCAAGCCCCGTGCTTTATGCACCGGACGCTGGCAGATCATAAACCTCGGTCCGTCCCAAATGAGTGCCGCTACCACATCGACCATCACGATCCCCCCCTTTCACAGCAAGTATAGCACAGTTGACGCATAAAAACAAGGCGGAGCGTACGCTCCGCCTTCTTTATCGAAAGGTTTTGTTCAGTTTTCTGCTGATCAACCGTGTCGACACGACCACGATCGCATAGACCAGCAGATACAGCACGAGGAATATCGCCGTAAAAAGAAGCACCACCGTCGGGTCAAACGGGATCCAGGTGTTTATCAAATAGCAGGAAACATACGCCACGTACAGTACCGAAAAATGGCAAAGCAGCGACCGCAGCGGCGACCAGGTATCGATCTGCTGGAACACCGAGGCTCCTGCCTGCAGGAACGCCAGCACATACGTGGACACGATCCCCATACACGCCTCGCCTCCGTTCAACGAAAACTCCGGCAGCATCTGTTCCAAAATCAGATAGATCATTCCGACGATGATCGGCCCGAACCCACCGAACATCATCCCTCGCCGCAAAAACTCCTTGACGTACCGATTCATCGAATCACTCCCACCTTTTCCCGCACCGTTTTCAGTTGCCGTCTGGATACGTAATCGCTGTACCCATTTTTGAAGCACACCTTCAGCGAGCCGCCGAGCGACACGGCAAACCGAGCGACCTGACCGAGGTTTGCCACACACGATTGATTGATCTTGACAAACTCGGACGGTAAACATTCCTCCAGCTTGTATAAGCGGCATTTCATCAGAAGCCGTTGTTCACCGCACAAAGCATACACCTTTCCCTGCTCAACAATGAAGCAGGTCACCTCCGGCAGCGACAACGGTACTATATCACGCTCGGTATACCCGATCAGCCGTGTTTCCTGCTCTGTCGCCAACCGCTCCACCGCTTCAACCAACGGGGTGCGCTCACGGGCGTAGATCACTATTTCTTCTTCACAGCGAGGGTCCAAAATCACACGACATCTCACAACGCTCCCCCCTTGCTTACAGTATATCACACCACCGATTTCCCGGCAATACGTTTGCGATAGGCGGTCGTTTTTTCCCGACAAACGGAAACTCCCCGCCGAAAACACGGTGGAGAGTTGTTATCACACACGATTATTTCATCAATTCTTCGGTAAGAAGCAGGATCTTCGGAGCGATACGAGCTCGCTCCTTCTGTATAACACGGTTATAGACCGGGTATGCCAACGCCACGCCAACCAAACCGATGACGCCGGCAAGTATACCGAAGGCAAATGCGTACGGCAACCCGATTTTAGCGGCGAGATCGGTCATTATTAAACTCATGCCAAAACCCAACAGCATGGCTCCGAGAATGCCGACGATCAAAGCGTACATCTGCGCCTTTTGCGTCACACGGGCATCCAGGCGACGCAGGCACTCCAGAGTGTTCTCCTCTGCCGGCGGGGCGTATTTTTCGCGGATATGACGAATTTCCGCCTGCTCTTTTGCAGAATAACTATAACGAAACGACGTGTTTTGAGGTTCCATCCTACACTGTCTCCTTTGTTAACGTTGTGATGACGGACACGCCGTCTTTTGCAAAACAAGGGTAAATCGGCTGCCGTGTCCCACTTCGCTTTCGACGGCAATATCTCCCCCGACAATATCCACCACCCGCTTGACCAAAGCCAGACCCAGGCCGTTTCCCTGCGTGGCTCGGGAGGTGTCGCCTTGATAAAACTTTTCAAACATATGCCGACCCACCTCACGGTCTATACCGCAGCCGGTGTCCTCCACGCTAACGGTGACCATTTCCTGATCCTCTGTCAACGTGACCGATACCTGCCCGCCATTTTCCGTGAACTTGAAGGCGTTGGACAGCAAATTGTTCCAAACCAGCGATAGCAGCTCCGCATCCGCATGAATGATCACGTCGCCAGCAATGTCGGTTTGGATCTCAATATTCTTTTTCTCCCAAACGGATTCAAACTGCAACAAGCATTCGCACAGCTGCTCACCGAGATTGTACGGCTCGGTTTGGGGGAATACCTGCTGGTTTTCCAGCTTGTTGAGCTTGAGGATGTTGGTAATGAGCATCGCCAACCGTTTGGAGGAGGACGCAATCGCTGCAGCATATTCCACACGCTCCTCCTCACTCAAATCGGGCTTTTGAAGCAACGTGGCATAATTTTGCATTGCTGCGAGCGGCGTCTTTAATTCGTGAGATACGTTGGCGATAAAGTCTGCTCGCAACGTTTCCGTACCGGAGAGCTCCTCTGCCATTTTGTTAATACAGGATACGACACGGTCGAAGCTCTCCTCATCCCACACGCCACGCACCGGCTCGATGCGCACGCTGAAATCTCCCCGCATCATGCGGTCGGCAGCGTCGGTGATTCGTTTTACCGGTCGCCGAATTACCACGTACCGACGCACAGCATCAAGTACTGTGAGCAAAAAGCTGATAAGCAGTACGTTGATAAATGTGATCTTTGCCGCGCGCTCAACGGTATCGTTGGTAAAGGTGATATTCATTTCCTGCGAAAGCAATGACAGAAAAAGCGTCAGACAGCATGTGATCACAAAGGCGACCAGCAAAAAGACGACAACACCTCGCTGTGCTTCGTGCAGCAGCGATTTGACTACCTTCTCTTTTTTCATTTCAGCACCGCCTTATATCCCAGTCCGTGCACCGTTACAATCTCAAAATCGTCACAGTCAGCCAGTTTGGCACGCAGTTTGGTCATGTACACGTCGACCGTGCGTGGACCGGAGGAGGATTCGGCATCCCAAAACTCGTCCATCAGCTGGGTGCGGGTAAAGGTCTTCTTGGGGTACGAAAGCAGCTTATACAGCAAATTAAACTCACGCTGCGTCAGTGAGATCTCATTCTCACCGAGATAGGCGGTGTGCTCATCGACGTCCATCACGAACTGACCGACCTCCAACCGACGGCTGGAAGCGATCTTCGCACGGCGCAGCAGCGCACCGATCCGCAAAAACAGCTCGTCCAGATCGATCGGCTTCACCATATAATCATCGGCGCCCACACGGTATCCCCGCTGCTTGGCAGCAAAATCGTCACGAGCCGTCATAAACAGAATCGGAATATTTTCATTGAGCGTCCGCACCGTTTTGACAAACTCAAACCCATCGATCCCCGGCATCATAATATCCGAAATGATCAGGTCAAACACCGTTTCATACATCGCATCGTACGCTTCCTCGGCGCTGAGGCAGCCTGTGGTTTCATAGCCGCTTTGGTTGAGGAACGAACAAATCGAACGGTTGAGCGCACGATCATCCTCGACTACCAAAATCTTGAACACCCGAAGCACCCCCTTCCTTTCAAGTATACACTATATCGACAAAATGTTAAAGTTTTGTTTACAAAACACGGCGCGATGTCAAAAGCATCGCGCCGTATCGGTTTTTGGAAGCGATTTTTCTTTATTTCTTTGCTTCTTCCAGGCGCTGAGTCGCCGCTTCGGTTCTTTCCTTGGCCGCAGCGATCTTCTTCTCACGCTCTGCCTGTGCCTTTTCCGCTCTTTCGGAGGGACTCATGTGGGCGTCATCCCAGCTCTGCTTGGCATCTGCCTTCGCTTTGGCGTAGGTGTTGTGAAAACGGTTTTCCTCAAAGCTCGCACGGCTTTCCGCCTTGACCGCCCGGAACTCCGCTTTGTCCACCTCGTGCTGTGCCTTTGCACTTTCCTTCATATCCCGAAATGCCTTCTTCAAAAACTCTGCCATGATCATCTGCTCCTTTTCATTTGATTGTGACCTCAGTATACACAGCAGTTGTTTGCAATTGTTTATCGAGATGTTTATCTTTTGTTAATTTGCAAAAAATAACACTCCCCGCAAAAAAAAGCGAAGAGTGTTGTGTTGCTTCGTATCATTCCTCGTACGGACGCACACGCAGCGTCGCACCGATCGATTCACAAATGCGACGGCACTGCTCCTGCTCCTCAGGAGACGTAACCACATCCACCACCGTCATCACTACGTGAGGTACGTACTGCACACAGTCCTCGGTGAACTTGAGCATCGCCGCATACGAACCGATGCCAAACTTCGGACGGACCACCGCATTGTAGTCCTCCTCGTTGGTGGCGTTAAGACTGACCGATACGGTATCGATCAATCCTTTCAACCGAGGAGCCGTGCGTTCGCCGTGAATCAGATCTGCCAGCCCGTTGGTGTTGATGCGGATCGCAATATTGCTTTTCGAACGGATATACGCCGCTACCTTGAGCAGGTCATCCAACCGCTCGGTCGGCTCGCCGTAGCCGCAGAACACCACCTCATCGTACTGTGAAAGATCCCGCCGATCCATGTCGGCGCAAACCTCCTCCACCGTCGGCTCACGGTCCAGCCACAGCGGCTCCGAGCCGTAGACGCTGTCGGCGTTTTGGCGCAGACAAAACGTGCAGGCACAAGGGCAACGGTTGGTCATATTGACATACAGCCCGTTTTTCACGGGATAGGTAATGGTCATCATCGTGATAGTCCTCCGATTTTCAAAAAGTGTTTTATACGTAATTTATCCAACGCCGCTCCCAACGCAATAAACAACCCTGCGCTGAGCAACGATTGCGTGATATATCCCGGGATACCGGCAAGCGGCGCAGAAAAGTTGGAAGTGATCAACGCTTCATACGCATAGTATCCGCCAATGCACAGTACCGCCGACGGAATCAGGGCGAGTATGTTTCGCCACGATATAATATGCGCCGAGCGGTACGAAAAGCAAAGTACAGTGACAGCTTTAATAATCACCGAAGCGGGCGCCCATAAAGCGAATCCCGTCAGACAATCAGCAAGCAAAGCGCCGCCTGCACCGACGAACAGTGCGTACGGCAGCGGTAACACACACGCCGCCAAAAAAATAAAAGCGTCGCCTACGTGGGTATACCCCGTGTGGCTCGGAATGTGAAAATAGGCGGTGAATACGAACACCACTGCCGTCATCACGCCGGTTATGCACATCAACCTAAGTTTTGGGATTTTCATACCATATCCCCAATCTCAGTTAAGAATTCCTCAAAACAGATCCCGTCCGTTTTCGGCAGATCCAGCTCCATCGTACGACGTAACACACGGGCGATAAACGCCGAGGCGTGCTGCACCGACTCCGTCAGCGAAACCCCGTTTACCGCATCGGCAGCAAGGATCGATGAGAACACGTCTCCCGTTCCCGAGCGGCACGGCCCTACCTTATGCTCCCGAATTACCTGTGGTGCTTTCCCCGCTTCATAAACGAAGTTTTCCAGGTCGTCACCACGTTCCAAGCCTGAAATGACCACTTTGCTCGGTCCCATCGCATGTAACGTCTCGCACAATGCCTCCAGCTCGCGTCCGTCCATATCGGGATGATACGTCGTACCGGTCAGGATACACGCTTCGGTCAAATTAGGAGTCAAAATATCGGCATACGGAAGCAGCGTTTCCATTCGTGCCGCCAGATCGGGGGAATACGTCGGATACAGCTTGCCGTAGTCCCCCATCACCGGATCCACCACGGTAACATTACGTTCGGTCTTGAACCGTTCCAGGAAACGATGCACAATGTCGATCTGCTCCGGCGAGCCGAGAAACCCGGTCAAAATGCCGTTGAACTGCAGCTCTAATTTTGCCCATTCGTCGATATAGGCGTCCATATGCTCGGTAAAATCTGTATAATAGAAACTGTCAAAGCCCGTATGATTGGAAAAAATCGAGGTCGGTACAGGACAACACTGTATCTTCAGAGCCGAAATAATGGGAAGCGATGCCGCAATGGAACAGCGCCCAAAGCCGCAGAAATCGTTAATGACCGCTATCTTTTTTTGATGATTGTGTGGCACGGCACTTCCCCCTTGCTTTTTTGATAAAATCAGTATATACTGATTTTGGTAATATAAAAATAGTCAGAACAGGAGTAAATTATATAACCAGATGAAGTACCGTATTCAAAAAGAGGATCACACACCCGCCTATCTGCAGTTATATCGGCAGGTGCGGGAAGATATTGTTCGAGAGATCTATCCGTACGGCACAAAGCTTCCCTCCAAACGCACCATTGCCGAGGAGACAGATGTCAGCACCGTGACGGTAGAGCACGCCTATGCCCTACTGTGCGACGAGGGGTACGTTGAGCCGCACGAGCGAAGCGGGTATTTTGTATGCTTTCGCACCGATGACGGGTTTGTCGGCACGGCGAACACGCCGACCGTCATACCGACGCCGCACCGTTCGGGTGAGGAGGCGGGATTTCCGTTTTCGGTGCTTGCCAAGACAATGCGTGCCGTCATCAGTGATCACGGCGAAGCGATCCTTGATCGCTCACCCAATATGGGATGTACCGAGCTGCGAGGCGCTATCAGTCGCTATCTTGCACGAAGCCGTGGCATCACCGCCGATGCAGAACAGATCGTTATCGGCTCCGGCTCGGAATATTTCTACGGCTTGATCGTTGAGCTGCTGGGGCGGGAACGAATTTATGCTATCGAAGCCCCCTCCTACAAGCAGATCGAGCAGGTCTACCGTGCGTGCGACGTCACCTACCGCCGCCTGCCGCTCGGTCAAAACGGTGTGGACAGCACGGCGTTGTGGGCAACCGACGCTTCGGTGCTGCATCTCTCCCCTTATCGCAGTTTTCCCAGCGGCGTCACCGCCGATGCCTCCAAGCGACACGAATATTTGCGCTGGGCCGCCGCTGACGAGCGTTATTTGGTGGAGGACGATTTTGAATCGGAATTTTCGCTTTCCAAAAAAGCGGAGGAAACCCTGTTTTCGCACACCACCGCCGATAACGTTATTTACATGAACACCTTCTCCAAAACGGTTTCGCCCTCCCTGCGTGTGGGATATATGGTGCTTCCCAAAGCCCTGGTCAAGCCGTATAGCGAGCAGCTCGGGTTTTATTCCTGCACCGTGCCGACGTTTATACAAATCGTGCTGGCAACGCTCATCAACAGCGGTGATTTTGAGCGGCACATCAACCGTGTCCGCCGACGCAAACGGCGGGAATTCGAAGCATAATTTCTCTCCCCCAAAAACCACAGGCGGCAGGTACTCCTGCCGCCTGTTTGATTTATGCGCCTTCCTTTTCAAACCCGATCAGCATACCGCCTCGTTCAGCATAAAAGCTACACAATCCACGGCACGGATAAACCACCACCTGCGCCGTCGGAAAAGCCGCCTTGATTTGCTGTTCTAGCTCGTGTGCCGCCGCCTCATTGAAACAATGAGCGATACGCACACGCCCACCGACAAACCCCTGCTCTTTCAGCTGTTTCATCACCGTGCTCAGCGCTTTTTGCTCGCCACGGCATTTATCGAGCGGCTCCAGATCGCCTACGTCGCTCGCTTTTCCTACGATCCGTACGCCAAGAACACCCACTACACGTGCGAGAAGCGGACTGACCCGCCCGTTTTTAGCAAAATTCTGCAGCGATTCCAGCATAAACAGCAAGCCCGTCTTTTCACGGTAGGCCGTGATCCGCTCCGCAACCTCGTCAAACGACAGACCCTCCTTGATCAGCTCCTGCAGCTTTTCCAAAATCAAACGGATCTCCGGGCCGGCAGTTAATGTGTTCAGCACGAAAACGTGCCGATCGGGATAGGTCTCTTCGTACGTCTCCTTTGCCATACACGCCGCTGCATAGCTGCCTGACAGCGTCCCCGTAATGGTCACACAAAACACCCACGTTGCATCACCAAACGCCGCCAACCAATCCGCTTCGTTGGGGCAGGAAGTAGTAGAGCGTCCTTTGTAATGCTGTAACGCTTCCACCATATCACGCACGTCCAGTGCGGCATCATCCATGTATTCCTTCTCCGCCGTTATGATCTTGAGCGGCGCCGATTCGAACGCAATTCCCTCCATCTTCAATATATCCGATGAGGAATCCGCCACGATCTTAATTTCCTTCTTTTGCATAGTGATCACCCTTTCGACACGTTGCTCCCAGTATACGATGCGCCGCACAAAAAAGGCAATCTACTCCGCAATTTTTGAACTATACGGTTCCAAGCGCTGTGAGAGAATTGCATTTTTTCGCTCTACCACGGCGAGAATGCCCACTCCACAGCAAAAACGGCGGCAGGATCTTCCTGCCGCCGATCGCATTATTTTGTCAGCTTTGCTGCCGTCCAGGTACCATTCTGCTTGAACCAGAATCTGCCCTGCCCGTCTACCTGGGTGATGTCCTCAAATTGCGGTGTTATCACAGTCTTTCCATCCGTATCGATAATACCCCACTTTCCCCGCTGGCTTACCGCAATGTAGCCGTTGATCGGCGTATACAGCCGGGTAATGCTGTATTCATCCGACTCCTCATGGAAAACCGGATCGTATACAAAGCCCGTGATCACCGTGCCGTTTTCACGGATATAGCCCCATTTACCGTTCCGCTTTACCGCCATAAGACCGTTGACAAATCCATACGAGTAATCCTCATAGATAAATCCCGTCAACAGCTTTGCTGTTTTCAGATCAAACAACGCATAGTTGTCCGAAGCGTACGTCAGTTCCTCTCCCAGCTCACTCACTTCCCGAATGGGAATAACCGACGGCAGTCCGTAGACTGTGAAATCCAAGCCAAACGTCACATATCCCGACATCAGATCACAATACTCGTCGTAGTCGTATTCCCGCTCAGCATCGAAAGGACCGAACATATCCACGATGATCGGCTTGCCGTCATACCAGCAGACGTCTTCGCTGTACTCAAAGCCCCAGCCGCCGTAACCTTCATCACGTACCAGCGTGCCGTCGGCTTCGATCCAATATACTTCCGTCGGATAGTTGTCTCCGATGCACAGCTTTATCTCTTCGCTGTAAGGCTCCACCGTGGTCAGAAAGATCTCGTTATAGATCATCGGCACGACCGGTTTGCCTGCATAATCGATCACGCCGCATTTTCCGTCCTTTTCGATCACGCAAAACGGATAGTTTTCCGAGCCCTGATAGTAACAAATGGTGTCCGCTTCCACGCCCTCAGCAAGCACCGTGAACGGTCCCGCCTCCGGAGGCACAACATCCTCATTGTCGCTCGATGTCGGTGTGATCGCCACCGTTTCCGTCGTCGTGGTAGTCGTTGTCCCATTTGAGCTTACAGGCTGCGTTTTTTGAGTGGTATCGGAAGTGCTACAGGCTGTCAGCGACAGCAAGCAAACCGTAAAACAGGCGATGAACATAGCGGCTTTTCTCATATAAATCCTCCGTTCCGCTTCTTAAACCCGTTATTTTAATTCAATTTCGCCCAGCGTCGTGTTGGTGATATACTCACCCTTCAGTTCACGCAGCTGTGCCATGTGCGGTTGCTCAATATGGATCTGCTGATGCCGTTTCGACTCCCACTGCTCAATGAGAAGCAGCTCGGTGTCATCCTTTTCGGAAAGGTAGTAGTCATAACGGATACAACCGTCCTCCGCACGAATGGCATCCAGGATCCCCTCTGCCTTTACACGGGCGATGAACGCCTCCCGTTTTTCGGGCAGACAATCGAATTTTACATAGATCGTATACATACGCTTCACTCCTTTGCTTTGTTCCTCTTTTATTGTACACCGCTTTGGTGGGCGATGCAATAAAAATAAAAGATTTTCGGCTCTCCCGATGCAAAAACCTTGTTTTCTGTTGTGCGGTGTGCTATGCTGAAGTCATCAAAGATCAACCACGGAAGGCGGGTTTTCCATGTCAAACGCACGCTATACCCCGACGGAAAACGGATTTTCCATAACCGGCAGCTCAGAGGTGTTTAACCGCACGCTCTACGGCTCCCATAAAAACGACGATAAAAGCGCCCGCTTTTTTACGTTTGCGGGCGACGCTCCGCAATTTATGGGAGCGCTCACGGATTGGGAAAAGAATCTGGTCAGTTTTTATGCGAAATGCGGCACGTTGACCAGCGGTCTCGCCCTAACGCCGGGGCAGCGGGTCGGCTTTTTCTACTCGGACGATATGGACATCAGCTCCCGTTGGTTTCACAATTCGGAGGATATTCGTACCGAGTTCAAAAACGGCGGTATGACCTACGAATTATCCCAAATGTCCCCGTGGTTTCCCGACGTCGACGTTCGAATCGAGGCATATCCTCTCCTGCCCGACGACGGTTTTTTGGTACGGTATAAAATCACCACCGATCAGCGTGTTCTCTTTGTTGCCGCTTTTGGCGGCTTGACCGAATATATCGGGCGGTTCGAATACAAGGATGAGGCCAAACGCTATTTCCACGCCTCCGACTGTCAAAGTAACACCGTCACCGTTTCGAAAAATTGGGCAACGGTACGGCATCCGAGCGGCGACGAAATGCAGATCGTCACCAGCTTTGATGCTCAGTTCGGTATCGGCTCTGCTGCTGCCGCCGAAGCGCCGTATCCCAGCTCCTTCCTAAACAGTACACCGCAGAACGAAGACGACGGTATCGTCAAAATTTCTGCTGTGATCGAAGCCGGCAAGGAACTCGACGGATACATTCTCATCCTTCACAATCCCGATGAAGGTACGGCGGACACGTGGCTTGCTCACCCCGATCCGATCAGGTATATCAAGCAGCAGATTTGTGAAAAACACGTCTGCATCAGCTTAAAAACTCCTGATCATCCGTTGGATTTGACCGTCGCCCCCACCGTGATCGCTTTGGATGCATCGTATCATCACAATTCCTTCCACCACGGTGCTTTCGGCTATCACTCACCGTTTTTGGGCTGGCGCAACTGGTACGCTCCCACCGTTCTCGGTTGGAACGACCGTGTAAAAGCCGTTATGGCCGCACATCTCGGTCAGATGGTCGAAACGGCGACCGGGGAGGAACGCGTGTGGTTCGACGGCGGCGGTGCCCGCGAGGGCGACGGTCCTTCGCCTTATCACAACATTGAAAACAGTACCGGCTATCTCCCCTACTTGCTGGGCGAGACTATGGCCTACTACAATATGCAGGAATGTGCGCTGGATATGATGCTGCATCATATTGAGTGGTCAGGCGATCTGCAGCTTGCACGGCAATACTTTGATAAGTTTTGTGCGATGCTCGATTGGGAGGAGCGAATCTTTGATCCCGACGGTGACGGACTGTATCAAAACTTCTTAAACACCTGGATCTCGGACGGTCACTCCTACAACGGTGCAGGCTGTGCGCAGGCCAGTGCCTACAACTACCGTGCCAACACGGCCATGGCAAAGCTGGCAAAAAAGCTCGGCCTCTCCTCCGCAGTGTTTGAAAATCGTGCTCACAAGATCCGCACCGCCGTTCAGGAAAAACTGTGGCTGGCAAACGAGGGCGTCATCGCTGAATCGGTCGATACCGTGGGCAACTGTCTCGTCCACCCCGCCCCCGAGCTCTCCACGGTATATTTGGCGATCGATTGCGATCTGGTGGATGATCTGCAGGCGTACACCCTGCTCAAATACACCGAAGATCATATCAAAAGCATCGAAACCCCCGAGCGGCACGGACGGTTATCCTACTGCTCCAACTGGCAGCCCAAAAAATACTCCACCTACGGCATTTTCCCCTCGGAAAATGCGCATCTTGCTTTGGCGTATTTCAAGCGTGGCTTCAAAGCCAAGGGTAACGCCATTCTGAACGGTCTGGTGGATTGCTATTTCACCGGACGCAATCCCGGTATGGCAGCACACGTGCAATCCTCCCGCTGCACCGCCGATCTCGCCGATCTTGATTTTACCGATGTTTCCAGCACCTACCTTCGCCTGGTGGTGGAGGGCTTGTTCGGTATTGGCATCAACGCCTTGGACGATGTCATTACCATTGCTCCCGGCCTCCCCGAGGACTGGGATCACGCTTCACTGTCCTTAAAAGATATTACCCTTACATATCGACGCTGTGGCCGTGAAGAAGAATGGGAGATCTTCTGTGACCGAGCCGCCACCAAGCGGCTCCGTCTGCCGATGAAAGCTGACGGTGTGGAGGCTGTGCTGTTGGACGGTACCGCCGTTCCTTATACGCTCTCTCCCTCACCGGCAGGATGCTTCCTCGATGTGGAAACCGACAAACTCGGTGCGTTCCGCCTGCGTGTGGTACACGGTGAAGGAACGCTACCGCAGGTATCATTTACCACGCTGACAACGGCGGGCGGTGATATGCTCTTCCGTGTAACCGACGGTACGTTGCTCGACGCTATCGACATCTCCGAAGCACTCGACGATCTGCAGATCATCGGCAACACCGTCTGTGCCACCGCCGGACACGCCGTCGGGCGGCATACGCTATTCCTGCGTGTCAAAAAGGGCGACTACGAGGCATTGCTGGCGGCAGATTATGAGATCGCCGCCAAGCCCAACGTCTTGCCACCTGTGGGCGGCGTGTTCCAACCGATCGATATTTCTGACAGCTTCAACTGTTCTCTCACCGACATCCACAATCGGGAGTTTCTGAGTCCCCGTCCCGAGGGGTACTCGATCGGTGTCTTTCCCAACGGACGCTATGCGTGGGAATGGAATCATCGTGGACACAATCAACTGTTCGTGGACGACAGTGCCCTTCGCAGCTGTGGCGGTATCCTCCGCACTCCCTCGGGTATCCCCTTTGCGACGCCGAGCGAGCATGAAAACGTCGCCTGCGCCTCGGTTTGGGATAATTTTCCCACGAGCATCACCATTCCGCTGAGCGGCGCCGCCCGGGAACTGGCCGTTCTGTTTGTATCTACCACCAATGCGATGCAGACCGGTGTTGAAAATGTGCGCATCACCGTGGAATACGTAAACGGCGATACCGAATCGGTCAAGCTGATATATCCCGATAACATTGACGATTGGCTGGTGCCGGCTCTGCAAACTGAAAACGAGACTGTGTACTGGAACGATTACAACCACGCCACGGTACAGCGTATCCGTCTGGATCCCGACCGTGCGCTCGCTGCCATCCGTGTCGAAGCGATCGCCAACGAGGTGATCATCGGCGTGCTGGGCGTCAGCATTTGCCGCTGACGCCGCCGAAGGAGGTACGGGTATGATCAAACCAATCTTTGATTTCAGCGACGGTGAGCTCTTCTTTTCCCTCTCTAAAAACATCGGCGTGGACACCGACGGAAATATGCTGCTACGCCTCTCGGATACTATGTCGCTGGATATGGACACCAACGACATCCATTTCACCTCCTCCTGGGGGAACGACGAAGACGACTGAAGCACAAGCGAATCCACCCCTCCGCATCACAGCGGAGGGGTGGATTTTTATAAAGCGGTGCCGTCTTGCCATGCAGGCGCAACGATCCAACACTTTTTTCGGAAAAAGCAAAACTTTATCAAATTTTATACCATTTCTGCCTTTATTCGCCAAAATAACGGTTGCTTCTTTTATTTGAATCTGTTATTATGTATTTATGTGTGCGCAAGCATACGAAAAGAAAGAAAAGGGGTATCGTTTTATGCAGCAAAAGTTGAAACATGGCGTAGCTGTGCTCATGGCGTTAGTCCTGTGCTTTAGCCTACTGCCGATGTTCCATCTGGTTGCAGATGCTGCTACGGTTGAGTATGTTTACGACTCTACCGGCAAGTACATCTACAACTGGGGAACTCGTGGTGAGACAGCAAGTTTCCTGTCTCCGAATGCGGAAGCATTCTATACCGGCGACAATACGTATAACGATTTGTCCGCCATTCCCGGTGGTACCGGCACTACCAATGCTCCCAACAGCGCTCTTTACAAGGCGCTGCAGGAATTGATGACGGATAATCATAGCTATGTGACCAGCTATGACGCCACCAAAGATCTGTATCAGTACACCGATTGCCAGAACAGCGGCAAGGATAGCAAGGCGATTTCCTCCTTCTATTCCGGCACGGCGATCGGCCCGGCTTGGGGCTCTGCTCCTTCCTGGAACCGTGAGCACACCTGGCCCAACAGCAAGGGCTTGGGCGGCCGTGATGAAAACGACATCATGATGCTGCGTCCCACCGCTTCCAGCGAAAACTCCTCCCGTGGCAACAAAGCCTACGGTAAGAGCAGCGGCTTCTATAATCCCAACACGGCGTCCAACGGCACGCTGGATCTCCGTGGCGACGTGAGCCGTATCTTCCTGTACGTCTATGTCCGTTGGGGCAACGTCAACGGCAACGGCGAGTACACCACCTGGGGTTCCTCCGGCGTGATGGAAAGCCTGGATGTTCTGCTTGAGTGGATGGAAGCCGACCCGGTCGATACGTGGGAATTGGGCCGCAACGACTCCGTCGAGTCCATCACCGGCACCCGTAACGTCTTCGTTGACTATCCTGAGTTCGCTTTCCTGCTCTTCGGCGAGGAAATCCCGGACGATATGGCCACCCCCTCCGGCGAAGCCAAGAACTCCGCCTCCTGCACGCACAATTATGTCGCCGGCACGCCTGTTGGCGCTACCTGCGCTGCGGAAGGCTACACCGTTTACACCTGCAGCCTCTGCCAGAAGAGCTACAAGGACGACTTCACTCAGAAGCTCGACCACCTCTATGTCAACGGTGTTTGCGGCGATTGCGGTGCTGAACAGCCCCGCCTGCCTGTGACGGGTGAAAAGGTTGTCATTTACGCCCCCGCTCACAACAAGGCTCTGTCTGCCGAGAAGGTTTCTGCCACCTCGTACTACAACAAGGGCGTTGACGTTTCCGGCGGCTTCGGCGGCATCACCGCTGCTGAGACGTGGATCGTCACCGCCAACGACGACGGCTCCTACTCGTTCGTTTCCGAGACCGGCAGCAAGCTGGCTCTGGCAGCAAGCTACAGCTCTCTGAATGACACCGGCGCCAACGACAAGTGGACCCTGACGGCGAAGACCGGTTCGGACAGCCTCTACTACGTCAAGAACGTCGTTCGCGGCAACTATCTGGAGTGGTACGCTTCGATGAACAACTGGAGCACCTACAGCACCACGAACCTGACCGACCTGTTCGAGATCAGCTTCCACATCATCAAGGATTGCGCTCACAAGTACTCCTCCGTTGTTGTGGATCCCACCTGCACCGAGGACGGCTACACGACCTACACCTGCGACCTGTGCGGTCACAGCTATGAGGACGACAAGGTAACGTCCGAGGGCCACGATTACAAAGACGGCTTCTGCACTGTTTGTGATGAGGAACAGCCGGAAGAACCCAAGTACACCATTCACTTCCTCGTTCCCACGGGCGTAACTGCTGTTGCTCCCATGGTTTGCGACAAGAACGGTGTGACTCTGCCGACCACTACCGCTCCCACGGGCTACACCTTCCTCGGCTGGGCCAAGGCTGCTTTTGACAACGTCACGACGAAGCCCGCTTACACGGAAGCCGGCAAAACCTTCACGGCTAACGCTGACACCGTGCTGTATGCTCTGTATACGTACGATGCCGAAAAGACCACCACAATCACCGGCACTGCCAACATCAGCTTTGCAAACAAAGCACAGCGTACTGAAAAGACCACCACCAAGCAGGTGTGGGAGCAGAACGGCATTACCGTTACCAACGATAAAGCCGCTTCTACCACCGCCATTGGTGACTATGCCAACCCGGCTCGTTTCTACGCCAGCTCCAAGCTGACCGTTGCGTATCCCAAGATGACCAAAATCGAGTTCACCTGCAGCGGTAGCACCTATGCCTCCGATCTGAACAACTCGATTTCCGGTGCTACCAAGTCGCTCAGCGGTTCTGTTGTCACCGTTACTTTCAGCGAACCGGTGGATAGCTTTGTGATTGCCAAGCTGACCAAGCAGGTTCGCGTATCGAGCATCAAGGTCACCTATTCCCAAGGTACTTCCACCGAGGTTACCACCCATTACACCACGGTGATCAATGACACTGACTGTGCACACGCTACGACCTCGTTCGTCGACGCTAAGGAAGCCAACTGCCTTGAAGAAGGCAAGAAAGCCGATCTGTACTGCTCCGTTTGCAAGACGACGCTGGCAACCGGCGAAAAGATCGATGCGAAGGGCCACGTGGAAGCGATCGACAAGGCTGAAGATCCCTCCTGCACCGAAAGCGGTTGGACCGAAGGCAAGCACTGCAAGCGCTGCAAAGAGATCCTGGTCGCTCAGACTGAGATCGAAGCGCTGAAGCACATTGAGATCGTCGACAAGGGCTATGAAGCCAAGTGCACCGAGCCCGGTCTGACCGACGGTAAGCACTGCGACCGTTGTAAGGAGATCCTGGTTGCTCAGGAGCCGATCGAGGCACTGAAGCACATCGAGATCGTTGACAAGGGCACGGAAGCTACCTGCACTGAGCCCGGCGTGTCCGACGGTAAGCACTGCGACCGCTGCAAGGAGATCCTGGTCGCTCAGGAGCCGATCGAAGCACTGGGCCACAACGAAGTGATCGACGCCGCTAAGGAGCCGACCTGCGACGAGACCGGCTTGACCGAAGGCAAGCATTGCGACCGCTGCGACATTGTCCTGGTTGCTCAGGAAGAAGTCGACGCTCTGGAGCATGCTGACGCAGACGGCGACGGTCTGTGCGATGATTGCGACGCCAAGCTCGACGTCATCGTCACGCCCCCCACCGGCGAAAGCAGCCTGCCGTACGTGCTCGCTCTGAGCGGCATGTTCTTCGCTGTTATGGCGATCGTGCTGATCAACAAGAAGCGCCGTACGGAATAATCCGATACCCCTGATACCATTCGGGCCGAGTGATGAAAATCACTCGGCCCTTTTTCTCCCCTGTTACAGCAAAAGCAACACCCCTCGGAAACCTCCGAGGGGTGTTCATATTGTCCACATTTTCTGCAACAGATTCTCTTGCTGTTACTACTACGCCCCGCTTAAAAGAACTTGATTTTAATCCTTCCCGGTATTTTCCACTTTCGTTTTTTCAAGATCTTCTTTTTCACAGCCAGCAATACAATGGCAATGATAATGGCGTACAAAAGTAACCCGATCCATAGCGGTGATAACGCCCACAGCCAGGACCACGTGATCGTACCCGTCAATTTTAATACGATAAATACAATCGATACAACGCCGAAAAAGCCCAGATCGACGGTTCGCTCGACGTTGTTGAAATATCGGCCGTCTTCCATGGAAAAACGGCATTCCTCCAAAATACGCAACGTGCTTTCCTCAACCTTTTTGCGGTAATTGTCTTCCGGTATTTTTTCGCCTAACAGCAATTCATTGACCGAAATGTTAAGCACTTCACACAAAGGCTGTAGCAGGGATACGTCCGGCAGCCCATTTCCATTTTCCCAGCGTGATACCGTTTTATTGCTGACGCCCAGCTTCTCTGCGACCTGTTCCTGCGTCAGATTACATTCTTTTCTGCAACCGGCAATAAATCGTCCAATTTTCTCTTGGTCCATGTCATCATCTCCTCGAAAAAACTATACTGCGTTCATTGCGAGAATAACAGGACACAGAGTGAGAATGTGATAGTTGCCACGAAATATCACGACTCCTGTACACGTTTTCCGCAGATGTGCTCCGGTGTCAACACCAGCAATCCCGTCTGTTTCGCATAGTGCTTGATCTCACGCTCTATGTAGTCATCGTCGCTTGTAAACTTGTAACTCAGTTTTCTCGTTATATCGATAATGCGATCCAAATCGTCAACAATTTCTACCGTTCCAAAAACAATAACGCTGTTAATATGACGTGCCCATTCGCCCGGACGGCAATACCCGGTATCATACACGCAGAACGACGCCTTGTTATTTTTCTTCAACGCATCCAGCCGATGACCGATCGTGCCGCAGTGAAAATACAGCTTGCCGTCCTCCTCGTTGTACCAGTGGTTCATAGGCATCCCATACGGATACCCCTCATCACCGTTCACGGAAAGAACCCCTCTTTTTTCTGATTTGAGAATATTCGTGCATTCCTCTGCCGATAATGCCTGCTTTTTGCGAGCGAGCTCTCTGAACATAGTATCACTCTCACAATTTGTTTTGTTTGGATATAATATATCATTTTCTCTCGAACATTTCAACATAAAAGAGGCTCTCTCGGAGTATTCCGAGAGAGCCTCTTTTGAGAATCTTCCTATGCCCGAAACCTGTGGTGCGGCACGAAAAGATTATTTAGTCTTAGGAGCATCGTTGGTCACTTGGATTCCCAGCTCCTCTAAAAAACCGATCAACTTTTCTAAATATTGCAATCTCTTTTCATCTATAGGAGGATCTTCAAGGTCCCCTTGGTCGCCGCCGACGCTTTCATAACTTTCCTCCCAGTAACACATATGCAAAAGTTCGCTCCATTTTTTCGCATCCTTGTCCTTGTCCCAAAGAGGTTTAAAAGCATCTATATCGGTGCTTTCAAACATCATACTGATCAAATCGTCCACACTAAATGTTTCCTGTACACCCATTTTTCTCGCCTCCACAAGCTTTCTATATTTGCATTCGTTTTAAGGCCGCAAACAGTCAAACCGATCACAAAAAATACGCTCTCGTGTTTGCGTGCCGGCCGTAAGCATCAATGATCTCAAACCGCATATATTCGTCCTTCGGCAATTGAAATTCCATATGAGTAAACGACTCGTTCGCGGGAGCAATGCGCTGGCAGGAGTGACGATATTTCGTCCGCATCACAACGACCTTTGCCGGCGAACACTCAAGATGCACCACACCGTCTTCGATATATAAATCAAAAATTTCTGGTCCCTGCGATGCATAAAAATCTCCGTTTTCAAGAGCCACCATAACATCACCGTACGTCAGCGACGGCGCTTTGATCATAGAAAATCCCCAAGGACGAGGATCCTTTTCATCATCATAAATATACGCCATATGATTATCGTCCGCCGCAATACAGCTGATTTTATGCCCCATACGCAGCATTTGATCATACATTTGCGGATTGTAATCGTTCGCATTGTAAAAAGAGCCTTGATTGTGTATTTCCATGGCAAAAAGCCCGTTAAGCTGCCCAAAGAAAGCAGGACTTTCAAACGAATAGTGTGGGTGGTTAAGGCTTACCAAAAAACCGTTTTTTCTTGCCTCATCGATGACATGCTGTATTGAGCGAATATCGTACGTCCGCTCAAACACTTCACCTGTTGTCTTTGCGCTTTTTGCTCGCCACGTCTCGCCGTGATAGACGTTTTCAGGGTTAAAACACACCTGCGTTTCATTATGCGGGTCCTTGGCAAACAGATTCAACTCTATCGTACGGGCACACGAATAATCGTTACCCTCCACGAACGCATACTCATAACCGGTTATCGTCAAAAACTCTTCATCATTGAGATCTGAATGATCAACCAGCAGCTCGTGATCCGTCATCGCAAGAATGCGGTATCCGTGCTCTTTATAATACTCTTTCATTTCTCTTGGCGTGTGACTACCGTCTGACACGGTTGTGTGACAATGCAAATTCGCCTTGTAAAATTGTCCCTCTTTTGGCAAAAGATAGGTTCTCATATCCATTCTCCCAACAAGTAATATTTCATGTCCTTAGTTGCAGCCTGTGGTGCTATCAGCAAAAGAGGGATATTTTTTACAGCGCAGACTCTTTTTAGCTTTTGAAGCACGCCTCTATTACTTTGTCGGCTAAAATTTTTGAACCTTCCGTGCCAAAGTGCACCCAATCGGAATGAAGCGAATTGTTAAAAGTCTTGGAAAGCGTATATAAATCATTGATTTCAACGTCAAGTTCGTTCATAACTTCGACGGCCTTTTGATTGTATTGCTCAATTTCTTTGTTGTATCTAAAGAAATTAGGATCTCCCCATTCTTCAATAACGGCAGTAGAAAGGGCAAATATAACCTTTGCGTTAGGAAATAAAATTCTAATTCTTTTATATACTCTTTTAAGCATAATGCCATAGGTTTCAATATCTGTTAAAGGTTCATCGCCAAAGAGTCTTAATACATCCCAGAGGCCATTATTCCAATGTACCACATCCATTTCTTCTTTAGGCACATTACTTGCCCATTCATGAAGATAGCGTAAAGTATACTGTGCAAAACGACAATTTTCATCTGGTGCATATACGTTGGCTATGCCTTGTAATTTCGCCTTAACGTGCATACCGTAACCTTCGCTACCCGTTGCACCGAATCTGATAGAATCACCAATCAAAAAAATGTTTTTCATTTTATGGCCCCCATATTATACTTTAAAAAATACTCATATTGCTCTATCCGCTAAACTATCGGCATAGATTTAATAATATAGTTTATATCTTGTTTATCGTACTAATTGTATCATATCGGTTTGGTTTTTGCAACAGACCGCTAATATTAAAACAATCCGCCCGAGTTTCCTCGGGCGGATTGTTTTGTTTTATAAAGTCAGCAATTACTTGCTTTCTTTGATTGCGGACTGTATTGCAATGCACAAAGTGCACCAATCATAACTTTTTTAAAGAAGCATTCGTTCTGTATTTTACCGGGGACAAACCAACGCTTTTCTTAAAAGCCGTTGAAAAATAATTAGTATCTGTAAAGCCGCAAAGTATAGCAACGTTACCAATCGGCAGATCGGTAGTAAGCAACAACCTTTCTGCTTGCTTTATCCGAAGGTTATTAATGTACTTTTTTACAGACTGGTTGGTATACTCCTTAAATAAATGCGAAACGGTGGATTCGGAGCACGCACATGCATCCGCAATGCTTCTTAAGGTAATATCCTGCATGATATTGCTTTGGACGAATGCCAGGATAGAATCAAACGTTTTACTTTTTGATTCTATTAAACGAATATCACCTATCGTGATTTGTAAAAGAGACAGCATATGGCACAAAGGTTTAACCAATATTTTCAGTTCACTGATATTTTCCTTTTTATGCATTAGCCCTTGCTCATACACCGTTAAAAGTTCCGACTTGTCAAAATGATATTCGCATGACAGGCGTTCCATCCTTTTTTTCGCTTTTTCTTTATCTATCCCATAACCGCTGATACTTATAAAAGTTTTATCATCCACATAAAAAACATATTCTTCAACCCCTGCATAGCACATACCGAACAGGTAATCGTTGTTATAGGCATTAAATACATTTTGCTGGCATTGGACACACTTTTTCCAGGCTTCGTCATTTGTTTTTACGAAAGTACAATAGGGATTATTATGTATATTGTTTTCAATAAGACCGCCTATATTCTTTCCGTGAACCGATACAGAAAATCCTTTTGAATTCAGATAGCTTATATAATTATTTATATCGCTTATAAGATTATCTTTCATTGCCACCACCCCCTACAATTTAATTTTACAGCAAATATGCAAGAATGTAAATATAATTTGCAGAAAATTAAAGGACAAACATAGTTTTTAAGATTATAATAAAATAAAAAAATGAAGGAGATCAAAGATGATAGCTGATTTTAAACTAGATACGGATGTTCTTGTTTTGGGCTCAGGACCCTCAGGTTTTGCGGCGGCATACACAGCGGCTAAAAACGGTGCAAAGGTAATCATTGTCGAGCAAAGCGGAGATATAGGCGGTATTTCTACGTCCGGACTTATGAGTCACTGGACAGGTAGCTGCGACAGTCCTTTATATCGCGAAATACTTCGCCGAAGTGCCAATAAAAACGAAGGGGAACACCGCGGCGTTATTACCAAATATATCGACCCTGAAAAGCTAAAAACATTATACCTTGAAATGCTTTATGAGTCTGGCGTCAAAATATTACTTTACACATTTGCTGTTGATGCA
>JAZQSX010000041.1:0-4272 GCA_045630285.1 Acutalibacteraceae bacterium | reverse complement strand
AGCCCGCTTGGCCTCCGACTTGAGTTTATTTTTAAGCAATCAATCCTGATTAGAGAAGTCGGTGATGGCGGTGTTGGAGACGCCATATTTTTCAGCCAGCTGGGCGATAGTGCCGTCAGCTGCCAGAGCTGCCAACTGAGCGTTGACCAGAGCGGTCAGCTCGCTGCCCTTTACGAAACCGATAGCGTAGTACTCAACGTCGCTGGACAGAGCATCGACGACCGTCAGGTCGGCGTAGTCGCCCTTGCCGACATAGCTCTTGGCGAGCTGAGCATCGACTACGGCGAAATCAGCAGTAGCAGCCTTTACTTCGGTCAGGCATTCGGTCTGCTTCAGGAAGCCCTTGAAGTTGACACCGTCAAAGCTCTTGGCGTAGGTCTCACCGGCGGAGCCGCTTTCGGCAACGCCCATTTTGCCGCTCAGGTCAGCAGCACCGGCAATGCCGGAGGATTTCTTAACGACGATGACCTGGCGGTTCTCCATGTAGTTGTAGGAGAAGTCGACCTTTTTGGAACGCTCAATGCCGTCTTCGTCATCCTTGACGTTGCAGGTGAAGCCGTTCCACACGCAGTCGATCGTGCCGGAGTTCAGGTCGGTGTATTTCTGGCCCCAGTCGATTTCCTGGAAAATCACCTTGTAGCCCAGGTTGCCGAATACCGCCTCAGCCAGCTCGGTGTCAAAACCGATCAGCTTGCCGTCGTCGTCAAGATAGTTCATAGGTGCATAGATGGTGTAACCAACGACGATGGTTTCCTGTTCGCCTTCGCTACTGCAGCCGACGAAGCAGGTGAGTGCCAGTACACAGACCAGCAACAATGCGAGAAAACGTTTCATAATAATATCCTCCTCTGTTTTACAGAAAAATTAGATTATTGCCATTATACACTACCACATTAGCAAAGTAAAGTGGAAAATTGAAAAAAGTTAATTTTTTTTCAAAAAAGAGAACGCAGCGGTCAACTGCGTTCTCTTTTACGAGGTAAGGGAAGGTTGGCGAGCACGACGGCGGCAAACATCAGGGCACAGCCGATACCTTCACGCAGCGTCGGCATATTGTGGAGAATGATCAGGTCGCACAGCACGGCGAATACCGATTCCAAACATAATAACAGCGTGATGACGGTGGGGTTGGAGTCTTTTTGCGCCATAATCTGTAATGTGTATGCCAGCGCACTGGAGAATACGGCGCTGTAAAGGATCGGGCCCCACGCTTCCCAAATCTGCATCAAAGACGGCGTCTCGAAGATCAGCGCCAAAACGGTACTGGTGGCAGCGACGACGGCAAGCTGAACGCAGCACAGGTGAAACCCGTGAATATGGGGGAGACGGTCGATGATCAGGATTTGTACGGCAAAGAACACGGCGCACAGCAGGATGAGCAGGTCACTGAATTGAATGGTCAACGATTCGGTGACACAGAGCAGGTATAGTCCGGCGACGGCAACGGCGGTGCCGAGCCACACGATGATGCTGGCACGGCGCCGGCAGAAAAGGCCGAATATCGGAACGAGAACCACGTACAGCGAGGTGATAAATCCGGCTTTGCCGGGATCGGTGTTGTTGCTGATCCCCGCTTGCTGCAGGTTGGCGGCGATCGTCATGGCTATGCCGCAGGCCAGACCGCCTAAAAGCAAATTACGGCGGTATTTCGGTTTTTGTTCTTCAGGAATCGCTGTCTTTTTGCGAAGCAAAAACGACAGTACAAGAAGCAACAGTGCCCCGATCCAAGAGCGGCTGGCGGTGTAGGTGAAAGGGCCGACGACTTCGGAGGCAATATCCTGTGCCACGAAGGTGGATCCCCAAAAGAAAGCGGCAAGCAGCGCACAGACGGATGCACGCAGATTGTTCGACATAGTATCACTCGTTTCTACTTTGGATTGTAACAGCATATCACGAAGAACGGAAAAAAGCAAGATATCTCTACTTGACATCACGACGATTTCTTTGTATTCTTATAAGGTACATATATAGAAAGGGGAAGGATCTATGGATAAGTATAAGCGCTTGGCGTCCAATACGCTTATTTTTGCTATCGGTACGTTCAGCTCCAAACTGCTGTCCTTCTTCTTGACACGTCTTTATACGGAGTTCCTTACTCCGGAGCAATACGGTGTAACGGATCTGATCCAGCAGAGCGGTAATCTGCTGTTGCCTTTGGTTACGCTCGGCATAGTCAATGCCGTTGTGCGCTTCGGTCTGGAAAAGGGTGTCCGCAAGCAGGATGTGTTTACCACCGGTATGCTGTCGTTGTTGGTGGGCATCATACTGCTGTTGATCGCAAGCCCGTTTTTGGGAACGGTCGAACTGCTTTCTGAGCACGTTTGGTTGCTGTGTTTGTTTGTGTTTATGTCGTCGCTTCGCTCGCTGTGTGCGCAATTCGTTCGTGCGCAAAGCCGTGTTAAGCTGTTTGCGATCGACGGCATCCTCAGCACGGCTACGACGATCGGTTTTAACGTGTTATTCCTGGTTGCCCTGAGAAATACGGCGTTCGGCGGCGTATTTGGCTTTATTTTCTCGATCATTTGCTCCGATGCGCTTTCGGTCATTTTCCTGTTCACGGTTGCCAAGCTGCATCAGTATATTCGTTTCCGTGGGATTGATTTCAAGCAATCCCGTGCAATGCTAAAATACTCCATTCCGCTGATTCCTAACACGATTCTGTGGTGGATCACCAATGTATCTGACCGCTATATCGTTATGGCGAATGCTGCCATATTGGGGACGGCGGCCAACGGCTTGTATGCGGCAGCCTACAAGATCCCGTCACTGATCATGCTGGTATCCGGCATTTTTATGGATGCGTGGCAGATTTCCGCCTTTACAGAGGAAGAGGGACGTGACCGCTTCTATACCAAGGTTATGTCCACGTACAGCTCACTGCTGTTTGTTATGGCGTCCGGCGTGATACTGTGTACACGGTTCGTACCGCATGTGCTGTTCGCTGCGGAGTACTACGAAGCGTGGCGGTATATCCCGTTGCTGGTGATTGCCATGGCGTTCACTTGCATGGTCAATTTCCTTGGCAGTATATATATGGTAGAAAAGAAAAGCGTGCGTTCGTTGATGACGGCTGCGCTCAGTGCAATTGTTAATATCGTTCTTAATCTGTGGTGGATCCCGAAGTTCGGTATTAACGGTGCGGCAGCAGCGACACTTGTCTGTTATCTGCTGGTGTTCGTTATTCGTTTGTGGGATACACGTCGATATATTCGTATTCAGTGGGATTACGTGCGTTTGATTGCTTGCACGTTGATCTTGTTTGCGCAAACAGCGATTTTGCTGTTGGAAGTGCCGCTATGGTTGTTGTGGGAAGCACTTTTATTTGGCGTGGTACTGCTGTTGTGCGGCAAAGGTATGCTGGAAAGCGCCAAACGCTTACTTCGTCGATAATTTTTTTGAAAAATTACAAAAAAACTGTTGACAAAAGCGTTTTGTGGTGTTATCCTATTAACACTGCCCCCTAGAAAGGGGACAGCGAGGGACCTTGAAAATTAAACAATGCAAAGAACGAAATTAACTACCCGTTAATTTACACGGAAGAAGAAATCCGGGCAATCGAAAAGATTGCCAAACAGAGAACGCGCAAGCGTAAGAAGAGCTAAGACGCTCTGGGAAATGATGGGACCCGGCCGAGAGGTCGGTTCACATACAATTTACTAGAGAGTTTGATCCTGGCTCAGGACGAACGCTGGCGGCGTGCCTAACACATGCAAGTCGAACGCACTTGAAGGGAGCTTGCTCCCGACAAGTTAGTGGCGGACGGGCGAGTAACGCGTGAGCAACCTGCCCTTCAGTGGGGAATAACGACCGGAAACGGTCGCTAATACCGCATAACATACCGAGATGGCATCGTTTTGGTATCAAAGGAGCAATTCGCTGAAGGATGGGCTCGCGTCCGATTAGCTAGTTGGTGGGGTAACGGCCTACCAAGGCGACGATCGGTAGCCGAACTGAGAGGTTGATCGGCCGCATTGGGACTGAGACACGGCCCAGACTCCTACGGGAGGCAGCAGTGGGGGATATTGCACAATGGGGGAAACCCTGATGCAGCAACGCCGCGTGAGGGAAGACGGTCTTCGGATTGTAAACCTAAGTTGTCAGGGACGAATTATGACGGTACCTGAAGAGAAAGCTCCGGCTAACTACGTGCCAGCAGCCGCGGTAATACGTAGGGAGCAAGCGTTGTCCGGATTTACTGGGTGTAAAGGGTGCGTAGGCGGGTTTGCAAGTCAGACGTGAAAGTCGGAAGGCCAAGCGGTCTTAGGAAGACAA
>JAZQSX010000040.1:0-42226 GCA_045630285.1 Acutalibacteraceae bacterium | reverse complement strand
TTCATTCTCCCCCTTACCACACAAATGCGAGGACTTCGCCGCCCACGTTTTCTTTGCGGGCTTTCTTATCGGTCATAACGCCCTTGGACGTAGACACGATGGCGGTGCCGATGCCTTTCATGACCTTCGGCATATCCTCACTGCTGGAATAGATGCGCAAGCCGGGCTTAGACACACGGCGCAGACCCATCAGAACCGGGGACTTGGACGGTCCCTGATACTTCAGGGTGATGCGGATGATGCCCTGCTTGTCGTCATCGATGACTTGATAATTCTTGACATATCCCTCGTCAACAAGAATCTGGGCAATAGCCTTCTTCATGTTGGAAGCGGGGATATCCACCGAATCATGCTTCGCCGAACTCGCATTACGAATTCTCGTCAGCATATCGGCAATCGTATCGGTGATTTGCATTCCGTCAACCTCCTTCTAGCTATTACCAACTTGCCTTTTTGACACCGGGGATCTCGCCCTTGTAGGCCAGTCCCCGGAAGCAAATACGGCAGACGCCGTACTTCCGCAAATAAGCGTGGGGACGACCGCAGATCTTGCAACGGTTGTACGCCTGCGTGGAAAACTTGGGCGTACGCTGCTGCTTGATTTTCATAGAAGTCTTAGCCATTCGTTTTCCCTCCCTTATTTCGCGAACGGAGCGCCCATCAGAGTGAGCAGCTCGCGAGCTTCTTCATCGGTCTGGGCAGTCGTAACGAAGCAGATGTCCATACCACGAACCGTGTCGATCTTGTCGTACTCGATTTCGGGGAAGATGAGCTGCTCTTTGATGCCCATGCTGTAGTTGCCGCGTCCGTCAAAGGAGTTGGCATTGATGCCGCGGAAGTCGCGGACACGGGGCAGAGCCACGTTGAACAGACGATCCAGGAACTCATACATACGCTCGCCGCGCAGAGTAACCTTAACGCCGATGTTCATGCCTTCACGCAGCTTGAAGTTCGCAACGGACTTCTTCGCTTTGCAAATGACAGGACGCTGACCGGTGATCGCAGACAGATCCATCATGATGGCGTCGATGACCTTCGCGTTGTCACGGGCTTCGCCGCAACCAACGTTGATGACGATCTTATCCAACTTCGGAACCTGCATAACGCTCTTGTAACCGAATTTCTTCATCAGAGCGGGAGCGACATCGTTCTTGTAAAATTCTTTCATTCTAGCCATGACGTATGTCCCTCCTTACAGTACTTCGCCGCATTTGTCGTTTTTGCATACGCGGACGGAACGGATCTTGCCGTTGTCGTCAGCCATGCGCTTGTAGCCGATGCGGGTCGGCTTTTTGCAAGAGGGGCAGATGACCTGCACTTTGGAAGCGTAGAACGCGCCTTCGGCTTCCACAATGCCGCCCTGATCGCCCATCTTGCGGGGCTTGACATGCTTCTTGACCATGTTCAGGCCCTCGACGATGACCTTGCCCTCTTTGGGGCTGACCGCCAGAACCTTGCCCTGCTTGCCACGGTCGTCGCCGCTGAGAACCAGGACGGTATCGCCTGTTTTCACATGAAGTTTGTTATTCATTTACGGCACCTCCCATTAAAGCACTTCGGGAGCGAGGCTCAGGATCTTCAGGTAATCCTTTTCTCTCAACTCACGCGCCACAGGCCCGAAAATACGGGTACCTTTGGGGTTTTTGTCATCGCGGATGATGACAGCGGCATTCTCGTCGAAGCGGATGTACGTGCCATCCTCACGACGCAAGCCTTTCACGGAACGAACGATGACGGCCTTGACCACATCGCCCTTTTTCACAACGCCGCCGGGTGCTGCTTTCTTAACAGAAGCAACCACGACGTCGCCGATATTCGCATACCTCCGGCCGGAACCACCAAGCACGCGGATGCACATAAGCTCCTTCGCACCGGTGTTGTCGGCAACTTTGAGGTAGGTCTGCTGTTGTACCACAGGGTGTTCCTCCTTTCAGATTTACCGACTTATTTCGCCTTCTCGATGATCTGCACCAGGCGCCAATGCTTGTCTTTGGACAGCGGGCGGGTCTCCATGACCTCCACGCGGTCGCCGACGCGGCACTCGTTGTTCTCATCGTGGGCCTTCAGCTTCATGGTACGCTTAACGATCTTCTTGTACAACGGATGACGGACATTGTCTTCGATCGCAACAACGATGGTCTTCTCCATCTTATCGCTAACAACGATACCGGTCCGAGTTTTTCTAAGATTCCGTTCGCTCACAATGTTTCCTCCTTCCGTTACGCTTCTGCGCCGTTCTTAAGCTCGTTCTCGCGGATGATCGTCTTGACAATCGCGATCTCTTTCTTAACGGCCTTCAGACGCATCGGATTTTCCAGTTGGTTGATCGCGTGCTGGAATCTCAGGTTGAACAGCTCTTCCTTGAGGTCCTGGAGCTTCTTCTCCAGTTCAGCTTCGCTCAGTTCACGGATTTTCTGGATCTCACTGGACTTCATTACTGTTCACCATCCGTTTCTTCCTTGCAAACGAATTTGCACTTGATGGGCAGCTTGTTAGCCGCCAGACGCATAGCTTCACGAGCGGTCTCCTCCGGCACGCCGGCGATTTCGAACATGACGCGGCCGGGCTTCACCACAGCCACCCAGTATTCGGGAGAACCTTTACCGGAACCCATTCGGGTCTCAGCCGGCTTCTCGGTGATCGGCTTGTCAGGGAAGATCTTGATCCACACCTGACCGCCACGCTTGATGTAACGGGTCATAGCGATACGAGCGGCCTCGATCTGGTTGGACTTGATCCATGCGGGTTCCATCGCAACCAAACCAAATTCGCCGTGGCTGACCGTGTTGCCGCGGAGCGCCTTACCGGTGAGGCGGCCTCTCTGAACGCGGCGATACTTAACTCTCTTAGGCAGCAGCATTACTTGCGGCCTCCTTCCCGACGGGGCTTCTGAACCGCACCGGCGAGAACCTCGCCACGGTAGATCCACACTTTAACGCCGATACGGCCGTAGGTGGTGTTTGCCTCCGCAAAACCATAATCAATATCCGCACGCAGGGTCTGCAGCGGAATCGTGCCTTCGTGGTACTGTTCCACACGGGCGATTTCCGCACCGCCCAGACGGCCGGAAACCTGAGTCTTGATACCGCGAGCGCCCATCTTCATCGCACGGCCGATGCACTGCTTCATCGCACGACGGAAGGAGATACGCTTCTCCAACTGCTGAGCGATGTTCTCAGCGACCAACTGCGCATTGACATCGGGGGCCTTGATCTCGACGATGTTGACCAGCGTGGTCTTGCCGAGCATCTTCTCGCAGGTCAGGCGGAGCTTTTCGATTTCAGCGCCGCCCTTGCCGATCACCAGACCGGGCTTAGCACAATGAATGTTCACACGGACACGAGTCGCATCGCGCTCGATCTCGATCTTCGCAATACCGGCAGCAAACAACGTCTTCTTCAGATATTTGCGCAGGTTATAGTCAGATACGATGGTATCACCGATCTGGTCCTTTTTCACGAACCAGCGGGAATCCCAATCCTTGATCACGCCGACGCGCAGGCCGTGGGGATTGACTTTCTGTCCCATAATTCTCCTCCTCCGCTTATTCCTTTTCCTTGAGCACAAGGGTGATGTGTGAAGTTCTCTTTTCGATGCGGAACGCACGACCCTGAGCTCTCGGACGAATACGCTTGAGAATCGGACCGGGGCAGACAAAACACTCGGAAACAACCAGATTGTTCTTATCCATGTTGAAGTTGTTTTCGGCGTTGGCTACCGCGGACTTGAGCAGCTTCTCAACAGGCTCACCCGCAGCCTTGGGGATGTTGTGTGCAATCGCGAGCGCGACATCAACCGGTTTATTGCGGATGAGGTCGAGAACGATCTTAACTTTGCGAGGGGACATACGGACGTAGGTTACTTGCGCCCTTGCTTCCATAACGTTTCTCTCCTTTCAGCCGCTTACTTCGTGGTCTTCGAACCGACGTGACCGCGGAAGGTACGGGTGGGGGCGAACTCGCCCAGCTTATGACCGACCATATCCTCGGTGACATACACCGGCACATGCTTGCGTCCGTCATGCACCGCGATGGTGTGACCGACGAAATCCGGGAAGATAGTGGAGGCGCGGCTCCACGTCTTGAGGATGCGCTTCTCCCCGGCCTTGTTCATTTCCTGAATCCTTTTCAACAGCACGGGCTGTACGAAAGGACCCTTCTTTACGCTTCTACCCATAAAAATGAATCTCCTTTCGCTTACTTGCCGTTGCGGCGCTTCACGATAAACTTATCGGAGGCCTTGTGATTCTTGCGGGTCTTGTAACCCAGTGCCGGCTTACCCCACGGGGTGACCGGGCCCGGACGACCGATGGGGGACTTGCCCTCACCACCACCGTGCGGGTGATCGCAGGGGTTCATGACGGAACCGCGCACCGTCGGACGCCAGCCCATGTGACGCTTACGACCAGCCTTACCGATCTTCACGTTCTCATGGTCGAGGTTGCCGACCTGGCCGATCGTCGCCATGCAGTTCAGCGGGATATTGCGCATCTCGCCGGAAGGCAGACGAACCATTGCAAGGTTGTTTTCCTTACCGACCAACTGCGCCATAACACCGGCGGCACGAGCAAGCTGAGCGCCCTTACCCGGGTACAGCTCCACGTTGTGGATGAAGGTACCGGTGGGGATGTTCACCAGCGGCAGTGCATTGCCGGGCTTGATGTCCGCTTCGGCGCCGGAGGAGATCACATCACCCACGGACAAGCCCTGCGGAGCAACAATGTAACGCTTCTCGCCGTCTTCGTACTGCACCAGAGCGATGTTAGCGCTGCGGTTGGGATCGTATTCCAGAGTCAACACCGTGGCGGCGCCCAACTTGTTACGCTTGAAGTCGATGATACGGTACTTACGACGGTTACCGCCGCCACGATGACGGACGGTGATGCGACCGTAGCTGTTACGGCCGGATTTTTTCTCCAAAGGAGCCAACAGGCTCTTTTCCGGCTCCACCTTGGACAGACCGCTGTAGTCCAGAACGGACATACCGCGACGGCCCGGCGTTGTCGGTTTGTAAAGTTTCGTAGCCATTTGATTCACTCTCCTATTTCTTGGCTTAGCGGGACACGGCCGCTTCCCCGACTACGGGGTGTGTCCCATACATTGCCCGACCTTCGTTTCTTTTTTGGTCGTTGATTAGAACATACCGTCGAAGAACTCGATGGTCTTGGAGTCGGCCTTCAACGTCACGATAGCTTTCTTCCAATCGGAAGTGTAGCCGACGTTGCGACCCATGCGGCGCTGATGACCCTTCATGCTGACGGTGTTGACCTTGTCGACTTTAACGCCGAAGATCTCTTCCACAGCTTTCGCGATCTCAATTTTGTTAGCGCGACCGTCCACACGGAAGGTGTACTTTTTCTCGGGCAGCATGGAAACCGCCTTTTCCGTAATGACGGGCGCCAGAATGATATCACGGGCGTTCATTATGCGTACACCTCCTCGATCTTAGCGACGGCATCCTTCACCACGATGAACGTATCGCAGTTGAGGATATCGTAAACATTCAGCGTGTTGACCTGAGTGGTCTTCACACCCGGAATGTTGCGGGCGGACAGGATCGCCTTCTCGTCCTTCTCAGAAAGAACGATGAGCACCTTTTTCTTCGCCTCGAGAGCATTCAGCATCTCAGCGACAGTCTTGGTGCGGATGGACTCGAGCGTCAGCTCATCCAAAACCAGCATCTCACCGCTCTGCACCTTGGAGGAGAACGCCGACTTCATAGCGAGGCGGCGAACCTTCTTCGGCAGCACATAGGTGTAGCTGCGCGGCTTCGGGCCGAGAGCGATACCACCATGCGTCCACTGGGGAGCGCGGGTGGAACCCTGACGAGCGTGACCGGTACCCTTCTGTCTCCAGGGCTTACGGCCACCGCCGCTAACCTCGGAACGAGTAAGGGTGGACTGAGTACCCTGGCGCTGGTTGGCCAGATAGTTGACAACGGCGCTGTGCAGCACAGTGGCGTTAGGAGCGATACCAAAGATGGCATCCGAGAGCTCCATGGTGCCGGTCTGCTTGCCGGTCATGTCAAAAGTAGTAACTGTAGCCATGATAATTTCCTCCTTCCCTTACGCCTTCACGGAATCGGAGATCAGGACCAGTCCGCCGCGGGGGCCGGGAACGGCACCCTTAATTGCGATCAGATTGTTCTCTGCGTCAACCTTGACGACCGTGAGGTTCTGGACGGTTACGCGCTCAGCGCCCAGATGACCGGCGCCCTTCATGCCTTTGAACACGCGGGCCGGGTCGATAACACCCTGCGAACCGGAGTGGCGAGCCACAGGACCAGTACCATGGGTTTCCTTCAGGCGGCTGTGGTTCCAGCGCTTGATAACGCCGGCGTAACCCTTACCCTTGCTCACACCGACGACGTCAACTGCGTCGCCGTTTGCAAAGGTGTCTGCCTTGACGATGTCGCCAACGTTGTAAGCGTCACAATCGTCGAAGCGGAACTCTCTGAGGGTCTTCTTCGGAGCAACGTCCGCTTTGTCAAAGTGGCCCTTCATAGGCTTATTGACTTTCTGAGCTTTTGCCTCACCGAAACCGAGCTGCACTGCTGCGTAGCCGTCGTTTTCGGCGGTTTTCTTCTGAACAACGACGCAGGGGCCGGCCTCAATGACCGTAACCGGAACGACATTGCCCTTTTCGTCGAAGATCTGCGTCATGCCGACCTTCTTACCGATGATGCCTTTTTGCATTGTCTATACCTCCTTGGTTATTGGTTCCCGTTGGGGAACGTGACCTCGCTGGGACGGAACCGAAGGATTTCTCCTTCCGTCAAACCGGCATTACAGTTTGATTTCGATTTCCACACCGGCGGGGAGTTCAAGGCCCATAAGAGCCTCGACCGTTTTGTTCGAGGGCCGCAGGATGTCGATCAAGCGCTTGTGCGTACGGGATTCGAACTGTTCACGGGAATCCTTGTACTTGTGCACAGCACGCAGGATGGTGACAACCTCCTTCTCCGTGGGGAGCGGCACCGGGCCAGAAACGCGAGCGCCGGTACGGCGAGCGGTCTCCACGATCTTCTCGGCGGACTGATCCACCAACTGATGATCGTAACCCTTAATACGAATACGGATCTTTTCTTTGACTGCCACTGAAAAACGCCTCCTTAAATTTGTTTAGTTGGCGGGCGACGCCAAAACCGCACACTCTGCCGGGTGTTCCAACACCGGCGTTTTAAAAACCGGATACTTGTTTGGGTCCAAGCTCCGGGTGCGATGTAAGCGTCTTGAAAAAGACTGTGACAGACTTGCGCCGCAAGCACGCAAA
This sequence comes from Acutalibacteraceae bacterium, assembly GCA_045630285.1. Taxonomy (GTDB): domain Bacteria; phylum Bacillota; class Clostridia; order Oscillospirales; family Acutalibacteraceae; genus RGIG3009. The sequence continues at coordinate 34,955 of JAZQSX010000040.1, read as the reverse complement.
GGCGGTGTGCAACTCACCCCCGTGAGAGTCTGACATCTTACAGCTATTCCTTCGCCCGGTTTAAAATCGGACATGCTCGGCGGAAAAACCGACCTGTTGCTAGGCCGCAACCTCCCGCGTCATCGCTTGTTGTGCAGTCCGCACGACGGCAAAAAGGGCGCAAAATGCCCCACTTTCCACAATCGTGCCTTGCTATTGTACTGCAAACAAGCAGAAAAATCAAGTGTTTTTTTGAAATTTTTTCAACTTTTTTCTTATTTATACCTTATTATATATAAAGGACGCCTTATCGGCGTCCTTCATAGACATATCCCTGCTGTTCGGCACGGTATCGGCGGCGATATTCGGTAGGTGTCACCAAATACCGCTTGCGAAACAACCGTGCAAAATGTCCCGATTCCTGCATCCCCACCCGATCCATAATTTCCGCGATCGGCAGATCCGTTTCTTCCAACAACCGCTTAGCCGACTCCAAGCGACGCTCTGCCACGTATCGCGCCGGCGTCTGCCCTGTTTGTCCACGAAAATACCGAATAAAGTGATTGGGATGCAGGTAGCACCGAGCCGCCAATGCATCCACCGTGAGGGGCTCATCTAAGTGCTCGTGAATATACGCGAGCAACCCCTGGATTCGCTCCTCGCTTTGTGCACCGATCAACACTTCGCCGCCGCCCGCCGCGCGAATATAGCACGCCAGCAGCTGCAACACATATGCCTTGGCATTTAAGCGATCCTCTAAGTGTTCGCTTTGAAGCGCCGCCGATAGATTTTTAAACAACTCTTGCGAGGGGTCATCGGGTCCCACGTGCACAACGTACGGTAGCTGAAGCATCTGGCCGATCTGTGCATTAGGATAGATATCAAAATGCACCCATTGCTTCTCCAACGGTTCACCTGGGATGTAGCTGTACCGATGCCGTGTGCCGGCGGGAATAAAAAACCAAGCCCCCGCTTCGCCGATGTACTCCTTCCCCTCAATGACAATGCGGCACCGACCACCGGTGATATAGTAAAACTTGTTTTGAATGAAGGTATGCTCCCGATACTGCCACTCCTCCTGCGAGCGAAGCGAAAACGCACCGCCCACGTGACACACTACGTTCAAATTGGCAAAATACACATCCTGTAAATACGCCATCGCTGCCCGCCTCCAAAAATGCGCTAATTTTATACCTTTATTGCGTAAACACCGTTCTTTTCTTTTTATTCTAACAACGATATACTGAACTTGTCAAGATGACAACTTAGAAAGGATGATTTTATATGAGCAGCATCGAATACGCCTACACCTATCCCCGCGAACTGGAAAAGGCAAAAGCCGAGCAATGGCCCATCCTCATCCCCGTCGGCACGATCGAGTATCACTCCGCACACTGTCCGTTCGGCTGTGACACCCTGGCCGTTATGGGGCTTGTCCGCGAGATCGCCAAGAAGGTCGACTCTGTCGTGATGCCGCCCATCTGGTACGGTGCCGCCAGCTATGCTGTCGGTGGTCCCGAAAAGAACTCTCTTCACGTGGATTGCGACACACTCGAGCAGTATATGTATTGCATCCTCAAATCCCTGTTTAAGGCAGGATTTACACGCAACATCCACATTTTCATCATGCACCAGACGGAAGACTACAATCCCCAGTCGCTCGCGTGTATGAAAGCGGCTCGCAAGCTGATCTTCGAATATCTCGAGGAGACCGGCGGCACCGGTTGGTGGGGTAACAACGAAAACGCCGAATTCTATTCCCAGCTGTTTGAGAAGGATAATCCGTGGAACTGGATTCGCGTGCACGGTCCTCTCAAGAGAAGACCCGAGTATCTGCGCGGTTTCGGAGGCGACCACGCCGGCAAATGGGAGTGCGGCTATCTGGAGTATTTGTACCCCGGTAGCATCAAGCTTGATCGATTGGCCGAAACCGACGACTGGTTCGCCCAGACCGCACCCGAGATGAGCGTTGAGGACGGCAAGCGCCGAATTGATCTGCTTGTGCGTTACTTTTTGGAAGAGATTGGACGGGGAGATTTATGCTAAATAAAGAAAATCGCTACGACTTTTTTCAGCGTCTGCTCCCCATCCACAGACCCAACCGCCGCAACAAGTCGTTGACCCCCACAGCCAATGAGTGGGTGTTTCCGGAAGGCACCATCATTCGCCTGCCTGAAAACGCCGACAAGGTCATCCGCACGGCGGCACTCGATTTTATCGATTACCTGCTGACCTCCATGAACATTTCCGCTCGTCTGACATTTGAGCAAACGGGATTTGCCCACATCAACGTCAGTGTTGACAGCGAAGTCCCCGGCCCGATCGGCTATCGCATCGTCACCGCCGCCGAGGGCGTTACTCTCGTCGGCTCGGATCCCGCGGGAACCGCACAGGGCTTCTATTCGCTGGAGGATCGGATGAACCTGCGTTGCGCGCCGTTTTTGGAGATCGGTACGGTAACGCGCCGTTCCCTCTTCACCGGTCGCTCAGTCCATTCGCCGTTTGGTATGTTTGAATATAACGACGAGTGCTTTGCGTGGATGGCGCATCTCGGCTACAACTCCATCTCCCTGTGGCTGAAGGACAGCGGAACCTCCCTGCGCGGAGATACCGTCAACGTACAGCTCTTGTGTGAGCGTGCTGAGAAATATGGTATTTCTGTCAGCGCTTGTCTGTTCCAGCTTCACGATCGTCACCCCGACGATCCCGGCGCTCAGGAGTATTATGACAAGCTCTATGGCGATTTCTTCGCCGCTTGTCCGAAACTCAAAAGCGTAGGGCTTGTTGGCGAATCTCAGCAATTCCAGAGCCATGATCCGCATGTCGGCAAATCACCCAACACCGAGAACTATCACGAAAACATCCCAACAGGCAAAATGAGCCCCGGTTGGTGGCCGTGCAAGGATTACCCTCAGTGGGTCGAGATGATTAAGCGCGCCATCAAAAAAGCCAAGCCCGACGCCGGTGTCAGCTTCAGCACCTATAACTGGGGTTTTGCGCCCGAAGAGGATCGCATCGCGCTGATCAACGCGCTTCCCGAGGGTATCAGCATCGGCCCGACGTGGGATATGTTCGAGCAGTTTGAGCGCGACGGCGTCACCGAGGATATCGTCGACTATACGCTTTCGTTCACGGGCCCCGGACGCTACTTTGTCAGCGAAGCGGAGGCTGCACACAAGCGTGGACTCGGTCTCTCCATCAACGCTCAGTCTGCCGGACGGACATGGGACTTCGGCGTCGTTCCTTACGAGCCGATGCCTTACGCCTGGATCGACCGTTACGAGGCCATTGTCGCCGCCTGCGAGCGGTGGAATATCCGCGGCATCACCGAGAGCATCCACTACGGATTCTGGCCGTCGATCATCTCGCTGCTGGAAAAAGAGGCGTTCTTCACGGGCGGTATGCCGCTGCGCGAACTGCTTCCCAAACTCATCGCCGCCGAATTTGGCGCGGATCACGTTGACACGATCGACAAGACGTTCCGTGTGTGGTCGGAAGCCATTCGTTACATGATTTCCACCAACGAAGATCAGTACGGCGTGTTACGCACCGGCCCGTCGTATCCGCTGTGGCTGACCGACGTCAACACCCTGCCCAATTTCGGACGTGTTCCGACGAACAACAACCCGGTGCACACCGGTATCTACTACACCTACTACAAGGAAAACGTCTCCGGTCGCAACTCGCTGCCGAGTGTCCGCCGCCCCGTGGAACTCGCCGCGATTCAAAAGATGACGGAGCTGCTTAAAGAAGGCGTAGCACTGCTGGAAAGCATCCCCAACCCCAATGAAGAGCTTGAACGACTGCTTCTTCTTGGAAAATACCTGGTACACTCCTCGGTGACTGCGATCCACGCTAAACGCTTCTTCACGCTCAAGGCACGGTTGTTCGCATGTGAATCGCGCAAAGAATCGGCAACGTTGCTCGACGAAATCGAGCAGGTGATGCGTGCCGAGCGCGCCAACGTCGAAGCGGCCATTCCCGTAGCCGAGCAAGACTCGCGTCTCGGTTGGGAGCCGAGTATGGAGTACGTGGGCGATGCGTACTGCCTGCGCTGGAAGTTGCGTCAGCTCGACTACGAACTGAACACTACGCTTGCGGTATACCGCAAGGCGAACGCCCTCGGCACACCCGAGTACGAGCGTTACGCCGACGCTCCCGTCATTATTTTTCATTAAAGTAAAAGAGCCCGACGCTTTCCGCGTCGGGTTCTTTTTATGCGTTTCTCAGCAACAGATCAATTGCTTCGTTGTATCCGGCGAAGCCTTTGCCGCAGACCATCGCTATGCACGCCTCACGAATGAAGGAGTAGCGACGAAACTTATCACGGCTGTTGATATCTGAAATGTGTACCTCGACGGTGGGAATTGCCACCGCTTTGAGTGCATCCAGAATCGCTACGCTGGTGTGCGTATATGCCGCAGGATTGATAACAATGCCGTCCACCTTGTCGAAATACGCTTGCTGAATGGCATCGACGATGGCACCCTCGTAGTTGGACTGAAAGAAAGAAACATCCACACCACGATCGGCGGCGTGGTCGGTTATCTGCTGCAGCAGAGTATCATAGGTCTGCTTGCCGTAAATATCCGGCTCACGAATCCCCAACATATTCAAATTAGGGCCGTTTATCACCAGGATTTTCATTTCAGCACCTCCAAAATGCGTTCACAGGTGGTCTGCGGGTCGTCGGAAACCGCCACGGTATGATCGGCGATCTCCCGATATATCGGCAGCCGCTGTGCGTATAATTCTTGCAGCGCTGTCCCACCCCGAGACAACGGGCGTCCTGCCGTTGCCAGCTTTTCGAGCGGACGCTCCAAAAAGATCACGACGCCGTTCTGCCGCAGTGCCAAGCGGTTGTGCTCCCGCAGGATCGCTCCGCCGCCGGTCGCAATCACACGGCCGAGCAACTTACCTGTCTCCTCCACGGCGGCCGTTTCGCAGTCACGAAACGCCGTTTCACCGTCGGCGGTAATAATGTCGGGAATGGTGCGTCCCGCCGTTTGTTCCACAACGGCGTCGGTGTCTGCGAACTCTTTGTCCAACCGCTGGGCGAGCAGTCGCCCAACCGTACTTTTTCCGCAGCCGGGCATACCTACCAGCACCACGTTGCAAAACCGCTGTGCCATCGAAATCACCGTGTTGTCAATCAGCGCATCGTCCAACGTCCGATCAAAAAAGATTTCTGCCGCACGTTTTCCCTGCGCCACCAACATTTCCAATCCGTTGACGGCGATCATGCCAAGACGCTGTGCATCCAAAAGCAACTGCGTTTTGAGCGGATTGTAGATAATATCCACGACCGCCTCACACGCAGGGAACTGCGCCAAATCAAGCGGCGCAACCAGATTTCGTGGGTACATTCCGACCGGAGTCGTGTTGACGATTACTCCCGCATCGGCGTGACGGTCAAGGTTCTCATAATTGTTTTCGCCGGAGCGTGAGACCACAACCACCTCACGTGCCTTCATATCCCGCAAAACACAGCACGCCGTAACGGAGGAGCCGCCACTGCCGAGTACTAATACCTTGCGCCCTTCCACGGGAATACAGTTTTTCTCCAGCAAATACCGAAAACCAAAATAATCGGTGTTGTATCCCCGGATCGCATCCTCATCAAAACGAATGGTGTTGACGCTGCCAATGCGCTTCGACACCTCGTCCAACTCGTCGCAAAACGCCATAACGTCTTTCTTATAAGGAATAGTTACGTTGATGGCACGAAAGCCCGCATCGGCAAAAAACGCCGCCAATTCGTCTTTTTCCTTTTCAATGAGCGTGTACGGATATCCGCCAAAATAGCTGTGGATCTGCGGCGACAGGCTATGTCCAAGCCGCTCTCCAAGCAGTCCGAACTGTTCCATTATACAACCTCAGTGTAGCTGCCGAGATACTGGAATTTTTCCGCCTCTGCCTGCAGCTGCGACAGCAGGTTTTCAAACGCCTCGGAATACACCGACACCTCGACATCGAAATAGAACATAAACTCGAAATCCCGTCCAGGAAGCGGACGGCTTTCCAGCTTCAGCAGGTTGACACCCAACGAATAGAACTTAGACAAAATGCTGTGCAGTGCGCCGGGCTTATGCGGCAGCACCAGCATCAAACTCGTGCGGCTGGCGCCGGGATAGATCTCCAGCGGCTTGGAAATGCAAATAAACCGCGTATAATTGTTGTCCACGTTCGGCAACGCCGTCTCCAGAATATCCAAATCGTACAGCGACGCACAGGATTCCGACGAGATCGCCGCCACGTCGGTACGGCCGCTTTCTGCCACCGCCTTTGCCGCCATGGCTGTGTTTTCGCACACGTTAACACGCACGCCCTTCAGACCCTGCAGAAACTCGCTGCACTGTTGGATCGCCTGTTCGTGCGAATAGATCTCCTTGACGTCCGAAAGCTTCGTTCCCTTCGGAGCGAGCAAAACGTGAGAAATGTGCAGGCGGGTGCTGCGCACGATGTGGAAATTATATTTCATCATCAAATCGTAGATCTGGTTGACCGAACCTGCCGAGCTGTTTTCCAGCGGCAGAATGCCGTAACGGCACAGCCCCTTATCCACGGCGTTAAACACGCCCTCAAAGCTGTTCATATACATAATATTCGCCGCCGTGAACAGCTTGTCACAGGCGAGCTGAGAATAGGCACCCTCCACGCCCTGACACGCCACAAACGCACGCTCAGGGAACACTTTTTCCGTGTTGTCAATGCCGCTGCGGATCTTGTCGAGCAGTGCACCGTCAAATCCCAGGCAATGGTTCTGATACGACCGGCTGAGACTGAGGATCAGGTTGTACAGCACACGGGTCTGCGATTCAAGCTCCTCGCCCGCAAGCTCCGATACCCGTTCCAGCAAACGGCGTTCCCGTGCAGGATCCAGCACGGCACGACCACTCTGCTTCTTCTCAGCCGCTACCTGAGCGGACACGCCCATACGCTTGACAAACAATTCGACCAACTGCTCATCAATCGCATCGATCTCCTGACGCAATTCATCCATACTCATTAGTTATTTTCTCCTTAAATAAGGTAATCGCACAAAACGATAGCACATGCTGCCTCTACGCAAGGCACAGCACGTGGCACGATACACGGGTCGTGCCGCCCACGAATCGCCAAAGGCTCTACCTGCCCGCTGCGTCGATTCAGCGTTTGCTGCTCCTTGGCAATGGACGGTGTCGGCTTGATCGCCGCACGGAACACGATCGGCATACCGGTGCTGATACCGCCCAAAATGCCGCCGTGATTGTTGGTACGGGTGCGGATCACACCATTCTCCTCGTAATAACAATCGTTATTCTCCGAGCCTCGCAACGTTGCCGCTTCAAATCCGTTACCGAACTCGATCCCACGCACTGCGGGAATGCCAAACACTGCCGCCGACAGCTGATTTTCCAAGCCTTCAAACATGGGATCGCCGATTCCGGCCGGCAACCCCACAGCCGCACATTCAATGATACCGCCGACTGAGTCACCCTCGATGCGTGCCGCCTCAACAACCGCACGCATCGCCTCCCCTGCCGCACTGCTTCGCACGGGGAACGCCTCCTTCGGGAAATCCGCCGCCACAACGCTTACGGGATCAAACGGCGTGTCTGTAACCCCGCCGATCGCCGCAATGTGAGCGCCGACCGCAATGCCACGCTTTGCGAGATACTGCAGACACAAGCCACCCGCTACACACAACGCCGCCGTCAGTCGGCCCGAAAAATGACCGCCGCCACGTACATCCTGCGCACCGCCGTACCGCACGTCCGCCGGATAATCTGCATGGGAAGGACGTGGCTGATCAAACAACTCACGGTAATCTCCCGAACGGGTGTTGGTGTTGCGAATAACTGCACAAATCGGTGCGCCGCAGGTCACATCGTCCAAAAGGCCGCTGATAAACTCTACCTCGTCCGCTTCCTTACGTGGCGTGGCAAAAGCGTGCTGTCCGGGTGCACGACGTGCCATAAACACCGCCAGTGCCTCCCGATCTACCGCAAACCCCGCAGGAAATCCGTCGATCACCACACCGATCGCTTCGGCGTGGGATTGACCAAAAATGCTGATCTTCAATTTTCGCCCGAATACGGAGGACATACGCACATCCCTCTTTCCGCAAATTCTTTGAAAAAGCTCGGGTAGGATTTCCGCACCGCCTCGGCACCGTTAATCACTACCGGTTGTTCACAAATACACGCCGCCACCGCTGCCGACATTGCAATACGATGATCGTTGCAAGCGTCCACCGTGCCGCCGACAAGTTGTCCCGTGCCCTCAATGGTCAACGATTCCTCGTCCATTGTCACCGTGCCACCCAACGCTGTGAGCATCGCATGAACACTGCAGAGACGATCGCTTTCCTTCAATCGTAAACGACGGGCGTTATAAATCACGCTGCGCCCGGGAATTGCCGCCGCCAACACGGCGAGGATCGGCACCAGATCAGGGATCTGCGCCGCATCCACCCGCAAGGGATACCGCAGGCTGCTGCCCGACACGCAGAAGCCATCCTTAGACTCGCCGACCGTTGCTCCCGCTTCACATAGCAGGGTAGCGATCGCACGGTCGCCCTGTAACGAATCCGCTTCCAAGCCCGCCACACACAGGCCGCCTTCCCGAAGGATCGCTGCAGCAACCAACCAAAACGCACCGTTTGACCAGTCACCCTCTGCAGCAACTCGTCCGGGCGAACGGTATCGGCTACCCGCCGCCACCGTAAATATCGCTCCGTTTTCGATAACCTCTACGCCAAAACGGCGCATTGCCGCTATGGTGAGATCAATATACGGGCGAGATTCCACCGTGCCGGTAACGCAGATCTCACATGTACGTCCCGTCAAGGGCGCCGCCAGCAGCAAGCCGCTGATAAACTGCGAACTGACGCCACCGTCGATACAAAACCGCTCACCGTTCAGCTTCCCCGACACCGTCAAAGGAAACTCCCCTTGCGGCGACAAAATACAACCGTTATCACACAGCAACTCATACAGTGGGGACAACGGGCGCTCTGCCAAGCGCCCTCTGCCGGTAAACTGCGCTCCACCAAGTGCCGCCGCAATCGGAAGTAAGAACCGCAGCGTTGATCCGCTTTCGCCACAATCAAGCTGTGCGTTCGCTTGAACCTCCCGAATCGGCTGCACCGTCATTTCGGCGCCGTTCACCGTAATGTCGGCACCCAAAGCCCGTAAGCACTCCGCCGTAGCGGTAATATCCTGCGACAGCGAGCAATTTTCAAGCACTGTCGGCACATCACTGAGTGCTGCACAAATAAGCAGCCGATGCAGCACCGATTTGGAAGCGGGTGCCGTCGCTGTTCCCTTCAGGCGCCGACCGCTGACCGTTAGCGTCATACCGTCGCCCCCATCTCAATATACCGAGCAAGCGCTGTCACCGCAATAGGCTCAATGTGACCTTCTCCGATCACGGGAACGGTAATCAGTCCCAGCGTATCGTTTGCCCGTTTTTTATCGGCCAACGCCGCTTCATACAGCGCCTGCGGCGAAAATCCACACGTCGTCGGCAGTCCCCGCGCCGCAAGCAGTGCGATCAGCCGGTCACACTCTTCGGCCGCCATATCACCTTTTGCGGTCATTGCACGGGCCAACATTGCCATGCCGACCGCCACGGCGCTGCCGTGAGAAATCGCAAAATCACTGCATTTTTCCACAGCGTGGCCTATCGTATGTCCAAAGTTCAGCAGCTGACGACAGCCGTTATCACGCTCATCCGCCTCTACTACGTCCCGTTTGATAGCAACGCAGCGGCAAATGATCTCGGTGTCGGTCAGCTCGTTCCGCTCCAGCGCCTCAAACAGCGCCCGATCACGGATCATCCCGTACTTGATCACCTCAGCCATACCGTCAGCATAGATCTCGGGAGACAACGTTTTCAGCACCGTGGGATCACACAGCACCAGCCACGGCTGGTAAAAAGCGCCCAACAGGTTTTTGCCTTCCGGCAAGTTCACTGCCGTTTTTCCGCCTACCGAAGAGTCAACACACGCCAGTAGCGTGGTGGGGATCTGTACAAATCCAATACCACGCAAATACGACGCCGCACAAAAGCCGCCGAGATCACCGACTACGCCGCCGCCAAGTGCAACGATCGCATCGCTGCGGGTAAAGCGGTTTTCCGCCAAAAAGGAAACAACCCCGAGATACGTAGCCGTGCTTTTGGACCCTTCACCGACGGCTACCGTGTACGGAACGACCTCAAAGCCGCTCGCCTCCAGCGACCGCCGTACCGTGTCCAGATACAGCACCCCCACGGTTGCGTCTGTCAGCAACAGCACTTTTTTGCCGCGAAGCACCTCGGCACAATGCGTACCCACGTGGTTGAGCAGACCTTCTTCCACCAAAATGCTGTAACGGCGTGATGCGTTTACCTCAATGATTTTCATGATCAAAGTCGATCCTTTCCTTACGCTCACTCCCGTCACGCAGCAACGAGCGAAGCAATTCCTCGTCTTGTGTCTCCAACGCATCCCGATACTCGGTCAGTGATGCGATGATGGTATCGATCTCATTTAACAGATTGTCTCGGTTCTCCAAAAACAATTCCGCCCACATCGTCTCGTTCAGCCGAGCCACACGGGTCAGATCCTTGTAGCTGCCCGCCGAAAAGCCACGGTGCACCTGCGCCGTCGGACTCTTCACGTATGCATTCGAAACCACGTGCGCCAACTGAGAGGTGAACGCAACGATCTCGTCGTGCCGCTCCGACGTGGTCACCGTAACCGTTTCAAATCCCATAGATTTGATAAAAGCGGTCACCTTTTCGAGTAGCAAAATATCTCGTGTGTTCTCCGGCACCAGAATCATAGACGCTCCGTCATACAAGGTGTCGGTGGCGTATTTCAGTCCGGAACGGTGCAAACCGGCCATAGGATGCCCGCCGATAAAAACAAATCCGTTCTGCTTCGCAATCGGAAGGCACGCTTCGCAAATGCTGCGCTTCACGCCACCGCAATCGATGACGATCGCACCTTTGGCAAACTTCGCCGCATGCGTGCGCACGTATTCCACGGTAGCACCCGGATAAACGGCGATCAACACGAACTCACACTGCGACAGCGTCTCACTCGTCAGTTCTCCGTCAATGCAACCTATCAGCTCGGCATATCGCACAGCCGCATCGCTAACGTCACATCCCAAAACCGTATGCTCTGTTTTTGCCTTCAACGCCTTGGCGAGCGAGCCGCCAATCAGGCCGAGTCCGACGACACCTACCGTCATAACTCCAGCGCCTCCCGCACACGGGTCACGCCGCGCATTACATCCTCAAACTGGGCGGGCGTCAGCGACTGCGCACCGTCGCACAGCGCCTTCGCAGGATTGTTGTGAACCTCGATCATCAAGCCGTCCGCACCGGCCGCAGCCGCCGCCAACGCCATAGGCTTAACCAAACGACTGATACCGCTGGCATGGCTGGGGTCAACCACCACCGGCAGATGCGACAGCTCCTTCAGCATCGGCACCGCCGACAGATCCAGCGTGTTACGGGTATACGTCTCAAACGTACGAACGCCACGTTCGCACAGAATGATCTGCTCGTTGCCGCCCGCCATAATGTATTCGGCGCTCATCAGCAGCTCTTTTAACGTGTTGGCAAGACCCCGCTTCAGCAAAATCGGCTTTTTCGTGCGTCCCAACTCTTTGAGTAATTCGAAATTCTGCATATTGCGTGCGCCAACCTGGATCAGATCCACGTCTTCAAACAGCGGAAGGTGGTTGGCGTTCATGATCTCCGTTACGATCGGCATACCGGTAACCTGCTTTGCTTCTTTAAGAAGCTCCAAGCCGTCCGCCTGCAGGCCTTGGAAATCATACGGCGAGGTACGCGGCTTAAACGCACCGCCGCGCAGCAGCGTTGCACCAGCATCCTTGACTTTCCCAGCAACCTCCAGGATCTGATCGTGGGATTCCACTGAGCAAGGGCCGGCAATGACCGCAAAATGTCCGTCGCCGATCTTGACACCGCTGACGTCAACCACCGTGTTGTCAGGGTGGAATTTGCGGTTGGCGTTTTTGAACGGCTCCGAGATCCGCATCACACTTTCCACGATCTCCAGATTCTCAAGCAGCTCCATATCCACACGGGTGGTATCCCCAACCAGACCAAGAACGGTATTATACTCACCTTTGGAAATATGCACCGCCACCTTCTGCGTCTCTAACCACGCAATCAGGTTTTCGATTTGGTTGTCGGTTACCCCTTGTTTAATTACTGCGATCATCGTTCATTCCTCCAAAAAACCAACAGGCCCGCAGCTTTCACTGCGGGCCTGAATAACAGGGTTTAAAAGGTGTCACACCTTCAAATTACCGGCAGCAGAAAGCACTCTTACTCTTGTTGCTAAGGCAAAAGTAAAAGTAAAAGTAGGCATATGCTGCTGTGAAGATATGCTTGCTCATAAGAAACACCTATCTTTACGGATTGCAACCACTATAGCACACTAAAGCGCTGTTGTCAAGAGGAAATTACCAAATTGGCGTCACCAGCTGATGCTTAGACTCATCCGTCACCGAATAGTAATGGCGGAGGATCTGCACGTAATTCCAGCCTTCCTCGTTGGCGTAGCCGACAGCGCCCATCTGGCTAAGACCCACACCGTGTCCCCAGCCCTGGGTGGTAATGGAAACGGTGTCAGTAGCCGCATCGTACGATACACGGAACGCATGCGAACGGAGCCCCAGTGCTGAACGGATATTGTGCCCCGTCAGCGGCTTTTTGTTACCACGGGCGTCTACGTAGTAGAAATTGGTGTGGAACACAAAGTTCCACGCATCACCGGAACCCGCCGAACCGTCACCGTCGTAGGAGAGGACCCGAAGCGGTGCGGTGCCGCTTGCCGTCTGGAACTGATCCTCCGGCACCTTGTAGTTATCATACTTATCCAGCACATTTTTCTGCATCCACTCACGGATCTCCGTATACAGCTCATCACGGGTGAACGTCTTTGTCTCTTCAAACTTACCGGTGCCTCCATATTTTGCATAGCTGGCGGCGTTGTCATACTTGCTGATCACACTTTGCGCATACGGCAGCGTACCGCTCCACACCTTGTTGCTGGAGGCAGTATACCCGCCGCTTGCGGCAAAGTAGGAAGTCGAACAGAACTGCTTTTCGAGGGTCGCCTTGGACAGATCCAGCAGCTTCACGCCAAGCACGTCACCCACGGCGTCGTAGATCTTTTTGTCGGTCGCGGATTTTTTGATGTCCAACGGCTTCAAGGTACACACGTACGGCTTGTTGTAGTTGACGTTATACCACAGGACATAGGTATATGACGCCACTGCGTGCGCTTTTTGTGCTTCCGTCGACTTGATCATCGTCGACGCCGAACCCAACTCCGATTTGACGATCTGCGCCACAAGGCGCTGCAGCTCCTCTTTGGTGGTAGGGCGCACAAATCCGTCCTCACCCTTCAGATCGTCGGTGGTATTGGCCGTGTTCTTCAAGACGAAGTAGCTCATGACCTCGTATTCCGAAACCGTTCCCTGCACCGTTCCTTCCGCCGGCGGGGTTGCCGGCTTGTCATTATCCGAATCAGACGGTCGTGTTACCGTCGGGCGGGAGGTAGTCGTTGTGCTGTTCATCGTAGTCGTCTCACCGACCAAGGAATCCGGCTCCTCGTTCATCGTGGTGGTCGTGGTCGTCGGCTTCTTCGTGGTGGTCGTCGGCTTCTTCGTGGTGGTCGTGGCCGTTGACGACGGTGTCGTCGGCTCTGAGCCGTGTATATCCTGCCACGCCGACGGCATGACGACCGTCTTGTTGACACGTGCCTTGGACAAATCGTTTTCCTTTTCCTCGTTAGTGCGCACACGCCGTGCCGCCACCACGATACGGGCATCGTTAAAGCTGTACTCAATGGGGGTGGTCAGCAGAAGCAGGTCGTCACCCTCCTGAATATCCACCGGCGTATCAAACAGTGACCGCAGCCGCAGCTGTGCTACGTAATCCAGGAATGCTTCTTCGTCCTCAAAGTCGTCGACCGTGTAATCAAAGGCCTCTTCAGACTCATCGCCGTCCTGCACCAGCACCACTGCAAACACCTTATAGTCGTTTTCACGGTACAGCGTATTGAACTCGATCGTAGGATGCGTTTTAAGATACGAAAGCTCCGTATATCCCGCCAAATCCGAGAACATGCGTCCACTTTGCGTATTGTTGCCGTAAATCACCAAGGAGCGATTCGGCTCCTGCGCCTCGATCTTCGTCCCCTGCTCGATGTGCAAGGTGCCAAAAATCGACGTTTCTTCGTAAAAATCACGTCCGTTATAGTATCCTTCGGACGGATTGACGACCACAGGGTGATTGATCGCCGTATCATCTACGATCAGCCAGCCACGCACATCGTCGTTGATGCTGTACAATCCGACAAATTGCGAGAGTATACCGTCGGGATACTTGACAGATCCCGGCTCCACGTCGTTCAGGCCGGGCCAATCAGCACCCTGATGGTAAACGTCCTTGATCTCCTCGTTGTCGCTGTCGTGTCCTGCGAGATTCAAAATATCGTACCCCCACACAAACAGCGCAACCAGCAACACCAAAATCAGCGACAACCAGATCCAGTGGTGACCCCGCATCGTCGGTTTAGCGGTGTGCGGGGTGACGGGCACCGGCTGTGCCGCCTTTCTCAGCGGCTGACCGCCCGCCATAACACCGGGATAGGCATCCAGGTAGCGGCGAGTCATATCCAACGCATACAGCGTTGCTGCATTGCGGATCTGCTCACGATCCTTAATATCGCCGCCGGTAAAAATACGCTTCGCCCAGACACGGCGCTCGTCGGCCAACGCCACGTAGACCGTGCCGACCTCTTTTCCCTCGCTGGGATCCGGCCCCGCAACACCGGTGATGCCAATGCCGATATCAGCGCCGCCGACCCGACGGGCGCCCACCGCCATCGCACCCGCAACGTCAGGGGACACAGTACCTTGTGCTTCCAAAATAGATTCCGGAACGCCAAGCACCTGATGCTTAATTTCCGGAGAATAGGCGGCAATACCGCACTCAAACACCTGCGACACACCGGGAACGTCCGTCAACTTGCCGGACAATAGTCCCGCCGTGCAGGATTCGGCTGTCGCAATTTTCTTATTGCGTTCTTTCAGCTTTTCTACGACCAGCTTGGCAAGACCGCCGGTGTCCACACCGTACACAGCCGCACCCAGCCGCTCACGGATCTCCTCGATCACCGGACGGCACAGCTCGTCTGCCTCTTTTTCGCTCGCCGCCTTGGCGGTAACACGCAGCTGAACCTCACCGTCCTTGGCGTACGGTGCCACCGTGGGATTGCTGCTCTCCATCAAGTCACTCAACCGCTCGTCGATCGCCGCCTCGGGGATGCCAAACACCCCCACTGTGTGAGAACGAATCGTTTCACCGGAAAATTGTTGCAAAAACGGCGCAACATACCCCAAGAACATCGGAATCAGCTCTTTGGGAGGTCCGGGGAGCATCACGACGTGCTTACCGTCCTTTTCGACAGCACAACCCGGAGCCGTACCGTGGTCGTTCTGGAACACCGTACACCCTTCGGGCAGCATTGCCTGCTTGCGATTGTTTTCGGTATATTCCTTGCCCGTGCTTTGGAAATACGCTCGGATACGCTCGTCGCTTTCCTCGTGCAGCACAAGCGGAAGCTCCAACGCCTTCGCCACCGTTTCGCGGGTCAGGTCATCCTCGGTCGGCCCGAGTCCACCGGTAAGAACAACGATATCGCAACGCGACAACGCCAAAGCCACTGCGTTTTCCAACCGTTCCCGGTTGTCACCCACCGTGGACTGATAGAGCGTGTCAATACCGTAGACCGCCAATTCACGGGACAGAAACTGGCTGTTTGAATTAAGAATGTCGCCAAGCAGCAGCTCCGTTCCGACGGTCAGTATTTCTGCGTTCATAGATCTCGCCACCTTTGTCGTAAAATCCAGCGGTCTTACATCCGCTCCGTGCGCACGCCGGCGATTGCTTCTTCGATCAGCTCGTCAACCGGCAACCGCTCCTCCGCCTGCTCCAACTCCGCCACACGAGGCCGTGTGCGGGGATGACGGGGTGTAAATACCGTACAGCAATCCTCATACGGCTGGATCGACGTTTCAAACGTGCCGATACGCCGTGCGATCGCAATAATTTCCTCTTTATCCATACCGATTACCGGACGGAATACCGGCAGGGTCGCCACTGCATCGGTACATTGCAAGGCGCCAATGGTCTGGCTTGCCACCTGACCCACGCTTTCGCCCGTGATCAGTGCACCGCAGCCTTTATCCTCGGCAATACGGGAGGCGATCTTCATCATAAACCGCCGCATGATCAGTGTGAACAGCTCCTCAGGACAGTGCTTGCCGATCTCCTCCTGAATGCGGGTGAACGGCACGATGTACAGTGTTGTGTGACCTGCATATTCCCCCACCTGCTGCAGCAGCATCTTCACCTTCAGCTCCGCACGCTCGCTAGTATACGGAGGCGAGGCAAAATGCACGGCAGCAAGCTCAATGCCTCGCTTCGCCATCATATACGCCGCCACCGGCGAGTCGATACCGCCCGAAAGCAGGATCGCCGCCTTGCCGCCCGTACCAACCGGCATGCCGCCCGCACCGGCAAGCTGCGGACCGTGTACATAGGCGGCAAAATCACGGATCTCCACCCACACCGTTACTTCGGGGGAGTGTACATCCACCGTCAGATGCGGATATTGCTCCAGCAAATACTCGCCCACCTGTGCGCACAGCTGCGGCGAAGTCAGCGGAAACCTCTTATCGGCACGTTTAGCCTCCACCTTAAACGTCTTTGCGCCGCGCAAAGCATCTTTCAGGTACTCAGCCGCCGTCTCTTTGATAGCGACGATATCTTTTTCCGTCACCCGTGCTCTCGAAAACGCCGAAATACCAAACACCTTCGCCACACGGTCGCTGACTTCATCCCAGTCCACCGTTTCGTCCTGCGGCTCAATATAAATGGTCGACTGTGCCTTGCGGAAGGTAAACGCACCAAGCGGCTTCAGCCGCCACCGCAGGTTTTTGATCAAAACCTCTTCAAACGTGCTGCGATTCAAGCCCTTCAACGCCAGCTCGCCGTTTTTAATCAGGATTACTTCCTTTGCCATGCTGTTTCTCCTTTGTGAGATCATTGATACACCGACGGCAACGGTTTTTCGTTGTTGATGTACCACATTTTGGGCATCACGACGTCCTCGTTGATCACCGTCTTGGAGGAATCTACGTCCGCCGTCTCGCCATCACGCAGGCGGCGTGCCACGATCACCGTGCGCCCGTCTTCCAGCGTGGTATCCTTCTTGTTACTACAGGTGGACAGCGTGAGCAGCTGATCCTCCGCCGTCACATCCACGTCGCCGAAATCATACAACGAGCGATCTCTAACGCGATTCACAAAGGATAAAAACGCCTTATCGCTCGTAAACTCGGTATTGATATAATTGAATCCGGCGCCTTTGGGTGGCTTCGCATCAATGACCATCACGGCAAACACCTTGTACGTCACCGTTTCACCGTAGGCGTTGTCCAGCGTCAGCGTTTCCAGCGTACGTGCCCGCTGGACGTTGGGATCCACCAACAGGTTGAACTTGGAAAACATCAGTCCACTTTTCAGGTTGTGCCCGTAAATGACCAGGTGTCGCTCCTCATCCCAGTTGCTCAGATCGTTATGGGAATCGAAGAACAGCGTTCCCGCCTTGTCCTTGTCGCCCAAAAAATCAATATCGAGATACTTGTCGTCGTCGGTCGCCTGCACAACCGGATTGTTCACCGTTCCCTCAAACAGGTCCTTTGCGCCCGTTGTCTTAAAGGACAGCCACGCCTGCACCTCAGGATTCAAGGCATACAACGGCTTAAACTCATCCTTGAGGCCCTCCGGATACACCACATCCTTGGGAATATCCTCCTCGTCGATGTCATCGCTTTCACCGTAAAGGTACAGCTCCTTCAAGGAGTTATTTACCTCCTGCGTATGCAGCGGCTGCAGATACAGCTCATCGGCCAGGTAATATCCCGAGCAGAGGAACACCGTCAGTGCCGTCAAAAAAGCGATCTTTCGCACCATTTCCCGTCGGCTGTCGCCACGGAGCGGCACCAATCCGCGCAGCACCCGTACGATCCACGCCCCGACGGCAACCCCAATTTTCTTCAAACGATTCATTTGCGCCTCCTTTGCAGCGTTTCCGCCGCATCCCGCAAAGCTTGTGCTAACGCCCGCACCTCATCCTCTGTGTTTTCAAAGCAAAAACTGATCCGCAGCGACGAATCGATCTCCTCTGCCGGCAGACCCATCGCTTCCAGCACCGTGCTATGCTTTCCCTTGGAGCACGCCGAGCCGGAGGAAACGTAAATGTCCCGTGCGGCCAAAAAATGGAGCAACGTCTCACTGCGAATACCGGGAATCGACAAATGTACGATATACGGCACGCCGTCCTGCGGCAAATGCCACCGCACGTCCGAAAGCGATGCCAGCTCACGCATCAGCGCCTCACGTAATGCCGTGTGCTTTTCCTGCTGCGCCTCAACCGACGGCAATGCCGCCGCAGCGGAGCCGAATCCCACGATAGCTGGCACCGCCTCCGTGCCGCTGCGCACACCCTTTTCCTGCCCGCCGCCAAGCTGACGAGGCAACAAACGCACGCCTTTGCGAACGTACAGCGCACCGCACCCCTTGGGCCCGTGCAGCTTGTGCGAGCTGACCGACAGCAGATCCACGCCCCAGCGCTCCGCCTTGATCGTCAGCTTTCCTGCTGCCTGCACGGCGTCGGTGTGAACTATCGCTTGTGGGGCACGTGCTTTGACCGCCGCTACCATGGACGGAATGTCAAAGCGCGCTCCCGTTTCGTTGTTGACCGTCATCACGCTTACCAGCGTGGTGTCCTCGGTAACCGCCGCCGCCACCTGCTCCGGAAAAACGGTGCCGTCGGCGTTGGGCTTTACCCGAGTAACCGTCCAACCCTGCTGTTCCAGCGCATCGAAGCACGCCGCAACCGAAGGATGCTCCACCGCCGTGGTCACCGCTACGTGCGGTCGACGATGCAAAGCGGCGGCCGCCCCCAAAATCGCCAGGTTGTTCGCCTCGGTGCCGCCGCTTGTAAAGACCAGCTGCTCCGGTTTGACACCAACAAGCGCCGCTACCTCGGAGCGGGCCCGGGCCAACTCCTGCTCAGCACGGACACCCATCGTGTGCAGCGAAGAAGGATTGCCGTACACCTCAGTCATCACACGCATCATTCGTGCGACGGCTGCGTCACATACCGCCGTGGTAGCGCTGTTGTCAAAATACGCCACGACGATTCCCTCCTTCCAAATGGGCACACTCCCCTTTATAATCAACTTATTATAACATATTATAAGTCAAGTTACAACCGCAAGTTTTTTACAATCTTGTTACATAAAAAATGCATTTTTTTGCAGAAAACGGTTGACTTTTCCCGGATAAAGTGCTACCCTTATGACAGAGGGGTTACTCTCAAAAAAAGAAAAGGTGGTTTTTTGTTATGAAAAAGTTGCTCGCTATCGTTGCTCTGGTTCTTCTGATGGTCACCATGCTGACTGCTTGCAGCAGCAAGGTCAAGTGCGCTATCTGCCAGCAGGAAAAGCCCGGCAGCACCATCGAGTACATGGGCGCTGAAGCTGATGTCTGCGACGATTGCCAGGAAGGCCTCGAGGCTCTGGACGATGCTCTGGAGGATCTCGAAGATCTGATGTAATTCGATCTTCCCAAACGAGCCGAACGGATATCCGTTCGGCTCGTTTTCTTTTTGCATAAAACTGTATAAAAAAACCGCCCTCGGAAATCCGAGGGCGGTTTTGTTTGGCACACTGTAAAATCAGCGCTTGGAGAACTGCGGCGCACGACGAGCGGCCTTCAAGCCGTACTTCTTACGCTCCTTCATTCTCGGGTCACGGGTCAGGAACCCGGCCTTCTTCAGCTGCGGACGCAGCTCTTCGCTGTTATACTGCAGCAGCGCACGGGCGATACCGTGGCGGATCGCACCGGCCTGACCGGTAACACCGCCGCCGGCAACGCGGCACTCAATGTCGAACTTCTCCGTCAGCGCCGTGAGAACCAGGGGCTGACGAACGATGACCTTCAGGGTCTCCAGACCAAAATAGTCGTTGATATCACGGCCGTTGATCGTCACGTTGCCGGTACCGTTGTACAGGCGCACACGAGCAACAGACTTCTTGCGGCGGCCGGTGCCGTAGAAATACGGTCTCTTATTGTAATCCATGTGAACAGCCTCCTTCATTAAAACTCAAACGCTTCGGGCTTCTGTGCGGCATGGTCATGCTGCGCACCGGCAAACACACGAAGACGTGCGCTGGCCTGACGACCCAACGTGTTGTTCGGGATCATGCCGTTCACCGCCAGCTCCATCGCCTTCTCGGGGCGCTGAGCCATCAAGGTGGAATACTTGGTAGCCTTCAGGTTACCGATCCAACCGGTGTGACGATACCAGGTCTTCTGTTCGGCCTTCTTACCGGTCAGAACAGCCTCGGCGCAGTTGATGATGATCACATGATCACCGCAATCCACGTGAGGAGTGTAGGTGGGCTTATGCTTACCGCGGAGCAACACGGCGGCCTGAGCGGCCACACGGCCCAGCGGCTTTCCGGCAGCGTCGATCACGTACCATTTACGCTCGACCTGACCGGCTTTTGCCATATAGGTGGACATGGTGAAAACCTCCTGTTTTTAATGTCTTTTTCACAGCTTGCCTATCATAGCACACCCATTTACGGCTGTCAAGGGTAATTTTGCGGATTTTTTAATTTATATCCCTCATTCTCTCATTTTCTCTCCTTTTCTCTCCTATTTTCTCTGTTTCTCGTTTTTCATTTCACTTTTTGCTTCTTGTCGAATTTTGCGAAAACACCTTTTCAACAGGCGCAATCTTTGGTATAATGCCTATGAACGGAGGGGTACTATGGCATCAAACATCCACGACGGTCATCGGGACCGTTTGAAAACTCGCTTTCTCAAGCACGGGCTGGATTCTTTTGAATCGCACCAGGTATTGGAGCTGTTGCTGTTCTTTTCCATTCCCCGTAAAGATACTAACCCGCTGGCCCATAAATTGCTCAACACCTTTGGCAGCCTGCCCGCCGTATTCAATGCATCGATCGAGGACCTCTGTAAGATTAAGGGTGTTTCGGAGCACACGGCAACGCTGATCAAGCTGTGCGGCGAGTTCCCCCGACGCTACGAGCAGGAGCTGCAGGCAAACATTACCTCGTTCTCCTCTTTGAACGATATTGCTGCCTACCTTCAGCCAATGTTCCGAGGCGTA
Organism: Acutalibacteraceae bacterium; assembly: GCA_045630285.1. GTDB lineage: Bacteria > Bacillota > Clostridia > Oscillospirales > Acutalibacteraceae > RGIG3009. Next base: position 13,687 of record JAZQSX010000040.1, on the reverse strand, counting down.
CAGAACGAGATTACCGTGCTCGTCTGTCTCAACAATCGTATGGAGCTGTTGGGAGCGCCGATTTTGAGCACCGGCACGCTGGTAAGTGCCGAAACCAGCCTGCGCGAGATCGTGGAGCAGGCGGTGCGTTACCAAGCCACTCGGGTAGTGCTTGCGCACAATCATCCCGCTGGCAACACCACACCCTCCGGCGCCGATCTTACCGCCACGAGACACATTATCGACGCCCTCAAAATCGTGGAGGTCGGCGTACTGGATCACATGATATTTGCTCAAAACTCCTACGTCTCGATGCGGCAGACCCCGCACTACGCCCCGCTCTTTTCCGATCTCGTCAGCCGCTTGGCTTCCCAAGAATAAAATGACAAAACGCCCCGACAGAAGCGAGGAACTGTCGGGGCGTTTTATAAGTTGAACGTCAGCCGTGATTACACTTCGACGGTCTCTTTTTGAGCTTCCTCCTGGGCCTTCTGGTAGGAGAGCATTGCCTCCGTCGCCTTGCCCTTGAGGTTTCGGTCAATATAGTTGTTGGTGATCTTCATAACCAGCGGGAACAGTGCCACCACACCGATCAAGTTGGGGATCATCATCAGACCGTTGAAGGTATCCGACACATCCCACGCCAGCGACGAGGTCATGACCGCGCCGAGCATAATGGTGCAAATATGGATCAGCTTGAACACAAACGTGCTCTTGGCGCCGAACAGATATTCCCATGCCTTGGAGCCGTAATGCGACCAGCCGAGAACGGTGGTAAAGGCAAACAGGAACATCGCAACGGCAATAAATTTCTCACCGAAATTGATGCCGAAGTCGAACACCGTGTTGAATGCGCCGCCCACCAGCGTCGCATCGCTGTAGCCCGCAAGCAGCGCACCGGTCTCCAGATTATAGGCACCGGAGGTCAGCACCAGCAATGCGGTCATCGTGCAAACGATCATCGTATCGGCAAACACCTCAAAGATGCCCCACATACCCTGCTTGACAGGCTCTTTGATGTTCGAATTGGAGTGTACCATAACCGACGAACCGAGACCGGCTTCGTTGGAGAACACGCCACGCTTGAAGCCCTGCACGATCGCCGTGCCGATAAGGCCGCCCAAACCGGCTTCCAGATTAAAGGCACCCTTAAAGATTGCGCCAAACGCAGGAAGAATATTGGCATAGTTGATGCCGATAACAATCAGGCTGCCAACCACGAACAAGATCACCATAAACGGCACGATCTTTTCCGCCGCAGCCGCAATACGCTTCAAACCGCCAAGCACGATCAGCGCCGCCAGCACCATGATCACGCCGCCGATGATAACGCTGTACAGCGAGACACCGTCCATCACCTGCACCGAGGACAGCGATGGAACATCAAACGCTTGGACGACATTCGCCACGATCTTGTTGACCTGACCCATGCTGCCGATACCGAAGGATGCCAGCAGCGTGAAGATGCAGAACAGCACCGCCAGCACCGAGCCGACGATCTTCATCCCCTTCTTCTTGCCCAAGCCGTCCTTCAGATAGTACATCGCACCGCCGGACCATTCGCCCTTTTCGTTACGACGACGGTAGTACATACCCAACACGTTTTCGGAATAGTTGGTCATCATGCCGAAGAAAGCAGCGACCCACATCCAGAACACCGCACCGGGGCCACCGATGACGATAGCCGCAGCGACACCGGCGATATTACCGGTACCGATCGTAGCGGCAAGGGCGGTACACAGCGCCTGGAACGGCGAAATCGCACCCTTCTCCTTGGTGTGACCGATAACGTCCCTCTTAAACAAGCTGCCAAGCGTGTTCTTAAACCAATGACCGATGTGAGAGATCTGGAACACCTTGGTGCACAGTGTCAGCAGCACGCCGGCAGCCACCAGCAGCCACACGCCCGTTTTCGTCCAAATGAAGTCGTTCAACACGCCGTTAACGTCCTCAATGGCCTTGAGAATTGCTTCCATTTCTTTTCCTCCTCAAAAAAACAGCGAACCGCCCTGTTACAGCGCGGTTCGCAAAAACACAAAAGTACGTCGGTTGTCCGACGGTGTTGCCTTTGTCCTTTTGCCTGAGAGATTCACGCTGTCACACGCTTTGCCCCTTCGGCCCCCGGCTTCCCGCCGAGCGTCTCCAAAGTCCTATCTGCATTACAGTCCTCATCCGTTTCCGGACACCTGAGAGTGTTGCTCCTTCGGTTGCGGTTTTCCGCATTTCCTGCAAGCATCGCATAGGCGTATTCGGTTGTCGTTTCACATTATATACCCTCCCTTTATAAAACGCAAGACTTTTATTGCATTTTCCTACAAAGTGCTGTAAAATTATGCGTGAGGTGTTTTCACGATGAAAGCTGAAAAAAAGACGTCCAACAAAGTGCTTATTCGCCGTTTTTTACCGTATTATCGGGAATTTATCGGCGTGGTCATCCTGGATCTGTTCTGCGCCGCACTCACCACCGTATGTGAACTGGTGCTGCCGCTGATCGTCCGATTCATCACCGATAAGGCAATGACCGATATTTCCGCACTGACGGTGCAGTCGATCCTGACCGTCGGCGTGATATACCTTGTACTGCGTATCATCGACACCGCCGCCAACTACTATATGACCTCGGTCGGACATATCATGGGCACTCGAATCGAGACCCGTATGCGCAGCGATCTGTTCCGTCATCTCCAGAAGCTGCCCTTCTCCTACTACGACGAGACCAAGGTCGGCACGCTGATGTCCCGCATCACCAACGATCTGTTTGACGTCACCGAGTTTGCCCACCACTGCCCCGAGGAGTTCTTCATCGCCGGCATCAAAATCATCGCCGCCTTCATCATTCTTTGCACGGTCAACGTATGGCTGACACTGATCGTCTTTGCGATCGTGCCGCTAATGTTGATCGTCTGCATCCCGTTCCGCCGTCGAATGAAGGACGGCTTCCGTGATTCCCGCGTGGTCATCGGCGAGATCAACTCGCAGGTGGAGGACAGCCTACTCGGTATCCGTGTGGTCAAATCCTTTGCCAATGAGCCGCTGGAGCTGGAAAAGTTTGAGCAGGGGAACCGCAAGTTTTTAAGCGTTAAAAAGAAGATCTACTACGCTATGGGTGGCTTCAACAGCGTGACCCGCTTGTTCGACGGACTGATGTATATCACCGTGGTGGTTGCGGGCGCCCTTTTTATGATCAACGGACAGATCACCCCCGCCGACCTGGTAGCGTATCTTCTGTACGTCTCTACTCTGCTGACGTCGGTTCGGCGTATCATTGAGTTTTCGGAGCAGTTTTTCCGTGGTATGACCGGCATCGAGCGCTTTGCCGAAATCCTCGACACGCCGGTGGATATTGAAGATTGCGCCGATGCCAAAACGCTGTCAACCGTACAGGGTAACGTCTCCTTCCGTGACGTGACCTTCCGCTATAACGAGGCGGGCGAAAACGTGCTCCACCACCTCTCGCTGGAGGTTGAAGCGGGAAAAACAATTGCCTTAGTCGGCCCCTCCGGCGGTGGAAAAACCACGCTGTGCGGCCTTGTCCCCCGCTTTTATGACATTGCTGAGGGCTCAGTGCTTCTCGACGGCGTAGACGTACGTGAGCTGTCTCTCGCCTCCCTGCGCAATGCGATCGGCGTCGTCCAGCAGGACGTATACCTTTTCTCCGGAACGGTGTACGAAAACATCGCCTACGGCAAGCCGGGTGCCACCCGTGAGGAGGTCGAGGAAGCCGCCCGACTCGCCGGTGCAGACGAGTTCATCGCCCTGCTTCCCGACGGATACGATACGTATGTCGGCGAACGCGGTGTCAAGCTTTCGGGCGGTCAAAAACAGCGCATTTCTATCGCCCGTGTGTTCTTAAAAGACCCGCCGGTGCTGATCCTCGACGAAGCCACCAGCGCCTTGGACAACGAATCCGAGCTGCTCGTACAGCAATCGCTGGAGCGCCTGGCAAAGGGCCGCACCACCTTCATCGTAGCGCACCGCCTCACCACCGTCCGTGATGCCGACGTAATCGCCGTGATCACCCGTGACGGCATCACCGAAATGGGCTCGCACAAAGAACTAATGGCACGGAACGGCACCTACGCCTCCCTCTACCGCTTGTACGAATAACTCTCCCGTACAAGTAGCTCTCACGCACCGCACGCTGTGCGGTGCGTTTTTTGTTGCATCAAACGCTTTTTTGTGGTATTTTAATAGGTAGTTATACTAAAAAGGAGTGATCCCGCTTGGAATTCAGCGTTAATCATCCCATTTTGTTCGTGCTGGTTGCGATCATCATCGCCGTCGTACTCGGACAATCGGTATACTTCCTGGTCAAAGCGTGCCGCCGTGCAAAGCAGCTGGGCATCGCCTCCTCCATCGTGAAGAAAACCATCTCGTCGGCAGCCGTCTTTACTGTCGCCCCCGCCGTCGGCATTCTCATCGGTGTGGTCGCACTGTCCAAGGCGCTGGGCCTTGCCCTGCCGTGGCTGCGGCTGTCGGTCATCGGCTCTATCACCTACGAAAACGTCGCCGCCACCAACGTGCTGAACGCCGCAGAGGTGTCCAGCGGCGCCGCCATTACCGATGCCTCTCTGTACGTCACCGTGCTGTGGGTCATGACCCTCGGCATCGCCGCCGGTCTGGTCCTCGTGCCGTTTGTAACCAAAAAACTGCAAAGCGGCATGTCGAAGATCGGTATGAAAGACAAAAAATGGGGCGAGATCTTTAACAATGCGATGTTCCTCGGTATGATCTCCGCATTCCTCGGCTATGTCTTCTGTGACGTCAGCGACGTGTTCTCCGGCAGCACAGCAGGCTTGATTCCCGTTTGTGTTATGGCGGTTTCCGCTGTCGTCATGGCGATCTGCGGTCTGTTATCCAAGAAGCTGAACGCCCGTTGGCTCGAAGATTATGCGTTGCCCGCCAGCTTGATTTCGGGTATGGCATCTGCCATTCCGTTCACGGCGTGGTTGGGTTAAGGAGGTGTCGATCATGAAACAGAAACAAGCTCTTTCATATATGGACAGCGTCCACCGTGACGGTCGCCTGTGGGGTATCATCGTTGCGATCCTCATCATCTCATTTCCCGTCGCCGTCTCGCTGATTTTCAGTGTCGTGCCGCAGTGGAACGTGCTGGCGGATGGTCTGATCGCCACCGCACCCATGTACTGGGCAGTCGGTGTCGTGGAAATTTTCACCTATGTACCGATGCTGGGCGCCGGCGGTACCTATCTGTCTTTTGTAACCGGTAACATCTCCAACCTGAAGCTGCCTTGTGCGATCGACGCTATGGAGCGTGCCAAGGTCAAGGCCAGCAGCGAGGAGGGCGAGGTTATTTCCACCATTGCAATTGCGGTATCCAGCATTGTGACCACGCTGGTCATCATCATCGGCGTGATCTGCATCGTGCCGCTGTCTCCGATCCTCGATCACCCGGCACTCACCCCCGCCTTTGATATGATCCTCCCCGCTTTGTTTGGCGGTCTGGCGGTCGTGTTCATCTCCAAAAACCTCAAGCTTTCCATCGCACCGATCGTGCTGATGTTGATCCTCTTTATCTCGATTCCGGCCCTTAATGCCGGTACGGTCGGCATCATGGTGCCGGTTGGTGTGATCTTCACCGTCGCCGTGGCACGTGTGATGTACAAGAAGGGCTGGTTGTAATATGTGGTGGTTGATTCCCGTAGCGGCCGTGCTGCTGTTCATTACCGTACTGCTCATTCGCACCCTGCGCTTCACCCCCAAGCCGTCCCAACCGTTGCAAGACGGTGAGGTGGTCTTTGATAAAGACGCCGCCGTCGACAATCTGCGGCAACTCGTACGCTGCAAAACCGTCTCCTATCGGGACGCTACGCTGGAGGACGATGCCGAGTTTGAAAAACTCATCGGCTTGCTGCCGACTCTCTATCCCCACGTATTTGCGACCTGCTCGTTTGAGCGGCTTCCCGACCGTGCCTTGCTGTTTTGTTGGCAGGGCAAGTGCTCCGGCGACCCCGCCGTGCTGATGGCGCATTACGACGTCGTACCCGTCGAGGAAGAAGGCTGGGACAAGCCACCATTTGAAGGCCTGTTGGAGGACGGCGTTCTGTGGGGGCGTGGCACGTTGGATACCAAGGTCACCTTCAACGGCATTCTGTTTGCCGCCGATCATCTCATTGCGCAGGGCTTTCAGCCGGAAAACACGGTGTATTTTGCATTTTCCGGCGGTGAGGAAATCAACGGCAAGGGCGCTGCCAACATTGTCGATTGGTTTGAAGAACGGGGCATCACCCCCGCCATGGTCGTGGACGAAGGCGGCGGCGTTGTAGAAAACGTCTTCCCCGGTGTCACCGCTCCCTGCGGACTCATCGGTATCGCCGAAAAAGGGATGCTTAACGCACAGTATCGCACCACCTCGACGGGCGGCCACGCTTCGGCACCCAAGCCGAACGCCCCGATCGACCGCCTTGCCAAAGCGTGCTGCAAGGTGCTCCGTCACCCATTCCCGTATCACATCACCCCGCCTGTTGCGCAAATGTTCGACACGTTAGGACGGCACTCCTCCTTCGTGTTCCGTATGATTTTTGCCAACCTGTGGCTGTTCAAGCCGGTGCTGAATATGCTGTGCAAAAAATCCGGCGGCGAGCTCAATGCACTGATGCGCACCACCGTGGCGTTCACGCAGATGAACGGCTCCAAAGCCGCTAACGTCATCCCGCCGCACGCCGAGCTGGTCGCCAATATGCGTCTCAACCCGTACGACTCGATCGATGCGGCACTGGACTACCTGCGCAAGACGGTCGGTGACGACACGGTGGAGATCACGGCGCTTGACGGTATGAATCCCAGCCGCATTTCCACCACCGACTGCGAAGGCTGGAACAAGGTCGCCCGTGCAGTCGCCTCCACCTGGAAGGGCTGTATCGTATCGCCCTACCTTATGGTTCAGTGCTCCGACAGCCGCCACTACGGGCGCATTTCGGATAAGGTATACCGCTTCTCCGCTATGGATCTGACAAGCGAAGAGCGTGCCACGATCCACGGCCATAACGAACGTATTCGTGTGGATGCGCTGTGCCGCTCCGTCGAGTTCTTCATCCGCTTGATCAAAGAATGTTAATCAACAAAAAGAGCCGGTCCGCTGACCGGCTCTTTCTTATTCTCCGAATACTGCCATATGGCAAATCCCGAAAAAGTCACGTATCCAGTAGCACCCCAGCAGGTCGGGGCGGGAATGCGCCGTGATCGCTCCCACGTCCGTCACGCCTGCTTGCTTGGCAAGCACTTGCGCACGGTACTGGTGAAATTCTTGCGTTGCGATCGCCATACGGGGATCCAGGTCGTTTTTTTCGATGATCTCCTTTGAAAACACAATGTTTTCATAGGTGCTCGTCGCCCGATCCTCGCTGTAGATCCTCTGTGGGTCAACGCCGACTTCGATCAGGTAATTTCTCATCACCTCGGCTTCGGTGTAGTTCTCATCGTCACCCCGACCGCCGGAAACGATACACGTCGCATCGGGGTGTGCCTTCAAATACTCGGCCGCCGCATCCAGACGGACCTGCAGCGAATGGCTGGGACGGTCGTCCCGTACCGAGGCGCCCAGCACCACCACCGTCGCCGTTTCTGCCGGCTTATTGTAATTGGCGGCAATCATTTTTACCGACACTGCCACAAAAACCGTCACCATAGAAATGATCAGCACGGCGGCGGCAACGATTGCTCCTTTGCCCCAAGCACTCTGCCACAGGTGGCCCATCCAGCCGCTGACCGTCGCAAAGGAAGTGCTGACGTACAAAACTGCTGCACCGACCGTCATCAACGTAACGGCGCCAACGTTAAAGACGCCCGAAAACAGCGGCAACAGTCCCCACAATGCCAGCAACGCTCCGACGACGATGCCAATGATGCGAAACACCATAGCTTTTCTCTCCTTACGTTACCAAAAACGCCCGCCGAACTCGGCGGGCGTTGCAGGTCGTTTTTTAGATCTGGCGGACACGGATCACGCCTTCAACGGCGCGAATCTTGTCGAGCGTTGCCTCGGAAACGTCCGTATCCACATCCAACACCGTGTACGCATAATCCTTCTTGGAACGGTTGGTCATCGTGTCGATGTTGATACCGTCCTCGGAGATCAGCGTGCTGATCTGCGCCAGCATCGTGGGGATGTTGCGGTGCAACACGCACACACGCACCGCCGTGGACTTCGCCGTTTCCATATTCGGGAAGTTGACCGAATTGCGGATGATGCCCTGCTCCAAATACGCCTTGATCTCATCAGCCGCCATAACCGCACAGTTGTCCTCGCTCTCCGGCGTGGACGCACCCAGGTGCGGGATCGCTACCACGTTTTCGACCTCCAGCATCTCATCGGAGGGGAAATCCACCACGTACGAAGCGACCTTGCCGCTTGCGAGTGCCGCCTTCATATCCTCGCTGTTGACCAGCTCGCCACGGGCGAAATTGAGGATGCGCACGCCGTCCTTCATCGTCGCCAACGTCTTGGCGCTGATGGTATCACGGGTGTCGGGAGTCAACGGCAGGTGCAACGTGATATAGTCGCACTCCGCAAAGATCTGATCCACACTGGCAGCGTGATGCACCGAACGGGACAGCTTCCACGCCGCATCCACCGACAGGTAGGGGTCGTAGCCGTACACGTCCATGCCCAGCGCCTGAGCCGCATTGGCAACCAGAACGCCGATAGCGCCCAAGCCGATAACGCCGAGCTTCTTACCCATAATTTCGGGACCGGCGAACTGACCCTTGCCCTTTTCGACCAGCTTGCCGACCTCGGCGCCCTGGCCCTTCAGGGTGCGTGCCCAATCGATCGCAGGCACGACTTTACGGGACGCCAGCAGCAAACCGGCGATCACCAGCTCTTTCACGGCGTTAGCATTGGCACCGGGAGTGTTAAACACCACGATACCGGCCTCGCTGCAACGATCCAGCGGAATGTTGTTAACACCCGCACCTGCACGTGCCACAGCGAGCAAGGACGCCGGGAACTCCATTTCGTGCAACGAAGCAGAACGCACCAGAACGCCTTCCGGATTTTCCACTGCATCGCCCACCGTATAACCGCTCAAGCGATCCGTACCGCAAGCAGCGATTTTGTTCATCGTTAAAATATTCATGGTACCCTCTCCTTAAGCGTTTGCAGCCTCAAACGCCTTCATAAACTCAACCAGCTTCTCAACGCCTTCGATCGGCATTGCGTTGTAGATCGAAGCACGCATACCGCCCACCGAGCGATGACCCTTCAGGTTGACAAAACCGGCCGCCGCTGCCTCCTTGACGAACTTGGCATCCAGCTCCTCGTTGCCGGTAACGAACGGAATGTTCATCAGCGAACGATCCTTCTTTTCCACCGTTCCACGGAACAGCTTGGAGGAGTCGAGGAAGTCGTACAGCAGCGCTGCCTTCTTCTCATTGATCTCCTTCATCTTTTCCAGACCGCCGATCTCATCACGAATCCATTCCAGCACCATCTTACAAACATAGATGGAGTAGCAGGGAGGCGTGTTGTACATCGAATCGTTATCAGCATGGATGCTGTACTTGAACATCGTGGGGGTGCACTCCTGCGGCTCGCCGATCAGGTCCTCACGGACGATAACGACGGTCAGGCCGGCAGGGCCCATATTTTTCTGCGCGCCGGCATACAGCATACCGAAGCGGGAGACGTCGATCGGCTCAGACAGAATGCAGGACGACACGTCAGCGATCAGCGGTACGTTTCCGGTTTCCGGCAGCTTGGTAAACTTCGTGCCGTAGATCGTGTTGTTCATGCAAATGTGGAAATAGTCGGCATCCTTCGTGAAGTCTGCCTCATCCCACTCGGGGATGTAGGAGAACGTCTTATCCTTCGAGCTGGCAATCGCCTTCGTCTCACCGTAGCGGGAGGCTTCCTGATACGCCTTGTTCGCCCACTGACCGGTAATAATGAAATCGGCCTTACCGCTACCCGTCATCAGGTTCAGCGGAATCATAGCGAACTGAGAAGACGCACCGCCCTGCAAAAACAGGACTTTATAGTTCTCAGGGATGTTCATCACTTCACGCAGGAGTGCTTCACATTCCTTAATGATTGCATCGTAGGTTTTAGATCGATGAGACATCTCCATCACGGACTGACCAGAACCCTGATAGTCCATCATCTCTTCTGCTGCACGACGCAACACGCTTTCCGGCAGGACCGACGGGCCGGCGGAAAAATTGTACACTCTTGCCATGGTTGATTCCTCCTGTTGATAATAAAATTATGCTTACAAAATATTTTACTCTTTTTGTCGGAGATAGTCAACTGCTTTTCACGAATTTCGCAATTTTTACAGCTGTATCTTGCATATTGTGGCCATAACCGCTATAATGAAAGTATGTAAGAACAGAAAGGATGATCCCATATGACCATTGCGGATGTGAAATCAATTCTGAATGCAGAGCTGCGTTGCGGCAGTTCGTTGGAGGCGGAGGTACATAACGCCTGCGGCAGTGATATGATGAGCGACGTGCTTGCCTTCGTGAAAGACCAGTCGGTACTGCTCTCGGGCCTCGTCAACACACAGGTCGTGCGCACGGCGGAGATGATGGATATGGTATGCATCGTGTTCGTTCGCGGCAAGGAGCCGACTCCTGAAATGATTGCTTTAGCAGAGGAGCGTGGCATCGTACTGATGACCACCCCGCTGCGTATGTTCACCGCCTGCGGCCTTCTGTATCAGAACGGGCTGTGCGGCGGCGACGCTTGATCCCGGCGGAAGGCTGGTGAAACACTGTGGCTATCAAATTGCATTATGAAGTCCCGGGTGATGATTTCACGCGGGCCGGCGAAGCCTCCGGTGCCGTCAAGGGCAAACTGAAGCAACTGGGCTTCCCCGCTGATGTCATTCGCCGTGTCGCCATTGCGATGTACGAAGGTGAGATCAATATGGTCATTCACGCTAACGGCGGCACCGCTGACGTGGAGATCGATCCCGATCAGGTCCGTATCACGCTGTCCGACCAGGGCCCCGGTATCCCCGATTTGAACCTGGCTATGCAGGAGGGCTGGTCGACCGCCACCGAAACGGTGCGGGATCTGGGCTTCGGTGCCGGTATGGGCCTGCCGAACATCAAGAAATATTCCGATACTCTGGAAATCGACACGGCACCCGGTCAAGGCACGACGATGCGTATGACTGTTTTTGTTAACAACTAAGTAAGGAGGCGTTCTCCATGGAACGCTTTGTGCATTCCGTAACACTGGATAAGGAAAAATGCGTGGGTTGCACCAACTGCATCAAGCACTGCCCCACGCAGGCAATCCGTGTGCGTGACGGCAAGGCGACGATCATCACCGAACGGTGTATCGACTGCGGCGAGTGTATCCGTGTTTGCCCACACCGTGCCAAAAAAGCACGTCACGACTCCTTGGAACAATTGAACGATTTCACATACACCGTGGCACTGCCTGCCCCGTCTCTTTACGGACAGTTCCGCAATTTGGATGACGTTGACGTCATCCTGACCGGTCTGCAGGAACTTGGCTTCGACGAGGTGTTTGAGGTTTCCCGCGGTGCGGAAATCGTTTCCGACGCCACCCGCCAGATGCTGGCAGACGGAAAGCTGAAAAAGCCGGTCATCAGCTCGGCGTGTCCCGCCGTGGTACGCCTCATTCAGGTGCGTTTCCCCGAGCTGTGCGAGCACGTACTGCCGCTGAAATCGCCAATGGAGGTTTCGGCAGCGCTGGCACGCCAGCGTGTTATGGCACGCACGGGTCTGTCGCCGGATGAGATCGGCATCTTTTTCATCTCACCCTGCCCTGCCAAATACACCGACGCCCACGCCCCGATCGGTATGCCCCGTTCCCAGGTGGATGGCGTTCTGGCGATCAGTGACATCTATCCCGCTCTGCTCAGCAAAATGAACAAGCTCGAAAAGATCGAGCCGCTGTCTCATTCCGGCCTCATCGGCGTCAGCTGGTCGTTTATCGGCGGCGAAGCGGCGGGTACGCTCAATGAAAATCATCTCTCGGCGGACGGCATCCAAAACGTCATTCGCGTGTTGGGAGATCTGGAAGACGAAAAGTTCACCGATCTCGATTTTATCGAGCTCAACGCTTGTGCGGGCGGCTGCGTCGGCGGTGTGTTTACCACCGAAAACGGCTATGTTGCCCGAGCACGCATCAAGCATTTACGTAAATATATGCCCGTCTCCTGCAACCGTGCGGGAGAAAGTGGCGAGCTTTCGGCAATGCGTTGGTCGCTGCCGTTGCAGGAAAATCACGCCCTGCGGTTGGCGGAAAACGTGTTTGACGCTATGCGTTTGATGCAGCATGCCGACGAAATCGCTGAAACCTTGCCCAAGCTGGACTGCGGCTCCTGCGGCGCCCCCTCCTGCCACGCACTGGCGGAGGACGTGGCGCTAGGTCTTGCCAGCGAGGACGATTGTATTTTCCGCCTGCGTCAGCGATTGCAGGATGCGGAAGGAGAGGAACGTGTATGACAGTTCGGGATCTGATTGCTCCGTTGGAGCTGGAAGTGCTGTGTGAGGGTGATCTCAATCGTCCCGTCGACGGCGGCTACTGCGGCGACCTGCTGAGCTGGGTCATGGGCCGTGCTCCCGCAGAGCACGCCTGGTTCAGCGTAATGGGCAACGTCAACGCCATCGCCGTTTGCGTGCTGGCGGATCTTCCCTGCCTTATTCTATGCGAAAATGCGGCGTTGGATGATGCGGCACGGGAACGTGCCGCTACTGAGGAAATTACGGTGCTACGCAGCAGCAAGGACGCCTTTACACTCGCTGTAATGCTGTCGAAGCTGCTGTGATGGCGTCAAAATCGCCGTAAAAACTTCCAAAAATCGCAAAAAGGAGGAAAAAAGATGCGGATTTTCTACGATTTCCATCTGCACTCTTGTCTTTCTCCTTGCGGTGATATGGAAATGACGCCGCACGACCTTGTGCAAATGGCGGCGATTTTGGGATTGGATGCGATTGCGCTGACCGACCACAACACCTGCGGCAACTGTCCTGCGGCAGCGGAGGTGGCGGCTGAGGTCGGCATCACCTTTCTGCCCGGCATGGAGCTGTGCACCGCCGAAGAAGCACACGTCGTTTGTTTGTTCCCCACGCTCGAGGCGGCGCTCGCATTTGAGGCACAGGTGCATCCCACACTGCCCCCAATCCAGAACCGCCCCGAAATTTTCGGTGAGCAGGTAATTTGTAACGCCGAGGACGAGCCAATCGGTACGCAGGACATTCTGCTCACCACCGCCTCAGGGATCAGCGTCGACGGTGTCGTCGCATTGGTCCGATCGTTCGGCGGTACCGCTTTTCCTGCTCACATCGACCGCCCGTCTTACAGCGTTACCGCTGCCCTCGGTGACGTGCCGCCCGTTGGCTTTACCGCCGTGGAGATCACCGTCTCGGGCGACATTGACGCTCTGCGGGCACAGTACACCGAGATCGGTGACAAGCCCCTGCTCCTCGACTCCGACGCACATCGGCTGGATGACATCAACGAAGCGGCCGCTTATCTGGAGCTGCCCGACAATTCTCCCGAAACGATCATCGCCGCCTTAAACGGCGAGATCCCTTGCACATGGTCACGTGGAAAGTCGGATCGTAGCCATGTCGTTCTGTGAGCCAGGAGTTGATAATATGCCTTGTCTTCCTAAGAGGGGTTGGGGTCCGACTTCCCGACAATTCTCCCGAAACGATCATCGCCGCCTTAAACGGCGAGATCCCTTGCACATGGTCACGTGGA
>JAZQSX010000039.1:0-9349 GCA_045630285.1 Acutalibacteraceae bacterium | reverse complement strand
CGGGTCCCATCATTCCCCAGAGCGTCTTAGCTCTTCTTACGCTTGCGCGTTCTCTGTTTGGCAATCTTCTCGATCGCCCGGATTTCTTCTTCCGTGTAAATTAACGGGTAGTTAATTTCGTTCTTTGCATTGTTTAATTTTCAAGGTCCCTCGCTGTCCCCTTCCGAGACAGCTTTGCTATCATACCACTCCATTACCCCTTTGTCAACACTTTTTTGACGGTTTTTTGAAGTTTTTTCAGTTTTTTCTGCGAACTAGGACACTCCCGCTCTGCGGCGGCAGCGTCACGGCGTCACCGCATACCGCTGCCTCGCCGAAAGCGACCGTCCAATCACCCGTCGGGAGCTTCACCGTCTGCTCCTCCGCCCGACAGTTGACAGCACACACCAGCACATCCTCGCCGCGGCGGCGTTCAAACAGCACCACACCCTCCGAAGTGGGCAGCGGCGCAAACCCGCCGTCGTGCAGCACGGTGTTGGCGCTGCGGACGGTGCCCAACCGCTCGTAAAACGCAATCAGCTCGTTGTCCTCGCTTCCCCACGGATAGCATCCTCGGTTAAACGGATCACGATAGCCCTCCAGCCCCGCCTCGTCGCCGTAGTAGATACACGGCACACCCGGCAGGCAATATTGCAGCACCGTCGCCATACGCAGCAGGCGCAAGCCGCGTTCGCGCTGCTCTGGCGACAAAGCCTGTGCCGCCTGCCAACTGCGACCTCTGCCGTTTGACGGCTCGCCCGCCAGCAGCGTGATCGCACGCTCGGTATCGTGCGTGCCGAGTGAGTTCATCAGTAACCGTGTTACCTGCGGCGGATAATTCTCCACGACCGACATAATGCGCTCGTAAAACCGTGCGGTGTTGCCGTCATGCACCACGTCGAGGATCGCTTCACGGAACGGATAGTTCATCACGCTGTCCAGCTGTCGCCCCAGCAGATACCGACGGCGGTGACCGTAGCTATGTTTGTTACTGGCATCCTCCCAGACCTCACCGAGCACGATCGCCTGCGGATCGGTCGCTTTCACACGAGCCCGCAGTGCTTCCAAGAACCCGTCGGGCAGCTCGTCCGCCACATCCAGCCGCCACGCCGACGCACCTGCATTCAGCCATTTGGCCAGAATACCGTTCTCGCCGGTGATATACGAAAGAAACCCTTCATCCAGTTCTTCCACCTCGGGCAGCGTGAGGAAACCCCACCAACCCTCGTAATCATCGGGCCAGCGGTTGAAGTGAAACCAACTCGCATACGGCGAGTCGGGCGATTGATACGCACCAACCGTCGAATAGCGTCCGTTGCGGTTAAAATACAGGCTGTCCGCCCCCGTGTGGCTGAACACACCGTCCAGCATCAAACGGATTCCCACCGCCTTCGCCTCCTCGGCAAGACGACGCAGGTCCTCCTCGGTGCCGAGCAGAGGATCGATGCGGCTGTAATCGGCGGTATCGTAACGGTGATTGGAATGAGACTCAAAAATCGGATTCAGATACAGGCATGTCACGCCAAGACGCTTGAGATACGGCAGCTTCTCACGGATCCCGTTCAGGTCGCCGCCGAAAAAATCGTTGTTGCGCACCACACCGGCCGCATCGGGGCGCCAGTGCGGCTGCTCACCCCATGACTCCCGCATGACCCGATCGGTCGGCACGCCGCTTTTCGGTTGTTCGGAGCGGGCAAATCGGTCGGGGAACACCTGATACATAATGCCGCCAGCCAGCCAATCGGGGGTGGCGAACGCCGCTTCGTAGCAGGTGAGCTGCCACATCGCACCTTCACGCTCCGCTACTGCCGCCGTACCGTCGGGGCAGCAGGTTAAATATCGGCGACCGCTTTCGGTATCCACGGCGAAGCTATACCAGTACAACCCCGCCGACGGCGGCGCATAATGGCACTCCCACCACTCACGGTCATCCTCGACCCCCGCCCAGAACATCCCGTCCCATTCGGTGAGTCCGTTATCCTCGCACCGCAGCAGCCACGCAGCAGAACAACGCCATTCCCGCGGCAGGCGAAGGCGGAATAGCACGGGTGTTCCCTCCGCTACCGCACCGAACGGCGCACGGTGGCGTATATCACGTGAATTGAATAACGGCATACGGATGCTCCCTTATATAATATGTAATATAGTATGCCACATTTTTTGTCCGAGCGCAAGCCTACACACAAAAAAGCCGATAATGAAACGAGGAGAGCATAACAGTAATGCTCTCCTCGTTTGCCGCTTTATGCTTGCGTCACACCGCACCTATCGGGGCGTTGTTATTTCTAGCCTTTGCTCTTCCCACAAGAACTCGTGTTTAAAATCGAAACTCATTCCGACCATCTGTAATACATGTGTATCAACGAAAAGTTCATTGCCACGAACGATATAACCGTTCACGTTGTGACTTGTTGTGCCAGCAACACGAATTTGTAGTATATTCCAGTTATCACGCAGAGGAATCAGTTGATATAATTCTCCGCGCTGAATATCTAGAGAGAACTTTTTACCTGCACAAAATTCAGAATCACTAACTGGCGTCCGATAAATCATTGCTTGTGCACTATTCTCCCATACGATACGGTCTACACTCTCGAGGAAATCAAGAAGAGGTACTAACGATACATAAGTCCATCCTGTTTCATCTTCTATCACCGATGCCGTAATCTGTTTTCCATCTACAAGGACTTGCCAACCACTAAGATGATCTGGATGCAATGTATACGTCGGACGAGTTGGTACCGTGGTTGTGGGGGCGGCGGTAGTTGTCGCTTTGGTTGTCGCTTTGGTAGTGACCGCCGTTGTCGTCACGGTGGTGGTCGGCGCCGTGGTAGTCACCGCAGTTGTTGTTTGCGTGGTAGTTTGCGTCGTGGCGTTGCCCTCCGCCGCACAGCCGGAAACCAACAGCACCAACGCTGTCAATGCCGCTGCAATGCGCAGTTGCCGCTTCTTCATACCGTTCACTCCTCACACATCAGCCCTGAATATCCCGCACTGCACCGACAAAGATCGGCAAACTGGCCGTGTTGTCCACGATCATATACACGAACGGCCGATTCAGTTTGACGGAAGCATCCCTCAGGCCCTTCATCACCTTCGCCGAGGTAACAGCGCCCGCCTTGGTGCCTTCCTCTGACAGCTCAATATGCGTCTTGTGGCGCACTTCACCCAGGTACGCACCTTGTCCGGAGGTGTCTAGCCCCGTGAAATCGGCGTTGGCGGTAAATGCCGTGGGCATACCCATGTCGGCAAGCAGTTTGTTCATATCCACATCGCACTCATAGGCAAATTTCGGGATTTCGGCATACACACTGATCGCACCGGAATTCAGTGCATTCTGCACTTTTTCCGCCGTCAATGAAGTGATGTACTCGTCAAGCGGCGTTCCCTTGTTCGGAAGCAGTGCCACAAAGCTGTAATATCCGCCTTTGTAGTCCTTGGCAAAGCCGGTCGCCTCGCCGTCGCTGATATACCGCATTTTTTCCGTCTTGGACAGCATCTGCACCGACCGCTGTGTGCCGTTTTCGGTGGTAAACGTTCCGGCGGAGACCTGACCTTGCCCGTAGGTGTTTTTCCAATCCGCCTCAAAGAACAGCGTGTTCAGCAGCATCATCATATCCGCCTTGCCGTCCAGCTCGTTGACGATCGAATCGATCATGCCGTTGGTATATTTCTTGACCCAGTTGTTCATATCGGTAACGGTCTGCTTACCAAAATTGCTCTTGTACACCTGTGCGTCGTAGTAATCGGCTGTCGTCTGCAGGAACGATTTCGGCACCTTGATCCCGCTGCCGCTGTTGATCCACAGCGAATTGGCGATCGACACCTTGTACGCCTCGGTGTTAGGCATACCCGTCCAATAGTTGTACAGATATTCGTTCATCTCATCTATCGGAATATCGCCAAACACCGCTTCTATTTCGGCTTTGGTCTTTCCATTGGCGCCGTTCGCCACCATAGCAAGCGTCATCTGCACCGAAAACGGAGAAACAAGAACGTTTTTACCCTTGCCGCCTTTCGCAGCACCCTGCAGCAGCTCCACCGCAAACTGCGTATGCGCTTGAACGAAGCGATCCTCTCGACAATCCTTGCCGGCAACCTTCTTCGGCTTGATCCCCGCCATCATATCAGTCGCCTTGATCGTCGCCGAATCGCTGACAGGCGGCGTGGTCGGCTTCGTCGGATCGCTGACAAGCGACGTCGTCGACGTGGTGCTCGTCGTGGTGGTGCTGGTCGTGGTCGACGTCGGCTCCGTAGCGTCGGGAGTCTGCTCCCCCTCGGTCGGGTTCGTTGCCTCAGGCGCCGATTCGGTGGTGGTCACCACAACCGACGCCGATCCCGTCGTCTCGGTCTGCTTCTCCGTCGTCGCTCCCGTCGAACAACCAACGAGAACCAAGGAAACCGCAAGCAGCAACGCTGTCAATTTTACTACCAGTTTCGTGTTCATTGTGATGCCTCCTTGCTCTTTTGTAATATTATCGTAGCATATATTCCAACATGTTGCAACCCTGTAATTATTTTCCAAAACAAATTTGTACGATGTGACAGTTTTCTTGCACTTTTCTTGTGCAACCTGACGGAGAAATTCGCAGTTTTGCAAATGGGTGTTGTAACTTTGACGTGTTTTCGCTATAATAAAAGGGCAGTACAGATAAGGAGAATGCACGATGAAGGTATTATGTGTTTGCACGGGGAATATTTGCCGCAGCCCAATGCTGACCGGCTTGCTGCGTGATGCGTTGGCAAAAGAGGGCTTAGAACTCACTGTCAGCGGCGCAGGCACCGCAACCACCGACGGTGTTCCGCCGTCTCCGCATGCGATCACCGCTATGCACGAGATCGGTATGGACATTTCCGAACTTCGCTCCCGTCAGATCACCCCCGCCATCGTGGCAGATACCGATATTTTTGTGGCGTTGTCAGTGGAGCACGGTGTGACACTGGCGTTCCAGTACGACGTCGACCCTGAGAACATTCTCGTCCCCGGCGCCGGCATTCCCGACCCGTACGGCCGTGACCTGGCAACCTACCGTGCGTGCCGTGATTCGTTGATCGAAGCGTTGCCACAGCTGATTGAGGATATTAAAGCACAGTTATGAGTACCTTACGTATCGTGCCGATGAACGAGGCACATCTGCCGCAGCTGGCAGCGCTGGAAGCGTGTTGTTTTGCCGATCCGTGGAGTGAAGAGGCGCTGCGTGAAGAACTTCACAATCCGCTTGCTCGGTTTTTGGTCGCCTTGTGCGACGGCGAGGTAGCGGGCTATCTCGGCTGTCATCACATTGTTGACGAAGCCTTCGTGGCAAACGTCGCCGTTTTTCCTGCGTTTCGCCGCCAGGGTGTCGGTCGTGCGTTGGTGGAAGCCGCCAAAGAGCAGGCCGCCGCTCTATATCGGCTGACCCTGGAGGTTCGGGCGTCAAACGCCCCCGCTATCGCTTTGTACCGCTCGCTCGGCTTCGTCGAGGACGGCGTTCGACCTCGTTTTTACGCTCACCCCACCGAAGACGCCGTATTATACAGTTATTATCCCACTCGGAGTTGATACCTATGAACATTCTTGCCCTGGAATCCTCGTGCGACGAGACCGCCGCCGCCGTTGTGCGTGACGGTCGGGAGGTGTTGTCGAATATCATTGCTTCACAAGCGGATGAGCACCGTTTGTACGGCGGCGTTGTGCCGGAGATCGCCAGTCGCCGTCACGCCGAAGCGATCAGTGGTGTCACACGGCAGGCGTTGGAGGAAGCGGGTCTGACCCTCGCTGACATCGACGCCGTTGCCGTCACCCACGCTCCCGGTCTCATCGGTGCGCTGCTGGTCGGCGTCAATTTCGCCAAAGGCTTGGCGCAAGCCGCCGGTCTGCCGCTCGTGCCGGTGCATCACCTGCGTTCCCATATCGCCGCCAATTATCTGGCTCATCCCGACCTCAAGCCGCCGTTTTTGTGCCTGGTGGTGTCGGGCGGACATACGCATATCGTGCGTGTGGAGGATTACACGACCTTTACCGTGCTGGGACGCACCCGTGACGACGCCGCCGGCGAATGCTTCGACAAAGCAGCCCGTGCTATGGGGATGCCGTATCCCGGCGGCGTACACCTCGACCGTGCCGCACAAAACGGAGATCCCACCGCTTTCACCCTGCCCCGCCCGCACGTGGACGGCTCGCCGTTTGATTTCAGCTTTTCGGGGCTCAAAACCGCCGTCATCAACCTGCTCCACAAAGCCGAGCAGCGTGGCGAGACCGTGCCGATCAACGATCTGTGTGCGTCGTTCCAGGCGACGGTGTGCAAGATTCTTTGCTCCCACACTCTCGCCGCCGCTGAGCAAACAGGTGATCGCGTAATTGTGTTGGCAGGTGGTGTATCAGCCAACTCCGGACTGCGCTCACAAATGGAACGGGAATGTGCGGCACGGGGATTCACCTTGTACGCCCCACCGCTGTCACTGTGTGGCGATAACGCCGCTATGGTCGGCGCACAGGGCTATTACGAATATCTCGCAGGGCACATCGCTGCCACCGATCTCAACGCCTGCGCAACACTACCGATCGAATAAAACCGATGTCCGAAGGCTCTTTTTCTCCCTTCGGACATTTTCTTTGTACATTTTAAGAAATATTCACATTTGATGCTTGAAATTGGACAATATTAAGGTATAATGGTATTAAGGAAAAGTTGGAACTTTTTACTTTTACCCAACGAAAGGAGTACCCAACCATGACAAACGCGTTGACCACCAATCCTTCGGTCCTTGCTTGGATCAAAGAGAAGGTCGAACTCACCCAGCCCGATCGCATTATGTGGATCGACGGCTCCCACGAGCAGCTCGAGGAGCTGCGTGCGGAAGGCTGCCGTACCGGCGAGCTGAAGAAGCTCAACGAGGAGAAGCTGCCCGGCTGCTATCTGCATCTGTCGGCTCTCAACGACGTGGCCCGTGTGGAAGGCCGCACCTTCATCTGCTCCGAGAAGGAAGAGGATGCCGGTCCGACCAACCATTGGATGGCTCCCGCCGAGGCATACGATTTGCTGTATAACATCGCCCGTGGCGCTTACAAGGGCCGCACGATGTATATCATCCCCTATTCCATGGGCCCTGTCGGCTCTCCCTTTGCTAAGTACGGCATCGAGCTGACCGACTCGATCTACGTCGTCATCAGCATGGCGATCATGACCCGTATGGGCAAGCAGGTGTACGAGGCTCTGGGTGATTCCAACGACTGGATCCGCGGCCTGCACTGCAAGTGCGACATCGACGAAGAGAAGCGTTATATCTGCCACTTCCCGCAGGATAACACCATCATCTCCGTCAACTCCGGCTACGGCGGAAACGTGCTGCTGGGCAAAAAGTGCTTTGCTCTGCGTATTGCTTCCAACCTCGGCCGCAAGGAAGGCTGGCTCGCTGAGCATATGCTGATCCTCGGTCTGGAGAATCCGGAAGGCAAGACCACCTACGTTGCGGCGGCGTTCCCGTCCGCTTGCGGCAAAACCAACCTGGCGATGCTGATCCCGCCGGAGCTGTACCGTGAAAAAGGCTACAAGGTCTGGTGTGTCGGCGACGATATTGCCTGGATGCGTGTTGGCGAGGACGGCCGTCTGTGGGCGTGCAACCCCGAAAACGGTTTCTTTGGCGTCGCACCCGGCACCAACATGAAGTCCAACCCCAACGCTCTGATCTCCACCCAGAAGAACACCATTTTCACCAACGTTGTCAACAACCTGGATGACAACACCGTGTGGTGGGAGAGCATGGATAAGAATCCTCCGAAGAACGCCCGCAACTGGAAGGGCGAGATCTGGGATTGCACCGACGGCAGCAAAGGCGCTCATCCGAACTCCCGCTTCACCGCTCCGGCGCAGAACTGCCCCTGCATCTCTCCCGAGTTTGATTCTCCGGTCGGCGTGCCGATCTCGGCGATCATCTTCGGCGGCCGCCGTGCCAAGACCGCTCCGTTGGTGTACCAGTCCCGCGATTGGGATCACGGCGTGTTCGTAGGCTCTATCATGGCGTCCGAGACCACCGCTGCCGCAACCGGCGCTGTCGGTGTTGTCCGCCGCGATCCCATGGCAATGCTGCCGTTCTGCGGCTACCACATGGGCGACTACTGGGCACACTGGATCGAAATGGGCAAGAAGCTGGGCGACAAGGCTCCGAAGATCTTCAACGTCAACTGGTTCCGCACCGACGACGAAGGTCACTTCATCTGGCCGGGCTTCGGTGACAACCTGCGTGTCCTCGACTGGATCGTCAGCCGCTGCGAAGGCAAGGCAGACGCCAAGGAGACGGCGATCGGTTATGTCCCGAACGCTGCGGACATCAACATTGAGGGCCTGAAAGACTTCGATCTTGCGACTCTGGAATCCATTCTCGAGGTCGACAAGGATCTGTGGAGTGCCGAGATTGCCGGCATCGAAGAGTTCTATGCCAAGTTTGGCGACAAGCTTCCTGCGAAGCTGAACGAAGAGCTCGAGACCTTGAAGGCAAACCTGAAATAAGCACCCTAAAAAGCCACGGGCGGCAACGCAAGTTGCCGCCCGTTTTTTATGCTCTGTTTATGCTTAACTCCGGCAAATTGACGATTCGTTTCCCCTTCTTTTCCGCAAGCAGCTTGAATTTCGCCGCACCGCCAAACGAATGTGTGACATACGTCACTACCACATCTGCCTCGTCAATCATCCACCGGTTTCTTTTATCAATAGCATATTTCGGATGTACATGGTCCATACACTCGGGAAACACGGTTTTCGCATAGTCTGTTTCGCCAAATTTCCTCAAATTATCAGTTAAATACGCCAAAACCACCGCATACTCTATCTGCAGTTTTTCTTTTTTGATTCTCTCAAGCGTTCGCTGAACAAGAAAATCAAATCCGCCGCTGTTTCCGACATAAAACATAGTAGCTCCGTGTGTTTCTATCAGCTCTGTCAACACTGCTTCCAGCAGCGGTTGTATGTCCAACGACACATCAGAATGCCCAAAAAACGTTACCGTCATAACACAACATGCACTTTTATTTCGGTTTGCACTTATATAGGTGCATCAACATCATAACACTTACCTATAATGTTGTCAAACGATTTTGCACTTAAATGGGCACAAAGGCGGTGTGATGATGAATCCAAAAGCGGAAAAGCAGGTCGGGCAAAACATCCGCCACCTGCGAAGACGTGCAAAAATGACGCAAGACACGTTGGCATCCAAAATGCAACTGGAGGGTTGCGACATCACACGAAGCTCCATTGCCAAAATTGAAGTCGGCCAGAGACACCTATATCCCGATGAGATCATCCTCATACGGAAGATCTTGAACATCTCGTACGAAGAAATATTTGATATATAAAATAATAAAGCCCATCGTGCGGGTTTTCCTAAGGCG
>JAZQSX010000038.1:0-12770 GCA_045630285.1 Acutalibacteraceae bacterium | reverse complement strand
GGGATCCCGACACACCCGGCTCCGTGGACGTATCCCATTGCATAGCTCTGTGGTATGCTTACACCTGCTGTTGTGTATCATTGGATAGATTGGCTATCACTTCACTGTGTATTTCAGCCGCCGTAACTGCATTGCGCCCGGCGGCTTTTTTTAAATGTATATTCCTGCCTGCATCATTTTTTTTACTGCATCACGTTCCATTGCATCACACTGTAACCCTGATGTGTCTACGTTAGAAAATACTGTGAATCCTTTGCAGGATGATACCTGTACCGGCTGTTCATATTCGTTACCAAATGTTGATTTGAATCCGTTTTTTGTCTGTACTCCCTCAGCGTATATGCCGCGGCGTATCTGTATATATGCTGTCTGGGGCGCGCCGAAGGATCCAAAACCTCTGCCGCCTGATAGCATCGGCATTTTTACGCCGTCTGCTGTCGCTATCTGTAAGCCTTTTTGTGCTACATCAAGCGCACCGCCTACCCTGCCAGCGAGTGCCCCCGCTACACCTATAGCCGCCCCTGCGACATTGCCCATAGCCGCAGCCCCTATAGCTTCGGCGCTGCGTCCTATATCTGATGCTACCGCACCGCCAACTGTACCCGCAAAGTTTAGCGTATCACCTGCTATCCTCGCTGCTATCTGCGCCGCATTGGAAGCTGTTAGGGGTATATCAGCTCCTATGCTGCCCGCTAAAACTGCTATAACATACTGCGCGCCGTCCCATGTTGTGCAATCCACATATGCCGTTACGCTTCCCGTGGCAAAGTCTACCGCATACTGCGCGTGTAGTGTGGATCCTATAACGTCCGCTGGATTTAGCTGCACTGTTCCGCAGTATGGTAGATATAGCATGATCTGGGTGTGCGCCATATCTCTAAAATCGTTGTAGTATCTTGGTATCGCGCATCTTCCCACATCTATGTAATCAGCATAATTGTTAATTACATGAAGATTCGTTGTAAAGTGTAACGGCACCAAGCCTGCACCTATCCACATATCTTGCCCCGCTGCTGCGTGTGATGGCACGTTGATAAGTGGGAATGGGTAAACCCTAAGTGATACAAAATAATCGATAAGATTAGACAAATTGATTGTGCCTGTTGTGGTGAGTGTGAACAAGAAATTTTTATAATAATCTGGGTTGATAAATGATAGCCATAGAAGCTCGCCTATTTCTGACATCTGCGCCGCCGTCAAGCTGTACTGCGTAATAAATCCGTTTGTACCTCCTACGCCCAGCGTTGTTGGGCGTACTACAGATCCACTATTTGCTCCCTGCTCGTTTTGATCTTGAGGCGTGTATGGTGGTTTATCCGCGCTGTCGTAGGGTGCTGTATCTGCTCCGATAGCCTGCCCGATTATCTGCCATACCGTCAGCTTAGTGATATCGCTGCCTGTGATAACATCACATAAAAATTGGTTTGTAGCTGTATTAACTTCTGCATAGTATTTGTTGCTGCCATTGTCATATGTGTTGGATACCGACAAACGAGGATACAGTGACACCATACTTCTATAGTCATCATAGTCACCAATGCGGCGAATAATGGCGCGCGCTCCGGATCCGGTGGCATGTACCACAAAACTGCTGCTGCCATCGTAGTACATGCCGTAGCTGCCTGTACTACAAAAAGCGCGTACCGTGTCGATAGCAAAGCTGCCTGTAAATGTACCCGCTATCAGATCAGCATTATCACCGGTGATGTCTGGTTTAGGCTGGGAAATATTGTTCTGCTCCCATGCCCAAACGACACCAGCAGACGGGTTATAGGCTAAACCCTGTCCGCAAAAGTATTGATATCCAAATCCGTCAGCGTGGTTATAGCTGCACAGTATCAGGGATGCATCCCGATCAGATGCACGCAGACGTACCATAGGCTTGACACCGTATGTTAAACCTGAATGTGCTGTACCCTCTGTGTCTACCCAAGGGGCTATCACCGTTTCGATACCGCAGCAGATGATATCTACATCATAGCCGTCAACAGAGGTGGACGTGATGCCTGTTATATTATCCTGTGATACGGGGATAGCAGACGGCACCGAGCCGCCGGAACGGATTGCAAAGTGTGTCAGGTTCCCGCCTGCCGTGCTGCATGAACCGCTGAACGTGCCGGAAAGAAAATCATCCACGGGAACGACTAAAAAACCCATAGTGTAAGACTGTGAAACACCATTCAGTTTGATATCAAACGCAAAAATGCAGATAATGTCTGTTACTGCCGTTTGGTTAATATCGAACCTATTCAGAAGTCGCAAAGCGTTAGACTGTGTTTCCACTGTTGTCCATTGCCTATCCCACACAATCCACTGTGAGCCATCATGTTTAATAACCGCCGGGTATGTGCTGCCAGATACCGCCGCACAGTACCCATAACCTATATCAACATTTTCCTGCGCCGTGATATCCTCCAGCACTAACCGCCCGTCAGCTACATACCAGCGGGAAACGTGATAGGCAGACGGCAAATCATCAAAGTTAACCCATCCAAGCCAGTAAGCTTCCGTGAAGTCAGCGCCCATGTCAAGCGTGTTGTCTGTGATATCAACAGTCGCATCACATACGATGTCGGGTATATTAGGGAATTGCTGCGTAGCCGGGAACAAATCCGCATTTATCATGTGTGTGACCCCCCCATAACAGTCAATAAGTAAACCTGATCTGTCGCGTAGTTTGCCGTGAACGGCGTCCGATCAAATGGCAGTGTAACACATTCCCGTGTGTTGTATGCATGATAGCTGTCATTTGGCAAATATGCATTTATTTTGTTTTCTGATCTGGATACCATAGCCGTGAGCTGTAAGATCTCGTCTGCATTGGACGTTAGCGGATCCACGCTGCACCGGATCATGATCCGGCTTCCGGGCATCACGACAAAATCATCTATAAAATAATAACGATTATGCCACGCTGCTACATGGATGTAGTTGTACCGGGATACATCCACCAAGGATGCAGTAAGTATAAACTGTGGGCTACTCAGTGAGCAGCTGTCCTTGATATCAGCTGCTACCGTTATCGGGTTACTGCCTTCAAAGTTTGGACGCTTATCCAGTTTTCGTGGATCCTCGTTGCATACTCCTAACTGTATATTTATAGCCACAAGATCACCCCTTTTACGCTTGCAGCGCCCCCGATCGAGGACGCTGCTACATGATTATTTATACATAACGCAATACCACGGCATTCTCATTAAGATCTACCATGCAGTTAGTATCAACTTTGTAGAAGTTGTTATAGTACTCTCCGTTTGCGTTATACGAGGACGTTACACGCATATTAGTGTTGTTGAGCGCTACGGCATCCTGATCAAACATGACACCCATAACATTATCAAGTGTGTAAGTACTCTCGCCGTCTGCGATGCTGATACTCATGCGGGTTGCAAGATCCACGGCGTTGGATGCTGTCACCGCCTGCCAGTAAGGTACAGTCTCGTAAGAGCCGATATCTGTAAAATCCTCGTGGTAGGTATCAGACTGTAAAAAGACATCGAGCGCTCTGCCGACTGCGCTGCACATTACAACGTGCAAAAACTCCGGCGGCGTGTGGCGGTTGTACCCGGCGGATCCCTGATTAAAGAGCGTGGATCTCACCTTTAAGAGATCCTTATAGTCAAGCACCTTGTACGCCAAAAATCTCAAAAAGTCAGGGTTAAGGATATTGCTCGGCGCTGTTCCATAGATTGCTTGGTAGTCTGCCTTTATTGCCGCCGCCTGATTCCCGGTTGTTCCTGCGATCAAGCGATTGATGCAACGCATAGCAAGCGCGTCCATCTTCTGCGTGCGGCTGCTGTCGATAGTACTCTCGATCATTCTAAAAAATGCATTCATTTCAGACGCACTTGTAAATGCGGATTTCACTTGCTCCTCCGCAAAGCTGCATTCGATCTGCCAGCTCTGGCGCTGATTCCAAAATCCCTGAGCTACTTCCGGAGGGTTGTATTCAAATTGATCTACAGTAGTACCCGGCGTGAGTTTCCAAGACGGATTTTCTACCGCCTCAAAGTCCTTGGTTCTGTGCTTAGCGAGGATGCTGCCATATTCCCAGTCAGATCTAAGGATCGAGGGAGCAAAGCCAGAATAGGGACGATCAACAAAGATAGATTTACCGATCCGGTCGATCATGCTCTTGACATAGTTATCTTTCCAGTCTGCACTAAACACCGTATTGCCGAGGTCTACCACTCCGGTAAGATCCTCCTGAACAATACCGGATTCGCCGGTGATCTCCTCTGTGATGGTGTTTAAAATGGTTGCAATCTGTTTTACTTCCATGTGTTTACCTCCAAACTTGTAAAAAAAGCTTTGCCGCTAAATCTCTTTCAATGATACTAAAGATATTAGCTGCTGCTGCCATATCTGCCATAGCCTCAGCCATAGTAAGCTTGTCTGAGCCTATAACGGTCTCTGTTGTTGTTTCGTTGCCGGTTTCGGTGTCCGTGCGTGTACCGCTTGACTCGCTTTCAGTGTGATCCGGATCCCCTGAGTAGGATGTACTTACTGTCCTGCTGCCGTTGTTTGTGATACTGTCCTGATACTCCGCTTTGAAGGTGGTGGTATCAAAGGGGGCTACGCTGTGCGTGCGTGTCTGCCCATATCCTATAGGGGTCTCGGTCTGGGTCTCGGTCTGTTTGCGTGTCACGTCAGCGGATCCGCTGCTGCTTGCCGTCAGTTCTCGCGTGATATCCGGTGTACGCACTTTTCTGCGCATTTCACTAAATGGGTAGGTATCCACCAACGCTCGATATTTGGTTTTGTTGGCGTTTGCCACGTTTTCGAAAATTTTTAGGATATCAGCCTGATCCGTATACCATGTATCTGCATCGCGGTAGTCTTCATTGAACTGCCACCACGCTGCATCTGTATCCATGTTGATATATGTGAGCAAAGTACTAAGCTGCTCAAATGGGTTGCTTGTAAGCCCTGCCGATACCTCGCGCCATGGTTTCAAGCTATCATTCATCGTCTGCCACCTCCTCCGGATCTTCCGGGGGATCCTCTGCTTGATCTTGCTGGATCTCTACTTGCACCTCGGCTTGATCCTCTGCGTGGATCTCGATAGATACTTGTTGTTGCTCCTCGGCAGGCTCCTCGGTCTGATCCTCGGCAGGCTCCTCGGTCTGAACTTCGGCAGGCTCCTCGGTCTGATCCTCGGCAGGCTCCTCGGTCTGAACTTCGGCAGGCTCCTCGGTCTGATCCTCGGCAGGCTCCTCGGTCTGAACTTCGGCAGGTTCCTCGGTCTGATCCTCGATAGTATCCTCAACGTCCTCTGCTGCTGCCTCGGTCTGCTCGTGCGCCCTCTGGATGATGGGGTTAAGATATGCCTTAATGTCAGTCCCAAACATAGCGTTGACGCGCTGCAAGCCCTCTTGGATGCTTGTAAGGATATCATCAATGTTAAGTGCAGACAACTCCTCATTGTCGTTGATCTCCTCGGTTATAAGGCGCTCTTTTTTCATATTGTCGTGCGTCTGCAAGCCAAGACACTCATAGAAGTGGCTATAGATATACTGCCGCATCTCGATAAGCTGCACAAGATACTGGTTACTTGTGGTTTGTGTCATGGGTATACTTTGGAGATTCCCAAGCAAATTGCTTTGAACGCATTTATAAGGCTTTCCGCTGTATATATCCCCCATGATCATATCAACTGAGCGTTTGGTGTTGGTGTCGTCTGCCGATATCAGGTTTACTAAGCGTGTGTTACGCTGTGCTACGTTGATACTGATATCGTTATCCGCTAAGATAGTAGCAGTACGCGCTATCAGTCCAAAAAGCCCACCATGTCCAAATATCCGGTATCTGTCCGGCTCTGTACAGTAGACTATCTCACAATCCTTGCCCGGCGTGAGATTATAGGTTTTGTTAAATACAGGATTTGTTACAAGCACTCTATTATGCATATAGTATATAGTTTGCATATTGCTATCATTGCCGTTGAGTGCTACCAAATCGCCAGGCTTTAGGGGATGCACGGCGCTCTGTCTCTGATCGAGGATCTCTTGATCGAGCTTAAAAAATACTATCTTACCCAAGAGCATGATGGAGTACTTTAAGAACACCTCGTCTATAGTCTGCGGCACGTCCTCAAAAACGATAAGCCGCAAAGCTATATATGATAGCTGCTTGAAGTACTCATTGTAGAGATTGTCAAAATCCATCTCATAAGAGATCGAGCCAAATGGTGGTATCAGATTACTATACTCCGTTTTTGGCGTATCCTTTGCCATTTTATCACCTCCTTAAAAATATTAAAATGGGGGGTGTTGCACTACAAGCTCCGGCGTTCCGTCCTGCCGTACTGCTACTATCTGCGATCTGTCCACGTCCTCCCGGCGCTGTTCCATCTGATACAGTACCCTCTTAGCGTGTCCAAAATAATCTAAGATGCATTTGATGTTTGTGCCATCACTATAAAAACACTGCGCAATATAGTACATCGTTGTATCCCGCATAGCCTCATATATATGTAAAGTTGCAAAAACATCTCCAAGCGAGTTGTGAGCCGGATACTGATCCCAATCAAAGCCAAAGTGCTCCGCTGCCTCCACGAGCTTTACCCATTTATAACTGTGCCGTGCAGCGTCCCAACGTCCATAGCAGTTTCCATATTCTTGCATAACGTCCACGATTTTGGCGGACTTTAACGGCGCTATGCTCGCCGTTACCTCCAAAAACTTCAGGTCAAATCGTGTATTGTATCCGAGGATTTCCTCGGCACTATCAAAGATATTTTGGATATCTGTATAGTATTCTCTGATGGGTTTGCATTCTTTGACCATCTCCGGCGTGATCTGGTTGACCCTTGCAGCGTCCGCCCACTCTGTCTTATGCTCCGGCTTGAAATACTTGTCAAAAATTATTTGCTTTGTGTCAGCGTCCACGATCGAGAGCTGCAAGATCTCGTCACCGCTTGCCGGCTCCAAGCCGGTTGTCTCAGTATCTAAGCAAATCCTCATGATTTCCTCCTTATATCGCTACTTTCGCGTGAGCGTTTACAGCAAACTTGATCCAGTTGGCTATAACTTCGCCTGTCTCGTTATCACTAAAAAACGTCTTGCGCTGTTGGCACAAACTATATATGATCTTTTGCGCCTTGGTCTGCGCTGCCCTGATGTCCATCTGATGCAGGGGGTTGCCGTCCTCGTGATCCTCGCTATATATGATCGTGTTGTCGGGGTCTTTGATTGGTGTGGTCTTTGGGTGCCAGAAGATCAGGGGGTTATCTTTATATTGGTAGATATCCCCTTGCACAGTCTTACCGTCAAACACTACAAAAAACGTTAGCAAAATCGGGTACTGACTCAGTTGCTCCGGCGCATGTCTGTACATAGCGATCTCCCAAGATCCCTTGGTGATCATGTCAAGCTGTGGGTTATCAAAAGCAAAGTATTTGCTTATCTTTTGCGTTGCCTTGGATGGGCTACAGTACTCCACGGCGATCTTGGTGCCGCTTTTGCCCATCGTGTACACGTCTATAGTACCCTGCTCCTGTTGAGATATGCGGTAAAGCCCCATATCTCTAAAGTAAGGACAATGCTTAGATACAGTGTTTGCAAGCATATAAATTTGCACGTTGGGTCTGTCTCTTATGATCGAGCTGAGCAAGTTTTGATACTTTACAAACTCGTTTGCAAGATAAAACTGTCGTGTGATAAACTCGTCAAAGAGGATCATTGCTACCTCGCCCGGATCCGTGCCTTTTGTTGTCTCGGCTGTAGATATCGCATATGTCATACAAAACGGGGTGAGATCCTGCGCCGTCTTTACCCATCTGCCTTTATCGTCCTCGTCAAACCGAGCAAGATAAAACTTATGCTGACAATATACAACGTGATTATACTTATGCTCTGTTATCTCCTCTATGTGCTCTATGTGAGGGTTAAAGAGTCCGGCGAGGTGGGTAGGTCGGATCATTTCCTCCATGCGTCTGATATACGCCGAGGGCTTGCCGGTCTTTACATAGGCATCTATGATCTTACGGCAGGCTCCAAACGTCTTACCGTTGGAGCGCTGTCCGATGATGAGGTTATATGTCGCTTTGATCTTGTCGATCTTGGAATAGCTATAGTACTTACTTGCCATTCTAATCATAGCCCCCTATCAGTATCATTCATCCACCTTGTATCTGTTATCTTGTCCATAGGTGAGGTTATCGTAGTTCTTACCGGCTTGAATATCGTTGAGCCACGGAGATCCACAACACCCACAACCCTCGATATAGATCCCATATTTGTCTGATAGTGCTGTTAACTCCTGCAAAAACGCTCTGAGTCTATAAGCATTTACACCTGCGCCACGCTCTTGCAGTTTGATTTCTCTTTTTTCGTTGTTCCATTCCATTACTTTATCCAGCTCGGAATCAAAATCTGTTGCCATAAGGTTTATATCAATCATATATACTTACCTCCATTATAAAAGATTTTATACATTTTGTCAAGCAACAAAAGATCTTTTGATATATCAACCTCTTTTGTCGTGCTGCATTGCCACGTCATGCTGTCGAGCTTCATAACCAAAATTACCCTATAGATATATCTCTGCTGGTTACGGCTTCGCTTTATCAGTTCTAAGAGCCGGTCATGAGATGCACATCTTATGGTGTGCATCTCATGATCCTTATCTATAACTGTAAGCTTGTAGCTATAGTCTATGAGTGTGATCCCGGCGATTCGGTGCATCTTGATCTTTCTTAGTTGATCTGTCAGCACTTGATCTAATTCTTTTTTATCAATCATACTTTCCACCTCCTATCGTTCCAAACTTATCCATCATCAGTTCAAAACGCTCCGGATCGAGGTCTTGCAGCATATCCAGTATATCCGGGTTGCTCTTAAATCCTTGCGGCTGTAGGAGCACATAAGATCTTATCTTGACTGTGATCGTGTTGCCTTGGTAGTCTGTGATCTCCTCCGGTTCTCGCTCTCCTCCATAGATTGATTGAATCAATCCGGTCTCGTCTGGATCTATCTCCATATCCTGCTCAAATGCCTCAAACTTTTCAGCAATCGTGTCAAACTTGTCGAAATAACTTACTTCTCTGCCTGCTTTATCGTCCCAGTGGGGGCGAGCCAGTCCAGATACTCTATATACAAATTCGCCTTTGGGGGTACAGTATGCATATGCCTTTTGCCCGATAGCCTTAAAATAATCATAGTGTTCGCGTTTAAATTCACCCAGTCCATCGAGCTGCGCAAAGTCTAACCGGTTCCGCCGGCAGTACTCTCGCACTCTCTCCTTGACTTTTTCGTTATATCGTGCTATAATAGTATTGTCTAAGTCAAATCCCTTGATCGAATCGGTATCAGAGTACAGCACTCTATAGTTAAACCTCTCGCCGTGCTCTGTCTGATCCAGAGCCAGAGCACCGAGCAGCGTAAGCAGCTCGTACCTTGCCCATGATGCAACCCATACGCCCCATTGGTAAAGTACCGGTGCAAACTGCGTCTTTTTGGTGCGGATCCGCTGCTGTTTGTCTATCACTACATTGCTACCGTCAAAGATGTAGTTAGTACGCACCGGATCCTGCACAAAGATACCGTAAATTCGATTCAGGAAAGATTTGATAAGATCATAGGCTGCTTGCTCCTCGGCAGTCGGCTCCCGTTCTTCTTTGATCCGCTTTAGTTCTGCTTTAGCGGATCTCTTTTTGCTGTATAACTCCATACAGCTGCTGGTGATATACTGCGGTAAACTGCCGTACTCAGTTGCCAAAACCTTGGTGATCGTGATCCGTCCGATATGGTACCACTTATACATCAGTCTAAAATCAATATCGGTAAGTGTCATGGTACCGGTTCCCATGCTCTGCATCTTTTTAGTGATCATAGATCTACGGTCTGCCAGCTCTCTTTTATGATAGTTTTTTGTGTAAATCGGCAAAAATGCTATCTCTGGATACTTGGCTCTCAGTCCGTCCTTGCTCTGATCTGTAGGCGCAAAGCTAAATGTTATTAACATAGCCTTGTTTTTGTATATGCCTTGGTGATTGATCAGTGCAGATATCTCGGCTTTAGTTTTTGGCGCTCTGATCTCGGTAAACTTGTCGCGTGGAAACTTGTGGAGCAAGATCTGAGCTATATAGTGGCTGTCTGCATCATAGTCGTCTACGTTGGGGATCAATGCGCCTTTGTACATGGTAGTGCAATAGTTATATCCTCCAAAAAATGCGATACGCAAAAGCTTTAAAGTTTCTCGATCCTCTGGATCGGACGGATTAAGTTGCCGTTTTCGTACCATATTCATCATAAGCCCAGACTTGTCAAGCTCTCGCATACGAGCGCTTAACAGTCTCTTAACTCTCTGTGTTGCCGTTAGCGGTACCTTTCCGATACCTCCATAGCGCTCTGCTTCTCGCCGAAAGTACTCGATCAGTACCTCGGTATCTGTGCAGCAGTAGTCAAGCTCAAATGGCGTCAGCTCGGTCTCAGAGTGTCGGATCTTTGCATAGTCATACCCGTGGATCTTGGGATAGCCTATCTCTTTACCCATCTCGTCAAGCGATTTTTCGGTATAGTTTAGAGTGTCTCTAAACTCCATGCAATCAAAAACAGTACACATAAGTACCTCGTGGCTGCTCTTGGCGATCAGATCGCCCTCGATCGGCACCTCACGCTTAAAAAATCCAAAGTCATGCTTTAAGTTTTGATCGAGTACTATAAGCTTGTGGTTAAAGTTGATCTTTAGGTGCTCTTTGGCATCTGCCAAAAACTCCCTGAGATCTTCCCACGTCCGCCCCCATGCAGTCTGATCCTCGATCGTAAAAGTCCAAACATACATGATACTAAACATGTCATGATAGTTAGTGCTCTCAAGATCAAAAGAAGCTATGATAGGGCTGTACTTGTGATCTCTCCGATAGCTCGCTCCGGGTGCCTTGACTTGTGTCCAGTCAAACGCCGACCACTTGCATCTTATCTTGTTTGCGATAGCTTGCATCTGATCCCCTCCTTAGCTATCCAGTGTGATCCAGTCATCGCCGGTTAGATCGTCAAACTCATTCATATCTTCCTGCGCTTGCAGCATATCCGCATACTTTTGGGATAGCTCGGTATAGTCAAGAGTTGGAATCTCTGTCCCGGTGTCCTCTGCC
Source organism: Acutalibacteraceae bacterium (assembly GCA_045630285.1). GTDB lineage: Bacteria > Bacillota > Clostridia > Oscillospirales > Acutalibacteraceae > RGIG3009. The sequence continues at coordinate 1,672 of JAZQSX010000038.1, read as the reverse complement.
TCCGTTTTTTCCTCGATATAACCCTCATGCTCTGCCGCCATCTGATCGAGGACGCCTTTAAGCTCCTCCGGATCAAAGCCGGCTTGCATTGCCTCTGATACAGCGTTATATAAACTTCGATCATAACCTTTTGCTTGTGTAGCACGTGCAAGCTCTAAGACGTGCCACAAACTCGGTAGGACATCAGCGTAGTTATCCAGCTCGGCAGGAGATCCCAAACCAAACTGATATGCAATTCCTTGTTTTCTACTCTCTGCGGCTTCAAGATCCTTAAATCCTTTTCGGTTCAGCTGCCTTTGCAGCGCCTCGGTTAGTGCTCTCACTTCTCGTTCGGTAAACTGTGCGAGGTTCTTGGCTCCAGCATTAAATCCGCCTTTGCGGTTGCGTCCGATGATATCCTTTAGCTTTTCCAACTCTGGAACTACTACAGAGATGCTGTCCAGTCCTTGCTTACGGTACTGCTCTAACAGCTTGTTTGTCTCACGAACAACTCCTTGTAGCTCTCTCGCTGCCTTGGCTCTTGACTTTGCTGCTGCTTTCTCCTCGGCTGATAGCCTGCCAAAGCCTTGCTTGCGGCGTTTGGCTTGTCTCTGCTTTTGCCGTGGTGATAAGCTCTGCTCTACTGCCTGATTGATCCACTTTAGCGTATCCGGGGCTATATCTGCCGTAACAGCCACAAAATTGTATCCTCCGGCAGATTTTCGGCTACCTCTTACTGCTTTGCCTATGTTGGACGCATCGACACCCAGAGCCGCCGAAGCGGCTGCTATACTTGGGTAGATCGTGCCGGTTTGCGGTACATAGATCTGTGTTCTACTTCTTGCCACTCTCCTGCACTCCCTTCAGCTCGATCCCATACGCCCGATTTAGTGCTTTCTTACGTACTCGTATCAGTTCGCCCGGATCCATAGCTTGCATATCCTCGGTGTAGTAGGTGTAGATCTTGCCATGCAGATGCTTGATCTCTCCGTTTACTGCTCTTGCCATGCTCGACTTGTTTACAGCCTCAGCTTGTGCCGCTGCGGTAACTGTTTCGTAGATCTCGCCGGTATTTAGACAGATAACTTTGTATCTCTTTGGCATGGTATCACCTCCATGTTTTGATACCCTTTCGGGTTGGGATGGGGCTGCTCTCCGAGTGCAGCCCCTCAGAAACTCATTCCATAATCTCGTCGATAATCTCGTCGATATAGCTCCAGAGTGTTTCGCCGTACTCTCTTGTGTTATAGGGTGGATCATTGAACTCAATGCATTCAGCTATTACGTCTTCCTTCGAAGGATCCTTCCCTGTCGCATTGATCCAGTTAAACAGGAAGCTATCCGCTTCTTGCAACCAATCGTATCTTGTTTTCTCACTCATAGTTATGTTCGTACCTCCTCAATCAGCCCTCTTTTGTGGGATTCGTGCATTATCCCTCAATTCTATTATAACATATTGTTGCGCGCTTTGCAACTAAAAAAAAAAAATTAAAGCTAACTTTTTGTATCTTCGGTATTGACATTTTATACAGTTTGTGATATTATGCAGGTAGGTACACCATTTTGCAACTTGACAAATTATGCATTTTGCATAAATATTTTTCAACATTTTTGGCGCGCGCCGGTTGCAAAAAATTATAACCATTTGTTATCCAGATAGCTCATACTAAACGGGAAGTCTATGGGCGGGGGG
>JAZQSX010000037.1:0-29106 GCA_045630285.1 Acutalibacteraceae bacterium | reverse complement strand
TCAAGTTAAATTGACGAATATCGGTAAAATTATGTTTGCCGCAGCTGGGACAGGGAATGTTGTGCTCTTCAACAAATTCCTTCATCTCGGCCTGGGAATAGGCGTCGATCGGCTTCGGCAGCGCAAAGCCGTTTTCGCCGCACCAATCCTCGATGAGCTTGTCCGCACGGAAGCGCTCGTGGCACTCACGGCAGTCCATCAGCGGATCGGAGAAGCCGGCGAGGTGACCGCTGGCGACCCAGGTCTGCGGGTTCATCAGAATGGCGGCGTCCAGACCCACGTTATAGGGGTTTTCCTGGATAAACTTTTTCCACCACGCACGCTTGATGTTGCTTTTCAGCTCAGCGCCGAGCGGGCCGTAATCCCAGGTGTTGGCGAGACCGCCGTAGATCTCGGAGCCGGGGAACACGAAGCCGCGGCCCTTGCACAGCGCCACGACCTTATCCATGGTTTTTTCAGTGTTTAACATAATCCAAAGCCTCCGCTTATATAATCTCTAATTATATTATACAAAAAAACCCCACTTGTCAATATTGCAATTCAAAAAGAACTGTGCTACAATGTGAATGAGTATGGCTTGAAGGAGGCAACACTATGGAAGTAAGCAAAATTCGTGCGCTTTCCGAGGCGGCGACCCGCATTCGTATGGCGGTGGTCGAGGGCACGTTCCGTGCCAAAAGCGGTCATCCCGGCGGCTCGCTGTCCATTGCGGATGTTTTGGCGTATCTGTACACCGAGGAACTGCGGGTGGATCCGAAAAACCCCGATTGGGCGGACCGTGACCGCTTCGTGATGTCGAAGGGCCATTGCGCCCCTGCTTTGTACGGTGCGCTGGCACTGCGCGGCTTCTTCCCCGAGGAGGAGATCAAGTCGCTGCGTCACATCGGCGCCATGCTGCAGGGCCACCCCTGCATGACCACCACCCCGGGCGTCGATATGTCGACCGGCTCGCTGGGTCAGGGCGTCTCCACGGCGGTGGGTATGGCGCTGGCGGCGAAGCTGGACGGCAAGGACTACCGTGCCTATGCGATCCTCGGCGACGGTGAGATCCAGGAGGGCCAGGTCTGGGAGGCGGCGATGTTTGCCGCTCACAAGAAGCTGTCCAACCTCTGCGTGATCGTGGACAACAACGATCTGCAGATCGACGGCACGATGGACGAGGTCAACTCGCCCTATCCGATCCCCGAAAAGTTTGTTGCCTTCGGATTTAACGTCGTGGAGATCGACGGTCACGATTTCGAGCAGATCGCCGCAGCGTTTGAGGCGGCACGTGCGTGCAAGGACAAGCCCACGGCGATCGTGATGAAGACGGTCAAGGGCAAGGGCGTCTCGTTTATGGAAAATCAGGTCGGCTGGCACGGCAAGGGCCCGAACGCCGAGGAATATGAGAAAGCAATGCAGGAGCTGCGTGCGGCTCTGGCGGCGATTAAGGAGGGCTGAACATGGCAGACGTGATCAAAAAGGCGACCCGTGACGGCTACGGCGACGGCTTGCTCGCTTTGGTAGAGGATAAAAACGTGGTGGTCATGGACGCCGACCTGGCGGCAGCCACCAAGACGGGCGTATTTAAGAAAGCCTGCCCCGAGCGGTTTTTCGACTGCGGCATTGCGGAAGGTAATATGATGAGCATTGCGGCGGGTCTCGCCTCGACGGGCAAGACGGTGTTCGCTTCCTCCTTTGCGATGTTTGCGGCGGGCCGTGCGTTTGAGCAGGTCCGCAACTCGATCGGCTACCCGCACCTGAACGTCAAGATCGGTGCGACCCACGGCGGCATCTCCGTCGGTGAGGACGGTGCGACCCACCAGTGCAACGAGGATATTGCCCTGATGCGCACCATCCCCGGTATGACGGTCATCAACCCCGCCGATGCGGTGGAGGCGAAGCTGGCGGTCATAGCGGCGGCGAAAATGGACGGCCCCGTGTATCTGCGCTTCGGCCGTCTGGCAGTGCCGGTGATCTTTGACGAAGCAACGTATCAGTTTGAGATCGGCAAGAGCGTGCGCCTGACCGAGGGTGACGACGTTACGATCATCGCCACCGGTCTTATGGTGAACGAGGCGCTCATTGCCGCAGAACAGCTCAAAGCGGACGGCATCGCCGCCCGTGTCATCAACATGGCAACGATCAAGCCGATCGACCGTGAAGCGATCCTCGCTGCGGCGAAGGAAACAGGTGCGATCGTCACCGCCGAGGAGCATTCCGTCATCGGCGGTTTGGGCAGTGCGGTAGCGGACGTCGTCTGCGAGACGCTGCCGGTGCCGGTTATCCGTGTCGGCGTGGAGGACACCTTCGGCAAGTCGGGTCCCGCCGTGGATCTGTTGCCGCTGTACGGTCTGTGCGCCGAGAACATTGCGGCGAAGGCTCGTGAGGCGGTCGCCCGCAAAGCGTAAGTATTGTTAGCCATTCCTTTCTGAAAACGGGGGATCGTACATGATTATTTTAGGTTGCGCCGCAGCGTTTCTCGGCCTGCTGATGATTGCTGTCGGTGTTTTGATCAACACCGAGTTTCCGCTTGCGGCGGTGCTTGGCTCGTCGGGTACGCTGTGGCTCATCGTCGGCATCGTGCTGGTGCTGGCGAGCGGTGTGTTGTTCTATTTCGGCTACCGTTGGAACAAAAAGGATCCGAAGCGCCGCTATTCCTCGGTCGTCCGCCAGTGGGCGATCGGCGGCTCGTCGGTGCTGACGCTGCTCGGCGTCGTTTGCATCGTGGTTGCCATTTTAGTAGACAGCGTGTTCGGTATGGTGCAGAAGGATGACAGTGACATCACCCCCAACGACAAGCCGCCCGTTGTGGAGCCGGAGCTTCCGCCTGAGGAAGAGGATCCCGAGGGGAACGACGGCTTTGAGGAGGGCGACAAGGAGGACGTCAACAGCCTGGCGGCGCTGCAATCCATTCCGATCCGCGGCAACCAGGACGGCGTGCGCAACATTCTGCTGATCGGCGTTGATGGCAAGACCTTCAGCGGCCGTTCGGACACGATGATGATCCTCTCGATCGACGATAATGCCAAAACGGTCAAGCTCGTCTCCTTCCTGCGTGACACGTGGGCGACGATCCCGGGCCGTGACAAGGACGGCGATATGCAGGACGACGTAGCGAAGCTCAACGCTGCCTACGCCTACGGCAAGAGTGCGCTGCTCCGCAAAACGTTCGAGCAAAACTTCCGCCTGGACATCGACGATTACATCGGCGTTAACTTCACGGTGCTGCCGAAGGTGATCGATGCGGTGGGCGGCATCAACGTGTATCTCACCGCCAAGGAAATGACCCAGATCCCCGATTACGGCTGCAACGTAGCGATTCCGTATCCGGGTAAGGACTGTGACGGTATGCTCGGCTTTACCTGCCTCAAGGGCAACCCCGGTACGTATCATCTGAACGGCTTCCAGGCGATGCAGTACGCCCGCATCCGCAAGCTGGACAGCGACTTCAAGCGTACCGAGCGTCAGCGTGAGGTCGTGACGCTGCTCATCGAAAAAGCCAAGAAGATGAGCTACACGCAGCTCACCTCGGTGCTGACGACGGTGCTGCGCCACGTGGAAACGAATATGTCGCAGGACGAGTTCCTCGGCTTCGCTGCCGATGCGGTGACCTATGCGGGCTACACGGTGGATATGGACTACTCCGTGCCGCAGCAGGGCGAATACACCGGCACGTATATCAACGGCGGGGCGGGTCTGCTGCTGAATGACCCCAAGGCCACGGTGGAAGCGCTGCACAAGCACCTCTACGGCTAACGGCATCCCACAATTCTATAAAGGTATATAAAAAGAGTCGGCTTTTGCCGGCTCTTTTTTGTTGCGCCCGCCCGATCGGCAGTTCTCCACATTCCCGCCCGCTTTGGTGGAAAACCAACCCAAACTTCCACAAATTCCAACAACAAATTCCCACATTTCGACAAATCGTGTGGATAAATCAACGCCAATGTGTTGGTTTAATTTTGGTTTTGTGTTATTTTTTCTGTTTTTTGTTGGTTTTCGTCTTGACAACGCTGTGGATTTGCGGTACACTGGGGATAGTGAAAAAGGGGGACTGTCATATGTCGTCTTATTATACCGCAGATATTCCGAGAAGCGAGCGTATTCCGGCTCTGATCGCGCATCTGTTTGAGAAGATGCCTGAGATCGAGGCGGACCGTGCCGTGCTGCTCACCGAATCGTACAAGCAAACGGAGGGCGAGCCGATCTCGCTGCGCCGTGCCAAGGCGTTTGCCCACATTCTGGAGAATATTCCGATCGTCATTCGCCCCGGCGAATTGGTGGTGGGCAGTGCGACCAAGGCGCCCCGTGGCTGTCAGGTGTTCCCCGAGTACTCGTACGAGTGGCTCGAAGCGGAGTTTGACACCGTCGAGACCCGCTCCGCCGACCCGTTCTACATTTCGGAGGAGACCAAGGCAACGCTCCGTAAGGTCTACCCCTACTGGAAGGGCAAGACCACCAGCGAGCTGGCCACCTCGTATATGGCGCCGGAAACCAAGCTGGCGATGGAGCACAACATCTTCACCCCCGGCAACTATTTCTATAACGGTATCGGTCACGTCACGGTGGACTACGGCAAGATCCTGAAACACGGCTACCGTGCGATCATCAAGGAGGCCGAGGACGCCATGGCACGCTTGCACGTGTCGGATGCGGACTACGCCTCCCGCCACGCCTTCCTCGAAGCGGTGGTCATCTCCTGCAAGGCGGTCATCGCCTACGCCGGACGCTATGCGGCGCTGGCCCGTGAGCAGGCAGCAGCCTGTGCCGACGCCCACCGCCGTGACGAGCTGCTGGCGATCGCCGAGCACTGCGCCCGTGTCCCGGGTGAGGGTGCCCGCACCTTCTGGGAAGCGTGCCAGTCCTTCTGGTTTATCCAGATGCTGCTGCAGGTGGAATCCAGCGGTCACTCGATCTCGCCCGGCCGCTTCGACCAATATATGTATCCTTATTTCAAGGCCGACCTCGACCGCGGCATCATCAGCCGTGAGCAGGCGCAGGAGCTGGTGGATTGCATCTGGGTCAAGTTCAACGACCTGAACAAGGTGCGTGACGCCGCCTCCGCCGAGGGCTTTGCGGGCTACAGCCTGTTCCAAAACCTCATCGTCGGCGGTCAGGATAAGGAAGGCCGTGACGCCACCAACGATATGGCGTTTATGTGTATGAACGCCACGATTCACGTACATTTGCCGATGCCGTCCTTCTCGGTGCGTGTCTGGAACGGCACGCCGCACGAGTTTATGATCCGTGCCGCCGAGGTCACCCGCACGGGTGTGGGTCTGCCGGCGTACTATAACGACGAAGTCATCATCCCGTCCCTGCAAAGCCGTGGACTCACGCTGGAGGACGCTCGCAACTACAACATCATCGGTTGTGTGGAGCCCCAGACCCCCGGCAAGACCGATGGCTGGCACGATGCGGCGTTCTTCAATATGTGCCGCCCGCTCGAGCTGGTGTTCTCGAATGGTATGGATAAGGGCGTGCAGATCGGCCCCCGCACCGGCGACGTGGCGGAGATGAAGACGTTTGACGAGTTCTACGACGCTTACAAAAAGCAAATGGTCTACTTCATCGAGCTGATGGTCAACGCCGACAATGCGATCGACCTCGCTCATGCCGAGCGTTGCCCGCTGCCGTTCCAGTCCTGCATGGTGGAGGATTGCATCGGCCGTGGCAAGAGCATGCAGGAGGGCGGTGCGATCTACAACTTCACCGGTCCGCAGGGCTTCGGCATCGCCAACATGGCGGATGCGCTCAACGCCGTCCGCACACTGGTGTTTGAGGAAAAAGCCTTTACCATGGCGGAGTACCGTGACGCCCTGCGTGACAACTTCGGCAAGGATATGGATGCCCGCCACGCCGAACAGCTCACCAAGCAGGTGGCGGAGGAGCTGATCAAATCGGGCAAGATGCTGACGCCCGACGACATCCGTGCCATTTTTGAGACGGTTATCAAAAACCCCTGCTCCGACGCACAAAAGCAGCGGTACACGCAGCTGCTCGACCGTATTGAAGCGTTGCCGAAGTTCGGCAACGATATTCCCGAGGTCGATGCCTTCGCCCGTGACGTGGCGTACACCTACACCCGTCCGCTGCTCAACTATCGCAACCCCCGTGGCGGTATGTACCAGGCAGGTCTGTATCCCGTGTCGGCGAACGTGCCGCTCGGTGCGCAGACGGGCGCCACACCTGACGGTCGCTTGGCGTACACCCCTGTGGCAGACGGCGTTTCGCCGGCGGCGGGCCGTGACGTGAAGGGCCCCACGGCGGCGGCAAACTCCGTGTCCCGCCTTGATCATTTCATCGCCTCCAACGGCACGCTGTTCAATATGAAGTTCCACCCCAGTGCCCTCACCGGCCGCAGCGGTCTGGAAAGCTTCGTCGCCCTGGTGCGCGGCTACTTTGATCAAAAGGGCAGCCACATGCAGTTTAACGTCGTCAGCCGTGAGACGCTGCGTGACGCACAGCTCCACCCCGAGAATTACAAATCGCTGGTGGTGCGTGTGGCGGGATACAGTGCCCTGTTTACGACGCTGTCACGGTCGCTGCAGGATGACATCATCAACCGCACCGAGCAGGGAGGATTCTGATGAGTGATCGACTGTTGTCCGTCCATGGACGCATCTTCGACATACAGCGGTTTTCCACGCACGACGGTCCCGGCATTCGCACGCTGGTGTTCCTCAAGGGCTGCCCCCTGCGGTGCCGCTGGTGCTGCAATCCGGAATCGCAGTCGTATGAGATCCAACAAATGACCCAAAACGGCAAGACCCGCACGGTGGGCCGGGACGTGACGGTGGGGGAAGTGCTCAGCGAGGTGCTCCGTGACCGCCCGTACTACGCTCGCTCCGGCGGCGGTGTGACGCTGTCGGGCGGCGAATCGCTCGGTCAACCGGATTTCGCCACCGCCCTGCTTGAAGCCTGCCACAAAAACGGCGTCAGCACGGCGATCGAAACCACCGGTTTTGCCGACGTTGAGGTCATTGACCGCTTTTTACCGCTTTTAGACCACGTGCTGATGGACATCAAGCATATGGACAGCCGCAAGCACGAACAGTTCACCACCCGCCCCAACGAACGCATTCTGCAGAACGCCCGGCACATCGCCGAGCACGCAGCGCACCTGATCATCCGTGTGCCGGTCATTCCCGGCTTCAACGATACCGAAGCGGAGATCGATGCGATCGCCACCTTTGCGGCGTCACTGCCGAAGGTTACCGAGATGCACCTGCTGCCGTATCACCGTATGGGTCGGGACAAATACACCGGTCTGGGTCGCCCGTACACGCTGGACGACATCACACCGCCGCCTGCCGAGACGATGGAGCGGCTGCTGCGAGTGGTGGAAGCCCGTGGGCTGACTGCACAACTGGGAGGTTGATCCAATGGACTACGAAAACAAAACACGCATCATACAGGAGCTCGTCCCCGGTAAACAGATCACGCTGGCGCACATCATCGCCAACCCCGACGAGATCCTGTACCGCAAGCTGGGCCTTGACCCGGCGGTGGACCATGCGGGTGCGATCGGGATTCTCACGGTCAGCCCGAGTGAGACCGCCATTATTGCGGGAGACATCGCCCTCAAATCCTCGGGCGTGGAGCTCGGGTTTGTGGACCGCTTCAGCGGCACGGTCATCGTGACCGGCACGGTGTCGCAGGTGGAAGCGTCGCTCAAGGCGATCACCGATTACGCCGTGGAAAAGCTGGGCTTTGCGGTATGCCCGGTCACCCGCACCTGATGTATCGGTTATTGCTCATCGGCCGCTGCGGCTGCGGCAAAACCACCCTGACGCAGGCATTGCGAGGGGAGCGGGTCACCTACCGCAAGACCCAATCCGTCGCCTACGGCGATGTGCTCATCGACACCCCGGGTGAATACCTCGAAAACCACGATCTCGGCTGTGCGCTGGCACTGTACGCCTACGAAGCCGACGTGGTCGGTCTCCTGCTGGCGGCGGACGACGAATATTCGCTCTATCCGCCCAACATCACCTGCCTGGTCAACCGTGAGGTGGTCGGCATCGTCACCAAGATCGACAAAGCCGATCCCGCCCGTGCCGAGCGGTGGTTACGCCTTTCGGGATGCAAAACCGTGTTCCACATCAACTCGATCACGGGTGAGGGAATCGAAATGTTGGTATCCCACTTGAAAAACCAATAAAAACAACATAAAATCCACAAAAACAAAGAAAAACAACAAATTGGGTGTTGACTTATCTTGAAACCCGTGGTATGATACCATCAGAACAGTAGCAAACAAACAAAAACCAAATTCAAATCAGCATAAAAAGGAGTCGGTAGTCATGGTAAACGAGTACGCTATCAAAAAAGAGATCTGTGAGATCGGTCGCCGTATCTACAACAAGGGTATGGTCGCTGCAAACGACGGTAACATTTCCGTCAAGCTCAACGACAACGAGTTCCTCTGCACCCCGACGGGTGTCAGCAAGGGCTTTATGACCCCTGAGTTCATCTGCAAGGTCGATGCGAACGGCAAGGTGCTGGAGGCCAACCCCGGCTTCAAGCCCTCCTCTGAGATCAAGATGCACATGCGTGTGTACAAGGAGCGTCCCGACGTGCAGTCGGTCGTTCACGCTCACCCGATGTACGCTACCGGCTTTGCGATTGCCGGCATCCCGCTGAGCCAGCCCATTATGCCGGAAGCGGTTCTGGGTCTCGGCTGCGTGCCGATCGCCGAGTACGGCACCCCCTCCACCGAGGAGATCCCGGATGCGGTGTCCAAGTACCTGCAGTACTTCGACGCTGTGCTGCTGGAGAACCACGGCGCACTGACCTACTCGGACAGCCTGCTGGGTGCGTACCACAAGATGGAGTCGGTTGAGTTCTACGCTCAGCTGCTGTTCATCTCCAACCTGCTCGGCGGTCCTCAGGAGCTGTCGGATGCGCAGGTCAAGCGTCTGTATTCGATGCGTGCGCAGTACGGCCTGAAGGGCAAGCACCCCGCCGATATGTGCATCAATGCGAAGAACGGCAAGCCCAGCTGCCACGGCTGCCGCACCAACACCTGCGAGAACGTCTGCACCGGCAGCGGCGCCAACGACGATATGGTCGCTGAGATCACCCGTCTGGTGCTGGAGAAGCTGGGTAAGTAAGTGGTGAACGGCATGGACGAAAAGGCACTGCGAGCGGTCGTGGATGCCGTCGTCCGTCAGGTGACCGAGAGCCTCACGCTGGAAACGGCACGTCGCTTGTCTGAACGGGTTCGGGAGGAGGCGGCACGCCTCGGCGTGAAGGCGGTGGTTGCGGTTTCGGACCGCGCCGGCCGACCGATCCTGGTCGAATGTATGGACGACGCCTACATCGCCAGCTATGACATCGCCGTCAACAAGGCGTTTACCGTGACGGCGCTGAAAATGTCCACATCCGAGCTGAAACCCCTGGCACAGCCGGGCGGCTCGCTATACGGCATCCAATTCACAAACGATGGCAAGATCGTCATCTTCGGCGGCGGCGAACCGCTGAAGGTGGGAGAGACCATCGTCGGCGGTCTGGGCGTCAGCGGCGGCAGTGAGGAACAAGATACCGCCCTTGCCGCATACGGCAAGCGCATATTTGAAAGCGGAGGTACACGATAATGGATATCAACTCCCGTAACATCGAGGAGATCGTCCGTCAGGTGCTGGAGGGCATGAAGACCCCCACCGGCGGCAGCGCCCCCAAGGCGGCGGGCAGCATTCCGTCGACCGCCAAGGTAGCGATGCTGACGAGCCTCGAAAAGTTCGAGATCAAAGAATACCCCATGCCCGAGGTGGGCGATGACGACATCCTCGTCAAGGTCGAGGGCTGCGGTGTCTGCGGCACCGACGCACACGAGTTCAAGCGTGACCCCTTCGGCCTGATTCCGGTGGCACTCGGTCACGAGGGCACGGGCGAGGTCGTCAAGGTCGGTAAGAACGTCAAGAAGGACAGCGCCGGCAAGCCGCTCGGCGTGGGCGACAAGGTCGTCACCTGCATGATCTTCAAAGACAACCCCGACATCACGATGTACGACCTGAATAAGCAGAACGTCGGCGGCGCCGATGTGTACGGTCTGCTTCCGGACGATGACATTCATCTCAACGGTTGGTTCAGCGATTACATTCTGGTACGTGGTGGCTCGACGGTGTTTAACGTCAGCGATCTGGATCTGGATTCCCGCATCCTGATCGAGCCCTGCGCCGTGCTGATCCACGCTGTGGAGCGTGCCAAGACGACCGGCATTTTGCGCTTTAACAGCCGTGTGGTGGTCCAGGGCTGCGGCCCGATCGGCCTGATCTGCATTGCGGTGCTGCGCACGATGGGTATCGAAAACATCGTTGCCGTGGACGGCGAAGCCAAGCGGTTGGCGTTTGCCCGTGAAATGGGCGCCACCGCCACGGTCAACTTCAAGGATTTCCAGGGCATCGAAGCCCTGACGGGCGGCGTACAGGCGGCGTTCGGCGGCTATCTCGCCGATTTTGCCTTCCAGTGCACCGGCTCGCCCGTGGCCCACAGCAACATCTACAAGTTCATCCGCAACGGCGGCGGCTTGTGCGAGCTGGGCTTCTTCATCAACGGTGGTGACGCCACCATCAACCCCCACTTCGACATCTGCTCGAAGGAGATCACGACGGTCGGCTCCTGGGTGTACACCCTGCGCGACTATGCGACCACCTTCGACTTCCTCAAGCGTGCGAAGGGCATCGGCCTCCCGATCGAGAAGCTGATCACCCACAAGTATCCGCTGGAGCAGATCAACGAGGCGCTGGCGACCAACCTGAAAATGGAAGGTCTGAAGATCGCCATCGTCAACCGATGAGGTGACGGCGTATGCGGAATGCCTGTGGAATCGTCGAGGTCTACGGACTGGTCACCGCCTTCGTGGCGTGTGACGCCGGCTGCAAGGCCGCCGATGTCACGGTAGAAAACTTCGACAAGAACAAACCTGCCAACGCCGATTCAATGCCCGTTCCGCTGATCGTTGCCATTAAGTTCCGTGGCACGGTCACCAACGTGGAAGCGGCGGTGGAAGCGGCAGTGGCTGCGGCAAAGCGCCTGACCGGTGTGGTCTCGACCCACATTCTGACCAGCACCGAGGAAGACACCGAGCCGATGCTCAAACTCAACGCATTTGATAAAAATTAACATAATAAAGCAGGAGGATGAATGTTATGTCTAAAGAAGCTCTGGGTATGGTAGAAACTCGTGGCCTGACGGCTGCGATCGAAGCGGCAGATGCGATGGTCAAGGCGGCAGAGGTCACCCTGATCGGCACCGAAAAGATCGGCTCCGGTTTGGTGTCCGTCATGGTGCGTGGCGACGTCGGCGCTGTCAAGGCGGCTGTGGATGCCGGTTCTTCGTCCGCTTCCAAGCTGGGCGAGCTGGTCGCTGTCCACGTCATTCCGCGTCCCCACGCCGATGTGGAGAAGATCCTGCCGAAGCTGTAAGTTTTAAGCTCAAGGAGAGTCCGTTATGAAAGCATTGGGTCTGGTAGAGGTCACCGGCGTCACCGCCGGGATCGACTGTCTGGATATTATGTGTAAATCCGCCAATGTGGAATTTGTCACCTGGGAACGCAAGCTGGGCGGCCGTTTGGTCACCGTGATCGTGCAGGGCGACGTTTCGGCGGTTACGGCTGCGGTGGAAAACGCCGTGGCAGGAGCCATCAAGCGTCCCGCCTCGTATGCGGTCATCGCCAATCCCCATGCGGAAACGCAGCGGATGGTGGAGCTCAGTGCGTCACGCCTGACGAAAGGTAGGGAATAACCGTGGCAGAAGAAATCATCAGCACCCCTGCGGTGGAAACCGCTGCAATAGCAAACCCCACACCGGTAAAGGAGGTAAAGAAAATGGCACTGGAAGCACTGGGTATGGTTGAGACCCGTGGCTTGGTCGCTGCAATCGAAGCGGCCGATGCGATGGTCAAGGCCGCCAATGTCACCCTGATCGGCACCGAGAAGATCGGCTCCGGACTCGTCTCCGTGATGGTCCGTGGCGACGTCGGCGCTGTCAAGGCGGCTGTGGACGCCGGTTCGTCGTCCGCATCCAAGCTGGGCGAGCTTGTCGCCACACACGTCATTCCGCGTCCGCATGCTGACGTGGAGAAGATCCTGCCGGTACTGAAATAAGTTACCCAAAAGTCATTTAACCATAAGGAGGAAACCGCAATGGCACTGGAAGCATTAGGTATGGTCGAGACCAGAGGTCTGGTCGCTGCGATCGAAGCCGCTGACTCGATGGTCAAGGCTGCGAACGTAGAGCTGATCGGCACCGAGAAGATCGGTTCCGGTTTGGTGTCCGTCATGGTGCGTGGTGACGTCGGCGCTGTCAAGGCTGCTGTCGACGCAGGCGCGTCTTCGGCACCCAAGCTGGGCGAGCTCGTTGCCACTCACGTCATCCCGCGTCCGCACGCAGACGTGGAGAAGATCCTGCCCTCGCTGAAGTAATCCGAGACCGGTACTTGGCTGACGGGCAATTGCCCGTCAGCCGGATCCGGGCGGGTACAACGTGTAACAGGAGGAACAACCAATGATCGTCGGTAAAGTGGTGGGCAGCATCGTGTCCACCCGTAAAAACGAAAATCTGATCGGAAGCAAGTTTATGGTGGTGGAGCCGCTCTCGGAGCTGGGTGACGCCACGAATAAGATCGTCGCGATCGACAACGTCGGTGCCGGTATCGGTGAGATCGTACTGGTCGCCACCGGCAGCGCTGCGCGCATCGGGTGTAATATGACCGATTCGCCGGTGGATGCCGCCATCGTCGGTATCGTGGACAGCGGCATCGGTCTTGCCGGAGTGATGGACCATGACCCTCGATGAACTGAAGGCCGTCCTGCGAGACGGTGGTGTGGTCGGCGCCGGCGGTGCGGGATTTCCGTCCTACGCCAAGCTGGACAAAAAGGCCGACACACTTATTCTCAACTGTGCGGAATGTGAGCCGCTGCTCAAGCTGCACCGTCAGGTGCTGGAGCGGTATGCGACCGACATTCTGGGCACGTTGGATCTGGTTGCGAAAACCGTAGGTGCGTCCTCGGTCATCGTCGCCGTCAAGCGCTCGTACAAGCGCACCATTGACGCCGTGATGCCGCTGATCGACACCTTTCCAAATATGACGCTTTGTGCGTTGCCGGAGGTCTATCCTGCCGGTGACGAGGTGGTGCTTATCTACGAGGCCACCGGCCGTGTGGTCGCCCCCGGTGCACTGCCCATTTCGGTGGGCGTCACCGTGTTCAACGTGGAGACGGTGTACAATATGTCCCGTCTGTTGGCAGGCGGTGCGCTGACCCATAAGTTCGTCACCGTTGCGGGCGAGGTGGCCCGTCCCGTCACGCTGCGTGTGCCGCTCGGCACGCCGATCAGCCTGCTTCTCGAGCAGGCAGGCGGCGTCACGACCGACAGCCCCGCTTACGTGTTCGGCGGCCCGATGATGGGTCGGCTGGGCAGTCCTGTCGAGCCGGTCACCAAGACCACCAACGCCATTCTGGTGTTGCCGGAGAGCCACGTGATCGTGCAGAAAAAGCGTGCCAAGCCGTTTCTTGATATGAAGCGTGCCATGGCGGCGTGCTGTCAGTGCCATTATTGCACCGACCTCTGCCCGAGGCATCTGCTGGGTCATCCGATCGAGCCGAGCCGCTTTATGCTGGTGGCATCCAACGGCGTCACCAACGACGTCACACCCTACGTCAATTCCGCATTCTGCACGGGCTGCGGCCTGTGTGAAATGTATTCCTGCGGTCAGGGACTTTCGCCCCGTATGCTGCTGACGGCGTGTAAAAACGGTCTGCGTCAGCAGGGGGTACGTCCGCCGACGGATGCGAAGCTCTCACCCGTCAGCGAGGCCCGTTCCCGCCGCCGTGTGCCGATGCGTCGCCTGATGGCACGCCTGGGGCTCATACCGTATAACAAGTCGGCGCCGCTGTCGGAGGACAGTGTACAGCCGAAGCAGCTGCGGCTGCTGCTTTCTCAGCACATCGGCGCACCGTCGGTACCGACCGTCGCCGTGGGAGAGAGCGTTACCGCCGGTCAGTGCATCGCTGCGGCGGCCGATCAGGCGCTCAGTGTGGCGCTTCACGCACCGCTTGACGGTGTGGTGGACAGCATCACCGACCGTGTGATCACTATCAATGTAAAGGAGGGGTAAACCGTGAACAAGGCAATCGGTATGGTCGAATATAAGACCGTGTCGTCGGGTATGCGAGCCGCTGACCGTATGGTCAAGACCGCCGAGATCGACATTGTGGAAGCCACCACGGTTTGTCCCGGTAAATACATCGTCATCGTCAGCGGCGAATTGTCCGCCGTGCGTGCAGCGGTGGATGCCGCCGCCACACACGATCCCGAGCCGCTGATCGACAGCTTCGTGCTGGGCGCTCCGCACGAATCCATTTTCACCGCACTGTACGGTACGACCGACGTCGGTGAGACGGAAGCGCTGGGCGTTTTGGAGACCTTTTCCTCGGCTGCCGCTATCGTAGCGGCGGACATCGCCGCCAAAACGGCGATGGTGGAGCTCATCGAGCTGCGTCTGGCACGTGGTATGTGCGGCAAATCGTACCTGCTGCTCACCGGCGGCATTGCGGCGGTGCAGGCGGCGATCGACCGTGCGCAGGCAGGTGCCGGCGAGAACGGTATGTTCCTCGACAGCACCGTGATCCCGCATCCCGACGAAAAGATCTGGAAAAGCATCCTCTAAGCCGTTTCTTACAGCACAGACCGATCACACGTAAAGGAGGTCGACCCCATGCTTGCCATTGAACGGCGCAACACCATATTGGCCCGCTTGTCGCTGGAAGGCAAGGTTATCGTGTCCGACCTCGCACGTGAGTTTGAGGTCACGGAGGAAACCATTCGCCGAGACCTCGAAAAGCTGGATAAAGAGGGGCTCGCCAAAAAGACCTACGGCGGCGCAGTCGCCAACCAAAGCAGCACCACCGATCTGCCGTACAGCGTGCGTAAGCGTGCCAACGTGGAACGCAAGCAGCACATTGCTGAAAAGATCGGCGAAATGATCCACGACGGCGACCGCATTATGCTGGACGCCAGCTCTACCGCCATTTTCGTGGCAAAAATCATCAAAACCCGTAAAAATATCACCCTGATCACCAATTCGGTGGAGATCCTTCTGGAGCTTGCCGACAAGGACGGCTGGAACATTCTTTCCACCGGCGGCGCCCTCCGTGAAGGTGCGCTGTCGCTGGTCGGCACCTCGGCAGAAAAGATGATCCGTGGTTTCCACGTGGACCTCGCAGTCTGCTCCTGCAAGGGCATCGATATGAATATGGGCATCACCGACTCCAACGAGCGTGATTCCGAGATCAAGCAGGCGATCTTCGCCGCCGCTGATCGTAAGATTCTCGCCGTGGACAGCACTAAATTTGACAAAATCTCCTTCGTTCACGTCTGCGACACCGGCGAGGTCACGACCGTGGTCACCGATGAAGCGCCGACCGAACGTTGGGTGGAACATTTGAGAAGCAAGCAAGTAGAACTGATTTATTAAAAGGAGTGATCTGCGATGGCAGCAACAATCTCTGAATCCGAGATCCGACAGGTGGTAAGCCAGGTACTGGATCGTATCCAGTCGGCGCCGGCGGCAACGTCGTGGGATTCCACACAGTACGGCGGCAGAAAGCTGGTCGGTATTTTCGACGATATGAACGACGCGATCCGCGCCGCCGAAGCGGGCTACCGTGCGGTACGTGCGATGTCGGTGGAGCAGCGTGAGAAGCTCATCACCGAGATCCGCCGCCTGACCCGTGAGGAAGCGGGTATTATGGCGAAGCTCGGCGTGGAAGAGACGGGTATGGGCCGTGTGGATCACAAGCGTGCGAAGCACCTGCTGGTGGCGGAAAAGACCCCCGGCACCGAGGATATCATCTCGGCGGCAAAGACCGGTGACAACGGTTTGACGCTGATCGAAATGGCGCCGTTCGGCGTGGTGGGCGCGATCACCCCCAGCACCAACCCCAGTGAGACGGTCATCTGCAACAGCATCGGTATGATCGCAGCGGGCAACGGTGTGGTATTTAACCCGCATCCCAACGCCATTGCGACCTCCAACTATGCGGTCGACCTCGTCAACCGTGCCTGCAAGACGGCGGGCGGCCCCGAGATCCTCGTCTGCTCCATGGCGAAGCCCACGATGGAATCCGCCGCCATTATGCAGTCGCATCCCTCCATCCGTCTGCTGGTTTGCACCGGCGGCCCCGGCGTGGTGCGTGCGGTGCTGTCCTCCGGCAAAAAGGCGATCGGCGCCGGTGCGGGCAACCCGCCTGTCATCGTGGACGATACCGCTGACATCCAGAAAGCGGGCAAAGATATCATCGACGGGTGCACCTTTGACAATAACCTGCCCTGCATCGCGGAAAAGGAAGTGTTTGCGTTCCGCAACATCGCTGACGAGCTGATCTCGGCGATGCAGAAGAACGGCGCTTACCTCATCACCGCCGAGCAGGCGGCAGCGCTGAATAAGATCGTGTTGGTGGAAAAGACCGACAAAAACGGCAAGGTCAAGAAGATCGTCAACCGTGACTGCGTCGGCAGAGATGCCGATGTCTTGCTCGCAAAGATCGGCGTGTCGGTCAGTAAGGACATCCGCTGCATCATCTGCGAGACGCCGTTTGAGCACGATTTCGTGCAGCACGAGCTGATGATGCCGATTTTGCCGATCGTCCGTGTGGACAACATTGACGAAGCGATCGAGCTGGGCGTCAAAGCGGAGCACGGCAACCGCCACACGGCGCATATGCACTCCAAGAACATCGACAACCTGTCCCGTTTCGCCCGTGCGGTGGAAACGACGATTTTCGTGAAAAACGCCCCGTCCTATGCGGGCATCGGCTTTGGCGGTGAGGGTCACACCACCTTCACGATCGCCGGCCCGACCGGCGAGGGCATCACCTCGGCACGCAGCTTCACCCGTCAGCGCCGCTGCGTGATGGCAGACAGCTTCCGTATCATCTGATGAAAGGAGCCACGGACGATGGCTTACGATGCAAAATTAGTACAAGAGGTCGTCAGTCGTGTGATGGCGGCGGTCGGTCCTGCGGGCGCCTCGGATAACACCGTGCCCGTCGGCGTGTCCAATCGCCATATCCACCTCAGCGCCGCCGATCTCGCCACGCTGTACGGCGAGGGCTACGAGCTGACCCCCGTCAAGGATCTGTCCCAGCCGGGTCAGTTCGCCTGCAAGGAGACGCTCACCATCATCGGCCCGTCGCTGCGTCCCATCGAGAACGTGCGTGTGCTGGGCCCCGTGCGTAAGGCGTCGCAGGTGGAGATCTCCCGCACCGACTCGTTCGTGCTGAAGGTCAAGCCCCCCGTCCGTGAGTCGGGCGACATCGTCGGCTCCGCACCGATCACGATCGTCGGCCCGAAGGGCGTCGTCACGCTGAAGGAAGGCTGCATCATCGCCACCCGCCACATTCATATGAGTGAGGAGGAGGGCGCAGCGTTCGGCCTCGCAGACGGCGACTACGTCACGGTGGAGGCAAATGGCGAGCGTCGCACCACCTTCTACGACGTGCAGGTGCGTGTCAACAAGGCGTTCCGTCTGGAAATGCACATCGACACCGACGATGCAAACGCCGCCGGCATCGGCAACGGCGCCCGTGTCAAGGTCATAAAATAACAGCAAAAACGCACCGCTTTGCGGTGCGTTTTTTGTTGAGTGCGTTGACTTTCCCCGCCAATCTGCTATAATAAACCCGTATTTTGCAAATGAGGTGACGGTGTATGTCCAAGCGTATGTTCGTCTGCGGTCTGGTGCAGGAATCCAACTCTTTTAACCCCAAGCTTGCCACGCAAGCGTCGTTTACCCGCACGTTTTGCGAGGGTGAGGCGCTGCTGTGCGGCAAGGGCGGCGACACGATCGACGGTATCGTCAGCACGCTGACGTCCCGTGGCGTCACCGTCATCCCCGGCCGTGCGATGAGTGCGGGCAGCGGCGGCCCGGTGGCAGCAGTTGTCATCGAGGAGTTTCTCGCCCACACGCTCTCTGCCCTGAAAGCGGCAGGTGCGGTGGACGGTGTAGTGATCAGCCTGCACGGTGCGACGATGTCGGAGACGTCGGACGACGTGTGCGGTGACCTGCTGACGGCGATCCGTGAGACGGTGGGGGAGACGGCGGTGCTCGCCGCCGCCTTTGACCTACACGGCAATATCACCGAGCGTATGGCCCGTGCCGCCGATTTTATCTGCGGCTACCAGACCTATCCGCACGTGGACCACCACGGCGTCGGCGTTCGTGCCGCCACGCTGGCAGCGGACGCTTTGGACGGTGCGCCGCTTGTTACGGTGCGTGCCGCTGTGCCGTTTATTGCTCCTGCTCATGCGTATACCACCGCCTCTGAGCCGCTGAAATCGCTGATGAACAAGGGCCACAGCCTGCGTGAGAGCGGTGCGATCGCCGATTTTTCGATTTTTCAGGCACAGCCGTGGATGAACATTCCCGAGCTCGCCTCCACCGTCATCGTGACGGCACGGGATGAAGCGACGGCACTCGCCGTCGCCGAGGAGCTGACGGAGGGGCTCTTCGCCATTCATAAGGAGCTGCAGGGCGCCCCGCTCGTTACGGCGGAGGAGGTCGTTGCGGCCGCTTTGGATAACACCGAGGATAAGCCGGTGGTGCTGGTGGATTCCGCCGACTCGCCCAACGCCGGTGCGTGCGGCGACTGCGCCACGGCGCTGGAAGCGATCCTGCCGTACCGTGACCGCCTGCGTGCGGCGTTTTCGCTGAACGATGCGGCGGCGGTAGAGCGTGCGTTTGCGCTCGGCGTCGGCGGCACGGGGGATTTCACTCTCGGCGCCTCGATCGCCCCCGCCCTCAGCCGTCCCGTCACGGTGCGTGATTGTACCGTAAAGAGCCTGCACAGCGGCTATTTTGTGATGGAAGGTCCTGCCGAGCGTGGTCAACCCCGCAACATCGGTCGGAGCGCCGTGCTGGTGGCGGACGGGGTGCAGATTCTCGTGACCACCCACGCTCAGAACAACGGTGATAAGCAGTTTTACCGTGGCTTCGGCATCGAGCCGACACTGTGCGATCTGGTGTGCGTCAAGGCGTGCACGTCGCTGCGTGCGGGCTACGAGCCGATCAGCGCCGCCATTTACAACACCGCCACCCCCGGTGCGGCGGGTCCCGTGCTGACGGCCCTGCCGTACGACCGTATCCCGACCCCGCTGTACCCGTTTGCGCCGATCACGGAGACGGATATCACGCCCGCCCGCCGTTACCGCTAATTTTTTCACCTTTTTCGTCGCAGACAGCGGTTGACACCCGCCGTAGTGCCGTTATACTGTATTATGAGGTGTTTTTTGTGCAAACGGTGATCGAACAGGTAGCGATTTTGTTGATTTTTGCCACCACGGGCTATGCGTTGTGTAAAGGAAAAATCGCGGAAAGCACCAGTGCTTCCTTTTTGTCCAAACTCGTGGTGTACGTGTTTTTACCGGGAATGTCGTTCAAAACGTACGCGACCAACTTTAATGTGGCATACGTCAGCCGCAACTACCCGCAATTGCTGATGTCGATTGTGGTGGTTATCGTGCTGGCGCTTCTCAGTTTGCCGCTGTCGCGCCTGCTCACCAAGGACTGCTACAAACGTAAGGTGTATCATTACTCCATCACCATCGCAAACTACGGCTATATGGGCTATGTGTTAGCGGAAAGCCTGTACGGTGGCGAGATGTTGCTCACGGTTATGGTGTACGCCCTGCCGCTGGCGTTCTACGTCTACGGTGTCGGCTACCCCACCCTGACCAATGCAGGTGTGTCGGTGAAAAAGTTTTTCAACCCCTCCATCGTCGCCTCGCTGCTCGGTATGGTGGTGGGCTTGTGCGGCCTGACCGTGCCGGATATGGCATTGGATCTGCTCAGCAAGGCGGCGGCGTGTGTCGGTCCCGTCTCGATGCTGCTTACGGGTATGACCCTTTCGGAATATCCGCTAAAGACCTTGCTCAGCGATAAAGGCACGTACATCGTCACCGCCCTGCGCTTGCTCGTGATGCCGTCTCTGCTCGCAGGGGCGCTGATTTTGCTCGGCTTCCGCGAAGCGGTGATCCCGATGCTGATGCTGTATGCGATGCCCTGTGGGCTCAACACCGTAGTGTTCCCGAAATTGGTCGGTGAGCGGTGCGAAACCGGCGCGTCACTAGCGCTGGTTTCCAGCATCTTTTCCTGCGCAACCATACCGCTGATGCTGTTTCTCTGGGCATAAGATAAACGAACACCGCCTCGTCCGATCGGACGAGGCGGGTGACTTTTTACCGGAAAGCACATATAATCAAAATGAACAACATAGATAGGAGTGATATGCTATGAACAAACGAATGCTTAGCATAGTTCTGTTTGTTGTGCTGTTGCTGTGTCTGTTGACCGGTTGCGGAGCGCAAGGAACAGAGCCGACAACACCCCCTGTCACCAATGAGCCGACCACATCGCAAGAGATTGTGTACGATACTCCGGCGCAGGAGGCGGTGGTAAAGACCGCTCTGTCGTATCTGATGCGGGGAAAGCGCCAACATTATGATGATACCCGCCTGATCAACACCAGCACGGCAGCGTATTACCGCTGGCAAACGGGGTTGTATTCGCCGGAGGATTACACCTCGCAGTTTTTCGGCTATCTGAACTGTACCGGCTTTACCTACGATTTGTACCGCAATGCGCTGGATTACGAAATTTTAGCGCATCCGACCTACCTGCTTGACAGAACATCCGGCACCGAAGAGAACCCCGTTCGTCCGTATGCCTACTATCCCACGGGTGAGGAGACTGCCGAGGAGCAGGAGGCGGTGAAGAAGGAGTTCTGTGACAACCTGCAGCGTGGAGACATCATCATTCTGCGCTACCTCAACAGCGGTGGACACGGTATGGTGTACGTCGGTGAGGATGTGCTGGAGGGCGTGGAGGGCTACCGAGGCACCGCCAAGGAAAACACCGACGATAATGGTGTGGCAGTGGAGCGCAGTTGCGACATCATTCACTGTACCGGCAGCAGCTATAAGTATGACGAGTACCGTGAGCAGGAGGAAAAATACGGCACCATTCAGATGATGTCCACGGAGGATTTGTTTGACGAAACCAATCACCGTTACGTATTCAGCAAGTTGAGAAGCATCGGTATTTACCGCCCGCTTGCCGTTTTCGAGGGTGAGATTCCCGAGCAAACCAAAAACCGTCTGCAGAACCTGCAGGGCGTCATGGCGGAAAAGCTGTCCTCGCACACCTATGCCATGACGGTCAATCCGGGCGAAACTATGACGTTCACGTTCTCCATTCGCAATACGAATAAGAAGGAAGTTACGGTTTCGGTGCGCGATACGGTGCCCACCAACACCACCTACATCTCGGGAGCCGATACCGTGACGGGATCGGAATTGGCGTGGGAGGTCACGATCCCCGCAGGGGAGACCAAAACCGTCTCGTATACGGTGAAGGTCAACGAAGATGCCGCCTATGGTGACACGGTGGAAAGCAATGCTACGGTCGGTGGTGTTGCCACTAATTGCCGTCCGGTGTACATTGAGCGCACCCTCACCGCCGAGGAGCAGAAAACGTTGATTGAGACGGCGGGGAAAGCTTCGCCTGAAAAGGGCTTTGCACGTGTGAATGCGATCTTCGCCGAGACGTTGGGCGTTAATCAGGTACTGCCAAACGAGTTTGCGGATGTAATGGCGGATCTCTATGCCGAATATGGCTTGGCGGGATTCTTGCTGAACGATGAGAGCAACTATCTCACCATGGTACCGCCCGGCCTGTTCGGTGGCCGTATGGTATACCAGCGTGTGGATGCGGCGGACGGTTATCGACTGGAGGACATCCGCACGCGCCTGCCGTACAGCCGTGACTTAATGGTTGGCGATATTGTGATGGCATTGGACAGCAGTGACGTTACCAATGTATCGTCACGCCGCCTCTATCTGGTGTTGGGTGACACCATGCTGGATCTGTTGAGCGATGCCGAGAATCCGACGGTATCCACTGAGGCGGTTGCACATAAGCTGATTGCTTATCAGGCCTTTGCTGTTCTGCGTCCGTCCATGGCATTCACTGAGTAACACAAAAAAAGAAAGCACCCCTCGGGGTGCTTTCTTTTTTATGTCATCCACTCTGCTACGACCTCCACCGCGTGTCGGAACGCCTCGATGGCGACGGCGATACGCGACGGTAAGACGGCTTCGGCGGTTTTTGTCGCTGTTTTTGCCGTGCGGTGTAAGGCGGCGACGTCCATCGTTACCGTCTCGCCGTGCAAGGCACGGTGTGAGACGTAGTCGACCTGTACAGCGCCTATGGCGGCCGCCAGAAAAGCGGCGGTCAGGATAAACGCCGCCAGCGGTGCGGCGATGCGTGTGGAACGGTTCATTTATGCCCCCAAATCGTGTAATACCTCGGACAGTGCCTCGCCGAGAAGATCGGCAGACAGACACGCCTCCTCCGTGGTGTTGACGTGACTCCCCACCTCAATGAGCAGCGAGCCGTTGGTCAGCTGTTGATTGTAGCGGGCGTCGGCGAGCAGCAGCGGCCGAACGATGCCCGGGTGATTGCGGTGGAGCTGCTGCTGCAGCCGCACGCCGAAGGCGAGATTTTCCGCCGTGTGGGTGTTGGGGACGGTCTTTGTGTTTTTCATCCCCACAATGATCATCATCTGCGCCGCCTTGCGCCCGTCAACGGTGGCGGTCGGCTTGACGCAGGTGGTGGCGTCCTCGTAAATGGCGTCACGGTGCAGATCCAACACCACCTTGATGCTGGGATACTGCTTCAAATATCGCTCGATTGCCGCCTTGGAATGTCCGTACGCCCCGTTGTACGGCTGGTCGTGAATGGCGGTATCGTGGATCACTCCGATCCCGGATGCCGTCAGCTTCGCCGCCACCCGTTTTCCCACCGCCACCATATTTTTCGAGGCGTCCTCGGTACGGGTGGGATCGTCGGGATTGTAAAAGCCCGCATCGTACGACAGATAGCACTCGGTGGTGTGGGTGTGTATGATAAGCACCTGCGGAGCGGTGCTGTTTTTGACCAATCCGAGCTTCGGCGTGTGCTTCAGCACAGAGGCGATATCCACCGACTTGCCGCTTTTATTGCGAATAGCAACATCCTGCACGAAGGCGCTGCCGGCGCTCATTTGCTGTGTCAGCACGACCCCACCGCCGTCCTTGCGCACCACCGTGGTGGGACGGGTGATGACGTGGCTTTGCGCCGATCCCAGAAGCACGGTGGGGGAGGTCACGGCGATCTCGGCATCACCGCCGCCGTTTTGCGCCATATAGCCGCTCAGCAGCTGCATACCCTCCCGTGGCTGCCGCAGACCCGCTGCCAACTGTGCGGCACGCTTGCCGAGCGTGTGGAGCAGGTCGGAGGGCACCGTCAGCGCCGCCGTCAGAATGCAGCACAGCGTCAGCGTTACCGCTACCAGTTGTCCGATTTTTTGTTTTGTTCGTTGTTTCATGCCGTTCACCCTTACACCGTATGCAGGGCCGGCGGTGAATATTACAAAGCGATGCTTAGCAGTTCCGACGGGGAATAGGCGGGCTGCAGGGCGGCGTGGACCGTCATGGCGAGCAGCCGTGCCGCCCGATCGATGAGCAGGTCGATCTCACGGGGCGTGACCATCATGGCACATCCTCGGGGCTCCACCTCGTCGCTCTCGGCTCCCGTCAGGTCAAACGCCACGGTGCGGGCGTCCACGACGGTGGGAACGCCCAATCCGATGACCGGCACGCCGAGCGTGTCACGGCACAGCGCACGGCGGTTGTTGCCCACCCCCGAGCCGGGGGCGATGCCGCTGTCGCACAGCTGAACGGTACAGCCGAGCCGTGAAAGATTGCGTGCCGCCAGCGCATCCACGGCGATGACCGCCGACGGCTTCACCGTGCGGCATACGCCCGCCACCGTTTCACCGCTTTCAATACCGGTGTTGCCCAGCACGTCGGGCGTGATGACGGCGCAGGAGCGCAGCCCCTCCAGCCCGACACTGCGGGCGAGCTCGTCGGGAATATGGCGGGTCGCCAGCACCCGTGCGGCGGTGCGCGGTCCCAGCGCATCCGGCGTGATCGCCTCGTTGCCGAGCCCCACCACCAGCACTGTGCCTTCGGGCGGGAGCAGCGACCGCAGCTCCGCTCCGATCACCCGTGCGTACCGCTCCAGAGCGTGCTCGTCGTCGGTCAACGGCGGCAGGGTGGCGGTGAGATACACCCCCGTCGGCTTGCCGAGCCGTTTTGCCACGGCGGCATCGGCATGCAGCCGAAACAGCGTGACGCCGTCCCGTACCCACTCCTCGCCGTCGGTTTCCGCCACTTCCATCGCCAGATCTGTCCGAAATTGCACCTTCCTCACCTCATCAAGTAGTATCTGAAGAAAAAACCCGCTTATTCGTAAAAAAAGGTATTGATTTTTTGAAATGTTCGTGGTATGATAACCAATGCGTGATTTATAAGTAAGTCTTTTTTTGAGGAGGTGTGACCATGCCCAACATTAAATCCGCTAAGAAGCGCGTCAACGTGATCGCTGTTAAGACCGCCCGTAACAAGGCCAACCGTTCTTTGCTGAAGACGGAGATCAAGAAGGCTAATGCTGCGATCGAGTCCGGCGCTGCCGATAAGGACATCGCTGTCAAGGCCGCTGTCAAGAAGATTGACCAGGCCGTTGCCAAGGGACTCCTGCACAAGAACACTGCTGCACGGAGAAAGTCCGCCCTCGCAAAAAAGGCGAACGCCTGAGTTTGCACACAAACGCCCCGCTGATTATCAGCGAGGCGTTTTTGTTACCCGTTTTGCAAAAAAGAGGTCGCACACCTGTCGTGTGCGACCTCTTTGTTGATGTGCTGCGGATCAGCCGATGCGCCGTGCGGCGACGAGAAGCGGCAGCCAATAGGTGTTGCTGAGCGGCTGATCGACTGTGCCGCTGGCGGGGTTTTTGCAGGCGACAAAGCGGCCGCCTCCGATGTAGATGCCGGCAAAGGTGGGGTTGCCGCTGCCGTCCTCGCAGAACAGCAGAAGATCACCCGCCTGCAGGGCGTCGGTCGGCGCCTCGACACCGAAGGACAGCGCTGCCGACAGCGTGCGGGACACGGTGTAGCCGTGCTGCTTGTAGCAGTAGGCGACGAAGCCGGGATTGTCGAACGACTCGGGGCCGTTGCCGCCAAAGCGGAACGGCGAGCCGATGAGATCAACAGCCGTTTGTGCGATCGCCGCACCCGTCTCACTCGTATCGCCGCCAACCGTGACGGTGGGGCGGGAGGTCGGCGTGGTCGGCACAGCCGTCGACGGTGTCGTGGTGGTTGCGGTGGTGCCCGTGCTCTCGGTGGAGGACGGCGCAACCACGGTGGAGGACGGCGTCGTGGCATCGGTGCCCTTGTCGGCATCCGTGGTGGTCGTGGTCGTCGTGGTGGTCACCGTCTCACTGTCCGCAGGATCACGGGTGATACTGGTGATCGGGGGTTCTTCCTCGTTGCTGCCGCAGGCGCACAGACACACGAGCATCAGCGCCACACACAGCAGGATCGTTACAGTACGTTTCATATCCATCACCTCTTGCTTTCATTGTACCGAAAAAACCATAAAAAAGCAATAAAATTCTGTGCTTTGGGTCTAGCCTTTTTCTGGAACGTATGGTACAATAACGATATATTGGCAAAAAAGGAGCAAATAGTATGGCTGAAATTCGTCCTTTCCGTGCGTTGCGGTTTACCAAAGCGGCCGGCCCGCTGGCGCAGGTCGTCTGCCCGCCGTATGACATCATTTCCGAAGAACAGCGTCAGGGCTACCTGGCGTGCAATCCCAACAATATCATTCGCCTGGAGCTGCCCCGTGAGGGAGCGGATCCGTATGCCCGTGCCGGCGAAGAGCTGAAGCGTATGCTGGCAGAGAGTATTCTTGCGCAGGACGAGACGCCGGCGCTGTACATCTATGAGATCGAGTTCTCGCTGGATGGCATGAGCGACATCAGTGCGATGTACGGCGGCACGTACAGCGTGTACGGCATCGTGGCGCAGATCCATTTGGAGGAGTTCGACAAGGGCATCGTGCTGCCGCACGAGGAAACGCTGTCCAAGGCGAAGCAGGACCGTCTTAACCTGATGAAGGCCACCGCCTGCAACTTCAGTGACGTGTACTCGTTGTACAACGACGAGCCTGGTGAAGGCTCGGTGGATGACCTGCTGTGCATTGCGATGAAGGAGCAGCCCACCGCCGTCGTCACCGACGAGGCCGGGTTGACCCACCGTCTGTGGGCGCTGACGGATGAGGGCATGATTGCCGCCATTCAGGCACGCTTGGCGGAAACCAAGCTGTACATCGCCGACGGTCACCACCGCTATGAGACGGCGATCAACTACCGCAACTGGCTGCGTGAGCAGGGCACGCCTGTGGGCGCCGATTCGGATTATATCATGATGATGCTGGTGGAGATGAACCACCCGGGTCTCGTGGTGTTCCCGACCCACCGTCTGCTCCGTGATCTGCCGAACTTCGACCCGAAAGCGCTGCTCGACGCCTGCCGTGATCGGTTTGACATCGAGGAAGGCCTGCCGCTGTCTGCGATTGACGAGCGTCTGGAGCACGCCTACCAAAACGGTCAGCGTGCCTTCGGCTTCTACGTTGGCGGCGAGACCGCTGCGGTGCTGACGCTGCGTGACATTGCGGTCATGGACACCGAGCTGCCTGCCTTGTCCGAGGCCTCCCGCCGTCTGGACGTCAACGTGCTGCACACGCTGATTCTGGAGCAGAAGCTCGGCATCGATAAGGCGAATATGGCACAGCAGATCAACCTGACCTACACCCGCAGCCTGACCGAGGCGATCGAGGGCGTGCGCAGCGGCGCCTATCAGGGCACGTTCCTGCTGAACCCCACCCGTGTGTCCGAGATCCGTGACGTGGCGGCGGCAGGGGAGAAGATGCCGCAGAAATCCACCTATTTCTACCCGAAACTCATTACCGGTTTGACGGTTAATTCACTGAAATAAGGGAAAGGAGCACCGCTATGATTCGTAAATTGGCTGGTGTTTGCTGTGTTGTCGCCCTGTTGTTGACGGTGTGCGCCTGCAGCAAGCCGAACAACGAGGATGACAAAGCGGCGAACACCACAAAAACGGCCACGACCACTCGAAAAACGACGCCCACCACGTCGGAAGCACCGCAGGGCGGCACGCCCACGGGCGGCGAGTCCGCTAGTTCCACGACGGGCAGCGGCGGCAAGACGACCAACACGACGAGCAAGCCGATCCATATCGTGGTGATCCCCGATGAGGATGTCGTTGTGGACGACGATCCCGAGATCCCGGGCGATACGACCACCAAAAGCAAGGCGACGGTGACGTCGACGAGCGGCAAAACGACGTCGACGACCACCACGACGGTTGCCCCGACGGGCGGTAAAACGACGACGACGAGCAAGTCGGGCACCACATCGACGAGCAAGTCGGGTACTACGTCGACCAGCAAGTCGGGTACTACGTCAACCACTCGGAAAACGACGACCACCACCAAGACGTCTGTCACGACCACCAAGACGACCCGCCAGTCGGGTTGGACACCGTGGGTGTGACGATCGCCACGGAGGAATACCAAAAAACTCACCCGCACACGGCCGTGTGCGGGTGTTTTTTGTCATTTTGCGGCGGTTTTTGCTTGTGTTGGCAAACAATGTGTGATATAGTAAAAGTATCCTGAGTAACGGAGGAGATCGTTATGCCTTATTGTCCGAGATGTGGCGCTTTTATGGAACAGCCCACACGCTTTTGTATACAGTGCGGTTCGCCGATGCCGCCGGCAGTTCCTGCTCCCGTGGCGGTTGAGCCCGCACCGATGCCGGTTGCTGCTCCCGCAGCACAGCCGGTGCAGCCGCCGATGCCGCCGGCAGTTCCCGCCCCCGTGGCGGTCGAGCCCGCACCGATGCCGGTCGCTGTTCCCGTAGCACAGCCGGTGCACCCGCCGATGCCGGTTGAGCCCGCTCCCGTGGCGACCGAGCCCGCCCCGATGCCGGTTGCTGCTCCCGTAGTACAGCCGGTGCAGCCGCCGATGCCGCCGGTAGTTCCTGCTCCCGTGGCGGTCGAGCCCGCACCGATGCCGGTTGCTGCTCCCGTAGCACTGCCGGTGCAGCCGCCGATGCCGCCGGCAGTTCCCGCTCCCGTGGCGGTCGAGCCCGCACCGATGCCGGTCGCTGTTCCCGTAGCACAGCCGGTGCAGCCGCCGATGCCGATCGAGTCGGCACCCGAGGAGCCGAAGCCTGAAAAGCCGAAAAAGGTCAAGGTGCTGCCGATCGTCATCACCTGCTTCGTCACGTTGGTGCTGGCAGCGATGGTGGGCTTGTCGGTGTGGTGGTTCTCTCAGCCGTCGGCTTCCCGTGAGGAGATCCGCTATAACAAGGGCGTTGCCTCACTGAATGCGGGCAACTATGCCGAGGCCTACGAATACCTTAAGGATGCCGGCAACTACAAAAACGCCGCCGAGCTGCGGGATCGTTTCGTATTCCGTCCCGTTGATATTCACTCTGCCAACGGGGATTATCAGGTAAAGGCCACCTACGACGAGCGTGGCAATTGCATCCAAATCGACGTGTATTACGACAACAGTACAACGCCGATGATAACGAGAACCTATACCTACGGCGACAAGGTTGGGTATCCCGCCAGTATGACGATCAGCACCAGCGACGGTGCCACGTTCTCCGCTTACCTGCTGTACAACGACAAGGGCCTTCTCGTCAAGGCGCAGGGCAAGTTGAACGGCGAAAACTACAACGTGACCTACACCTACGACGAATACGATGACATTGTCAAAGAGGTGGAAATGGCACCCGACGGCACCACCTTTACCACCGAGTATGGCTACGACGCCTATGGCCACATCATCTGGAAGCAGGTGAAAGAGGGCAACAGGGTGGTGGATGCGTATTCGTACACCTACGATGCCTACGGCAACTGCACCTCCAAGGATTTCGGCGACGGCGTGCTTTTGCAGTATAACTACGATGACGACGGCAACCGTGCCACTAAGACGTGGAGCGACGGAACGCACGAGTTTTATACCTACGAGGTATTTTACTTCGAAAACGGCAAGCCTGCCAACTGGAACGAGTTTATGTGGTTCTTCTACGACAAATATTGATGTCCCAGCACAACACAAAGCGCCCTCCGCTGTGCGGAGGGC
>JAZQSX010000036.1:0-30956 GCA_045630285.1 Acutalibacteraceae bacterium | reverse complement strand
TTCAAGCTCATCAAGAAGCCGACTGCTGCGACCGGCATTACGCTGGACAAAACGGCTGTTGAAGTCGAGGTGGGTAAGGATGTCACGCTGACGGCGTCTGCGACGCCTGCCGGCGCTACGTTGCCTGCGATCACCTGGACCTCCTCCGATGAGACCGTGGCAACAGTTGATGCGACCGGTAAGGTCACTGCTGTTAAGGCCGGTACGGCGACGATCACCGCTACGGCGGGTGAATTGACGGCAACCTGCACTGTGA
Source organism: Acutalibacteraceae bacterium (assembly GCA_045630285.1). Classification (GTDB taxonomy): domain Bacteria; phylum Bacillota; class Clostridia; order Oscillospirales; family Acutalibacteraceae; genus RGIG3009. The sequence goes on along the minus strand of JAZQSX010000036.1, from coordinate 30,700 downwards.
CGGTGAAGGAAGCGGCTTTGCTTGCCAACGGCGACCTGGAGCAGGGCGCTTCGGTTGCGTGGGGCGGCAGCTCGTATGTGCAAAGCGGCGTCGGCAAAGACGGCAGCGTTGGTATCAAGTTCGAGACCACTACCCAAGAGGGTGAAGCCGCCAAGACGCCCGGTGTGTACTACAAGGGCGCTTTCAACGGCACGTTGAAGCCGAACACCACCTATATTTTCAGCTTTGATTACAAGCACGAAGGCAAGGGCTGGGGCCAGATTGACGTCGTATACGGCGGTACCGATTGGACAGGTTGGAAAGATACCAATCTCCCCTCCAACGTGGATTGGACCCGCCAGACCTTCGAGTTCACCACCGGCGCAGCCGACAAGATGAACGTCAAGGAAGGCTGGGAGTGGCAGGTTCGCCTGGTGCACTACTCCAACGCCGCAAACTGGGGTACCGCCTCGGCACAGTTTGATAACTTTGAACTGGTTGAAAAGCCGAAAGAGATCACGGCGACCGGTATCACGCTGGATAAGACCACTGCAACTCTGGAAATTGGTGCTGATACAACGCTGAACGTGTCCGTTGTTCCCAGTGAGGCTCCGATGCCGGAAATCACCTGGACCTCCTCTGACGAGACCGTAGCAACGGTTGATGCGACCGGTAAGGTCACTGCTGTTAAGGCCGGTACGGCGACGATCACCGCTACGGCGGGTGAGTTGACGGCGACCTGCACCGTGACGGTGAAGGAGCAGGGCCTGATCGTCAACGGTGACTTTGAGCAGGGCGCGACCGGCTGGGAAAACACCGGCCACATCATGGAAGGTGTCGGCAAGGACGGCTCTTGGGGTATCAAGATCGCGACTGAGGTTCTGGAGGGCCAGTCTGCGAAGTATCCGGGTCCCTACTACAAGAGCAGCTTTGTTGGCAAACTCAAGCCGAATACCACGTACATCTTCTCCTTCGATTACAAGCACGAGGGCAAAGGCTTTGCTCAGTTGAATGTTGTCAACAAACCTTCCGACTGGACCGGTTGGGCGAACTCCGCCAATCTGACAGCAACCGAGTGGACCACCGTGACGATCGAGTTCACCACCGGTGATGCCGCCAACCTGACCGATGCCAAGATGGGTTGGGAATGGATGCCGCGTCACGTGCATTATGCCAACGCGGCGAACTATGGTCAGGGTGCTGCGTACTTTGACAACTTTACGCTGACCGAGAAACCCAAGCAGGCAGAAGCAACGGGCATCGTCCTGGACAAGACGACCGCTTCTCTGGAAGTGGACGGCACCACCACGCTGACGGTTACGGTGACTCCTGCCGAGGCTGAAATGCCGGAGATCACCTGGACTTCCTCCGACGAGGCCGTTGCTAAGGTCGAGGATGGCAAGATCACCGCACTGAAAGCCGGTACCGCCACCATCACCGCGACCGCCGGCACGTTGACCGCGACTTGCGTTGTGACGGTCACCGAGCCTGTCAACGATGGCAACTTGCTTATCAACGGTAACTTCGAGAAGGGCACGATCGGTTGGGAGAATACCGGCCACATTATGGAAGGTGTCGGCAAGGACGGCTCCTGGGGTATCAAGATCGCGACCGAGGTTCTGGAAGGTCAGTCTGCGAAGTACCCGGGTCCCTATTACAAGAACAGCTTTGTCGGCAAGCTGAAGCCGAACACGAAGTATATCTTTACCTTCGATTATAAGCACGAGGGCAAAGGTTTTGCTCAGTTGAACGTTGTCAACAAACCCGCCGACTGGACCGGCTGGGCGAACTCCGCCAATCTGACGGCAACTGAGTGGACCACCGTAACGATTGAGTTCACCACCGGTGATGCCGCCAACCTGACCGATGCCAAGATGGGTTGGGAATGGATGCCGCGTCACGTGCATTATGCCAATGCGGCGAACTATGGTCAGGGTGCTGCATACTTTGACAACTTCAAGTTGGTCGAGAAGGTCGTTGTTTCGGCGACCGAGATCAAACTGGATAAGAATGCGGCTACGCTGGAAGAGGGTCAGACCACGAAGCTGACCGTAACCGCTGAGCCCGAAAATGCTGAAAAGCCTGTGATCGTTTGGTCTACCAGCAATGCCGATGTGGCAACGGTGGCGGACGGCGTTGTGACAGCTGTTGCTGAAGGTACGGCTACTATTACCGCTACCTTTGGCGAGTTGACGGCGACTTGCGCGATCACAGTTATCAAGGACGATGGTAACATCATCATCAACGGCGACTTTGAAAACGGCACCGATTCTTGGGGTCGCGATCAGGCACAGAAAGATCGTATCCAGGCGGGGGTTGGCAAAGACGGTTCTGCCGGTCTGAAGCTGTCGACGAATATTACTGCAGGCAGCACTGCACACCAGACGCCCGGTACCTACTATCTCGGCGAGATTATCGCAGCGATGAAGCCGGATACGATCTACGAGTTCAGCTTTGATTACAAGCATGAGGGCATGGGCTTCGGCCAGATCATATTTAACAAGATCCCCGGCAAGCTGCCCAACGGTGCGGATTTCAAAAACACCTCGTTGGCAACGGGTGATAAAGACTGGACGACCATGACCTACACCATTACGACGCCCTCTGCTATGCCGGAGGCCAATACCGGCTGGGAATGGCAGATGCGCCAGGTTCAGTACTATGACAAGGGCGAGGGCGCCGGTGTGTCCTACTACGACAACTTCAAGCTGGTTGAGGTGGGTAAGGTCGTCCACGCAGACGAGCTGATCATCTCTCCCGAAACGCTTGAGATTTTGCCGTTCGACAGCGCCTCTGTCGGTGTTATGACTTCGCCTGTCGGAGCCAGCACCGGTGTGCTGACTTGGACGAGCGCCGACCCGAGCATTGCCGAGGTTGATGCGAAGGGCAAGGTAACGGCGAAGGTCGCCTCCGGTGAAACCACCATTACCGTGACCAACGATAAGGGCAAGTCTGCTACCGCAAAGGTGATTGTCACCGAGTACGGCAACTTGTTCAAGAACGGTGATTTTGAGCAAGGCGCCACCAACTGGGATACTTCCAGCCATATCACCCCCGGTGCCGGCCGTGACGGCAGCACGGGTGTGCTGCTGAAGCATGAAAGCACCAGCGGCTGGTCCTCCTATTATTACAAAGGCTCCTTTGTGGGTCTCTTGGAGCCGGCGACCACCTACCAATTCTCGGTGGATTATTATTCGACCTCCAAAGACAGCTCGGTTCGTTTGTGGACCGGCACGATGGGCCTTACCATCAGCAATGACGCTGTCAAGTACGGTACCAGCGAGTGGAGAACCATTACAAAGACCTTCACCACGCCGACCGATCTTGCAATCAATACCGGTTGGGATTTCTCGCTGGTTTGCGAGAAGACCGGTACCGAGCCTGTGGTCCTTGACAATATTACCTTGAAGAAGTATTCTTCCGGCGTTGACGCCGAGTCGCTCACGATGAACCTCAGCACTCTGACGCTGATTCCTGGTCGTACCGGCGCATTGTCGGTGCATGCGTTCCCGGTTGAGGCTGACCTGAACGATATGGTGTGGACCACCAGCGACCCGAACGTGGCAATTGTCGAGTACGGTGTTGTCACCGGCGTTGGTAAGGGTAAAGCCACCATCACCGCTTCTAAGAACGGACTGAGCACCTCTTGCGAAGTCACCGTCAGCGGTAACGAAGTGCTGTTGCAGAACGGCAACTTCGACAAGGAAAACGATACGTCCTGGACCGTGGAAAACGGCGCGGCGATCACCGCCGAAGAGGGCCGTCTGAAGACGAACGGTCTGGCTCTGGTTGCAGGCTCTTCCGCGAAGCAGGTCTTTACGGGCCTGAAGCCGGATACCACCTATCAGGTGTTCCTGCACTACCGCGGCGGCGTAGCCGACGTGAAGCTGACCAACGGCGAGACGGTGCTGTTGCAGGGTGCGACCGCATCCAGTAGCCTGTGGAAGAAGCAGTCCTTTGAGTTTACCACGCCTGAGACGCTGGAAAGCGACGAGACCACGCTGACCCTTTCCACGGCGAAGGGCACGATTTACGTGGACAACGTGATTCTGGCCGTGAAGGCATCGCTGATCGACTTTGTTGTCAGCGACATCATCTGGGACGGTGGCGGTTATCAGGTTACCCCGGGTACCGAGCTGACCTTTGCGATTACGCTGACCAACCGAGGTGAGGATCCGGTTCCGAAGGATGCCGTGATTGAAGTGGATATGTGCAAGAACGGCGTAACCTTCCAGACGATCAAGTATAAGCTTCCGACGGCAATGGCCTCTCAGGATTCGATTATTGTGATCAGTGAGACGCCTTGGGATGCCGAGGAAGGCGATTGGGTCATTTCCGCCCGTGCCAACCCGAATTTGTCTATCCTTGAGTTGAATGATAGCAACAACGCTCAGCAGGTCAACCTGCGTGTCAGCAGTGACATTTTCGAAGCTCCTTCGGAGGCAGCGGCGTTTGATATGACCGAGCTGACCTTCAACGACGAGTTTGACAGTTACGATTCGATTGATACTATGGGTACCGGCAAAGATGGCTACAAGTGGTATGTCAACCGTGCTTGGAGTGCGGGTATGGTTCAGCAGAACAGTTACACCATCACCGATGGCGTCATCCAGCTGCACGATCAGAACCCGGTGTTCAACATCACGATGGGCACCATGGATCCGTTCTCTGGTGCCGGCTGGAGCTATACTTTCGGTTATCTGGAGACCAAGCTGCGCATTGTCCGTCCGAATTACCACGAGTATCTGCCCGGTGCTTCCGGCGGTATTCCCGCCGTTTGGTCGCTGCCTGTGGAGAAGTGGACTGAGCAGATGCCGGATCGTCCGGGCTGCCAGCAGTGGGTCGAAATGGACTGGCTCGAGTATTGGGGCCGCGATCTGGAGAGATGGCCGCAGTATCCCGACGGCTACTATACCGTTACCCTGCACGATCAGATTACCGGCAGGGGTGAGGAAGACCATTGGAAGGTCAACGGCAACTCCTACAAGAACGGTCTGGGTGATGCCGAATGGCACATCATGGGTTGGTTGTGGACATATAACGGCGTTATCGCCTATGTCGACCATGAAGAAGTGTTCCGTATCTCTTATAGTGAGGACGGCACACCGAGCTGCAGTGTCAGAACCCAGTCCGGTATGTTCGATGACACTGGCGCGTTCTCTTATATGAACTATCAGGATCTCGTGCTGTACATTGCCGGTGCTCACGACCACCCGATGGAGCTGGATTACGTCCGCATCTGGCAGGGTGGCAACAAGGCGATGCCTGAGCCGGACGATCCGTCGGATGATGTGGTTGTCGACATGGAAGCTGAAGATTTCTGGTACAACTACTGCACCGACGATTGGGGTGATCCCATTGCCGAAGCAACCGAGGAGAACTACCAGAACATCCTGAACGGTCAGGAGATCTGGAAGAACCTGTCCGAGGAGCGTCGCGCAGAGATCAATGCGTACCTCGAAAGCCTGGGTCAGCCGACCTACGACGAGCTGCTTGCGGATGCACTGATCATCGCCGAGGGCGGCACGCCCGAATCTCCCGATACCGGCGAGAGCACCCGTGCTTTGCCGGCGTTGGCGACAGTGGTAGCCCTCAGTGCGGCAGCGCTGTGGATCAGCCGTAAGCGCAAGCAAAAGATCTAAGTTCCCCTGTTAGGCAACAACGCCCGAAGCAGTGATGCTTCGGGCGTTTTCTTTCCACAAGGCAACGAGCAAAGATTTGTCATTTTGGTTTGTATTCAGCGGGTAATGTCTAATTTTTTTAGCATTATGTCCAATTTTCCATTCACTTACGACATACGGGTTTGTTATCATAAGGTTAGAACACATTTTGCTGGGAGGTATCTGTGATGAAAAAAGAGGTTATTATTCCCGAGGTGGCCAAAGCGGCCGGTATGACTCGCTTGGTGTTTAATGAGGATTTTGACACCGAAAAGGCGATCGATTTCAGCGGCGAAGGCAAGCCGGGCTACAGCTTTTATGCCGATCGTCCCTATGCCATGGATACGTTGACGCCGGATGAGTGCCAAATGCGTGATTCGGTGTTGTATTTCAAGCCGGAAAAGTGCCCCTCGGCAATTGGCTTGGTAACTTACAGCAAAAAGGGTCGCACCGGTTTCCTGATGCACTACGGCTACGCCGAGGCTCGGATTCGTGTGGATCTTCCCGTTGGTGAGTACAACGGCTGGCCGGCATTCTGGGGCATGGAAAAAAAGGATATGATGGGCGAGTTTTGGGCCAACTGCGGTGAATTGGATATTTTGGAGATGGTTGATCCCGGAACGAAAGGTCGCAGTGGTTGTGCCGGTAAGGACATCATCTATACCGGTACGCTGCACGAGCACAAACGAGTGTTTGACGAAGAGGGTAACGAGCTTCGCAAGCAGCGTCAGTTCGCCAGCAGCACGGTTATTGCCACAGGCTATCAGGATCAGTACGACTACATCGACGATCAATGGCACACCTATGCCGCTTTGTGGGAGCCCGGTTACATTGCGTGGTATATGGACGGCAAGCTGATGCATGCTGCACGGTTCAATGAGACGGACATTCCGGAATATTACTACCGTGACGATCCGAAGCCCGTCAAGCGTTTGAATGAGGTGTATCCTAACTTGACAGAGCGTGTGTGGCCCGGTGCTCATCACGTGATGGAGACGGCGGAGGAGATCCTGGTGCTGGGCTGCCATAAGAACTGGCCGATGGAAGTCGACTGGGTTCGTGTGTGGCAGAAGTAAGAGAATGCTATGCTTTGCTGCAGGCAGTGAGAGATCGCTGATGTAATGAACGAGGGGGATTGCTATGAACAAACAGATTGAAGCGCCGCAAATCGCCAGGGAACATGGTATGACTCGCTTGGTGTTTGAAGACGATTTTGATTCGGTGGATACCATTGACGCTACCGGGCTTGGTACAAAAGGGTTTAAGTGGTACACCACCCGTCCGTTCCGTGCGAAGCCGTTGACTGCTGACGATTTTCGTGTGGAAAACAGCATTTTGTATCTCGAACAACACGATAGCTTGTACAACTACGGTTTGTGCACCTATAATCCCCGTACACGGCAAGGTTTTTCCTTCAACAAGGGCGTGTTGGAATTTCGGTTCCGCATTCCGCATTACGATGCGAATCTGATGAAATATACCCAGCCGGATTGCGGAGGTCCTGCCATTTGGTCATTCCCGATCGAAAAGCTCCAGGACACGGCGCTGGAATGGGTAGAAATGGATTGGATGGAGTATTGGGGCACCTACGACGGGCGGTTCCCGGGCGGGTATTATACCACGACGCTGCATCATAGCGGGCGAGTCACGATGAACGCTCCGCAGACCTATATTGCCAACAATCCGACACGGAATGGGCCGGAGCGCCTTGCCGATGCTGAGTGGCACGAGCTGTTGATCCTGTGGGAAGAAGGGTACATCAAGAGTTGGCTGGACGGCGATCCGGCGGTGTATCAAACGTATGGGGACAACGGCCCCGAGCCGCCTGCTAGGGTACAAGGGGATATGGACCCGAAAAAGATCTACACGCCGATGAATACTCAACATCTTCCGCTTATCATCAACGGTGCGAAGAACAATCCGTTGGAGATCGACTGGATCCGTGTGTGGCAGAAGTAAGGAGGGTAAACGATGAACAACAAAACGATTCCGATTCCCGAAATTGCCGAAAAATACGGGATGCGTCATCTGGTGTTTGAGGACGATTTTGATTCGTACGACACGATCGACGTCAGCGGTGAAGGGACCTATGGATATAAGTGGTACACCACCCGCCCGTTTCGTGCCAGGCCGCTGACAACCGACGACTTCCGTGTGGAAAACAGCGTGCTGTATCTGGAACAGCACGACAGCCTATACAATTATGGTCTGGCTACTATCAATCCCCGCACACGACAGGGCTTTTCCTTCAACAAAGGCGTTTTGGAGTTTCGGATACGCATCCCGCACTATGACAAGGCCTTTATGAAGTACACGGAGCCGGATTGCGGCGGCCCTGCGATCTGGTCGTTCCCACCGGATAAGATCTACGACATCGCTCACGAATGGGTGGAAATGGATTGGATGGAGTATTGGGACTACAATTATTATACGACCACCATGCACCACAACAAACGGGAAAACATCCACGAAAGAGGGCAGTTTTTGGCGAGCAACATGCCCGGACACCGTGGTATTCCTGCGCTGGGTGACGGCGAGTGGCACACGATGACGTTTTTGTGGGATACCGGCATTGTCGACAGCTGGGTGGACGGCGTTCACGCCGTGCAGCAGATCTTTGATAACGGCCGCATCGAGCCGCCCGCAAATTTCAAGCGTGGCGAGCCGATCCCCGATCCGTACGAGTATATGAACGAACAGGATCTGGCGCTGATCGTCAACGGCGCCAAAAACAATCCGCTGGAAATCGACTGGATTCGAGTCTGGCAGAAATAATCGAAGAAGCGTCCGAAAGGGCGCTTCTTTTTTGCAACAAAAATCCATATCAGCGCACGAAATTCATCTAGACAAGTTGTACAATTTACCTTATGATAATATCATAGAAACTTGTCATTTCGTATGATAGGGAAGGAGCGATCGTATGAATTTCGGTATGCGTAAATTGCTGTCTTGTGTATTGGCGACAACTTTGCTGATCACTTGTGCAATTTCTGGCATTGTTCTTCCTACTGTAGCAGAGGAACCGACAAATCTCCTCACCAACGGCGACCTGGAACAGGGCGCTTCGGTTGCGTGGGGCAATTCTGCCTATGTGCAGGACGGTGTCGGTGTTGGTGGCAGTAAGGGTATCAAAATTGAAACGACAGTCAACGAGGGAGGCACGGCCGTATGGCCCGGTCCCTACTATAAGGCTGCATTTAACGGGATACTTGAGCCCAACACGACCTACGTGTTTAGTTTTGACTATAAGCACGAGGGTAAAGGCTTTGCGAAATTCGATATTACCACGGGCGGCAGCGACTGGACCGGTTGGGTGGATGTCGACCTGCCTGCGGTAGCCGATTGGACGACCCACACAATCGAGTTTACCACCGGCGCAGCGGAAAACATGGGTGTTCACACCGGTTGGGAATGGGCACCGGCACACATTCATTATGCCAACGCTGAAAATTATGGCACCGGTGCGGCGTATTATGATAACTTCAAGCTGATAAAAAAGCCGGCTGCGGCTACCGCCATCACGTTGGATAAGACCGCGGCAGAGGTTGAGGTCGGCAAGACGCTGACCCTGACCGCCACGGCTACCCCCGATGGTGTAGCGCTGCCGACGATCACCTGGACTTCGGCCGATGCGGCTATCGCCACCGTGGAAAACGGCATCGTGACCGGTGTTGCCACGGGCGCGACCACCATCACAGCAACCGCCGAGGGTCTGCCCCCGGTGACCTGCACCGTGACGGTCAAGGCTGCTGAGCCGGTGAGCCTTGCTATGCCCAACGGCACGTTTGATGCGGCCGAATCCGGCTGGCAGTATGACACTACGGTGACGGGCAAGTTCAGCAAAAACGATCCGGTACCGGTACAGACTGATGCTGAAGGTAACAAGTACATTCAGATTCCTGCTGACGGTGCAGTGATCAAAAGCCCGCTTTTGGAATGTGATCTGAAATCCGGCGATTGGGTACAAGTTAATTTCAAGGTACGTAAGACGGCCGCCGGAAAAATGAAGTTTGCTATGCGGTTGCAGGGTGGCATGTTCACCGGTTACGCCCAACCCGAGTGGATCATTTCAGGCAATGATACCAGAACTTCGGGTGACGGTGAGTGGTTTGCTTACACGGTGTACGCAAAAACCAAAACCGCCACCAAGACTTTCCGTATCAGTTTGTTGGAGCTTGCGAATGCCACAACCGCCGGCTTGACACTGGATCTCGACGATGTTGAGGTCATTCCGTTGGATATTAAGTCCGATTGTGAACTCAACCTGATGTACAACGGCACGATGGATGCACCGTCTGCCGAACTCAACGCCTATGTCTATGACGGCCTGTTTAATGACGGCGCCAAGATTGAGATCGATCCTGATGATGCGACAAACAACGTTCTCCATCTGACGAGCAATGCTCATTCTTATTTCCTTCCCACATATATCCTAACCGAGGCGGCTGACAGTAACACCAAACTGAGTACACGCTACAAAAAGGAGACGGTGTACAAATTCTCCTATCGCCAGAAGGGTAGCGGTACGACCACGCCTGCGATGACGTCCACCTATGCCACGGTGCTATCCACCGAGGGCGAACCCGGTAAGGCTTCTGCCGAGTGGAAGACGGTCACCGTCTACTTTAAGACAACATCGTCTATTAACGCAAACTATACCTTCGACTTCAAAACAGCCGGTGATGTGTATCTTGATGATATGTCACTGTATGAGGTAGAGTCTGCTACAGCTATCACACTGGATCAAACGACGGTGGAAATGGAGATTGGCGATACCGTTACGCTGACCCCGACCACCACACCTGTTGGTACGTATGCTCAGACACCGGTGTGGACGAGCGACAATACCGCTGTGGCGACAGTGGACAACGGCGTTGTGACGGCGGTTGCTGCAGGTAATGCGACGATTACGGTGACTTCCGGAAAGCTGACTGCCACTTGCGTGGTGACCGTTGGAGAGCCGGAACCCGCAACCTCTATTGAACTGGATAAAACAACGCTGGCGCTGAAGGTTGGCGATACGGCGACTTTGACAGCGGCGACTAAGCCTAATGGCGCGCCTGCTGAGCCGATCGTGTGGTCGGTTGATAATGCTGCAATTGTCACTGTGGACAATGGTGTCGTTACGGCTGTTTCCTCCGGCAAGGCGACTGTCACCGTGACCTCGGGTACATTGACCGCCACATGCACGGTTACCGTGGCTGCAAAAGCGGAAGCGCTGAGAATTCCTTCGGGGAACGTCGAAGTCGTACCGAACGGCAGTATCACGTTAGCGGTCAATGCCGTGCCGAGCAATGCGGATATCGGTACGCTGACGTGGGCATCCTCGGATACTGCGATTGCGACGGTCGATCAGAGTGGTAAGGTCACAGCGGTGGCGGCAAGCGGTACGGCGACCATTACAGTATCGAACGATACCGGCAAATCCGCCTCCGTTACGGTAACGATCAACCAATATGCCAACATTCTGCCCAACGGTGATCTGGAGCTGGGCGCCAACGGTATTTTCCACCACCTGCCCGGCGAAGGTGTTTCAGTGGAAGATGGTGTCGGCATCGACGGCAGCAAAGCGCTGTTGTTGAGTAAAGATTACACACGCCCGATAACCTATTTCAAAGGCTTGAATAACAATGGAGTTAATGCGAACCTGCAGCCCAATAGCCGTTATATCCTCTCTCTGTGGACGAAGGGTCCGTCTATTACTCTGAATTTTTCCAAGGGTAGTGATATCACCTTTGTTGACGCCGCCCATGGATGGAGCACTGTGGCGAGTGCTGACGAATGGAAGGAGCTGCGCGTTACATTCGATACCGGAGCGGCACCGTCACTCGACAACAACTGGAGCTTCTACCTTAAGCAGGAAAGTATCGGTGTGGAAGCAGATACCTATGTGGATAACATCACTCTGACAAAGCAACCGGAGGCGGAGTCAATCACGATCACACCGTCCGAGGTTGAACTGCTGCCGGATGATACGGCGACATTGACCATCAGCAGTGCACCGCTGAACACCAGCGTTGGTGCGGTGACTTGGGCCTCCAGCGATGAAAGTGTTATAGCGGTATCGCAGGACGGCGTTATCACGGCGGTGGCGGCAAGCGGCACGGCGACTATTACGGCCACGACCGCTAAGGGCCTGACGGCAACCTGCACGGTGACCGTCAATCCGTATGGCAATTTACTTAAAAATGGTGATTTTGAACAGCTCACTGCCAATTGGGGTAGTGATGCCAAAGACAGCATTAAGCCCGGCATTGGCAAGGACGGGAGCTGTGGCTTGGAGCTGACAAACCCCACCGCCGGCAAGGACGCCAGCACGTTCTACAAATTGGCACTGTCGGCGTTCCCGGCAACCACTTATGAGATTTCCTTCGATTATTTGGCGACGCCGAATGCCGAGTTCCGCATTTGGAGCGGCAATTTGCGTCTCAATTCCCCGAAAACGGAGAAAGGTGACGGTACCGTGTGGAGACATGCCTCCACAACCTTCACCACCCCGGCGGATATGAACCTTAACAAGGGTTGGGATCTTTCCATTGTCAGTGATGCTGAAGGAGATACCCCCGCTGTCATCGATAACGTATGCCTGCGTGTGTACAGCTCCGGTGTTGAGGCGGATTCGATCGTCATTAGTAAAGAAGAGATAACGATGGTGGCCGGTCGTACGGAATCGCTGGGGATTATGGCAACGCCCGCCAATGGCGATACCAACCAATCGGTTTGGACTTCTTCTGACGAAAATGTTGCGACGGTGGAATACGGCGTCGTGACCGCTGTCGGTAAGGGTACCGCGACCATTACTGCTATCACGAAGAACGGCAAGACAGCCACTTGCAAAGTGACCGTTTCGGGCGAGAAAGCACCTGTTATCAATGGCACCTTTGATATTGAAAATGACGATTCCTGGACGCTGTCCGGCGGCGCTGTGTTGGAGGCCGGCAAGGGCCGCGTAAACTCCGCAGCGGCAGTGCTGACAAACGGTGCGTCGATCTCGCAGCAGGTTAGCGGTATTCAGGTGGAAAAGACGTATCTGCTCTCCTTCCGTTATCGCTCGACGGCAGGTCATATAATCGCCAAGCTGACCAACGGCGAAGCGGTGCTTGTGGAGAAAAAAACAGATGCGCTGAATCATTGGGCGCAGGCGACCTATGAGTTTACTGTGCCTGCAACGTTAGCGGCAGAAAGCAGCGTGCTTACACTAACCACCGACGGTGACGGCCCGATCTATCTGGATAACGTATTTTTGGCACAGAAGGCGTCGCTCGTTGACTTTGTGGTTAAAGATATCATTTGGGATGGCGGTGAGGAGCAGGTAATCACCGGCACGGAACTGCTCTTTGCAGTTACCGTTGCCAACGAGGGCGCTGATCCTGTTCCGGCAGGCTCAGTCATCGAGGTGGACATCGCCACCAGTGGTAAGACTATCCGTACGCTGACCTATACTTGCTCGACCGCAATGAACCCGGGCGATATGGTGATTGTGATGGATACCGAGCCGTGGGCGGCAACCGAGGGCGCACACGTGGTGTCTGCCCGCGCGAATCCGCGCTTGTCGATTTTGGAGATGGAAACGGTCAACAACGCCTACCAAACGCAGCTGCGTGTGGGAAATGAGCTGCTGGAAGCGCCGTCGATCGCACAGCAGGCGGGTATGGATCACCTCATCTTTAGTGATGAATTCGACTCGATCGACTCGATTGATGTGGGTGCGACGGGTGCAGAGTATTACAAGTGGTACGTGACTCGTCAGTGGTCGGCACCCACCGTCACACGGGATGCCTATGATGTAAAGGACGGCATTTTGTCGATTCACAATCCGGTACCGACCTACGGTATTACGCTGACGACTGTGGACGTCAACACACACAACGGTTTTGCATGGAACAAGGGCTATCTGGAAGTGCGCTTGTGCATTCCTACCCCGAGAGACTACTTCGGCGGCAGTGTAACCGTGTGGTCTTTCCCTGTCGACAAGTGGTATGAGACCCCAGGCAAGAACAATAAATGGGTCGAAATGGACTGGTTGGAATTCTGGGGTAATACCGAAACCCATCCGGATGGCTATTGGACCGTTACGCTGCACGATCAGGAAAAGAATGCGGAAACGGGCGAGGAGATTTTCTGGGCAAGTAACACAAACAGCACGGTCGATGCGTTGGGTGACAAGCAATGGCACACGATGGGCTGGTTGTGGGATGAAAACCTCATTCAGGCATATATGGATGGCGTGAAGATGTTTGAGATTACCTACAGTGAAGATGATTTCCCGTATCCCTTGCCCAAAGTCGGTACGGGTGTTATGCACGAGGGTGTTTTCTCCGGATTAAACGACCAGATCATGTGCTTGTATCTCAGCGGCGACGTTGACGTGCCTCTGCTGGTGGACTATGTCCATATTTGGCAGGGTGAAGGCGGCGGAATGACGCCCGACGGCGGCGACGATGACGAAGTCATTACCGATATGGAAGCCGAAGATTTCTGGTACAACTACTGCACCGATGACTGGGGCGATCCCATTGCGGCGGTGACTGCGGAGAACTACCAGAACATCCTGAATGGTCAGGAGATCTGGAAGCAGCTCTCCGATGAGCGCAAAGTCGAGATTAACGCGTATCTTGAAAGCTTGGGTCAGTCCACCTATGACGAACTGCTTGCAGCCGCACTGATTCTGGCGGATGGCGGCGAACTGCCCGACACCCCCGATACCGGCGAGGGCGCACGCGCACTTCCGATAGCTGTCGCTGTGGTGGCGCTGAGTGCGGCGGCACTGTGGGCAACGCGCAAGCGTAGAAAGGTGTAAAGGATGATTACTATGGAAAAACAGATTCCGATTCCTGCGGCGGCTGCCGCCGCAGGAATGACCACCCTCGTTTTTGAGGACGATTTCGATTCGTTGGATACCATCGCACTGGACGGTAACGATACGCCGGAGCATAAATGGTTTACCCGTTGCTATGGACATCAGTTCACGCCGCAGGATGTCGAACTGCATGATTCCTATATCCATATGGGTGGCAAAACCTACGGTCTTTGCACGTATAGCCGTCCCTTGGATACCGGCTTTACCGTAACCTGTGGTACCTATCTGGAGGTGCGGATGCGCGCTTCAATGCCAACGGGCGAGTATGGCGGTATCCCTGCGTTCTGGACGATGGGGCTGAAGGATTTTATGGGCAGGCCCTGGACGCACGCCGGCGAGCTGGATGTGGTGGAGTTGTTCATCACCAAAAACAAGGACGGCGAGGATCAAAAGTACTTTGCCGGCACACTGCACGACCATTATCGTACGGTGCTTGAAAACGGTGAAATGCGCACCGTGTACGGAACCAATATCGTTAATGCCACAGGGTATTTGGACCAATTCCCCTTCATTGGCGACGAATGGCACACCTATGGTGCTTTGTGGGAAAAAGGCCGTGTTGCGTGGTATATGGATGGCAAGCTGATGCACTCGGCGGAATATACCGAGGATGCGTTGCCGGAATACTACTACCGTGACGATCCGACTCCCTTACCTCGTGCTAAAGAGATCTGGCCGAACACCAAAAAAGAGGAATGGAAAGGTCAACATTCCATTATGGATACCGATACCGGCGTGGTGCTTCTCACCAGCCGTACTACCTATCCGATGGATGTGGACTGGGTACGTATTTGGAGATAACGGCGATGAGTTTTGTAAATACACCCATTCCCGAGGCGGCCAAGGCTGCCGGGATGACAGAGCTGGTGTTTGCGGACGATTTTGATTCGATGGATACTATCGACATCGAAGCAACGCATCAGCCGGGGTATAAGTGGTACGTTGATGCGTATGGCTGCCGCTTGACAAAGGACTATATTACCCAGCAGGATTCGTATATCCATATGGGTGGCCCGCAGCCCAAGGCATACGGTCTTGTGACCTACAGCAAGCCGCTGGACGACGGTTTTACGGTAAACTGCGGTTGCTATCTGGAGGTGCGGATGCGTGCCTCGATGCCGACGGGGGAGTACGGCGGTATCCCGGCGTTCTGGACGATGACCCGACCCAGTTTCATGGGTGGTGAGTGGACAGACGGCGGTGAGCTGGACGTGGTGGAACTGTTTATTACAAAAAACAAGGACGGCGAGGACCAGAAATACTTCGCCGGCTCCTTACATCATCATCACCGCACCGTTGACGAGGACGGCAAGGTACATACGACGTTTGCTTCCAATCTGGTCAACAATACCGGGTATTTGGATCAGTTCCCGTTTACCGATGACGATTGGCATACCTACGCTGCGTTGTGGGAAAAAGGACGCATTGCGTGGTATATGGACGGCAAGCTGATGCACTCCATTACGTATACTGCTGATGCACTGCCAAAATGCTACTATCGGGACGATCCGACGCCGTTGCCTCGCATTGAGGAGTGGCGTCCCGAGTTGGCGTATCGCAACTGGGTGGGAGCGCACAGCGTCATGGATACGGATGACGGCGTGGTACTTCTTACCAGCCGGGAGACCTACCCGATGGACATTGATTGGGTGCGTATCTGGAGATAATGACAAAAACCAAAGCCCCGACAGAGTTTCTGTCGGGGTTTTTGTGTCAAAAAACGCCCGAAAATTTAGGAAAAAGTGTCAAAAAACTGCAAAAAGGTTATTGCAAAATAGGAACAGAATGTTTATAATGAAACTAGCAAAGCGGTTTAGGTTTGACAAAATGTTGAGCCACAGAAACCGCCTTGTTCTCGGTCAAAAAAGACTGAGGCGAGCAGTTAGCAGCAGGAAAGGGCAACAGTTGAGAAAACTGAAACGGTAACGCTTCGTTACGCCTTGTGCTGCGGTCGGTGCGATCGCACCGACCGCAGCTTTTTTTATAGCTGCAAACCGAAAAAGGGGGAGAAAGTATGAGCAAAACAATCGTCATTCCCGAGGCGGCCAAGGCGGCCGGCATGACCAATTTGGTGTTTTCCGAGGACTTCGAGACGGAAACCGCTATCGACTTCAGCGGTGAGGGCAAGCCGGGCTACAGCTTTTATGCCGATCGCCCGTATGCGATGTCAACCCTGACACCCGAAGAGTGTCAGATGCGGGATTCGATTTTGTATTTTAAGCCTGAAAAATGCGGTTCGGCGATTGGCTTGGTAACGTACAGCAAAAAAGGTCGTACCGGCTTCTTGATGCATTACGGCTATGCCGAGGCGCGCATTCGTGCGGATCTGCCGACCGGCGACTACAACGGTGTTCCTGCCTTTTGGGGTATGGAAAAGAAGGATATGATGGGCGAATACTGGGAGCGCTGCGGCGAGCTGGATATCGTGGAGCTGAACGTCCCGAAGGGCCGCCCCAACGACCAGCAGATCTACACCGGCACCCTGCACGAGCATTACCGCACGGGCGAACGCAACGAAAAAGGTCGCTACAAGACGGTATATGCCTCCAACTGGGTCAACAACTGCGGTTATCTGGATCAGTGGACGTTCATTGACGATCAGTGGCACACCTATGCGGCACTGTGGGAGCCGGGCTATATCGCGTGGTTCTTGGACGGAAAGATGATGCATTCCGCCCGTTACAATGCGACGGATCTGCCGCAGTATTATCACCGTGATGAGACTACTCCGCTGCCCCGTATCGAAGAGACTACGCACCCGCAGTTGGCACACACGACTTGGCCGGGCGCACACCACGTGATGGAGACGGCAGAGGAGATCCTGGTGCTTGGCTGCAACAAAAACTGGCCGATGGAAGTCGACTGGGTCCGTGTGTGGCAGAAGTAAGGAGGAAAAGCGATGAGCTTTAAAAGCGTACCGATCCCGGCAGCAGCGGAAGCGGCGGGAATGACGAAACTGGTGTTTGCAGACGACTTTGATTCGTATGACACGATCGATATGAGCGGCGAAGGTAAGCCGGGGTATAATTGGTACGCCGATCGTCCGTACGGCAATCCGACGTTAACGAAGGACGATCTGGTCATCCGGGATTCCGTGGTAACGATCCGCCCTGAAAGAGCGGGCGCTGCTGTTGGCTTGCCGACCTACAGCCGTAAGGGTCAGACCGGTTTTACCTATAACAAAGGCTATGCTGAGGCTCGGATGCGATTCCCTGTCAGCGGCCTGGGCGAGGTGAAGAGCGGTCAGATCCCGGCCTTTTGGGGGTTGGGCGTTGACGACGTGGCAGGCAAGACGTGGAATCACATCGGCGAACTGGATATTCTGGAAGCGGTACACGCGCACCAGATCGACAATCAAGTCATCTACACCGGCACCCTGCACGATCACAACCGTTTGGAAGGCCCCCCGACCAAGCTGTGCACCAACACCATCAACGCGACCGGTTACAAAGACCAGTTTGACGTGCTGGACGATGACTGGCACACCTATGCGGCGCTGTGGGATGAAAACTATGTTGCGTGGTACTTGGATAATAAGCTGATGCACTCGGCACGTTATGCCGAGGGCGAGATGCCGCAGTATTTCTACCGTGACGATCCGACCCCGCTGCCGCCGATCGAGGAGTTTTATCCGAATTACGGCCGTCCGGCTTGGCCGGGTGCGCACACCATTATGAACACCGATAACATGGTGCTGTTCGTTAGCGGTCACCGTGACTGGCCTGTCGAAGTCGACTGGGTTCGTGTGTGGCAGAAATAACGGAGGGTGAAGCGATGAGCTTTAAGAATGTGCCGATCCCGGAGGCCGCCAAAGCCGCGGGCATGACAAAGTTGGTCTTTGCGGACGATTTCGATTCTTTGGATACCATTGATTGGAGTGGCGAGGGTAAACCGGGCTTTAATTGGTACACCGACCGTCCGTACGGGTTTCCCACATTTGCCAAAGAGGAGTTTTCTGCCGCTGATTCCGTATTACATATGGAGCCGCTGGTATGTCCCTCCGCGATTGGTTTGTCCACCTACAGCAAAAAAGGTGCGACGGGCTTTGTGATGCGCTACGGCTATGCCGAGGCACGCATCCGTGCCAAAATGCCGATCGGTGAATATGATGGCGTTCCCGCCTTTTGGGGCATCGGTAAGCGTGATTTTGTGAGCGATCATCCGCTGGATTGGAAAGATTGCGGTGAGCTGGATATCTTGGAAATCTTCATCAAGAAGAACGATAAAGGCGAGGATGATAAGTACTATACCGGCACGCTCCATCACCATCACCGTCCGGGTGAATTGAAGGAGGATGGTATGGCGGTACAGCGCATCGCTACCAATGTGATCAATTCGCAAGGATACCGTGAGACTACCTACGTAGACGATGAGTGGCACACGTATGCCGCGCTGTGGGAGCCGGGTCACATTTCGTGGTATGTGGATGGCAAACTGATGCATTCCGCGCGGTACTCGTCGGATGCGTTGCCCGAGTTCTACTACCGCGATGATCCCACGCCGCTGCCCCGCTATGAGGATATCCATCCTGAGGCTGGAGCTCGCACGTGGGTTGGTGCGCATTCGGTGATGGACGAAGAAGAAGAGGTCATTTTCCTCGGATGTAATAAAAACTGGCCGATGGATGTGGATTGGGTCCGTATCTGGAATAAATAAAAGGAACGTGTCAGTATGAGCTTCAAAAATGTACCGATACCTGCCGCTGCTGAAGCTGCAGGTATGACCAATTTGGTGTTTGCTGAGGATTTTGAAAGCGAGACCGCTATTGATTTCAGCGGCGAGGGCAAACCGGGCTACAGCTTCTATGCCGACCGTCCGTTTGGGTTTGTCACACTGACACCTGAGGAATGTCAGATGCGTGATTCCGTGCTGTACTTCAAGCCCATCAAGTGCAGCTGGGCAACGGGGCTGTGCAGCTACAGTAAGGCAGGCCGCACCGGCTTTACGATGCACTACGGTTACGCCGAAGCGCGCATCCGCGCGAAGATGCCGGAGGGTGAATTCAACGGCGTTCCCGCTTTCTGGGGGATGGCACTGTGCGATATTCTGGGTAAAGAGTGGACGCACTGCGGCGAGTTGGATATCGTGGAGATGTTTATTCCGCGTCATGACAAGACGAAGAAGATTTACGCGGGTTCACTGCACGATCACTATCGTCCGGGCGAAAAGAGTGAGAACGGCCATTACAAAACGCTGTATGGCTCCAATCTGGTCAACTGCACCGGCTATGACGATCAGTTTGATTACATTGATGAAGAGTGGCACACGTATGCCGCTTTGTGGGAGCCGGGTCACATCGCATGGTATATGGATGGTCAGCTGATGCACTCCGCCCGTTATAACGCTACCGATCTGCCGCAGTACTACTATCGTGACGATCCTACGCCGCTTCCGCGTTTGGAGGAGATCCGCCCCGGCGAGTTTGATGACCGCACTTGGCCGGGTGCACACTCCGTGATGGATGAGGAAGAAGAGGTTATGATTCTTGGCTGCAACTATAACTGGCCTATGGAAGTGGACTGGGTCCGTATCTGGAACAAATAAAAGGAGTATGTTAGTATGAGCTTTAAAAATGTACCGATTCCGGCGGCGGCTGAGGCTGCCGGTATGACCAAATTGGTCTTTTCCGAGGATTTTGAAACCGAAATGGCGATTGATTTCAGCGGCGAGGGAAAACCCGGCTACAGCTTTTACGCTGACCGCCCCTACGGTGGTACCACGCTGACGCCTGAAGAGTGCCGGATCGAGGATTCTGTACTGTACTTCAAACCGATTAAGTGCGCTTCTGCTATTGGCTTGGGAAGCTACAGTAAAGCCGGTCGCACCGGCTTTACAATGCACTACGGCTACGCTGAAGCACGCATTCGTGCAAAACAGCCGACCGGTGAGTACAACGGTGTTCCCGCATTTTGGGGCATCGGTTTGAAGGATTTTCTCGGTCAAAACTGGACGCATTGCGGCGAACTGGACATTTTGGAGATCGTCGTTCCTCATACCGACAAAAACAAGAAGATCTACACGGGTACGCTGCACAATCACTATCGGAACGGTGAAAGAACCGAAAAAGGACATTTTAAGACGGTGTTTGCCAGCAGCTCGGTGGTTGCCACGGGGTATGAGGACAAGTTCGATTTCCTTGATGACGAGTGGCACACCTATGCGGCACTGTGGGAGCCGGGTCACATTGCCTGGTACCTGGACGGTAAGCTGATGCATTCGGCAAGATTTGCTGAGGGCGAGATTCCGCAGTACTACTATCGGGATGACCCCACGCCTGTCAAGCGGTTGCAAGAGGTGTATCCGAACGTGGAAGAGATCGTTTGGCCGGGTGCACATACCATTATGAACGAGGAAGAGGAAGTTATCATCCTTGGGTGCAACTATAATTGGCCGATGGAAGTGGACTGGGTCCGCATTTGGAACAAATAACAGGAGGCAGAGAATATGAGCTTTAAGAACGTACCGATTCCCGCTGCCGCTGAGGCCGCAGGAATGACCAATCTGGTGTTTTCCGAGGATTTTGAGAGCGAGACCGCTATTGATTTTAGCGGCGAGGGCAAGCCGGGCTACAGCTTTTATGCCGACCGTCCGTATGGCGGCAGCACGCTGACGCCGGAAGAGTGCCAGCTGCGGGATTCCACGTTGTATATGAAACCGATTAAGTGCGCTTCTGCTATCGGTCTGGGCAGCTACAGCAAAAAGGGACAGACCGGCTTTACGATGCATTACGGCTATGCCGAGGCACGCATCCGTGCCGACAAGCCCACCGGTGAGTACGACGGTGTGCCCGCGTTTTGGGCGATCGGTAAGCGTGACTTTGTGAGCAATCATCCGTTTGATTGGAAGGATTGCGGCGAACTCGATATTTTGGAGATCAATATGCAGAAGAACGAGCAGGGCGTGGAGGATATGTTCTATACCGGCACGTTGCACCATCACCATCGCCCGGGCACGCTCCGTGAGGATGGCCGCATTTTGCAAAAACAGGGTACCAATTTCATCAACGCTCTCGGATACAACGAGACTCGCTGGTTGGATAACGAGTGGCATACCTACGCCGCCCTGTGGGAGCCGGGCCACGTGTCGTGGTATCTGGACGGCAAGCTGATGCATTCTGCACGGTATTCGGCGGATGCGCTGCCGGAATATTATTACCGTGACGATCCCACGCCGCTTCCGCGCTTTGAGGCAACCAATTCGTGGGCAAAAGAGCGCACTTGGGTGGGTGCTCATTCCGTCATGGATGAGGAAGAAGAAGTTATTATCCTCGGCTGTAACTTCAACTGGCCGATGGAAGTGGACTGGGTCCGCATTTGGAACAAATAAGGAGGAATTGACAATGCCGAAGTTTGATATGCGCGTTGTTCAGATCGATCTTGCCCGTCAGATCGAGACGGTAGAGACGGTTTGCCGTTTTATGGACGTTGCCGCCAAGGCGGGAATGAACGCCATTTTGATGTATCTGGAGGATCGCATTAAGACCGAAACCTATCCGTATCCTTCTGATGAGGAGAGTTATTCGCCCGATCAGATTCGTGAGATGGTTGCTTACGGTGAAAAGCTGGGTCTGGAACTGATCCCTGTGGTGTCGCCGCTGGGTCATACAGAGCGGTTCTTGGCGCACGAGGAACTGAAGAACTTGGCGGAGCTGCGTGGCGGAATTCCCGGCATGTTCGCCAAGGCGGGCGCCACCCGTCATATGGACACCTGTCCGAACTTGCCTGAGACAAAGGCGTTTTTCGGCAAGTATATTACCGAAGTGGCAGCGTTGTTCCCGTCAAAGTATTTTCATCTCGGCTTTGACGAGGTACACGAGATCGGTTTCTGCGAGCTGTGCAAGAACACCCCGATTGCCGATCTGTTCTACGGCGCGGTAAAATACTACTACGATATCCTGAAGGACCTTGGTAAGGAGGTCATGATCTGGGACGATATGACCGAACAACAGCCCCGCTTGCTGGAACTGCTGCCTCGGGATATCATTCTGTGTGCATGGTTCTATCAGTATACCGACCGCTATCCTGTGGCGCGGTTTAATACCAGTAATAGCTATGATTACTTTACCCATTACGAGCGTCTCGGCTTCCGCTATCTTGCCAGTTTGGGATGGCGTGATTCCTCGATGGATACGCTTACTACGTATGCGGCAAAATGCAACCCGATGGGTATGCTGATGACGGTGTGGGAAATGAGCGATTATCGACAGATCCCGATCCTATACCCGATGATCACCTATGCCGGTCTGCTGTGGAATGACGGCGAGCCGGTGGGCTATGAGACGCTGGTGAAGGCTACTGCACAGTATACCGATACCGAGGAGAGCGCCAAGGCGCTTGCCACGGCGATCTCGGCCATCCTGCTTGAGTGTCCCGGCATTCCGAACGAGAAAGCTTCTTACAGTGTACCGTGGGAGGACGGTCATATCACGATGGCGATGTTGCCGCTGGTGGAGGATGCCTTGAATAAGGCAACGGGTGATACCGATGTGCTGGATGCGTATCGTGTGAAGATTCGTTATGTTAAGACGCGTTTCCACCTGTGGCGCACCGGTTATGACCTGCACGAATACCGCGCGGGCGACGGCGGTGTAGCGATCGAGCACATCCGTGCCGAAGCTGCCAAGTGCCGAGAAGAAGTTGCCGCTCTGCATAAGGAGTGTATGGATCTGTGGAATCGCTGCCGACCCGGCTTGGCCTCGCCGCATATCGAAAGAACGTTGAAAACCATGGCCGATTCCGCTGAGTGGCTGATCGCAACCGCCGACAAGGCAACTGTCGCTGACATTGGTCGCTTAGTGGTGCGCTTTGATCTCTCGGAGTTCACCTCTTCCTGCACCACGCAGCTGACATTGCACTATGCTGACGGTTCGACATACGAAGCGGCGTGCGGCACCTACAAAGCGATGTATGAGCGTGTTATCAAGTACGACCGTAGCTTTGAAATCCCGGCTGATAAAGAGCCTGTTGCCATCACAATGAACGTATATGGCTACGGCGCTTCCGGTTTCCGCTATGTTTCGGCTACCTTGCCGGGCAAGAAAGAATATGTGCCCGCCGCGATTGAAGCGGTTCACGGTCAGGTCGAGCATCCGGAATTTATTTTGACCCCCGACAGCCGTGCGTCGGTGTTCGGCGAGCAGGATATGTTGCAGTTCTTTGTGAACAAAAACTCCGGCAAAAAAGAAAACAGCGTGAAGATCATGCTGAAGGAGTGGTAATATGTTGCTGGAAAACGGGGATCGTATCATCTTTGCCGGCGATTCGGTAACGGATATGGGCAGAGAGGGCGACGGTGAAGGTATTCACGAAGGCGTGGGGCGCAGTTATGTCCGTGTGATCGAAAATCTGCTGCAGGCGTGCTACCCTGAGATGTCCTTCCGCATTACCAATGCCGGTACCAGCGGCAATACCAGTCGTGATCTGTTGGCACGCTTTGATCGGGATGTGGTGTCCCGACCGACGCAGTGGGTGTCCATTTGCATCGGTATCAACGATGTGTGGCGCCAGTTCGATATGCCGGCCATTCCGGATCGCGCCGTATTTCCGGAGGAATACGAGCACAACGTAGAGCAAATGATTCTGAGTGTGAAGGATCGGGTCAAGGGCATCTTTTTGATGACACCGTACTATATGGAGCCTAATCGTGAGGACGCTATGCGTGCCCGTATGGACGAATACGGTGCGATCTGCAAAAAGCTGGCGGAAAAGCACGGGTGTATCCTGGTGGATATGCAGGCGATGTATGACCGTTTTTTCAAGTACTGTCATTCCTCACGCATTGCGTGGGATCGTGTGCACCCCAATCAAATGGGTGCTACGCTGATGGCTCGTGAGTTTTTGAAGCATTGTGGGTTTGATTACAATAGGGAGTGGTAACTGTGAGGGTATTCCGTGATATTGCTTACGGTCCTTGCGATATGCAAAAGTTGAACATTTATCTGCCGGAAAGTGACACCTTTGACGTGATTGTATGGTGTCACGGTGGCGGTCTGGAATATGACAGCCGTCTCGGCGCGGAGCGTTTTGTGCACGCAATGGCGGAAAAGGGCATCGCTCTCGTGTCGGTGGAGTACCGTATGTATCCTACCGCGCGGTTTCCCGAGTTTATTATCGACGCGGCGAATGCGGCGGCGTGGGTGCAGAAGCATATCGGCGAGTACGGCACGATGAAGCGGTTTTATTTGTCGGGTCAATCTGCCGGTGCGTATATCACGATGATGTTGTGCATGAATCCCGATTACCTGCGCAACGCCGGTGTGGATCGGAACACGATCGACGGATTTATTATCGACAGTGCTCAACAGACCACCCACTTTAACGTGTTGCGTGAGCGTGGGCTGGATAAGCGCCTGGAGAGAATCGACGAAGCGTCGCCGATCTATCATATCACTCCCGAGACGACCTTCTCCCGTCTGTTGCTGCTGTACTATACTAACGACATGCCGGGACGTATTGAGCAGAACAATCTGCTGTACTTTACGCTGAAGCGGTTGGTGCCGACGGCGGACGTACAGCTGGTTTTGCTGGAGGGTGAGCACTGCAACGGCTCTACCAACGCAAATCCTGACGGTACGTTTGACTACGTTGAACAGGTCGTTAAATTTCTTCAATAATTGGGACATTTTAATTCAGATTTAACGGAGGGATACCTATGTTAACCGAAAAACAGCTTTTCGAAGGTATTGAGGCATTGTCGTTGGACGAGCTGATTGGGCAGGTGCTCAACTTCGAGTTTAGCGAACGGCGCCACGATCCCCAATGGATCGAGCAAGTCATTCGTGATACGTTGCCGGGTAGCGTGTATTACGGCACCGGCAGTGAGAAATTCTGCAAGCAGATTCGCGATTGGCAGGAGAAGTACTGTAAAACTCCTACGATGTATGTGGTCGATGTGGAGCACGGCCCCGGTTGCTGTGTTCCCGACGAAGAATTTTTACCTCGTCCGATGGCGTGGGGCGCTGTGGATGATCCCGATCTGGTGGAACGTGCTCACCATGCGACGGCACAGATCGGCCGTAAGCATATGCGGCATCTGGCACTGTCACCTGTGGTGGATATCAACTTCAATTTCCGCAACTGCTTGGTGAACACCCGTGCCATTTCGGATGATACCGATGTGGTCATTCGCAACGGTGTGGCGGCGGTCAAGGGTTTTCAGCAGGACAACCTGATGGCGGCTTGCTGTAAGCATTTTCCCGGTGACGGTGTAGATGAGCGCAATCAGCACTTCTTAACCTCGATCAACTCGCTGTCGCAGGAGGAATGGATGAACACCTACGGTCGTGTGTACAAGGCGGTCATCGATGCCGGTGTGATGTCCATTATGGTGGCGCATATCGCTCTGCCCGCATTTGATGAAAAGGTGGATGACATTCTCGGTTATCCGCCCGCAACGCTGAGCAAAAACCTGATGACGGGTCTGCTTAAGGGTAAGCTCGGTTTTGAGGGGTGTATCGTCTCGGATGCCATGAGCATGGTCGGCGCTTGTGCGATGGTCAAAGCGGAACGCTTGGCGGTGGAATATCTCAAGGCGGGCGGCGATATGATCCTGTTTGCTTTGCCCACCGATTTTAAGTATATCAAGGAAGCGGTTGAGTCGGGCGATCTGCCGATTGAGCGGCTGAAGGATGCGGCTCTGCGTATTTGGCGCATGAAAAACAAAGTCGGTCTGTTCGGCGAAGAAGAGCAGATTCAGGAGAAGCTGGCGAGCGAGCCGATGGAAGATATTAAAGAACTCAGCCGCGAACTGGCGGAGCGCAGTGTAACGGTGATCCGTAACGCCCAGGGCCTTTTCCCGCAGAAGGATCTGAAAGCAGGCGCCAAAGTGCTGCAGGTAGTCATCCAATTGGAGGATCCTAAGAATCCCGATGTTCACGGCATGACGACAGTGGAGGAGGAACTCCGTGCCCGCGGCATGGAAGTAACCACGCTTATCAATCCCAAGCATTACGATGTAAAAGATGCCGTCGAGAAATACGATCTGGTTTTGATGAATTTGAAAATTGATTCCGGAAACTATACAGGCGGCACGTTGCGTATCGGCTGGGATCAGGTGATGGCGTTGTGGCGCGGTTACCTGATGCAGCATCCGAACCTGGTGTTCACCTCGTTCGGCGATCCGTACAAACTGTACGACTATCCTTTTGCCGCCACGTATATCAATATGTATTCCGCCACGGAAAGCTCACAGCGTGCGTTTGTCAAGGCGCTGTTCGGCGAGATCGAGGCTGTCGGTAAGAGTCCGGTAGCGTTTGAGGGCTTCTTTGAGCGCGAGGTGTGATTGATGTTGACAGAACAGCAGATCCGCGAGGGTGTTGACCGGCTGACATTAGACGAACTGGTGGGTCAAGTCCTCAACTACGATATGGATGAGAAGCGTGTGCCGCTGGACAAGGCGGAAGACATCATCCGCCGCACTCAACCCGGAAGCCACTATCTGTACTGTCCCCGACCGGAGTATCGGGATGCGATTTTGGCGTTGCAAAAGAAATATTGCAAAACACCCGTTATGCTGGTTGCCGATGTGGAGTGCGGATTACAGGATACCATCAAGGGCGAACCGCCGTTGCCGTCTCCCATGGCGTGGGGTGCGGCAGATGATGCCGACCTGGTGGAACGCACCAACCACGCTGTGGCACAGCGTGTACGTGAGCAAGGTGTGTCGCTGGCGTTGGCGCCTGTTGTGGACATCAATATGAATTTTACCAACTGTCTGGTGAATACACGCGCCATTTCGGATAGCGCTGAACAGGTAGCGAAGATTGGCGCGGCGGCGGTGAGAGGTTTCCAGAAGGACAACTTGGTGGCGGCGTGCTGCAAACACTTCCCCGGTGATGGTGTGGATCAACGCAATCAGCATTTTTGCACATCCGTGAACACCTTGTCAAAAGAAGAGTGGATGAATACCTTTGGGCGTATTTACCAAGCAATGATCGAGGCAGGTACCATGGCTATCATGGTGGCGCACATTGCTTTGCCTGCGTTTGACGAAAAGGTAGATGACATTCTCGGTTATCCGCCCGCTTCGCTCAGCAAAAACCTGATGACAGGGCTGCTCAAAGAGCAGCTCGGATTTGAAGGGTGCATCGTGTCGGATGCGATGAGTATGATTGGCGTGTGCGCGATGACAGACAGCGATAAAATCGCTGTGGAATTTCTCAAAGCCGGTGGCGACCTGGTGCTGTTTGCTTTGCCGACGGATTTTGATCACATTAAAGCGGCGGTGGAGAGCGGAGAACTGCCATTGGTGCGTCTGAAAGATGCTGTGCGGCGTGTGTGGCGACTCAAGAATAAGGTTGGGTTGTTCGGCGATGAGGCGGCAATCGAAGAGTGCCTGCATCCGCAGGAAGATCTGGCGGCGCTGGCACAGGAGGTTGCCGATCGCAGTCTTTGTGTGGTGCGTGATGCTGAGCACTTGCTTCCTGTGCCGCTGAAGGCGGGGGATAAGGTGCTGCAGGTAGTGGTTCGTAAGGAGAACCCTCTCGACGAGGAGGGGCACTGTCTGGGTGTTGTGGAAGAGGAGCTGCGTGCCCGTGGGGTGCAGGTGACGACTCTGGTTAATCCTCAGCACTATACCGTGAAGAATGCCGCCGATGAGTACGATTATGTGTTGTTCAATATCACGATCGATTCACTGAATTATTTTGGAGGCACACTTCGCTTGACCAATCGTGAAGTGCTGCCGCTGTGGCGTGGATATTTGCTTCGCCACCCGCGTGTTATTTTCACCTCGTTTGGTGATCCTTACAAATTGTATGACTATCCCTTTGCAAAGACGTATATCAACGCTTTTTCTCCTTCGCCTGCCTCACAACGTGCGTATGTGAAAGCGCTGTGCGGCGAGATTCCTTTTGCCGGCAAATTGCCCGTTTCGTTGGAAGGCTTTTTTGAACGTCAAGTTTGAAAGGAAGGAACGATATGCAGAATCGTTTTGTGGTCGGTAAGGCGCGTTTTACGGTGATCAGCGAAGGTGTCATTCGTATCGAATATGCGAAAGATGGACAGTTCATAGACGAAAAAACGCTGTTTGCGGTGAATCGTGAGCACGATGGCACACCGTTTACCACCGAGGATGACGGGGCGGTGTTTACCATCCGCACGGCACGCATCGTGCTGACGTATGATTACGGCAAAGACGTCGGCTTTACTGCCGAGACATTGCGTGCAGAAATTCTGCGTGACGGTACGTTGTACGACATTTGGTTTGCCGGCAAGAAAAACACCGACAACCTCGGTGGCACATTGCCGACGTTGGATGCCATTCCCGGCTCTGCCGCGGTGAAGGAGGGCATCGTTTCCCGTGCCGGTTGGTATCTGTTGGATGATTCTGAGAGACCCGTTTTGAAGGATCAGTGGATCGCCGACCGCAGCGAGGAGCACCTTGTTGACTGGTATCTGTTCTCCTATGGACAGAACTACCCGCTGGCACTGCGTCAGTTGGCGATCGTGTCGGGCAAGATGGTGATGCCGCGCCGCAGTGCATTCGGTTCTTGGTATTCTCGCTGGCACCCGTACACAGCGGAGGATTTTATCGGCATTGTCGATGAATATGACGAACACGATTTTCCGCTGGACATTCTGGTCATGGATATGGACTGGCACTGGAGTAAATGGCGTTTTGTGGATAAGCCTGATGACCCGCACAAGGCCAAAACCGGCTACGGCTGGGGCGGCGGCGATATGAACTGGACGGGGTATTCGTGGTGCACCGATTTGATTCCCGATCCCGATGCGTTGCTCGGCGAAATGAAAAAGCGGGATATTTTGGTCACGCTGAACGACCACCCTGCCGACGGTATCCGTGAGTGCGAGGATTGCTACGATGAGTTTATGACCGCACTGGGATACGATCCCAAAGCTGGTATCAATCTGCCGTATTCCGCCGGTGACAAAAATTATATGAAGGCCTTTTTTGAGAAGGGTCTGCAACCCATCGAGGACCAGGGAGTGGATTTCTGGTGGTTGGATTGGCAGCAGAATTCTATCTACCCCACGGTGTCGGGCATGAAAAATCTGCTGCATCTGCCGTGGCTGAACTATCTCTACTATCACAACAGCCGCCGTGGCGGCAAGCGGGGTGCTTCGTACAGCCGTTGGGGCGGTATCGGCGATCACAAGCATCCGTTGTACTTCTCCGGTGACATCCACGCTACGTGGGATGCGCTGCGGTACGAGATCTTCTTCACGTCGACCGCTGCCAATGCAGGCTGCTTCTACTGGGCGCACGATACCGGTGGCTTTTGCGGCAAGCGCGATCCCGAGCTGTATGTGCGCTGGGTGCAGTTTTCCATGACGACAGCGGCGTTGCGGTTACACTCCACCGGCGACGAGATGGATCGCCGTCCGTGGAAATGGGGCGAACGCGAGGGCAAGGCCATCCGCAATATGTTCCATCTGCGCTCGCAGCTGATGCCGTATGTATATTCTACGGCATATCAGGCGTATACGGAGAGCAAGCCGTTGTTGCGCCCGCTGTACTACGAGTATCCCAACTGGGAGTTTGCCTACACGTGTCCGGAGGAATATTTCTTCGGCGATGCGTTCCTGTGCGCCCCGATTTGCGCACCGGGTGTGGGTGACGACCGTCACGGCGAGCGTCAGGTGCGCTTGGTGGGCGGTGAATACTACGATTTCTTCACCGGCGAAAAAATAACAAGCGATTGCATTACCGCTGTGTGCCCGCTGGAAACGTTCCCGATGTATATCAAAGCGGGTATGCCGGTGCCGATGCAGCCGTACGCACGCCGTATGACGGCACGCAATCCCGAAACACTGATCGTCAAGGCGTATCCGACCTCGACAGCGTGTGATAATCACTTCGAGCTGTTTGAGGATGACGGTATTTCGGAGAAGTATATGAGCGGCGAGGGCGTGATCACCGACCTGCGGTATTGCCGTGAGGAGGACGGCACGGTGACGGTGTCTGCGACACCGTCGGGCGTCTCCTATGACGGTATGCCGAAGGCACGTACCTATCGTTTCGAGCTGGAAGCAACCGATGCTGCGGTGCAGATCGTTTCGTCGTCGCACCCCGTGACGGTGGCGTACGATGCCGAGCAGCGTCGCAACACGTTGACGGTCAGCGACGTCGATGCGTGGGATGCTGTGGTAATTTGCGTGAAATAAGACAAAGAAAACGGACGCCCCCCTATCGGGGCGGGCGGTGCCGCTATGTTATTATTTTTTGGTGGTATCAATGCTGC
>JAZQSX010000035.1:0-12597 GCA_045630285.1 Acutalibacteraceae bacterium | reverse complement strand
AAAAAAATTAGAGCCCCAAAATAGGGGCTCTATGTGGCTGTTAGAGGTATACTCCGTTTGCGAAGTGTTGCTTTATCAAATTTTTTTCCTCAGCGGTTGCCGATACTCCGCTGAGATCAATTGTTGCCTGCGTAAATCCGCTATAGTTGCTAACTTTGCCATTGCTTACAGTAGCATATCCGATAGTGGACGCATACTCCGCGGCGCTGTAGCTTTTCGCGAGCTTTGGGCGCGTGATCCTGAGCTTGCATCTCATGTCCATGCTCTGAGCAAGAGCTCCGCTCGCTGCACTGATCTGTTTGAGAGGCAGCTCCATGTGCTTTAGATCATAGTTGATCTGCTCTCCCTGGTTTGCTGCCTTAGCAAAGGATCCAATAACAGCAGCAGCGCCGCCGATTGCAACCGGTAAGCTACCCGTAGCAATACCAATGCCAATGGATACCGCACCGCCGAGCAATCCGAGCCCGAGAGAGGTTTGCTGTGATTTTTGCGCTTGAGCTACTGATTGTATCTGCTGATCGAGTGTTGCTTTTTGGATACCACTCACCGGGAGCGTGATCGCGCATGTACCGGATACGCTATCAATAGCTATCCCGTGTGCTGTGATCACTGCTGTACAAGCTCCGGAAATAAAATCAATGAGCAAATGCACGGTAAGATCATTATAATCGTATATGTAAGTGAGCGGTATGGACACGGTACCGCAAAACGGGATCGTAAGATCTGCCTTTGTGTAAGGCTCATAATCCAAAAATGAGCCGCCGTTTTTTTGATAGACGCTGTTTTGATGTGATATATCAAACTTAAAAGTATAATCAAACGTCTGATATATGAGCGGTAATGCTTGTATACTTGTTGTATAAGCTCCAAGCTTAATATATTGTGGTAGTCCGACAGAGAGGATATTTTGCACGGGGAATTTTAAGATACTTACAATTGCAGCAAGGGGATTATTAACGAGGAATATCTCGTTGTTATACTCCTCGACGGGCATACCTGCCGGGCGATTGTTGACTGCTGCATACATCTCAGCTGCGAGCTGCTCAACCTGGGATTTTGTGCAAACCCACTGTTTTGTAAAGGCATTTGACGGCAGCTGAAAATAAAAATACGTGCTGTTATCGTAGTTAGTATTATCAACAGCTTTGGTATAATCATAGCCCGATTGCTGCATATCAGTCCATGCAGCTTGCGGAGCCTGAGCCGTTGCGGATCCTTTGAGATAGTCTCCATGCGTCAAGCCGTTACTATCTATCAAGCCGATATACATATTATCGTCAGTATAGTCTCCATTTTGTGCAACGCTCTGTCTATCGGTAAAGTATAAACTATATGCTGCCGTCGCTCTGAGCGCGAGCTCTTTAAAACTCTCATCATATGGGATATAAGGGATATATTTAGCAGCATCAACCTTGTGCAACTGGATCTTTGTTTTATCTCCAAATACAAAGCAATCCTTATCTGCTGCCGTTGTTGTACCGCCGTAAACATAGATGCGCTTATCTGTGATCATGATCGGCAGAGAGTTGTAAGCTTGCGAAAAAAACAGATTATATGCATAATCATAAATCGGATCACTAGAAAAATTATTTTTATCGAGGATTATAATATTAGGCGTGGCAAACCAAGTATTAGGATCGCCCTGCCCTGCATTAGTTGATCGGTTGCTGCGCCCGATCCATAACTGCCCGTATACGCTTGCTACATTAGGATAAGATGCTGTATAAGTGCTTAAATAGGTATTTAAATCGACGTCGATATGTCCACTAAAAGCACTATTATACGCAAGTACTCTTATCAAGATCACTTGATTTTTGGGGACAATTTTAGCATAAGGCTCCGCGTTGTAATTGCCCTCCGTACTCTGCGATACATCAACCCCATTATACCAGTAGCAAAACTTATAATCATTATTATGTATGAATCCGTCGTACATCAATGTATAGTCCGCATTACTGTTGCGCTCTGCGAAGCAAAAATTTGTTGCACCTCGGTGTATAAAATCTGTCTCACTTAATTTAAATTGACTATCCTCATATATTACCTTATGAAAATTAGAGAGCGGCATCTCTGCGCCCATGCCGCAATAACTCAGAGACTTATCAAGGGGGATACTATATGAGAGCTTACCGCTTGCAACTCCGAGCCGCAAATAAGATCTTGTATATCCGCTCGGGAAAAATACTCGTTTGTTTTTTTGCTCAATGTCTGATTGTATATAGTAAGCGTCTCCCCATTGCTCCGCAGTGCCGTATATACTTGTATTTATACTCATGTGATCGGACCTCCTATCACTGTGACGACATAGCATGCTTGCCCGTCTGGGCTCAGTCCGCCATTGACTGATACTGTCTGCTCGATCTCTTGCTCATTTGGTAGCACGGGAAATTTTGTATCTTGCATCTTTGTGGGAGCTCCTACGCCTCCATTACGCAGCACCGTCACGGGACATTGCGAGAGGTCAAAGCTCGAGAGCGGATCTACTGTACACATTATAAGCATACGTCCACCAGGCTCCGTTGCACACTTTGCAAAGTACTTACGACCTAAAAAAGAGGTTGCATCTACATAGTTACAAGTGAGATAGCTCTCGTTATATTGGATCTCAAAAGTAGGATTGAGTAAATCAAGCTTAGATTTTGGGGAGATCAATACTCCCGTTGTCGGGGATAGCTCAGTTGTGAGCTCCTTGCCAACCTTGCTTATATTGTCGGTATTTATACCGATATGTATATAATGATCTGCCATTGTTTTACCTCCATATAGGGGCATAGCCGCAAAAAATTTGCGGCTATGGATTGGGAGCTATATTTATTTTTTAGGGGTGGCTTTTTTTGTATTCTCAGGCTCCTCTTCCTGAGACTGCGGCTCGAGTGTCAAGCCGCTGAGATCGTAAAGCTGAGTATTTACGCCGTGAGGAGTTGTAGATATTACTCTGAGCTTTTTGCTCGTGTCAGAAACCTTAATCGTGCCGTTGCGGTCTGGATCCGGGACGATATCTACAAGATTATCAATACCGATCATGACGCTTGTAGCATCTGCCGGGAGATCAAGCCACTGGAGCGCGATAAAATTACCGTTGCCCCAGGTTGGCGGCAGAGCTCCCGAGGAGATATATTTGAGTGTGCCGCTGATTGTCATCTTGACATTATCAACTACAACATTGCTCTGTAAATCGCTTACCTCGTACTCCCATATAGTTGCATCTGGAGCCATTGGCTCAGTTGTTACATTAGGGATACCGTCTCCGATAACAAAAACAATACCGTTTTCGGCGAGATCGTTAAAGTTCTCGCTGTCTGTCTTATAAAAGTTAGTGTAATACTCGCCGTTGCTGTTGTAGCTCGATTTTACGCGCTGATTTTCGCAAAGTACGCCCAACGCATCATAATCAAATAGTACGCCTGTAATGTAGTTGCGGTCAACTATCTTTGTGTTATCGCTTGCAAGCTTTACGTTGATACGGCTTGTGTCGTCAAACTTGTACTGCGTGCCTTGCAGCTGCCAAAACGGTACAGTCTCATAGTCGCCAAGCTTTACAAGGTTGT
Source organism: Acutalibacteraceae bacterium (assembly GCA_045630285.1). GTDB lineage: Bacteria > Bacillota > Clostridia > Oscillospirales > Acutalibacteraceae > RGIG3009. The sequence goes on along the minus strand of JAZQSX010000035.1, from coordinate 9,049 downwards.
CATGGTATGTGTCGCTCTGAAGAAAGACCTCCATAGCCTTTGCAACATCGGTATGTAATACAAGGTGAGCAAATGTCTGCGGCGTAAATGTTACATTGTCGCCGGGCTCGTCGTCGCCCATGTTAAAGTTTACGGACGGAGCTCTAAATCTATCAACAAAGAGCGCAACAGTGAGCGCAAAAAATCTCCAAAACTCTTTATCACGCATCGCCTGAGCTGCTGTTATCGGCGTGCTCTGCGTCTCGTTGTATGCTGCAAGGATATCAACAACGGCATTACCGGCAGAGAGTTTTTCCGCGATAAAGTTGTTGATAGTGCGCATTACAAGGCTATCAATATAGATCGTCTTAGAGGTCTGGATCCTTGTCTCGATCATAGATATAAAGCGATTCATGGCTGCGGGAGATGTAAAGCTCTCTTTAAGCTGCACGTCGGTAAAGCTGCACTCTATCTGCCATGATGTTTTATGATTATAAAATTTTTGCGATACCTCAGGTGGCACAAACTCAAACTGCTCTACTGCCTCACCTGCCTCGAGCTGCCAAGCCGGATTATCCTTTGCTGCAAAAACCTTGCAGCGGTACTTTGCCATTATCGAGCCATACTCCCAGGCATCACGCAGCACCTTAGGAGCGTATCCCTCATATACTCGATTAACATATACCTCACGACCTATGCGGTCGATTAAGCTATGTGCATAGTTATCTTTCCAGCTGCTGCTAAGCACCTTTTGTCCAACTGTTACAATGTCGGAGAGATCCTCCGATATTACCGCAACGGGCGCCGGCTCTGCTGGCTGATCGTCTTCCTGCGGCGGCTGCTGCGGCTGAGGGATAAGTTGTCCCGTTACCTCTTTAAAGACGTCATTTAAAAGACCTGATATCTGTTTTACCTCCATGTTGGTACCTCCTTTTACGTCCAGACCTGTAGAAAGATCTGATCCGCTATATCGTTGATGATGATATCTAAGATATCACGCATTGCTGATGCTTTTATACCGTCCGCGACCGTCTCGGACGTCGCGCGGCGACCGTCGCGCCCGTGTATGATCTTAGTATACTCGTTGCGATCCGTGCCGCTTGTGCTCACTGCTGAGCTGGCTTGACTTTGTGTTGTCGTGCTGTCCGGGCTGCCGCTATATTGATCGGTCGTTGATGTGCTGCCGCTGTCAACGCTCACGTCCTGGCTCTCGTTGCGGAGCCCGGTCTGATCCATAGGATCTACCTTGTGTGTGGATACCGTTTGCGTCTCTGGGATTGTGCGAGTAGTGCGCACTTGATTACGAGAGGTGAGAGCTGAGCCGGATCCCGAGCTCGTGCTTGTGCTCGTGAGGTTTGGCGTCCTTTGGTGGCTGTATTGCTCGTTTGAGTAGTAGTCCGCAAATGGATAATAATCTGAGTTGTAAAACTCTACTAAATCGGCGTATTTACGGGCGTTAGCCTTTAAATTATCGTTAAAGATATTGAGTATTGTGCCGGCTGTGTAGTTACTAATTGCACGCTCAAAGCTATCTGTCATGCGCTGCAATGCGTCATCTACTGAGAGATTGATCTCATTTAATAGCGATGTGTAGCTAAAAAACGGATTATTTGAGCCAAACTCAAATTTAACTATTTCCTTCCAGCGTCTCGGCAGCGTCCTCTCCGGTAAGATTATCGGCATTATCATCACCCCCGATCACTATGATGTTATTGTCACCCTCGACCGTTATATTTATCGGCTGCTCCTCTGGCTCAGCCTCAGGCTCTGGCTCAGCCTCAGGCTCGGGCTCTGGCTGCGCCTCGAGCTCCGCTTCTGGCTCGGGCGCTGTCTCGGGCTGATCCTTGCTATCAAGAGCGAGCGCAGCGTCTTGCTCCTTGCGCTGCCGCTCTATGATCGGATTGAGGTATGCACGGATCTCCGTGCCAAACATTGTATTTACACGATCAAATCCCTCTTGCCAAGATACCAAAATATCGTCAATATTGAGATATGCAAGATCCAAGTTATCATTTATCTCGGCAGTGATCAGGCGCTCTCGCTTGATCTGATCGTGCGTGCAGATGCCGATCTGCTCATAAAAATGAGATAATATATATTGCTGTACCTCTATGAGCTGCACAAGATTTTGATTTGTAGATGTATTATTTATAATCGGGATCCCTTGCAGCTTATCAATAAGAGACGACTTGACAACTATCGTCGGATCTCCCTCGTACATCGCGGATATAACAGCCTGGATACTATCGACTGTATTTTGTGTATCACCGCTTACCAAGTTAGTAAGACGTGTGTTTTTTTGAGCAGTATTGATAGATATATCATTATCTGCGAGCATTATCGCAGTACGAGATATAAGCTGATATAAGCCGCCATTTAGCGAGCTGTTGCTGTATTTATCAGTCTCCGAGAGATAGACGACCTCGCTATCCTCTCCGGGAGTGAGATCATAGCTCTGTTTTAGCCGCGGATTGGTTACGAGCATCTTACTCGGGATATAGTAAACGTCGGGAGTATTTGCCCAGCTGCAATTAAGTGCGAGGAGATCTCCGCTCCGCTCTCCTATTAGCTGCCCGTCAAAAAATATGATCTTACCCTGAGTATATAGGATAAGTTTTAAAAATGTCTCTGAGACTGTCTCGGGCACATTGTCCAAGAGTATTACCCGATAAAGGAGCCGCAAAATAAAATCAAAGTAAAAGCGATAGAGCTTTGTAAATGTGAGCTTGCGAGGCACCCGAAAAATAAAGTCCAAGCTGCTGTTTGTATCACTCATACTTTTAGCCCTCCTTTAGTCGCGTATTTAAGCCAATTTGCTACCATCTCACCGACCTCGTTATCGATAAAATAAGTCTTGTGTTGCTTAAAGAGATCGAGGATCACTTCCTGCGCTCGCGTCGGAGTACGTGCGAGCTCAGACTGATGCAGCGGAGATGTGCTTGTGCAGTTGTCGCTATATATTACCGTCTCCTCGCGGTTTGTGATCTCCTCTGTGGTCTGGTCAAAACAAAGGATCGGATCATCTTTATAGATGTACAAGCAACCTTTTATTGTGTTGTCGTCAAACTCAATATAAAAGGTAAGCTCCGGCATATACTTAGATAGTCCCTCGGGATATGTCCGATATAGGTCAAACTCCCAGAAGCCGTTTTTTATCATCTCGGCTTGTGGATTATTAAAGCAATAATATTGCTCTGCGATCTCTGACGCTCCTTGATCGTTGTCAAGTGTGTACTCGCAAGCGATCTTAGTCTGAGCCTTACCAATCAGATATTGATCTATCGTGCCTTGCTGTTGCTTTTTGACATTGGTAAGCCCCATATGCTTAAAGTATACGCAGTGTTTATTGACCGTATTTGCAACCATAAAGATTTTGACGCCGGGGCGCTTACGGATGATAGTCTCGAGGAGATTCTCAAAAAGCACGACCTCATTTGTTAAATAAAATTGCCTTGTGATAAACTCATCGAAAAATACGTACTTGACACGACCACGGTCTGCGCCTTTGGTCGTCTCGTTGGTACTTATGGCATAGGTGCGGCAAAACGGCTGACTGTCTTTTGCAAGCAGCGCGTTAGTCAAAGGATCGCGCTTTTGTAAATAAAAGCCGTGGAATTGGTACTTTACAAAGTTATATTTGCCCTCGCTTCGCTCCTCGATATACTTTAAATGCGCCGGATCGCTAAAAAGTGTCTCGAGGTTGCCTTGCTTGATCATCTCGTCAAGTCGTCGGATATATGCAGAGGGCAAACCCTCGTCAAAGTAGGCTTTTAAAATCAGGTGACAAACTGCAAATGTCTTACCGTTGCCGCGCTCGCCATAGATAAGATTGTAAGTAGCGTCAAGAGCGAGTATATCACTCGGGTCATAGTATCGTCGTTCACTCGATTTTTTTTCCTCGATTTTACCGGACACACTCGCTCCCTCCTCAGAACAATTAAAGGTGAGCAATAACAATTACTCACCTTTATTATATACATATTTATGCATATTGTCAAGCATTATGCATTATTTTGTGGATAATTATATAAACTCGAGGGTAACAGCATCAGATACAGCTAACACTTTATCAAGCACCTCACAATAATAGTCTGGCGCTACGCGCCCCCACACTGCTTTAATGTCCTCAATATAGTATTCTGTAAATTCTTTTAATTGTTCGATTGTGAGATCATACTCACCATAAATACAATAAGGAGATCCCCACATTATGTCATGCATAACCTCATATAGAGGATAATCATAAAATTCTGCTGTCTCCTCTACATCTTGCTTAAAATCGTCAATAGTCAATGCGTACTGCATTGACTGCATAATACCGTCATTGTCCTCTTGATACCCCCAGAGCTTACCAAACGATTCTGAGATAACTTTTACCCGATTTTTTTGTCCTTTTGTTTTATATCCATTGATATACAGTATATATCCCATTATTTGCAATCCTCCTTTTTGGCTTGATAAATACTAAGTGCTACGCAGCATTTGCAAAAATAGTAAGGCTGCCCCTTGATATGTAACCGGTGATACTCTTGCCCCTCCCGGATCGGAGCTCCGCAGCTTAGACAGCGTAGCACAACGCGCGGAGTGTGCTTTATTTTTGTACCTATCATTTTTTTACCCTCCTCTTTTTATTGACTTGCGGCGTTTTTGTATTGACGCGATTGAGCAGCGCCGCAGTCTCGCTTATCACGTCCTCCGCTCTGGCTCTGGTCGGAGCGACAACCTCACTATCACCGACGTATGAGCTAAACGGATCACCAAAAGTAAATTTGAGTTGCTGCGTGATCTGATAGCTTGTGACCTCTGCGCGGATCTTGTTGCCCTCCCGATCGGTATAAGCTATCTTTTTATTACCGCTGCATTGCCGCTTGATCTTGCGCGGCGCTGCATCTGCCGGGATCGTAAGCCCGAGCCTAAAGTGATCTATCTGCTTGCGCGGATCATCTGAGTAGTTGGCAAAGTATTTGCAGTCCTTATTCATACCGCCGCAAACAGTCTCAAATACCTCTCCGCTCTCAGTCTCTCTTACAACTGCATACTGCTTGACAGCGGTTAAGCGGTAAAGCTTGTATTTTTTTACCTCGAGAGTGCCGAGATCTTTGAGGTACTCGGGCTCCAATCCGATATCCTCGCAGCGTCGCTCGATCTCTCTATTGATTTTTGCATTAAAATCTGCTATAATATCCATAGCAACATTACCCTTAAAATTGATACAATCTGTATCTCCGGATATTGTTTTGATTTTGCGACCTCTGAGCTTGTCTCTCAGGTCGCATAATTTTTTGCGCACAAGCGCTGTAGTCCAGACACCCCACTGATACACGACCGGTCTATACTCTTGCTCTGATACCAGGTACTCAGAGGATACGAGTTTAAGATCCTTTGCCTCTTGATCAAACTTATACTTAGTAACGACCGGCGACTGCGTAAAGATACCGTAAAGTCGAGCTATCGCAGATTTGAGATCATTATAAACCTCCTCTTGCAGCGGATCAAGTAATCCGATCCGCTCGAGCTCTCGCTTTTTGTCTTTGCCGATCATTTTATTTTTATAGAGCTCGGCTACTGTTTTTATAATATAGTCGGGGAGATATCCGTATCTTGCACCAAGCACCGAGAGGATCTTGCACTCCTTAAAATCATAGTATCGCGCAAAAAGCTCAAAGTCGATATCGGTCAAGCACATACGGATCAGCTTACTGTCATGTAGCTTCAAGGACTGAGCACGCTTGATAGCGTCTTTGCGCTCTTGTGGGCTGTCTTTATCAACATAGTAATGCTTACGTGCTGCCGGCAGTATCGGCAGACCGCCCTTTTTGAGTTTGACATCAGACGCCTCAAATTGTATAAGCAGCGCCTTATTTTTATAATACGGCATATTAAAAAGCTTGTGATAGTCGTCGGGCGTATCAAGTACCTTATACTTACTCATAGGATACTTGCTTAGCACAAACTCCGCACAGTATGCAGAAATAAGATCTGCCGAGTATACGTCACTTAGTAGCTCATTAAGCACGCCGCGCTCGTAAAAGACGCAGCCGCCAAAAAAAGCCTTGCGCAGCTGAGGGAGTAAGATCTCCAAACCAAATTTACTGGACAGCGGATTAAAAGCGTGGATCTGCCAAAAAAGCTGCTTGTCGGGATCGTCACGGCGTTGGTTAGCTGATAGCAAGTTTTCTATGCGGCGTGTTTTTGTGATTTTTATATCCTTAGTAACTCCCTGATACAAGAGATCGAGATCCTTGCGGATAGCAGCGGTCATCTCGAGCACCCGTCTGCTGCTGTACTCGATCTCCTGATCAGTGAGAGCAACGCGATCGGATACCCGGTCATCGTCCGGCTTGATATGATAGCTCTTAGCGTTGACGTCATTGATATAGATAAGCTTATCTATATCCTTTTCTGTGTAGGCTGTAAAGTCTCTAAATTCGAGCCCCCGGCTCGTAAAGAGTAAGATCTCGTGAGGATTTTTTGCAAGCAGCTCCTCGTCTATGTATATGTGTTTTTTGGCGTAGCAAAAAAACTGTGTAAGGTCATTGAGATAGACGATAAGCCGGTGATCGTAGTCAAAGCCGTATCCCTCGAGCTGCTGCATAAATGCAGCGAGATCCTCCCAGGTGCGCCCGAAGATGACCTCGCCGGTCAGATCAAAGCAAAATGTCCATAAGTACGGCAAATCAAAGTTAAATTGCACGTCAAGAGCTGCGACGTATACGCTATATTTTAGCTCCATACGGTCAAGCAAGTTATAATTGTAGTCCTTGTAGTAAGTCATATTATCCCCCTATTAGTAGCTATCACGGTACTCCTCGTCAACTGCTGTCATTTTGCCGATTATCTCCGCAAGATAATCCGTGTCGCTGCTCCAGTAAGCCTCATAGATCATATCAATATACTCTTCCAAGACCTCTGGCTTTTCGCCGCGCTGCATAACCTCATATATAGCGTCTTGCACGTCGCTGTATCTAAAAAACTGATCCTCACGCGCTAAGTGCAGCAAGTCAAAAATATACGGTATAAGATCTTTATACTGATTTACTTGCTTGACAGAGATACCAAAGGTTGCAGCGAGAGCGGCAGGACTTACAGTCCGTTTTTTACGCTCTGCGATCTTTACATATTTACGCTCCTCAGCATTTAGCACTTTTAAAAGGTTTTCGAGCTCTTGTGTACTAAATTTTTTTATGTTGCCAATTGATATATCATATCCTCCGCGCTTTCTCATGCCAAAGTAATCCGCGTGCGACATTAGCTTTTGTAGCACTGGATCAGACGTGTACACGTCCTCTTTGACAGCATTAAAATATCGCTGATTGATCTCTTTAAGTCGATCATGCACAGCGTTTATAAACTGCAAATGTTCTGAGCTCTCGCGCTGCTTGCGTCTTGCAGCCTTACCGCTTTTTGTTGTCGGCGGCTCGAGCGTCTCAACAAATCTATAGCCGCCGGCGCTCTGGCGATCGCCGCGGACAACCTTACCGATGTTTGAGGCGTCGAGATCCAGAGCCTTTGCAGCCGCTGCCTTGCTCTCATAGATTTTTACTTTGCCTGTTGAGATCTCAACAGCCTTGATATTAAGATTTTTACGTGCCATATCCCCCACCCCCTTATACGAGTATTATCTCCGAGATCTTGATCTCAGGTGTTACTATTTCATTATCACGATTGATATAGTATAGCAGATCCGTACTATATGTAGGCTCCGATTTAGTACCGGCGTAAGATATCGTATATCCGCAGATATCAAGATACTGAGCAAGCCGCTCAGCAGGCAGCTTGCGCACAATTGGATCGACACCCGGATCAAGCTTAGATCTGAGCTCCTCCTCGCTCGGGATATGATCCCAGAGCTTTGACGACTTAAAAATGTTGATCATTATTAATCACCTCCGTGATATAGTTGTGGACGCTCATCAACGTCAAGTATGATCTTATATGTAGAGTAGAGCAGCCACCGCCTAACGTCCCGGAGCTTATCCGGATCAACAGTATCAACAGCAGCGAGCACATAAGATCCAACCGTCTTACGCTTGCCGGCGAGATGCCGGCTCATGCTTGCAGGATCAAGCCCAAGATCGTCGCAAGCGTCCTTAGCTTGCGTATACAGCATATTGTTGTTTGCGCAGTAAATCATTACAGCACCCCCTTTATACTTATTATATCATGCTATTGACATTATGTCAATATCAATTGTTATTTTATCAAGTTAAAATATAATTATTTCTCAAACTAAATTGACAAAATGTCAATTTAGTGGTATAATATAATCACAGGATAAATCAAAGACGCCGTAAGGCAAGGAGGACGCTATGACAGTATACAAAAGAGAGATCGTTAATTATCCCATGGGATCATGGACGGAGTATTTTACAGACGAGGAGCTTGCAAACAAAGCATTTGACGCAGCCGACGCCACAAAAGAGATCTTTGTACATGATGCCGGCACCGACGAGACAGACGATCTTGATCTTTATTTGATGATGCATCATGCAGCATCATGCAAAGAGTACAATCTCACAGCAGAGCAGATCACAAACAAGGTTTACGGGAGGGATTATTAATGAGAGAGATAAACAGAGTTAAGGACGCGCTCGAGTGGTGCAACAGAGCACTGGAGATGATCAGAGAGCCTGATCGCGACGATGATTTTAAATTCGTTTACGCAAATGCAGCTCTTATAATCATCAGGAGCAAGCTCACGAGAGAGATCGAGGAGCAGAGCGAGCCCGAGTATCAAGATCCAGTGCACGCAGCTCTGGACGAGGCACTTAAAATCAGATAGTTCTAACAGCCACATAGAGCCCCTATTTTGGGGCTCTAATTTTTTTGGTATAATTATACTACTGAGAGCTTATATAGCTGTTATCGTTTAACGCAGCCGCAAAATTTCGCAAGCGGCATGGAAACCCCCGAACCGGGTTTCCAAACCTTCCCCCAAACCAATCATATCATATCTTATCACAAAAGATAAAACAATTATTGCTGCTGATTATTGCTGCTCATCTTATAAGTTCGTATGAGCCTTATAAAAGTTCACCCTAAGGGGTAAACCCACTGGCTGAGCCCTTAC
>JAZQSX010000034.1:0-31820 GCA_045630285.1 Acutalibacteraceae bacterium | reverse complement strand
AATGCGGTCTGCCAAAAGAAATGGCGATCGAACTATTCAAGCCTTTCGTGATGAAAGAGCTAGTTGAAAAAGGTTTAGCACACAACATCAAATCCGCTAAGAGAAAGATCGAAAGACATTCTCCGGATATTTGGGATGTGCTTGAAGAGGTTATTAAGGAGCATCCAGTTCTCTTAAACCGTGCCCCTACGCTTCACCGTTTGGGTATCCAAGCGTTTGAACCGGTGCTGGTTGAAGGTCGCGCCATCAAACTGCATCCGCTGGTTTGTACCGCTTTCAACGCCGACTTCGACGGTGACCAAATGGCTGTGCACGTACCGCTGTCCGCAGAGGCGCAGGCTGAAGCCCGCTTCCTGATGCTCGCGGCCGGCAACCTGCTGAAGCCCTCCGACGGACGCCCGGTTACCGTTCCCACGCAGGATATGGTCCTCGGTTCCTACTACCTGACCATTGAAAAGCCGGGTGAGCCGGGTGAAGGCAAGGTCTTCCGTGACGAAAACGAAGCGATGATGGCCTATTCCGATCACGTGATCGGTCTGCACGCCAAGATCCGTGTGCGCCGCACTATGGAAATCAATGGCAAGAAGCAGTCCCGCCTGGTGGAAACCACTATCGGTCGTATCATCTTCAACCAGCCCGTCCCGCAGGATCTGGGTCTGGTCGAGCGCAAGACCGACGACGATATGTTCTTGTACGAGGTTAACTACAAGGTCGGCAAGAAACAGTTGTCTCAGATCATTGACAAGTGCATTAAAGTGCATGGCCCCGCCCGTACCTCTGAGGTGCTGGATGCCATTAAGGCTCAGGGCTATAAATATTCGACCCGTGGTGCACTGACCGTCGCCGTCGTGGATGCTTCTATCCCGCCGGAGAAGAAACAGCTCATTGCCGAAGCGGAAGCCACAGTTGATCAGATCACCGATCTGTACAACCAGGGCCTCCTCTCCGACGAGGAACGCTATCAGATGGTCATCCGCACGTGGAACGACACGACCGACAAGGTTACCGCCGCGCTGAACAGCAATATGGATCCGTTCAACCCGATCTATATGATGTCCGACTCCGGCGCTCGTGGTTCCATTGCCCAGATCCGTCAGCTCGCCGGTATGCGTGGTCTGATCGCCAATACCTCCGGTCGTACCATCGAGGTTCCGATTCGTGCCAACTACCGTGAAGGCTTGAACATTTTGGAATACTTCATCTCCTCCCGTGGTGCTCGTAAGGGCTTGGCGGATACCGCTCTGCGTACCGCTGACTCCGGTTACCTGACCCGTCGTCTTGTCGACGTTTCGCAGGATGTCATCATCCGCGAGGACGACTGCGGCACGCACGAGGGTATCGAGGTCTACGACATCAAGGACGGCAAGGAAATGATCGAGCCGTTGACCGAGCGTTTGGTTGGCCGTTATCTGGCGGAGGATTTCGTCGATCCGGCTACCGGCGAGGTCGTTGTGGATCGCAATACCATGATGACCGAGGCGCATGCCAACAAGCTGGTTAAGGAATACGGCGTTGAGCGTATCAAGATCCGCTCTGTGCTGACCTGCCAAGCGGCACATGGCGTTTGCGCTAAGTGCTACGGCTCCAACCTGGCGACGGTTGATCCCGTCACGGTGGGTGAAGCGGTCGGTATCATCGCTGCTCAGTCCATCGGCGAACCCGGTACTCAGTTGACGATGCGTACCTTCCACACCGGTGGTGTCGCATCCGCCGAAGATATTACTCAGGGTCTGCCCCGTGTTGAAGAGCTGTTTGAAGGCCGCAAACCGAAGTCTCTCGCTATCATCTCTGAGATCGACGGTGTTGTTCGTCTGGGCGAAGAGAAGAAAAAGCGCGTGATCTACGTTACCTCCACCGACGCCGAGAATCCCGACGAGCGCAGCTATCCCATTTCGTTCGGTTCCCGCATCCGTGTGCAGGAGGGCGATATCGTCAAGAAGGGCGATCGTCTGACCGAAGGTTCTATCAATCCGCACGACATTCTGGCGGTCAGCGGTGCCGAAGCGGTTCAGAATTATCTGATCCAGGAAGTGCAGCGCACCTACCGTATGCAGGGTGTTGACATCAACGACAAGCATGTTGAAGTCATCGTGCGTCAGATGATGCGCAAGGTCAAAGTTGACGAAGCCGGCGATACCTATCTGCTGGCGGGCGCTATGATCGACCGCAGCCAGTTCGATGCTGAGAACGCCCGTGTGCAGGCTCGCATTGATGCCGGTGAGATTCATCTCCAGCTTGCCACCTGTTCCCCGGTTCTGCTGGGTATCACCAAGGCTTCTTTGGCGACCGACTCCTTCCTGTCCGCTGCCTCCTTCCAGGAGACGACCCGCGTGCTGACCGATGCCGCCATCAAGGGCAAGGTCGACCCGCTGCTGGGCCTCAAGGAGAACGTCATCATCGGTAAGCTGATCCCTGCCGGTACGGGTATGCAGGTCTACAACGACGTGGACGTCATCAACACCCACGCTTCCAGCGACGATCCGTATGTTGCCGCACTGCGCAGCATGCTGGAGGACACCGAGGAAGCCACCGATACCGACGAGGCTCCCGCTGAAGAAGCAGAAGCCACCGAGGCAGAATAAGTACTGAGGATCCCCGCTTGTGACAACCACGAGCGGGGATTTTTTCGGCATATTTGTGTAACAACGAGCATATACTGCTTTACATTTGTCGTTTTTTCTGCTAAAGTAGTAAGTGCAATCAAAGGAGGCGTAAGCCATGAAAACAGTAAAAGACTATGTATTGACCATCCCGGATTTTCCCGAACCGGGTATTATGTTCCGTGATCTGACCTCGGTGCTTCAGGATGCCGACGGTCTCCAGCTCGCTATTGATGAAATGCTGAATCTGCTGGAGGATATGGAGTTTGACGTCATCGCAGGTGCGGAGTCGCGCGGGTTCATTCTGGGCACTCCCCTCGCCTACAACCTGCACAAGCCGTTTGTCCCGATCCGCAAACAGGGCAAGCTGCCGCGTGAGGTGGTATGGCAGGAGTACGAGCTGGAATACGGCTCGGCGGTGATCGAAATGCACCGCGACGCCATCAAGCCCGGGCAAAAGGTGGTGCTGGTGGACGATCTCTTGGCTACCGGCGGCACAATGGCGGCCTGTGTGAAACTGGTGGAGGAGCTCGGCGGCGAGGTCGCAAGCATCCTGTTCCTGATGGAGCTGGAGGGTCTCAACGGTCGCAGTAAGCTCCAAGGCTACGATGTGAGATCCGTCGTGTCCTACGAAGGAAAATAAGCCGATACAAAAAGCGCTCCGCAGAATCTGCGGGACGCTTTTACTGTTGTTTTTATTTTTCTTTGTGGTGACCGATCGCCAACAGCTTATGGTGGCGGCGATGCTTGACCTCGTCCGACATCGGATGGATCTCGCCCGCGGCGGCCAACGCCTGACGGGTGAGCAACGGACCGACCAGCTCGTAGATCAGCACCGCAAACAGGGTGATGTTACGAATCAGCTCGCCCTCAGCGCCGAGCTGCATGGCGGTGGTACACATACCCAGTGCCACACCTGCCTGCGGCAACAGCGTAATGCCGAGGTATTTGCAGATCTGCGGCTCACAGTGGGTCAATCTGGCGCTGCCCATCGAACCGAAATACTTACCCAGCGAACGGGACACGATATAGGCAACACCGATGCCGACGATCGCCACGTCGGTGAACACGCCCAGATCCAGTTCAGCACCGCTGATCACGAAGAACAGCGCAAACAGCGGAGACGTCCATTTATCCGAAGCCGCCATCAAGTCGTGCGACAACGGGCAGATGTTGCAGAAGATGGTACCCAGCATCATGCAGGTGAGCAGGGACGAGAACTGGATGTGTACCGGACCGATGGGGAAGTCCAGCATCGACAGTGCCGCCGTCAGGAACACAATACCAATGGTAAGGTTAAGACGGTTGGTGTTGGAGTTGTAGAGCCGCTCAAGCTGCGTGAGCACCCAGCCCATTACCGCACCGAGCAACAGTGAGCAGGCGATCTCGATGAGCGGATTGACCAAAATGGAAATGAGATCGAAGTTGCCGCTGACCATGGTTTTTGCAATGCCGAACGAGACGGCGAACACCACCAGACCCACGGCGTCATCCAACGCAACGATGGGAAGCAACAGCTTGGTGAGCGGACCTTTGGCCTTATACTGGCGCACGACCATCAGCGTTGCCGCAGGGGCGGTCGCGGTGGCGATAGCACCCAAGGTGATGACCTGCGGCAACGTGAGCTTATCGGGAATCAGCAGATGCACGCCGAACAGGCACAGATCCACCAGCAAGGTGGCCGCCAAGGCTTGCAGTACGCCGATGACCAGCGCTTGCTTACCCGTTTTTTTGAGATCGCTGACACGGAACTCATTGCCAATGGAAAACGCAATAAAGCCAAGCGCCACTTCGGAAATGACCGACAATGCACCAACGGCTTCTTCACTATCAAAGCCGAGCCCCGGGATACCAAAACTGCCAATGCAGTACGGGCCGATGAGCACACCCGCAATGAGATACGCCGTCACCGACGGCAGTTTGAACGGTTTGAACAATCGCGTCATCAGCAGACCTGCCAGCAGCGCGATAGATACAGATAACAGCACAACATTACTTCCTTTGATGAAATTTGAGAAACCTGACCTATTGTACTGCGATTGCCGCAAAAAAGCAAGAGGTGTACCCCGTTTTTTGGCGCTTTTTTGAAATAACCTTGCTAAATCACAGCACTTGTAGTATAATAAGAAAAACTGTGACACAGAGGTGCTTATTATGAGCAAACGTATCGGTATCGTCTCCCCCGCGTTCTTGTGGGATTCCGATCAAACCAATCTGGATTTTTACCGTTTTGGCAACAGCTACGCCAAGCGCGTTTATGAATGCGGCGGCATTCCGCTGGGTCTGCTTCCCGAGGACGGACTCCGTATTCCCGAGGAAGTGCTGGAATCCATGGACGCTTTTGTGGTGTGCGGCGGCACGAGAATGTGGCCGTATCACTATCAAGTGGTGGAATACGCCATCACCCACGGCAAACGCTATCTCGGCATCTGCATGGGTATGCAACTGCTGTATCGGTATTTCGGTTTGGCGGATTACCGTGAAAAAACCGGATATACCGGCGATTTGTTTGAACTATATCAAGCACACGAAGGTGAGGACTGGGTCTCCCTGCCCCGTGTAGAGGGACACGCCAAAGGCTTTTTACGGGATCACCTGGATGAATGTAAACACCCTGTCAAGCTGGTGCCGGATACCCACGTTCATCGTCTTCTCGGTCAGGACGTCATTCATGCCGTTACCGCCCACAGACACTGTGCCCATCATCCGTCGGACAAGCTGACGGTTTCGGGCTATGCGGAGGACGGCACCATTGAAGTGATTGAATACGGCGAGCAAGCCATCGGCGTGCAGTTTCATCCCGAACCCGACGATACCTTGCGGCCGCTGTTTGAATTTATCTGCCAATAAGAAAAAGCGAAGCAACACATGTTGCTTCGCTTTTTTACTTATCCTTTCATCGCCTTGATCTTCGCTTCGGCGGCCTCGCGCATTTTGTACTTGAGGATCTTACCCGCCGCATTCATCGGGAAGCTATCCACGAAATCAATATACCGCGGCACCTTGTGACGTGCCATATTGGCGGCAATGTAATCCTTCATCTCCTGCTCCGTCATGGTCTCCCCCTCTTTGAGGATGATACAAGCCATGATCTCCTCGCCGTATTTTTCATCCGGCACACCGATGACCTGAACGTCGCTGACCTTCGGGCAGGTATAAATAAACTCTTCGATCTCCTTGGGATAAATGTTTTCACCGCCGCGGATGATCATATCCTTCAGTCGCCCGGTGATGAGATAGTTGCCGTCGGGACGGCGGCAAGCCAAGTCGCCGGTGTGCAGCCAGCCATCTGCATCAATGGCAGCGGCCGTAGCCTTGGGCATTTTGTAATACCCCTTCATGATGTTGTAGCCGCGCGCCACGAACTCGCCGTTGACGCCGTCGGGGCAATCCTCGCCCGTTTCGGGATCCACAATCTTGCATTCCACGTGTGCAAAGGCACTACCGACCGTTTCCGTACGCACCTCAAGCGAATCGTAATAACTGCTCATCGTGCAGCCCGGCGAAGCCTCAGTCTGGCCATACACCGAAACGATCTCACGCATATTCATATTGGTCGCCTCGGTCGCCTTCTTCATCAAGTCGGCCGGGCAGTTCGCACCCGCCATAATACCGATGCGCATATACGAAAAATCGGTTTTGGCGAAATCCTCATGCTGCATCATCGCAATAAACATCGTCGGCACACCGTTGAAAGCCGTGATATGCTCGTTATGCACACACGCCAACGCCGGCTTCGGAGAGAAGTACGGCAGCGGCAGCATCGTCGTACCGTGAGTCATCGATGCGGTCATCGACAGCACCATACCGAAGCAGTGGAACATCGGCACCTGGATCATCATACGGTCGGCGGTGGACAAGTCCATATGGTCGCCGATATATTTGCCGTTGTTGACCACGTTGTAATGCGTCAGCATAACACCCTTCGGAAAGCCCGTTGTACCGGAGGTGTACTGCATATTGCAGACGTCGTCCTTGTCAACAGCCGCCGCCATACGGTAAACCTCTTCCACCGGAACCTGCTCAGCAAGCGCCAGGCAATCGTTCCATTCCAGGCAGCCCTTTTGGCGGAAACCGACCGTGATCACGTTGCGCAAGAACGGCAAACGGCGAGTGTGCAACGCCTTGCCGGCCTTCAAGGTTTCCAGTTCGGGACACAGCTCGGCGATGATCTTGCCGTAATGGCAATCCTTGGCACCCTCTGTAATGATCAACGTGTGCGTATCCGATTGGCGCAGCAAATATTCCACTTCGTGGATCTTGTACGCCGTATTCACCGTCACAAGCACTGCACCGAGCTTCACCGTCGCCCAGAATGCAATATACCACTGCGGCACGTTGGAGCACCACACCGCTACGTGTGAACCCGCCTTGACGCCCAAAGCGATCAGTACACGGGCAAACTCATCCACGTCGTCACGGAACTCACTGTAGGTACGGGTGTAATCCAAGGTCGTATACTTAAACGCATACTGATCGGGGAATTCCTCCACCATACGATCCAACACATCCGAGAAGGTCGCATCGATCAGGCGATCCTTTTCCCACACGTATTTACCAGTGTGGGCACGGTTATAGTACAACGCCTTTTCGTTGCGAGAGGTATCGCCGTACTGTTTCATACAAGAGACGAACTGTGAGAAAATGATCTCCATATCGTCCAATTCCTCACACCACGACGGATCCCAAACCAGGGAAATGAAGCCGTCATAGTTCACCGAGCGCAGGGCAAGCATCATATCCGCAATCGGCAGATCACCCTCACCAAGCAGACGATACTCTACTCCGTCATCCGTTCTGGCAGCATCGTTGATATGCACGTGGCGCACGTAAATACCGAGGTTTTTGATGATGTCATCCGCATCCTCGCCGGCGCCCAGATATGCTGCTGCCATATTCCACAGAGCCGCCAAATAATCCGATGCAAAGCGGTCGAGCAGATCCCGCAGCTTCGCCGTGCTGACAAACAAGCCCGCTGTTTCGACTAACAGCGTTACTTTTTGCTCCTCCGCTTCCGGCAAAAGCTTGGAAAGCAGCGTATACACCACTTCCACGGCCGCATCGGCATCGGCCTTCGCTTCGGCACGCACTCGAACGGCAGGAATCTTCAGATTGCGTGCGATCTCCATGCATTGACGGATCTCGGCAATACACTCATCCGTCGCCGCCGGATCGGCAACATCACCGATCGCATCAATACAAGGCAGCTGCAGCTTCTTTTCATACAAACGACGCAGGGTTGCCGCCGCCGCATAGTCGTGAAATGCCCCGTCTTTGTCGGTAAACAACCGATTGTGGATGTTGTGAAGCTCAATACCCTCAAAGCCAAGATCCTGCGCAATATCACAAAATTCCTCAAAGGTGCTGTTGTGCCAGCCCTTGGTAGAAAATGAAAACTTCATGGATTACGCCTCCTCGTAGACGATCTTGTTCACAGCGCTGAGGTACGCACGAATACTGGCACCGATAATATCGGTGGAAATACCGTTGCCGGAATACACCTTGCCGCCGGAACGCAATTTCACAAGCGTGCTGCCCACGGCGCCACGGCCCTCGGTAACCGACTGGATCTGGAAATCATCCACCTCAAAATGCTGACCGATGATCTGCTCAATGGTGCGGAACGCTGCATCGATCGGACCGTCACCGGTGCCGATGCCCTGTACGACTTTATCATTGTTGATCAGTGTGATCTGTGCACTGGCATTCATAACGTTACCCGTGTTGATAACGTAATTCTCCAATTTATAGGTTGCCGGCACCTGCAATGCCACGCTGGCGATGATCGCATCCAGCTCCTTAGCACCGACATTCTTCTTCTCCGCCACGCGGCAGAACTCTTCATACACCTTGTTTTCATCTTCATCGGACAGATCGTAGCCCAACTTAGCTGCCGCCGAGATCACTGCCTCCTTGCCGTCCTTGGCATCCAAATGAATCCCCATTTCGTCCGCCGCCGAGGCTGTGGCCGCCGCACCGCTCTTGGATTTATCTGCCACCCAATTGATCTGCTTGATGATGCGGTGCAACTGGGTATACCGAATGCGACTGGCAAAGCCATACGTGTTGCCACAGTTTTTCAGCATCGTCGCAAAGCTCTCCAACGGCACGGTGTTGCCCGCCACGTCGGTCTTGACACACGCCACACCACGGCGCACAGCCAAAATCGCCTGCGCCGCTGCCAAACCGTTCTGATTATCGCAGCGTACCGCCACGGGAACTTCGATACCCTCAGTCATTTCTGCAACAAAAGCAGCAAAATCATCCGGCAGCATCTCGCCTGTGCTATCACACAGGCTGACCGACTTCGCACCGGCTTCCACCGCCGAGGCCAACACCTGCTTCAGGAACGCCGCATCTGCGCGGGTCGCATCCACGGCACAAAACTCAATATCTTCGCACTTTTCCGCTGCCATAGCCACCGCTTTACCGACCCAATCCAGCATCGCTGCAGGCTTTTTATGTGCGGTATACTCCATGCCGACGGCCGACAACGGCAGTTCGATGCGAATTCGTGCATGAGCAGCGTTATTCAATGCGGCAGCGGCATCCTCGATGCTTTCTGCCGTAATACCGGCCGCCACCGACAAAATGCTTTCCTTCACGAAGGCGCTGATCGTGCGCACCAACAGCGTATCCGCCTTGCCACCGGTAATCGAAGGCAATTCGATAATATCCACATGTAGATTTTCCAACTGACGTGCAATCTCCAGCTTCTCCTTGAAGCTATATACGCTGCCCTGCGGGCACAACGTCGTGTCGGCAATTTGGATGTGGTTCATACTGATCGACTCCTTTTTACACAAAACGTGCGATTTGACATAAAAAAGCCCTGAGGCCTTTTTGACCTCAGGGACGAAAATACAAACTTTCCGCGGTACCACCCTGATTACCGTATATTACGGTCATCTCAAAAGAACTCCAACAAGTTCTCTGCCATGATAACGGAGCATGCCGTAGTCGCCTACTAAGAACCCTTTTCAGCCACTCTGCTCAGGAGCCAGAATCTCCACTCCCACCGTACCGCCCTCACAGCAACGGCGGCTCTCTGTAACGGTTTGCGGAATAGAAAAATCTCCATCAACGCATTTAAAAATATTGTTATCATTATATACCAGCGGTTTTCATTTGTCAACTATAAATTTTGCAATTTATTCGTAGGCACGCACTTCAAAAATACGAGCCTCCGCCAACCCGTTGGTCGCTTGAACTACCACACGGATCGTGTCACAAAGAACGCCGTCAAACGACACCCGACACAAGCGTTGGTAGTTTCCTTGCACGCTTTGCTGTGCCACCTGGGCACCGTTTTTCCACAACTCCACCGTGAAATCCTTCACCAGCTCTGCGGGAATTCCATCCTTCTGCTGCTTTTGGCGGCGAGAGGACAGTGTGATCTTTTTCTCAGTATCAAAATCCGAGTCGAACGTCAGCTGCACCGTGCGAATGCACGCCGTCTTTGCAAGGGCCAACTCCAGCCACTCCCCTGCTGTGTCAAGCCCACCGGAGCGCCACTGGTTCGGCTGACCGTCCTCCGTACGACGGCTGACACCCGACAGCACCTCTGCCGCAGGGAAGCCCTCTGCCTCGTGCGAGGCGGTGACCGTTGCCGTGCGTGCTATGTCCGCTGCATCACGGTTTGTGATGCCGGGCAAATAGCAATCGTCACGAAGCAGTAACTGTTGCAGTTCGCCGACATTAACGTCCCGTATTCCGCAGCCGTGCTGTACACACAGTGCCGCCGCCGTACCGAGCGCCTGACCGCCAATGGCGCACGTTCCCATCACTCGGGAGCTCGCCATGGCCAGCTTGGAGGCGCTCATGCACCGTCCGCCGACATACAGGTTGGAAAAACCCTTTGCGCAGTAGGCCCGATACGGAATATCGTAGGATCCTTCAAACTCAAACACCTCGGAGGCAGGCTTGTCGAACGCAAACAATCCGCCGGCAATGTGATTGTCCACGTGCCAACCGCCGTAGGCAACAACGTCCTCAAAGCGGCGATTCGTCATAATATCCGCCTCGGTCAGCATATAATCACCGACCATACGACGGCTTTCACGCACGCCGGGCAGCATACCCACCCAGACCAGTTCAAAATTCTCTGCGCCGTGATTGCCACCGTTTTTGATGTGATCCCACACGCCGTAGATTGCACGCACTAACTGGTCACGGATTTCCTCGTATTCGTCAATAATATCCTCTTCCACGCCGGGAATTTCCACCCACCAGTAACCGTAATCCTGGCAAAATCCGTCGTACAGCGTACGGTATTCGCTTTCACTCAGCCCTTTCAACACCTCTTCGGGGATCGCCGCCGTGTGCTTGCGGTATTTCAGTTGTTCTTCGGTAAACTTCATCGCATCCACCGGTGGAATAAACGACACCGGATGCCCGGCATCCGCCGCTTTGAACAGCAGGGTATTCCCCATGCGGTTTTGATTAGCCTCTGACGGCGCATGCGGCTCGTTGAACTCCGCTTTTGCCTCACTGCCCGTGCGGTATTCTGCCCCGACAAAGGCCGCCAACGTACCGTTTCCGGTGCAATCGGCAAATAGCGGTGCCGACAAAACCAGCCTCCGCTCCGTCGTCATTTGATAACATTCGATCGCCTGCACAGCGCCGTTTTCCGCCATAGCGCCGTGCATCGTGGTGTTGAGAAACAGCTTCAGGTTCGGCTCGCACTTTGCCGCGTCGAACAGCACCGCATCCCAGACAGAAAAGTTATAGTTCGTATTCACGCGCTTGTTGGACAGCATCAGTTCGTGCAAAATACCGCCCTCTGCCAATTCCGGCTTTTGCATATTGGCGGTCGCACCGCACACGTGCATACGGATCTCACTCGAAGCGTTGCCGCCAAGCACGGGGCGGTCCTGCACCAGCGCCGTTTTGGCGCCGTGTCGTGCCGCCGCCAACGCCGCACACAATCCGGTCAAACCGCCACCAACGACGATGAAATCAAACTGCTGCTCACTTGTTTTAAAGCCGTTCATACGATCACCATTCCTTGTTACACAGTATAGCACACCTGCCGCGCAAAGTAAAGAAAAACGCCGAGGCGAAGATGCCCCGGCGTTGTGCTTTTAGTCGATCGGGCAGGTCCAACCGAAGGTGTCTTCGCCCTTGCCCCACTGAATACCGGTCAGGGTATCGTACAGCATTTGGGTTACTTCACCGATCTCACCGTTGTTGACGGGATGCTGAATGCCCTTGTAGCAGAACTCGCCAATGGGCGATACCACAGCGGCCGTACCGCAGCCCCAAGCCTCTTCCAGCGTGCCGTCCTGCATTGCCTGCTCCAGCTCGTCGATGCTGAACAACCGCTCAGACACCTTGTAGCCGGCTTTTTTCAGCACTTCGATGCAAGATTTACGGGTAATACCCGGTAGGATCGAACCGGAGAGCATCGGCGTGACGATTTCACCGTTGATCTTGAACATCACGTTCATCGCACCGACTTCTTCGATGTATTTACGCTCCACACCGTCCAGCCACAGCACCTGCGAGTAGCCCTGCTTTTCAGCACGCTCACCGGCACGGTTAGAGGCGGCATAGTTACCGCCGCACTTGGCCTCACCGGTACCGCCACGCACCGCACGGACATCCTGATCCTCGATCATGATCTTGACGGGGTTGATGCCCTCTTTGTAGTAGCTGCCAACCGGCGACGCAATGATGATGTAAGTGGCGTTGTGCACTGCGTGCACGCCCAGCGTTTCGTCGTTACCGAACATAAACGGGCGCAGATACAGCGACGTACCCGGTGCCGAAGGCGTCCACTCCTGCTCGAACTTGACAAACTCCTTGAGAATGTACAGGGCATCCTCCTCCGGAATGGTCGGCAGGCACATACGCTCCGCAGAGCGGTTCATACGGCGGATATTCTCAAGCGGGCGGAACAGCTGCACCTTGCCGTCCGCACGGCGGTACGCCTTCAGGCCCTCGAAAATTTCAGAGCCGTAGTGCAGCACCGTAGAAGCCGGATGCAACGACAGGTAGCCAAACGGTACGATGCGGGCATCGTGCCAGCCCTGTTCACGGGAATACTCCATCATAAACATATGATCCGAAAAATGCTTACCAAATCCCAGTGTCGAAGCCTCCGGCTTCTCCTTGGGACAGGTGGTTTTGGTGATTTTGATCTCCATTTTGATTCGCTCCTTACTCAAAATCGGCACCGATCTGCATCGCTTTGAGGTTGGTTTCCAGCATATCAGCACGCTTTGCGGAAATCACCTTGCCCAGCGCCGCACGCAGGCCCTCTTCGCTGAACTCGCCAAGCACCTTCAGGATCTTACCCATCAGGATCATGTTGGCAAGCGTCGGCATACCATTCTCGTTAGCGAGACGGGTAGCGGGCACATAGTAGACCGTCACATCGTCACGGGTGACCTTGCGCTCGATCAACGTCGAATCCGCAAAAATGATACCGCCGGGGACAACGGCCGACTCATACTTATCCAACGAAGGCAGGTTCATTGCTACCAGCACGTCGGGATTTGCCACAATGGGAGAGCCAACCGGCTCATCGCTGAGGATGACACCGCAGCTGGCGGTGCCGCCGCGCATTTCCGGGCCGTAGGACGGAAGCCAGCTGACCTGCTTTTCTTCCATCAGACCTTTGTATGCCAGAAACTTACCGGCAAACAAGATACCCTGACCGCCGAAGCCGGAGAACAAAAACTGTGTTGTGCTCATTTTGCTTCCTCCTTTGCTGCGGAACGATCCTTGTACACGCCAAGCGGGTAGTACGGCAACATATTGTCGTCGATCCACTTCAGTGCCGCCTGCGGCGTCATACCCCAGTTGGTCGGGCAGGAAGAGACGACCTCAACCAGCGAGAAGCCCTTGCCGTCCAGCTGATTCTGGAACGCCTTTTTGATGGCTTTCTTCGCATTGCGAATGTTCTTCACGCTGTTGACCGTCACACGCTCCAGATATTCCGGGCCCTCGAGCTGCGACAGCATCTCGCACACCCGAATGGGATAACCGCAATGGTTGACGTCACGGCCGTAGGGCGAGGTCTGGGTGACCTGGCCCGGCAACGAGGTCGGCGCCATCTGGCCACCGGTCATACCGTAAATTGCGTTATTGACGAAGATCACGGTGATATTTTCATTACGGGCAGCGGCGTGCACCGTTTCCGCCATGCCGATAGAAGCCAAGTCGCCGTCACCCTGATAGGTGAAAACGATATGATTTTCGGGATCGGAACGCTTCACACCGGTAGCGATCGCAGGAGCACGACCGTGTGCCGCCTCGATCATATCACAATTGAAGTAGTTGTATGCCATAACCGAGCAACCAACCGGCGCAATGCCGATGGCACGGCCTTCGATGCCAAGCTCGTCAAGCACCTCGGCAACCAAACGGTGAATGATACCGTGGGTGCAACCGGGGCAATAGTGCATCGGCATATCGTTAAGAGCATGGGGTTTATCGAATACGACCATTACTTGGCACCTCCGTTCGCAGCAGTCTTAATGGCTTCCAAAACCTGTTCAGGCGACGGGATCATACCGCCGGCACGATTGCACAGCGTCACCGGCGCCTTGCACTTGGTGGCTAACTGTACATCTTCGATCATCTGGCCCATCGACAGTTCCACCGAAATAAACGCCTTGGCGTGCTCGGCAGCCTTCTCAAACGGCGCCTTCGGGAACGGCCACAGCGTGATCGGGCGGATCATACCGACCTTGATGCCCTGCTTACGTGCTTCATTGACAGCGCTGCGGGACACACGTGCCGCAATACCAAACGCTGCGATCACGATGTCGGCATCGTCAACCAGGTACTCTTCGTACATGGCTTCGTGCTCTTCGATGTACTTATACCGCTCATAGCGATCGAAGTTGAACTTCTCCAGTTCTTCCGGAGCGAGAAACAGCGAGTTAACGATGTTATGCTCACGCTCCAGCTTGGTGCCGGTGGTCGCCCACGGCTTTTCGGGAGCCGGCTTAATATCAAAATCAAGGCTCACAGGCTCCATCATCTGACCCATCGTACCGTCAGCCAGCACCATAGCCGTCATACGGTAGGTGTCGGCCAGCTCAAAGCCCTTAACGGTCAGATCTGCCATTTCCTGCACCGAAGCGGGATCCAGAACGATCATACGGAAGTCACCGTGACCACCGGCACGGGTCGCCTGGAAGTAATCCGACTGGCTGGGCTGAATACCGCCGAGGCCCGGGCCGCCACGCTGCACGTTGACGATGAACGCCGGAAGATCCGCACCTGCCAGATAGGACAGGCCCTCACTCTTCAGTGCGATACCGGGGCTGGAGGACGAGGTCATCACACGCTTACCGGTGGACGAAACGCCGTACACCATATTGATCGCTGCGATCTCACTCTCCGCCTGCAGGAAGCAACCGCCGATTTTCGGCATTTTCTTTGGCATATAGGCGGCGATCTCCGTCTGAGGGGTGATTGGATAACCGAAATAATGACGGCAACCCGCCAAAATCGCTGCTTCGGCGATGGCTTCGTTACCTTTCATCAATACCTTATCTGCCATATCACTCACCTTACCTTTCCACCTTGATGATGCAATCGGGACACATCATTGCGCAGCACGCACAACCAATGCAAGCTTCCTGGTCGGTGATCTCCGCAGGGTGGTGACCCTTCTTGTTGATCTTGTCTTTTGCCAGCTGCAGCAGCTTCTTCGGGCAAGCGTCTACACACAGCCCGCAGCCTTTGCAGTTGTCAGTTTTAAACGTCAACTTTGCCATATTCATTACTCCCTTTATTGGTATATCAGCATGAAAAGCCGATTTTTGCCTGTAATTCCAAGCCAAACAGTTCGGGAACCTTTCCCTCCAGTTCAGCACACAGATCCTGCCGTGCCGTGGTCATCACCAGCGGTACCCCGGTGAGCCGTTCCACGTCGTACGCATACGCTACGGAATCCAATACGTGCTGTGCGGTGGTTTCCGCACCGAGATTGGAATTGTTGATCAATCCCGTAAACCGAATACCACACGCCTGCTCAATCTCCTGCATGACCTCATACGTTGACGGAGCGTCCGGAGTCAACGGGCGATAACGGTTGATCACCATCAGCATCGAAAAATCGTTTTCCTCACGGATCTTAGGGGCGAGGCGTCCCAGCGCCAAGGCACCACGGTCGTCGCCGCCGATGTCCAGCACCACGGTAAGCGACTTGTCGTCGGTCACCGCATACATTTCCGGAGGTAACGCAGGAATGTCCACATTGCTGTTGGCATATTCCGAGCAGATCAGTCCAATACCCCGAGCAGCGAAATCCTCGCTGCTATCCTTGGTACGAAAATACGGATTAACGATATCCAGGTCGGCAATCGTCACCCGCTCACGCTGCTGCTTCAAGGCATAAGCGATATTCACTGCCACGTTGGTCTTGCCGCTGCCGTAATGCCCGCATAAAATGGTGAGTCGTTTTGGTTCTTTCATACGATCACCTTACAGCTTGTTGCGCTGGATCTTACCGCTGACCGTCTTGGGCAGGCTATCACGGAAGACCACGATACGGGGATATTTGTACGGAGCCGTACGCTTTTTGACATAGTCCTGAATCTCTTTTTTGAGTTCCTCGGTCGGCTCGGTGCCGTTTACCAGCACGATGCTCGCCTTAACGACCTGACCACGCACCTCATCAGGAGCGGCAGATACGCCACATTCCAGAACGTACGGCAATTCCATAATCACGCTTTCGATCTCGAACGGCCCAATGCGATAGCCGGAAGACTTAATAACATCATCCACACGACCGACGTACCAGTAGAAGCCATCCTCATCCTGCCACGCGGTGTCACCCGTGTGATAGTAACCGTCATGCCACACCTCGGCGGTCTTTTCCGGAGCGTTGTAATAGCCGGTAAACAAGCCGCAAGGAGCGCCGTTCTTCACGTTGACGACGATCTCACCCGTTTCGCCGACCGGAACGGGATTGCCGTCGGGATCCACGATCGACACGTCGTAGATCGGGGCAGGTTTACCCATTGAACCGATCTTATGCGAAGCACCAACCATATTACCAATAATCATGGTGCTTTCGGTTTGACCGAAGCCTTCGATGATCTGCAACCCCGTCGCTTTCTCAAACTGGCGATACACTTCGGGGTTGAGCGCCTCACCGGCGGTGGTCATATGCTTCACCGAGGAGAAATCGTACTTCGAAATATCCTGCTTGATCATCATACGCAGCATCGTCGGCGGCGCACAGAAGGTCGTGATCTTGTATTTTGCAAACATCGGCAGAATATCGGCGGCATCAAAACGATCAAAGTCATACACGAAGGTTGCCGCCTCGCACAGCCACTGACCGTACAGCTTACCCCACATTGCCTTCGCCCAACCGGTGTCCGAAATGGTGAAGTGCAGGCCGTCGGGGTCCGCATCGTGCCAATAGCGTGCCGTATGGAAATGACCGAGCGCATACTTGTAGTTGTGCGCTGCAATCTTGGGATACCCCGTCGTACCGGAGGTGAAGAACATCAGCATCAGGTCGTCGCCGCCCGGAGCATCCTCGGTGCGCTTGTAATGGGTGCTGTACAAGGTATACTCCTCATCAAAGCTGCGCCAGCCCTCACGAGTGCCGCCCACGATCAGCTTATGCTTCAGATCGGGACACTTCTCAGCCGCCAGTTCCACCTGGTGAGCGGTATCGCCGTCAGCCGTGCACAGCACCGCACTGACACCCGCCGCCTGGAAACGGTACTCCAGATCGTGCTCCACGAGCTGATTCGGCGCGGGGATGGCAATCGCACCCAGCTTGTTGAGGCCGATCATAGCAAACCAGAACTGATAATGCCGCTTGAGGATCAGCATCACACGGTCGCCCTTCTTGATGCCCAAGGACTTGAAATAGTTGGCACACTGATTGGACGCCTTCTTGATGTCCTTGAAGGTGAAGCGCCGTTCGGTGTGATCACGGCTGATATGCAGCATCGCCAGCTTTTCCGGCTCACGATCCGCCAGCGCATCCACCAAATCGAACGCAAAATTAAATTTTTCAGTGTTTTTGAAGGTGATCGAGGTAGGCGTTCCCTTCTCGTTCTCTGTCACATCAATAAACTGCTTATACAAGCGGTCTTTCGTGTCCTTATGTACCGTAGCCCGTTCGGTGACCGCTTTTTCCGCCGTCAATTCGGGGATCGGCTCACCGGTGGGGTTCAAAACGATCGCATAGAACACGCAATCCTCGCCGCCGACGGCAATCATACCGTGCGGTGTGTCGGAGTCAAAATAAATGCTGTCGCCGGGGCCGAGCACCTCCGTGTGCTCACCGACCTGCACCTTCAGCTTACCGCTGATGATAAGATCGCACTCCTGACCGGCGTGAGTCGTCAGCTCGATGTCCCGCTGCTGCGCCGCTTCGTCATACACGCTGTGCACGTACAACGGCTCCGCAATACGGTCACGGAAGGCGTATGCCAGATTGTAATAGGTCATACCGTGCGCCTGCGACACCTTTTGACCGGCACCGAAACGGGTGACGGTATAGGATTTCAGCGTCGGGCTGTAACCCTCGATAATGTCGGTAACATTGACGTTCAAGGCCATAGCACAGCGGTAGATGAACGCAAAGTTCAGATCACTCGTCCCCGCTTCGCATTCCGCATACTCCGCTACGGTCACACCGGTCTTGATTGCCATATCCTCGACAGACAAGCCCTCCAGCTCACGCAGTGCGCGGATACGCCCCGCCATTTCTTTAATTTTGAAGTCCAGAGCCGTAATTTGTTCCATATCCTTACCTCATTTCGCAGGACGATAAAAGCACTCGTCCCAAAGCTATGCCTTTGAGACGAGTGCTGAAAGTCACCCGCGGTACCACTCAAATTGCCTTCCGCCTCACGGCGGCTGACCACTTTTCGGGATCAAACAATCCCTATGCCTTTACGCAGCAATCACGGAGAGGTTCTACTCGCCCACGGCGTGGGATTTCTTCCTCTCGGCTCGGAAGCTACAAACGCAAAGACCATACCGATGACTCGCACCAACCGTCATCTCTCTGAAGGATGATTCCCTGCGCCCTCTTCGTCAGCGCCTTTATATTAAAGATATGAGTGATTATACCATAGCTTTTCGGCGTCTGTCAACTCTTTTTTGATAAAAACCGTGAAAATGCGCCTTACAGCTTGTTGCGCTGGATCTTACCGCTGATGGTCTTGGGCAATTCGTCACGGAAGACCACCACACGCGGATACTTGTACGGGGCGGTATGCTCCTTGACGTAGGTCTGGATCTCCTTCTTGAGTTCCTCGGTCGGCTCTGTGCCTTTGGTCAGCACAATGCTCGCCTTGACGACCTGACCACGCACCTCATCCGGCACGGCCGAAACGCCACATTCCACGACATAAGGCAACTCCATGATGACACTTTCGATCTCGAACGGCCCGATGCGGTAGCCGGAGGACTTGATGACGTCGTCTACACGGCTGACGTACCAGAAATATCCGTCCTCGTCACGCCACGCCGTATCGCCCGTGTGATAGAGGCCGTCGTGCCAGGCATCGCTCGTCTTTTCCTCGTCCAAATAATACTCCTTGAACAAGCCGCAGGGCACCGACTTGTCGGTATGGATGACGATCTCACCCGTCTCGCCCACCGCCACGCTGTTGCCGTCGGGATCAACAATATCCAGATCAAACTGCGGTGACGCTTTGCCCATAGAGCCGATCTTCGGTACGGTACCCACGAGATTGGCGATCGCCAGCGTCGTTTCGGTCTGACCGAAACCTTCCATGATCTCCAGCCCCGTCGCCGCCTTAAACTGCTTGAACACTTCGGGGTTCAGCGCCTCACCGGCGGTGGTCATATGGTGGATCGAGGACAGATCGTACTTGCTCAAATCGCCACGGATCAGCATACGCAGCATCGTCGGCGGCGCACAGAAGGTGGTGATGTTGTATTTAGCAAACATCGGCAGGATGTCGTTTTCATCAAAGCGATCAAAGTCGTAGACGAATACGGCGCCCTCACACAGCCACTGGCCGTACAGCTTGCCCCAGAGCGATTTGCCCCAACCGGTATCGGAAATGGTCAGATGCAGGCCGTCCCGCTCACAGCAGTGCCAGTAGCGTGCCGTCACAAAGTGACCCAACGCATACGTATGCTTGTGAGCTGCCATTTTGGGATTGCCGGTCGTACCGGAGGTGAAGAACATCAGCGCCGTATCGTCACCGGCAGACGCATCCTCGGGACGTACGAACTTGCGTGAGAACAGCTTGAATTCACTATCGAAATCGTGCCAGCCCTCACGGTTGCCGCCCACCATCACCTGCGTGATATGCTGAGGACACTTTTTGGCAGCGGCAGCGGCGATCTCGGCCGTATCGCCGTCGGCGGTACACACGATAGCAGTCACGCCGGCAGCATTGAAGCGATATTCAAAATCGTGCTCCTTAAGCTGATTGGTAGCAGGAATCGCCACCGCACCCAGCTTGTGCAAAGCCACCATCGCAAACCAGAACTGATAATGACGCTTGAGCACCAGCATGACCTTATCGCCGCGCTTGATGCCAAGCGAGGTAAAGTAGTTGGCTGCCTGATTGGAATACTGCTTGATATCCTTAAAGGTGAAGCGGCGCTCCGTCTTGTGCTTATCCAGATGCAGCATCGCCAGCTTATCGGGATATTTTTCGGCGATACCGTCCACAATGTCAAAGCCAAAATTAAAAGTATCGGTGTTCTTGAACTCGATGTGCTTGAGCGCACCATGTTCATCCTCTTCCGTCTCAACAAACCGCTCACACACCAACGGCTCCGACGTATTGGAGGAAACAAGGCTGCGACGCACGACCTCTTCCTTCGTATCCTCGCCGGGAAGAACCACCGCACAGAATACACAATCCTGACCGTCAACGGCACGCATACCGTGCGGAGCGGAGGAATCATAGTAGATGCTGTCGCCCTCACTGAGCACCTCGGTATGATCGCCGACCTGCACCATAAGCTTACCGCTGATGACCAGGTCAAACTCCTGACCGCTGTGGGTGGCAAGCTGGATCGGCTTGTTCTGCAAGGCAGGATCGTATTCATATCGCACCCAATACGGCTCGGCGATCTTATCACGGAACTTAGGTGCCAGGTTCGCAATGCTGATACCGTTTTCCTTCGCCGTCTGCTGTCCCTGACCCTTACGGGTGACCGTATACGAGGACAAGCGGGCACTGGTAGTGCCCTCCAACAAATCCGACATACCGATGCCGAACTCTAACGCACACTTATGGATAAACGAGAAGGGGAAATCCTGCTCACCGGATTCCAGCTTGAGATACTCGTCGACCGAGACCTCCACCTTCTCTGCCATCTGCGCAGCCGTATAGCCAGCGATCTCACGCATCTCCTTAATTCGCAGGGCCACCTCATACAGCTTTTCCGACGCAACAGTTGACATATCCATTCCTCCTTTTGAAAAATAAAAAACACCCGTCTCAATCATTGAGACGAGTGTGTATAAACACATCCGCGGTACCACTCAATTTGCCGCCGAAGCGACCGCTTATCAGAGCCCAACAGCCCCTATGCCTTTACGCAGCAATCACGGGAACTCCTACTGCGGCATACGCCGTTTCAGAACTCCGGCTCGGAAGTGATGGGCTATCTTGAACACTTGTTATCGGTTTGCACCAACCACCGACTCTCTGTGAACGCCTGCTCAAAGCCGTCTTCGTCATAGCCTTTGTATTCAATTGGAATGTGTACATTATAGCACCTGAAACGCAAAAGTCAAGGCTTTTTTTAAAATTTATGACTT
Organism: Acutalibacteraceae bacterium; assembly: GCA_045630285.1. Classification (GTDB taxonomy): domain Bacteria; phylum Bacillota; class Clostridia; order Oscillospirales; family Acutalibacteraceae; genus RGIG3009. The sequence goes on along the minus strand of JAZQSX010000034.1, from coordinate 10,475 downwards.
GGCTTGGATATACGCCGCCAATACGGCGTCATCCGCACGCCACCAGCCCAGACGATACCGCACACGGCCCCACACAAGTCGCAGTGCCGACCGCAGTCCCTGAAAATGCTTAGAGCTTTTGAACCACTGCCACTCGGTGTACGTTTTGTATTTTTCATTCAAGAACATATCCGCACGGCGGGAGTTTTGCGTGAACACGGAAACCATCAGCGGCCACAACCGCCGATATTCTTTCGCACCGATATGGCGAAACACCGGCGGAGCCTCACACGGCACGATGCACTGCGTCTCACGGTCAATGCGGATCGGCAGCGTCTCAACGTCATACGTTTCTTCGGAAAACCGCAGCTTGACCAGTGCGCCAAGCTCAGAATGCTTCTGAATTCGCTGATAATCCGTATCAAAAATGAAGTTCCCCAAAGAATAGAAGATCGTTTTGTCCCCTACCGTTTCGTAATTCTGTATAACGTGCGGGTGATGTCCGATTACCGCATCCGCGCCCCATTTCAGGTAGCGATGATACCGTTTTCTGATAAACGGCAGCGGCAGATCGGAAAACTCACTGCCATCGTGTGTCACCACAACGCACCAGCGGCACGTCGCTTTGGCGGAGCGGATCATCTCCCGAATACGCTTTTCATCGTCCGAGAGTATGCACCCGGGCTTATTCTCCCCCGCACGCATAAACTCCTTTTTATTATGATATGTCACACTGAGCAAAGCGATACCGCCGGCACCGTCAAGAATCACCGGTCGTGCAGCCTCCTCAGCAGTGCGCCCGACGCCCAACGTACGGCATCCACGCTGTTCGGCAAGCTCCAGCGTATCAAAGATCCCCTGCTCCTTGCAATCGTAAATGTGGTTGTTTGCGAGATTCCATACCGTGCCGTTCAGCCGCAGCAGGCAATCCGCCGTCTGGAGCGGATTAGCGTGATTCAGCAAGCGATCGCTTTGGATCGAACCGCTTGTGATCGGTGCCTCTACGTTCGGCACTGTGCAGTCGGAGCTTTGCAAAAACTCGGCGACCGTCGGATGAATCACTGTCTCTCGCTGCCACGCATCAGCAAAATATTTAGAAAATGCCACATCGCCTGTGAACGCCACCGAAGTCACGGTATCACTCCCTCTTGAAAAAATCATAATAAAAACAAATTATTTTGTCAACTCTTAAAACCAAAACGCCTTGCGTTACCCCCTAGGATATGTTACAATAAAAAAGCACTTAGCTGTAAAGAGGGGTAAATTATGCGGTACATCTACAAAGCCATCGTTCTGTGTCTCATCGCCCTGCTGTTGGTCGGGGCAGCGCTTCCCGTCGCTGCCGGCTCGGAAGAGTTCGTCATCTCTGTGACGAATATCAACCAAACGGACGACACGGCCCATCTGAGTCTGGAGATCGAAAACAACGCCGGCTCCAAAATCAGCTACGGCTGGGTCAACTCCTGCAAAATCGTGGTAACCACTACCGAGGGTACCTATGAGGCGGCTGCACCCAGGCAAGATATTCCGCAGGGCTACAGCTCTTGCGAGATCTCCGTGTCTCACTGTCCGGGGAAAATCATTTCGATCGTCATCACCGATCTCCGTCTGTTGGACGGCAGGGGGCTGCCCTCCGAGCGGCTGTCCGACGTTGAGATCTACAACACCGTTAAGCACCGGTATTCTTATACCGGCTCGTTTGCCGAGGATACTCCCGTCCGCCCCCACTACCCAACGGATGAGAATGAGATCCTGAACGAACTGTTCGGCACGGACAATCCGCAAAAAATCGTTAAAAAAGGAATTTCTTATGCATCCACGCTGTTGGTGGTCGGTGCCGTTGTGGGTGGCGTCATCTTCGTCGCTGCGATCGTGGTGGCTGTCATCTTGATCAAAAAACAGAAAAAGGGCTCCGAAGCCACTGCGGCGACGTTTATGCCGTTTACTGCCACGACGCCGAACGATATGACACAACAGATGCACAGTCAAGCGCATCAGCAGGCTGTCAATCAGTTTAACCAGCAGCAATTCAACGATTTTTCACAACGCTCCGCAACGACGATGGATATGGGCGGCTTCACTCCGCCTCCCCCGCCGCCTCCGCCGGGCGTATAAAGGAGGTCATTATCGATGGCTGCTTGTATGTTCTGCCACGCCGAGCTTCCCGAAAACGCAACGTTTTGTCCCGCCTGCGGCAAGAAACAGGTCGTGCGGTATACCCAGACGTTCCACCGCGGCAATATGAATGAAGAGGAATTCATCAACCAGATCAACGCTTGGTTTGCCCAGTATTCACACGTTGCCAACGTCAAAGGTGAGTTTCTTCTTGGTCAAGGTCTGGGCCTTATGGTCAATAAGTACACCTTTGATGCGCTCAGCATTGAATATGAGGTGTTTTCCGGCGAAAACACCAACCAATACGCCGTCATTCAGCTGACCGATTTCGGCTTTACCCACAAAAACACCTCCGATATGCTGGCGCAGTGGAAAAGTGCCAACCCCGGTGCCACGGTGATCCGCACCGCCGGCGGTGTTCATCAGCGTGGCTCCGCCGGCAGCTTGGTGCTTGGCGGCTTCGGTGCCAACAACAAGGCACAGTTGTATGTGCTGTTCAAGTTCGATCGCAAAAAAGGCACCGCTCTCCCCCCGCAGCAAACCTAAAACAAAACGCCTCGCAGGACGTCAGTAGCCTGCGAGGCGTTGTTATTCCGTGTATTTTCCAATCAGGAAAGCTGCTCGATCAAGCGAGCCAGCGAATCTCCTTCGCCGATATACTCGGTGGACACGTCGGGGACACGGTCAATGTCGAAGTTGTGCCGATCGTAGACACCCACCGTCTTGAAGCCCGCTTTGGACGCCGTTTCCAGCGCCACGATCGAGTCCTCAAACACCCACGTCGCATCGTGTGCCGTCCCCATGTACGCTTCCGCCGCCAGAAACACGTCGGGATGCGATTTTCCTTTGCCAATATCGGCGCAGGAAATAATTTTCGGAAAGTAGTCGTCAAAGCCGAAGCGGTCGAAGATCGCACGCAGCAGATCCGGCATCGAAGCCGAAGCAATACACATCTTGACACCCCGTGCCTTCAGCGTATCCAGCAGTTCCTTCGCACCCGGTTTAAAGGTTGCCTCGTCACGGTAGATCTCGATGCAAAAATCATGCATCAGGTCGTAGATCTCCTCCGCATCGCCAAAGCCAAAGCGCTCGTACAGCATTTCAGAGGCATCACGGAAGGTGACGGTGCGAACCGCCTTTTCCATATCCAATCCCGGGCGGAACGTGGGATCGTCAAGATATTTTGCACCTAACTTCTCCCACAGTCTGTCCCAAAAAAACAGCGAGTCGATCAGCGTGCCATCCAGGTCAAAAACCGCTCCTTCGATCTTCATCATAACCCCTCCTTACCACCGCCACATTGTAGCACATCTCCCACGGCAAGTCAACGCCCGACAGAAATATAAAAGCCCCCTCACGCATCCCGGCAGTGTGTGAGGGGGCTACTGTTGTATCAGTGAAACGCCAGACCGTGACCGTGGCACGTCGGGCACTCCGACGCCGCACCGCCGAGCGTACCCGCACCGGCACAGCCCGAGCAGGCACGTGTCTCGCCCATCCACATGTTGGTCGCTGCATCATAATACGTGTTGGGATAGTACTGCACGCCCGTTCCGGCGCAAACGCCGCACACATGGTTTGACGTCACCAGTTTGCCCGAGCCGTCGCAGGTGCGGCAGGTGCACTCCTCGACCAGCTTGCCGATAAATTCCTGATTTGTTTCAACCCGATACTGCGTACCGTCTTTTTTGAACACCTCCACACCGGAAACGGGGGCATCGGATTTGCCCGCCTCGGTGATGGTGAAGGTGTACACCTCGCGTTCCTGAAACTCGCCGAGCTTTTCGACGCTGACAACGTAATCGTCCGCAGGAAAATGCCCTTTCATCTGCTCATAATAGCCGTCGAAGTTGTCGGTAATCCACCCGTCAAGCTCAGCCGCGGAGCGCGCATTCAGCACCGCCGTCAGACACTCCTCCACCGTGTTCGTTTCCGACACGGTGGGCTTGCTGTCATCGTCTCGGTGACTGCTTTTGGTTGCTTTTTTGCTGTTGCCACACGCGGTGAGCGAACACGCGAGTGCCAGTGCCAGTACCATGGTCATCAGTTTTTTCATTGCTTTCTACCTCGTTTCATAAATTCGGAATTGTTATCCTTACGTAAGGAAGGGGGTATGACAAGTAACCACGGTTTTATAAAATCACAATTTTTTATCAATTGATGTCAATGCGGTACGCATCTTCGATCAGCACACAGTTGACCCCGTGCCGTTTCGCCGCCTCCCATACTGCGCGATTGTCGGCAAGCAGGCCCTCCAAGGTGCAGTCATCGTCCACGCGCCGTTCAATGACGTTCGCAAAGCGTTTGACATCCTCAAAATGCGCGCGGATGTACGCCTCGCTCATCACGAGGCAATACTCCTTGATCTGTTCAAGGTAGTCTTGCTCAAAATCGTTGGTCCAGTCGAACGGGATATAGCAGCCTTCAACAATGAGGTGCTGATGATTTTCAATGGCGGTTTTCACCATCTCCCGTACGATCGGCCACAAATAGGCGGTGAGTGCCTCATCGTCGCTGAGCGGGGTCAGCTCCGTGTTGCCGCTGCGGATGAGTCCCATTTTCAAATGATCGACGGAAAGATACGGATAGTGGTATTGTTCGAGCAATCGCTGTGCGAGGGCGGTTTTTCCCGTGTGCGACGCGCCGTGGATCAAAATGACCATACCGTATGCCTCCTTTATAAAAGGTTGTTAATATACGCTTTCACCGCGTCAAAACGGCCATCGTCCCACGCGCCGTCCTCGGCGGTGGCTGCCAACGGCACGAGGTCGCGGAAATCCATATGCACGCCCGCAAAAAAGCCCTCGGGCTTGCCGTTAAAATAGTCATCCCATACCGTGTCGGCGGCATCGGCATACGTTTCGGGCTCCAAAAACACCATCCGCCGTTTTTCTTCCGCGATGAACGCTTTAACGCCCCACGGAATCAACCGCTCGTAGTCGGCGGCGGGGATGCTTTCGAAAATGGCGGGAAGCGGCGCTTCCACGATCCGCTCGTCCCCGCGGCAGATGCGAATGCCCATCGCTTCAAAATCCAGTTTGTCTTCGGTGAAGATCAGCTTGAGCAGGACACCCACATCGGTATAGGCGTGGGCGCGCTGATAATCGGTATCGAAAATAAAGTTACCCAGCGAATAGAAAATTGCCTTGCCGCCCTCGAACACCTCGTAATTTTCGGGAACGTGCGGGTGGTGGGCCACCACCACGTCGGCGCCCCATTCCAGATAGCGGATGTACCGCTCGCGGGTGTAGGGGCTCGGCATACAGGCAAACTCCTCGCCGCCGTGGCACACCACAACGCACCAGCGACAGGTCGCTTTAATCTCGGCAATGCGCTTCGCGATTGCATCATCATCGTCCCAACGGAAGATGCCCGGGTGATCTTCCGTAGCCAGGCGCTTGCCGCTGCGTATCCCCTCCTCCGAGGTGTACGTCGTGCAAAACAAACCGATACCGCCCGCCTCGTCCAGATAGACCGGTGCGGATGCCTCTTCCACATTGAGACCGGCTCCGATGGTGCGCGCCCCGTTTTGCTTGGCAAACGTCATCGTGCTGACGAGCCCTTCCTCGCCCGCATCCGTACTGTGGTTATTGCCGATGTTCCAAATATCCGCACGGATCGCATTCAACACAGCGATCGCTTTCGGATCCATCGTATGAAAATAAGCACCCCGTGAACCGTCGTTGACAATGTCCATCACCGCTCCTTCCACGTTAGCCACCGTGTGGTCGGCACTGCGGAAAAACTCCAAAATGGACTGAGAGAGTAACGCTTCGTCCTCCCACTTACCTTCCATATATCGATCAAAACCGATGTCGCCCGTAAACACAACCGACGTTTGTTGTTTTTTCATCCCTGTCACCTCTGTGAAATTCTTATAATGCTGCCGCACTTGTATCCTAGAACGTTGCATAGGCGGTGGGCGGAACACCGAACTGCCGTTTGAACGCTTTGGAGAAGGTATACACGTCCTGATACCCCACCGAAAGCGCCGTGACCGTAACGCTGTAGCCCTGCTGTAACAGCACCAGCGCCTGCTCCATACGATAGTCGGTCAGATAGCGCTTGGGCGAGCGCCCCACCCGTCCCAAAAACAAATTGGAAAAATACGTGCGCTCCAGGTGAATGCGGTTCGCGATCTGCTGAACGGTGAGCAACGTCATATATTCGGCGTGAATGATGTTCAGCGCCATCTCGACGGGGTCGGTGCCGCTGTGGGTCTGCTCCATCAGCAGTGAAAATAGCTCCCACAGCTTGCCCAGAAGAAACTCCGTGCGTCCCTCGTTTAAGTTGCGCGATATTTTCATGGATTCAAAAATACGCAGTGCCTGCGGCACGGTATACGTATCGCCGAGCGTGAGCGGCGGCTCACCCGTAAAGCCGATCCAGATGTATTCCCACGGTGTGTCGGCATCCGCCTCGTAATACGTTTCCACAAACGGCGGGATGACGAACATCATCCCCTTGGACAACTGATAGTCGTGGCCGCCGATGCGGAAGATACCGTTCCCTGAAACAACAAAATGAAAAAGCCAGTGCGTACGCGCGACCGGGCCGTAGGCGTGGGACGGTTCGCAGGTTTGGTAGCCGAATAACATAGGATTGATGCCGTGATACGCTTTGTTGATAACGATCTCCGAGTACATAGCATCCCTCTAAAAACAACAAAATGACAAATGACCTCGTTCATAATACCATTTTGCTTTTTGCTTTGTCAAGATACAATAGACTCAAACAAATGGGAGGGATTGCTGTGAAACTGACATTTATGGGTGCAGGAAGCACCGTGTTTGCACGCAACGTGATCGGTGACTGTATGTGTTCCGAGGCATTGCGGGACAGCGTGTTTGCGCTGTACGACATCGACGCGACCCGACTGGAGGAGAGCCGTGCGATCCTGGAGGCTATTCGCAACAGCAAGGGCGGCTACGGGCGCATCGAGTGTTACGTCGGTGTGGAGAACCGCAAGGAGGCGCTCCGCGGTGCGAATTTTGTCGTCAACGCCATTCAGGTGGGCGGCTATGAGCCCTGCACGGTGATCGATTTTGAGATTCCGAAAAAGTACGGTCTGCGGCAGACCATCGCCGATACGCTGGGTATCGGCGGTATCATGCGTGCCCTGCGTACCATTCCCGTAATGCAGTCGTTTGCCGATGATATGGCCGAGGTGTGCCCCGATGCGTGGTTGCTCAACTACACCAATCCCATGGCAATGCTGTCGGGGTATATGCAGCGCTACACCCCCATCCGCACGGTGGGTCTGTGCCACAGCGTGCAAAACTGCTCCGAATGGCTGCTGAGACCGTTGGGCATGGAGGATAAGCTGGAGGGTCGCAAGGAACTCATCGCCGGTATCAACCATATGGCATGGTTGCTGGAGATCCGTGATAAAAACGGCGTGGACCTGTATCCCGAGATCAAGTCCCGCGTGGACGCCTATCTGGCGGATCCCGAGACCAATGATAAGGTGCGTATGGAGTACATTAAAAACTTCGGGTATTACTGCACCGAATCCAGCGAGCACAACGCCGAGTACAATATGTTTTATATTAAGAGCAAGTACCCCGAGCTGATCGAGCGGTACAACATTCCGCTGGACGAGTATCCGCGCCGCTGTGTCAATCAGATCAATGCGTGGAAAGAGGAATACGGCCGTATTCTGGAGGAAGGCGTCAAGGAGCACAAGCGCAGCAAGGAATATGCGTCCCACATTATGGAGGCGATGGTAACAAACGTGCCGTATCAGATCGGCGGCAACGTGCTGAACACGGATCATCTCATCACCAACCTGCCTGCCGAAGCGTGCGTGGAGGTACCGTGTCTGGTAAATGGCAACGGCATTTACCCCTGCCACGTCGGGGCGCTGCCCGTGCAGTGTGCCGCAATGAATATGACCAACATCAACGTGCAACTGCTTACCATCGAAGCCGCCGTCACCCGTAAAAAGGAGCACATCTATCAAGCGGCGATGCTGGATCCACACACCGGCAGTGAGCTGGATATCGACACCATTAAGAACATGGTGGACGAGCTCATCGACGCCCACGGCTCCTACCTGCCGAAATTCAACTGAGTGGCAATGAAAACCGCAGCCCCTGTTTGCTGGCACGGGCGGGGGGCTTTTTGCGAAAGAGTAACCAAACGGTGTATAAGTGGGGGTAAAAACGACCAAAAGTAAGGTGATAAAAATCTATAAAGGCATCAATTTTTGATGAGTTCCCATTCGGAATAAATCATATTTGCGTTTTTGTTTATGTCCCAGGGGTGTGACATGGAAAGATTAAGCAAATATCTTGCAGGCGGCTTGGAAACATATTTTTTGTAGTGTTTAGCGACTTGCCAAAATTCTTCCATCGTATACTGTGCAGGGAGCTTTTCAAGTGCTGCTCTAAAGTCATCTTCCTTTTCTTCCGGAAGATCTATCCAACAGTTTGTTATTGTCGGCGGTAGCTTGATTTCAGCTGTTTCAAACTTTTGCTTGTAATCCATATGTTCTTCAAAATATTTTTCTATTTCAATAAGAACGTCGTTAGAAACAGGATTCAGCCAGCGGGAATCCTCACAGGAAAAATCGATGCGGGGTTTCATTTTTGCCGTGAAGCATTTTTTAAGGACTGCCCAATGACCAATAACTTGCCCCTTTTTCCAGTGAATATCGTCGGAATTGTAGTCTTCGGTTGCGATATGAGGTTTGATATCGATCAGTTGCCAATATCCTGAACCGTATCCTGTGACAAAATCTCCGATTTTCATTTCGCGTTCTCCTTTGCGGTTCGGCAGGAGGCAATCAGCATTACACGCAAGGAAGTACACTTTGCAGAAAGCGTTTTATATGCTTGCTCGTCAATGTAGTTGGTTCTGTGCAACAACTCAATCCAATAACCTGTTTCACTTGCTTCTTTCAAGGCGATTTCAAGTTTTGAAACAAAGTCTTTCTTGCCTTGTGCGTACTGTGCTTCATGGATGTTGGCACCGATGCTTGTACCACTTCTGCCGATTTGGTTAGAAATAATAGATTCGTGGTTAGATTTTAAATGCTTTACAAGGTTGATAATATCCATAGAGAATTCCATTGACAGTTCTGTCAGCTTATTTTCCTTCACGTAATCGCCTCCTTTAAAGACATTATATCATAAAATCCAGGATATTTCAATGATGCATCGCCTACGGCGATATGATGCATTTGCTTCGCAAATATGATGTTGCTCCACTTCGTTTTGCAATGATGCGATGTTTGCCATAAAATGTGGCGAAGCCACACATCATTCGCGAAGCGAACATCATTAGGCGAAGCCGTCATCATTTGCCAAAGGCAAACATCATTCAAAAAACGCACTTTTGTCGGTAGACAAAAGTGCGTTTTTTGTTGGTGCCGGAAGCGGGGGTCGAACCCGCACGGTATCGCTACCACTGGATTTTGAGTCCAGCACGTCTGCCAATTCCATCATTCCGGCGTATTCTTTTGGGAACAGTGGTTATTATACAACGCAGAGGCGTTGTTGTCAAGGGGGTTTTTCACGCTTTTTCATCCGCCAAGTCCCCCCTGCCCCCTTCCCTGTTCCGAACAGTTATTTCCTTATAATAATTCCGCAGAAAAAGGCTTGACAAGCGACTTTGGATGTGCTAGAATTATCAATCGTGGCGTGGTATGCAGATGGGTGAACTATGCCCTGAAGCAGAAAATGCCCCCTCGTGGCTCGTCGGGCGTATGCCGGACGGAAACGAGAACGAATATGTAAGGAGGTGTCTATATTGCCCACTTTTAACCAGTTGGTTCGCAAGGGTAGAGAAGATCTGGAGAAGAAGGCGAAGGCTCCCGCTCTGTTGAAGGGTTGGAACTCCAAGAAGCGCATTCCTACCGATCAGAACTCCCCCCAGAAGCGTGGTGTCTGCACGGCTGTTAAGACGTCCACCCCGAAGAAGCCGAACTCGGCTCTCCGTAAGGTCGCTCGTGTCCGTCTCTCGAACGGTATCGAAGTTACGTCTTATATCCCCGGTGAGGGTCACAACCTGCAGGAGCACAGCGTGGTTCTGATCCGCGGCGGTCGTGTTAAGGACTTGCCCGGTGTGCGTTACCACATCATCCGCGGTACCCTCGATACGCAGGGTGTTGCAAACCGCAAGCAGGCCCGTTCCAAGTACGGTGCCAAGCGTCCGAAGGCTGGCGCGAAATAATCAGACATTTTCATCAGCGGCTACATAGTAGCGGCAGATCATATATAGCGGCAAATGCCGTTTCGTGATACTGCCTCAACTGTGGCGCCAACGGGAGTATGTCACTTTCGAGTACCTATGATATCATTACTATGAAGGAGGGAAGTAAAGTGCCGAGAAGAGGTTCTATCGCAAAACGTGATGTTTTGCCCGACCCGCTTTACAAT
>JAZQSX010000033.1:0-5147 GCA_045630285.1 Acutalibacteraceae bacterium | reverse complement strand
AAGGCGGGGAAGAGCCAGCAGATTCTGAACAGAATAAATTCCGAGAAGCGGTTTCGCCGACTGATGGAGCAGAATTTCGGAAGCGGAGACTGGGTAGCGCATCCGACATACGATTACGGATTCATTGACCATGGCTTCATCAACCGCAGGGAAACCATACAGGCGCTGGAAGATGCGGGATATCCGACAGATGACGAAGAGGCCACAAAGGCAATAAAGAATTTCATCCGCAGACTGAAAACCCGAATCAGGCAAAAGGGCGGGGATGTACAGAAATTTAAATACATGTACGTCGTAGAGGCAACCAGATTGCCCCGTGAAGATGATCCCGATCCCCTGCCGCCCAGATATCACTATCACATGGTATTCTCCGGCATGGATGGCCTTATAACGATCAACGACATCAATGATCTGTGGCAGCATGGATTTTCAAAGGCGCAGCCGATAGACACAAGGTTCAATGGCCTTGAGGGCTTGAGCAGCTATTTTCTTAAGCAGCGCCGAGGCAAGCGCAAGTGGAGCAGCAGCAAAAATCTGGACAAGCCCAGCGAAACTGTATCCAACCGCAAGGTATCACGGCGCAGGGCTGCGATGATCGCACAGGACGTGCAGCACAACGGGCGAGAGATATTCGAAAAGCTGTATCCCGGATTCAGCTGCGAACGTGTAGAGGTTAAATACAGCGATTTTGTGGCGGGCGCATACATATATGCCCGGATGCGGAAACGAAATTGAATACAGCTATAGAAGCAAAAGCCTGGCATAAAACGGCAGGTTATTTTTCGTGGTGCGGGCTATACGCACGGGTGCGCACACATGCGGTAATAGGGGAGATGGCATCGTCGTCAACAGGGGGGCAGCATTTACGGTGCGGAATGTGATATCGTTTATGCGACAAGCCGGGAAGGAGGGGTTTTATGGCGAGGGAAAAGGACTGGAGCCGGATAAAGGTTGAGTATGTGACCGGCGACATGAGTTATAAAGCCCTGGCAAAGCGGCATCGGATACAGCCGAGCGTAATATCCAAGCGTGGCAAAGAAGAGCAGTGGCCGAGGCTGCGCCGGGAATACCGGGAAAAGGCGGCGGAAAAGGCCATCAACGGCGAGATTGAAAACGAGGCAGAGCGGCTGTCGAAGCTGATCAAAGCGACGGATTCGATGGAGGACGTGGTAGTCAAGCTGTTTGAGGATGCGCAGCAATTCTACAGGCACATCATCATGACCGATTATACCGCCAAGGAAGAGATATTTGAGAAGATTGACACCAAGGCGATAAAAGACCTGACGGGGGCGCTGAAAGATTTGTCGTTCGTGCACAGAAACCTTCACGGCATGCCCACGCAGCAGGAGCGAGAAGCACAGCGCATTGCAGCAGAGCGCCTGCAGATGGACAAGAAAAAGGCAGAGCTGGACGAGCAGGTGGACAAGAGCATCAGCATAGACTTCGGTGACAAAAAGGAGTATGCAGAATGATACTCAACATTGGAGAGCCGAGCGAAAAACAGAAGCTTTTTTTATTGGCATCGACAAAGCACATCGGATTTGGCGGTGCCCGTGGCGGCGGAAAGAGCTGGTCGGTGCAGACCAAGGCAATATTGATGTGCCTTCGGTTTCCGGGGATAAAGGTTCTGATCGTGCGACGGACATACCCGGAGCTTTTGAACAACCACATAACGCCGCTGATCGACAAGCTGCACGGAATTGCACGATACAACAAGACCGACAAGATATTCCGGTTTTCCAACAAATCATCGATCAAATTCGGGTATTGCAACAACGACAAGGATTTGCAGCAGTATCAGGGCGCAGAATACGACGTGATATTCCTTGACGAGGCGACGCAGCTGCAAGAAATGTGGATGAAGAAGATCACTGCGTGTCTGCGTGGCGTGAACGATTTTCCAAAGCGCATATATTACACCATGAACCCCGGCGGACAGGGGCACGCATACATTAAGCGCATCTTCATCGACAAGCGATATGAAAACGGCGAAGACCCGAAGGACTATACATTCATCCAAAGCCTTGTGACGGACAACAAAGCGCTGCTGCGGGAACAGCCGGATTACATCAAGCAGCTGGAAGCGTTGCCACCGAAGCTCAAAGAGGCGTGGCTGTACGGCAGATGGGACATCTTCGAGGGGCAGTTCTTTGAGGATTTCCGCATAGAGCCTGACCCGGAAAAGGCAGCGGAAGAAGGATGCACCATTGAGGATCTCAAGAATCAGCGCAGATGGACGCACGTTATCAAGCCATTTGATATCCCGTCAGGATGGACCATATGCAGAAGCTATGACTTCGGCTACAACAAGCCCTTCAGCTGCGCATGGTGGGCGGTGGACTATGACGGCGTGATATACAGGATACTTGAACTGTACGGCTGCACAAAAGAACCCAACGAGGGCGTTAAATGGGCGCCGGACAAACAGTTCAAGGAGATTGCACGGATAGAGCGTGAGCATCCATGGCTTAAGGGCAGGGACATCAACGGCGTTGCCGACCCGGCAATATGGGATGCAAGCCATGGCATAAGCATTGCCGAGGAGGCGGGAAAGCAGGGCGTGATTTTCACGCCCGGCGATCATCAGCGCATACCGGGATGGATGCAATGTCATTACCGGCTGCAATTCGATGACAACGGATATCCGAGGATGTACGTCTTTGAGGGCTGCGAGGGATTCATTCGCACAATCCCGGCGCTGATGTACTCGGAAACCAAGCCGGAAGACCTTGACACGGACGGCGAGGATCACATTGCCGACGAATGGCGGTACATGTGCATGTCACGCCCAATCAAGCCTGTGGTAAGCAAAAAGCCGCAGGTGGTATACACGGGAGACCCGCTTAATCAGCTGGGCGGTAACGATGAAATCATTGCCACCCAGATTAAGATCAACACATAATGCAAAGGAGGACAAAAGGCATGGAAAGACGACCGCCTATACCGCAGGATATGGAGCGGATGCGCATGATGGGCATGGCCAATCAAGCCGAGGCGATGCCGGGCGAAAAAATGCAGGCAAACGAGACCATCGGCTTTATACCCACGCCGAGGGAGCAGCCCAAGCGCATGACCAAAGAGCGCCTGAGTAAGGCAATGGATGACCTGAACAAATACAAAAGCGGCAAGGCACATCTGGAATCCCGGCTGATCGAGGTAGAGGAATGGTGGAAAATCCGTCATTGGGGCTGGATGCAGGAGCAGGGCGCAGCAAACGATATGAAAACGACGAGCGCATGGCTGTTCAACGTGATCGTGTCCAAACATGCGGACGGCGTGCAGAGCATTCCGGAGGCAAACATCCTGCCGAGGGAAGAGGGGGACAAGCCGACGGCAAAGAAGCTGTCGAGCATCATTCCCTGCGTGCTTGAGCAGAACGAGTTCGACGAGGTGTATTCGGATGTGCTGTGGCAGAAGCTGAAAGGCGGCACCGGCGCTTACGGCATATTCTGGGATAAGACCAAGCACAATGGACTGGGCGATATATCGCTGTGCCGGGTAAACCTTCTGCACCTTTTCTGGGAACCGGGCATTGGGGATATACAGGACAGCAAACAGGTATTCCACATAGAGCTTGTGGATAACGACGTGCTGAAATCCCAGTACCCGGAGCTTGCGGACGAAAACCTGACGGGCAAGGCGTTCAGCGTGCGCAAGTACATGTACGATGACAGAATAAGCGACGAGGACAAGGTCATCGTTGTGGATTGGTATTACCACACCCACGAAAACGGCAGGAAGATTTTGCACTATTGCAAATTCTGCGGAAGCCATGTGCTGTACTGCACAGAGGATGACCCGGAGCTTGCGCAGAGGGGGCTTTACGATCATGGCCTGTATCCGTTCGTGCTGGATGCGCTGTTCCCGGTGGAGGGCAGCCCATGTGGATTCGGATATGTTGACGTTTGCAAAAACGCACAGGAGCAGATCGATATCATTGATCAGGCCATCGTCAAAAACAGCCTGATCAACGCTACGCCGAGGTACTTCATCCGCAGTGACGGCAGTGTGAACGAAAAAGAGTTCATGGATTTTTCTAAACCGCTGGTGCATGTGACGGGCAATCTGGGTGCAGACAGCATCATTCCCATCACGACCCCTGCATTCAACGGCACGCCGCTTGCTGTGGTAAACAACAAGATCACGGAGCTTAAGGAGACCAGCGGAAACACCGACAGTTCCAACGGCATAGGACAGACCAGCTCACAGGCAGCAAGCGCCATTGCTGCGCTGCAGGAAGCCAGCGGCAAGGTGTCGAGGGCAAGCACGCTTAGCGCATACAGAGCGTTCGGGCGGATTATCAACCAGATCATTGAGCTTATCCGGCAGTTTTACGATATGCCGAGGCAGTTCCGGATCGTTGGCGAAATGGGCGACGAGCAGTACACGTCCTTTGACAATGCGGGCATGCAGCCGATGCCACAGGCTCCGGTGGGCGGAATGGATATGGGATTCAGACTGCCGGTGTTTGACGTGAAGATAAGCGCACAGACGAAGACTGCATATACGAAAGCTGCGCAGAATGAGCTTGCGATCACTTTATTCAATCTGGGCGTATTCAATCCTCAAATGACCGACATGTCGCTGATGCTGCTGGATATGATGGACTTTGACGGCAGGGAAGCACTGATGCAGAAGGTGCAGCAAAACGGCACCATGATGCAGATGATGGCGCAGTGGCAGCAGATTGCACTGCAGCTGGCCCAGAGATATGATCCCGAAATGGCGGAAAGGCTTGCGGGCACGGTTATGGGCGGCGCACAGGCGGGCATGCAGATGCCGGCAGATGCAAGTGCAGGAGCACCCATGGATAGCCCTGACCCCGGCGGCGCAGCAGCGAAGATGGAAAAGGCACGCATGCAAAGCCAGATGGCAAGCCAGCCCGGATAAGCGACCCACAGGGGGGCAACATTCCGGAAAGAAATCTGATATCATAGCATTAAAGGATCGCTCTCTTATGAGCAGAGGAGAAAACATGGATAAATACAAGATCAATCTTCAGCTTTTCGCAGACGGCGCACCTGCCGGTGGCGATGGCGGCGCAGCGGCAGCCGAGGCTGTGGATACGGGCGTACAGGCACCCGACGCCGGGGTGCGCAAGAGCAGAAAACGTGAAAACCCGCTGGCCAATGTACAGTATGGCTTAC
>JAZQSX010000032.1:0-70382 GCA_045630285.1 Acutalibacteraceae bacterium | reverse complement strand
ATCCCGAACACGGCAGTTAAGCTCACTTGCGCTGACAATACTTGGCTGGTAGCGGCCCGGGAAGATAGGTAGACGCCAACACAAAACAAACCTCCGACGTTCTTTCGTCGGAGGTTTGTTTTGTGTGACACTTGGCGTTTGACAAGTGTTTAATCCGCACAAGAAGAGCTCCAGTTACATGAGGGGCTCTTTTTTTGTTTTGCGGTATTCCCGTGGGGAAATGCCGCAGATTGATCGAAAAACACGACTAAAATACAGCGGATCGTCAAAGCCGAGCGAATAGGCGATCTCCTGCACGGAATCTTGCGTTTCAATTAGGCGTTCACAGGCTTTTTGTACCAGTGCCTGCAGACGGCATTGGTGTGGGGATATGCCGATTTCCTGCTTGAACAAGCGAATAAAATAGGTTTCACTGAGACCGCATTCGGCGGCAAGAGCCTTGTTTTCCGGCGTTGTTTCGGGATGATCGTGCAGCCGCTTTGCAATTCTGCGCAAGAGCTTTTGGTGTTTAGTTTCAGCAAACTTTGGCGCAAGCTGCTGCTCCAGTTCTCCCAAAAATAGTTGCAGTTCACCGCTGACGACGTACGGATACGTTTTTGCCTTCGAATCGGCTTGCAGCATAGCGTTAATAAAAGCATTGAGGGCTTCGATGCGGGGAAGGTTTATCGGTCGGGGAGTGGTCAGCTGCAGGGTTTCCAAAACGAGGGGCAGATGCTTACCTGATACAGCCAGCCAATAATAGGAGGTGTTTTCTCCGCAATGGTAGGTGTATCGATAGGGCGTGTGCGGCGGGAGACAGATCATACCGCCGGCGGGAACAGTCCACACCATTTCGCCCATTTCCACGGTGATACGTCCCCGTTCTACCAGCAGAAAACGGTGCTGCGGGCGTCCGTAAAACTCGATACAGCGTATATCCCGCTCCAGAGCGGCGAAGTGGCCGAAGCAGTGGGCCTGCAGAGGAAGCGAGAGAGGATAGGCGGTTGAATGGATGGTCTCGGGGAAACGGAGGCAGTGGTTGGTGCGGTCCAGCGGGTCCTCCACGATCGTTACCCCCAACGCTGCGCCGCCGTGAAATACAGCGGGGCGCCAGTGGAGGTCGTACGCGGAGGAGTCGTAGTTTTCCTCAAAATCGCCGCCAAAAAGCAGCGTTTCCCCGGTAAGATCGTTACGTAGACGGACGTTATCCACATACGTTGTGCCATACGTGCCGCCATAGGCGTGCCAAGGCCAAGCGGTTTTCACAAAACAGATACCCCAATTCCCGAGGTGGGTTACCTCCCTGCCGGTGGTAAAGGTGAAGCGAATGGGTGTCCAGACCTCCGCCGGAGGAATGTATTTGACGCCGCCTCCAAGAATTTGTTGTTGAAAAAACAGCTCCATTTCTCCGCCAAGCGTGTCCAAGGACAGCGTATATGTCGTGTACGGCTCAAAAGAAAGGTGCTTCAGGTACAACTCAAGAGTGGTATAGCGCGCCGTGAACGGTTGTACAGCCATAACATCGCCTCCAAAGAAATTGTATATAAAATCGGCGAAAAAATCAAATAAAATCACAAAAAAATCTATGTTTTTATAGTTTTTTCCCTATAGTAACGGCCCTTTTTTTGATAAAATGAGCGTAAAGGAACCGATAGGAGGTTGATTTTTATGAAGATACGAAAGGGCTTGGCGATGATTGGTATGGCGTGCTTGATGATTCCGCTGGTGCTTTGTCCGATGACGGTGACGGCCGCTTCCGAGACGGAGTACACGTTGTCCGAAATGACGGGACATTACAAAACGCAGGGACGCATCTACAAAACATCCAACCGACTGTATTTGGATTGGAGTGCCTCGGGTTTTGAGTTTTCGGCGAATTGCTCGGGAGACGTGTACGTCACCTTTCAGGTGGATTCGGTCAATACGGGCGAAACCGGCGGATGCTTCTTTACGGTGATTGTTGACGGCGTCGAAAAAGGAAGAGCTGCCTGTCGCTTGACGGAAACGGGTGTGCAAAAGGTGAAAATCGCCTCCGGTTTGTCTGAGGGGATACATCATTTTGAATTGTACCGTCAAAGTGAGATCGGTTCTGTAGTAAGTGTCAACGGTGTTTCGCTGAACGGTACATTGCTGGAAGCACCGAAGAAAAATGCGTTGTATATTGAGTTCGTCGGCGACTCGATCACGACGGCCTATGGCAATCTGGCGGTGTCCTCCACTGCCAATTCAGGGACGCCGTTGTATACCAATGCCATGCAGGGATACGCTTATATGACGGCTCACAACAAATTGGGAGCGGATTTCTCGCTGGTTGCCGTGCAGGGTATTGGCGCATCGGTGGGGTGGCAGCCGTATACGATGAATACGGCGTATCCTAAGCTTCGGTATCCCAAGGATAACACAACGGCTTACGATTTTGCCCGTCAGCCGGACGTGGTCGTACTGGCCCTTGGTACCAACGATATGAACCGCTACTCGAATTTCGGTATGAGCTTGAGCGATGTGAAGCAGGGCTTCGCAACGATGCTGGCGACTGTTCGCCAAAAGAATCCCCATGCGAAGATCGTGTGGATCCACGGTATGATGCTGTCGTCCTCTTCTTCGCTGATCCAAGAAGTGGTGGCCGAGGCGGGCGGCGCCAATGCCGGGATATACGAATTGCGCTTGACGCAGAATAACAGCGGTGGCAACGGGCATCCGAACGTTTCCGGTCACACCTCGTTTGCAAACGATCTGTCTGCCTATATTCGCAAGCTGATGATGCCTGCGCCCACGGTGCAGAGCGCAAAGGATGATACGGTTACCTTGCAGGCGATGGCAGGCTACGAATACAGCCGAGACGGTAAGACGTGGCAATCGAGCCCGACGTTTTCGGGCTTGACTGCCGGCACCTATACGTTTTACCAGCGCAAGGCGGAAACGGCAGATACGGCGGCAGGGGGCGCCAGTATGGCGACCAGTGTAACGGTGCGTGGCGCAACGACCACGACTACCACAATCACGACGACGAAAACGCCTACCACGACCAAAACGACAACCACGACGAAGGGTACGGCAACGACCTCCACGACCGCTACGACGACGGTGCCGTCAGCAACCGGTTCCGGTACCGCAAAGCCGACCGGTACGACCGCTTCTACGGTGACGAGTGCAGTGGGTTCGACTCCTATCACGTCAACGACGGTGACTACGGGTGACGTAACGACGCCGGAGGACACAGCGCCCACGGTGCCGCCCGCGGACGAGACATCCCCGACGAGCTCGTCCGTACCGACGGATGCGACGACAACGGTATCGGTCAGCCATCCGACATTGGAGAGCATGCCCTCCAAAGACACGCTTTCCGAGCAGCAAAGCAACAACGAAGAAGGCTCCGATGAAACAACGGTTATCCTTCTGGTTGCGGCGGGTGCAGGTGTTGCTGTGGGAGCACTTGTGGTCGTGTTGATCGTACTGAAAAAGCGTAACGCAGAGAAATAACGGCGATTTGACCGCAGCAGTAGTTCGCTACTGCTGCGGTTTCGCTTTTCGGCACCGTGATGCGATCTTGGGATTTTTCTTGATTATGGGAAACGGTTGTTGTATAATGACGACAGAGGAAGAAGGCGAAGCGTATGAAAATCGCAGAACTGATGAAAAAAGAAACGCTGTCACTCTCGTTCGAGGTTTTCCCTCCCAAAACGGAGACGGCGTTTGAAAGTGTGAAAACGGCGACGGAGGAGATTGCAAAGCTGCGTCCGTCTTTTATGAGCGTGACCTACGGCGCCGGTGGCGGCACCAGCCGTTACACGCTGGATATAGCCAAAAACATCAAAGAGCTGTACGGTGTACCGACGCTGGCGCACCTGACCTGCGTTTCCTCTTCCCGTGAGACGGTCAAGGAAAAGATCGAAGCGATCAAAGCGGCGGGCATTGAAAACGTAATGGCGCTGCGCGGCGACATTCCTGCCGAGCTGCAGGACGCCGACCGCAGTGCGTGGGATTATCGCTATGCGATCGATCTGGTGCGTGAACTGAAGGAGGCCAATCGGGATTTTTGCATCGGTGCGGCGTGTTATCCGGAAATTCACCCCGAAAGTGCCGATCAAAAAACCGACATTTGCCATTTGAAGGAAAAGGTTGAGGCGGGCTGTGACTTCTTGACGACGCAGATGTTCTTCGACAACAATTTGCTGTATAATTTCTTGTACAAAATTCGTGAAGCGGGGATCACCGTACCGGTCGTTCCCGGCGTCATGCCGATCACCAATGCCAATCAGGTTGACCGAGCGGTAAAACTGTCCGGCTCGTTTATGCCGCAACGGTTTAAGAGCTTGGTTGATAAGTTCGGTCATGATCCTGCGGCGATGAAGCAGGCGGGTATTGCTTACGCTACCGACCAGATCATCGACCTGTATGCGAACGGTATCACCAACGTCCACGTATATTCTATGAACAAACCCGACGTTGCCGAGAAAATTCAGGCGAATTTGTCGGATATTTTAGGACGATGAGTGTGCAGATCAAGCGGTACGGCGATATACCGCTGAACGAGACGGACGTCCTGCGTTATGCCGGTTGCCGAGAGGTGGATGCGGCGGCGCTGGCGCTGCTGTATGACTGTTGGGACGAAATGTGCGGCGTATTGAGCAATGCGGTGTGCTACTGCGAATTGCCGGTCACGCTGGTAGATGCGCTGTGCGATTTTGGTGTGATGTCCTTGTGCTCTGCCGATCTGGCGGCTTATTTTGACGGGTGTGATAAGACGGTGCTGTTTGCGGCGACGGTCGGGGTGGCTCCGGATCGGCTGATCGCAAAATACAACCGGTTGTCGCCCGCTAAGGCCGTGATGATGCAGGCGCTCGGTGCGGAACGAATTGAGACTCTGTGTGATCGTTTTTGTGCCGATCTGGCAAAGCACTACGGTGATATAGCACCTTCACGCTTTAGCCCCGGTTACGGTGATCTGCCGCTTGAGGCGCAGCGTGAGGTGTTTCGGGTGTTGGATCCCGCACACAAGCTCGGCGTGTGTCTTAACGACAGTTTACTGATGTCGCCGACGAAATCAGTGACGGCGTTTGTCGGTATTAAAGAAAAGAAGGCGAAGAGATGACGTTTTCGGAGTTCCTGAAAGAGAATATCGTGTATCTGGACGGCGGTATGGGTACGCTTTTGCAGGCACAGGGCTTGCAGCCGGGGGAATATCCCGAACGCTGGAACATAACCCACCCGGAGGTTATTACCGACATTCATCGCCGCTACTATGAGGCAGGCAGTAACGTGGTGTGTACTAACACCTTCGGTGCCAATGCATTAAAGTTCGATGACGGGGAATTGGAGCAAATACTTTGTGCTGCCTTGACCAACGCCAAAGCCGCACGTGAAACCGCTTCGGTGCAGCACCCTCGGTTTGTGGCGTTGGACATCGGTCCGTCCGGAAAGCTGCTCAAGCCGCTGGGCGACCTGGATTTTGAGGATGCGGTGGCGGTATTTGCCAAAACCGTAAAGCTCGGCGTCAAATATGGTGCTGATCTCATCGTGATCGAAACGATGAATGATAGCTATGAGACGAAGGCGGCATTGCTGGCCGCCAAGGAAAACAGCACGTTGCCGATAATCGTAACCAACGCTTACGGCGAGGACGGCAAGCTGATGACGGGGGCTTCTCCGGCAGCTATGGTCGCCTTGTTGGAGGGTATGGGCGTCGATGCGCTGGGTGCGAATTGCTCGCTTGGTCCGAAACAACTGCGGGGTGTGGCGGAAGAGCTGCTGCAAGCGGCCTCGGTACCGGTGGTGCTCAAGCCGAATGCCGGTCTGCCGCAGGTGGTTGACGGTAAGACCGTGTTTGATGTGACGCCCGATGAGTTCGCCGCGGAATTGGCATCGTTGGTTGGAAAAGGACTGCGTGTGGCCGGAGGCTGCTGCGGCACGACACCGGAATATATCCGTGCTTTGACCGCTGCAACGGCTTCGATAACGCCGCTGCCGCTAACCGGTAAACAGCGTACGGTGGTTTCGTCGTATGCGCGTGCGGTCGTCTTTGGCAAGATGCCGCTGCTCATCGGTGAGCGCATTAACCCGACGGGTAAGAAGCGCTTTAAGCAAGCGCTGATCAACAACGAGATCGATTACCTGCTCAGCGAAGGAATTCGTCAGCAGGAGGCGGGCGCTCATATTCTGGACGTGAATGTCGGTCTGCCGGATATTGACGAGCCGTCGATGCTGAAAACGGCGGTGTGCGAGCTGCAGGCGATCACCGATCTGCCGTTACAGATCGACACAGCGAACGTGACGGCTATGGAGGGCGCACTGCGTCGCTATAACGGCAAAGCGATGGTGAATTCCGTCAACGGCAAGGCGGAGAGTATGCACGCCGTATTCCCGCTTGTGAAGAAATACGGCGGTCTGGTGGTCGCATTGACGTTGGACGAAGACGGCATCCCGGCGACGGTGGAGGGGCGGTTGGCAATCGCCCGGAAGATCGTCGATACCGCCGCCTCGTACGGCATTGGAAGGCACGATTTGATCTTTGATACGCTGACTATGGCAGTGAGCGCCGATCCGACGGCTGCCGCCGTTACACTGGAAGCGCTTCGCCGTATTCGTACCGAGCTGGGTTGTCATACGTCGCTCGGTGTGTCAAACGTCTCGTTTGGTTTGCCGAGCCGAGAGGCGCTCAACGGCACGTTTTTTGCTATGGCGTTGGCGAGCGGACTGTCGGCGGCGATCATGAATCCGTTTTCGGCAGAGATGCAGAAGGTATATCACAGCTACAAAGCCCTGAATGGCTTGGACCCCAATTGCGAGGGGTATATTCGTGCGGCAGAGACGTTCGCTGCTGCTACGACGGCAGTGCCGACTGCCACCGTCTCTCCGTTGACGGCAGCCAGCGAACTGCAACAGGCGATCGTGCGGGGACTGAAGGATAAGGCAGGAGAAATGGCAACGGCCTTACTGAAAACGGTGCCGCCGCTGGAGATCGTGAATGGCGAGATCATTCCGGCACTGAATTTGGTGGGTGAGGGCTTCGAAAAAAAGACTGTGTACCTGCCGCAGCTGCTGATGAGCGCTGAGGCGGCCAAGGGTGCGTTTGAGAGCATCAAGGCGTTTGTGGCGGCGACTGAGGCGACAACGGCGTCGGCGGGCCCGTTTGTACTGGCTACCGTCAAGGGCGATATTCACGATATTGGTAAAAACATTGTGAAGCTGCTTTTGGAAAATTACGGCTTTGAGGTGATCGACCTCGGCCGTGACGTGCCGCCGGAAACGGTAGTGGAGGCCGTTGTCGAACGGCGGGCACCATTGGCGGGACTCAGTGCACTGATGACTACGACGGTACCGGCAATGGAGGAAACGATCGCTTTGCTGAAGGAAAAAGCGCCGTGGTGCAAGGTGATCGTCGGCGGTGCCGTGCTGACGAAGGAGTATGCCGATACAATCGGTGCCGATCACTACGCCAAGGACGCTATGGAAGCGGTGCGGTACGCCGAAACGGTGATTGGATAAAATAAAGAACCGGCTCACAGAGCCGGTTCTTTTTATGTGATTATTTTTTGCCTTCAAGCAGTGAGCGAATCATGCGAGCGCATTTGTATACGTCGCCGCCGCCCATTGTCAGGATCAGGTCGCCGGGTGCGGCGTGCTCCGCTACAAAGCGGCTGATCTCCTCAAAGGTGGCAAGGTAATGCGCCCCGTCGATCTGATCGGTGATCTGCTCGGAGGAGACGTTCCATTCGTTCGTCTCACGAGAACCCATAATGTCACTGACGATCACCTCGTCGGCCAGAGACAGCGCCTCGGCGAACTCGTCCAGATGCCGTGCGGTGCGGGAGAAGGTGAAGGGCTGGAAGATCGCCCACACACGTTCGTACGGCATCGCTTTGGCGGCTTTGACGGTTGCTTCGATCTCAGTGGGGTGGTGGGCGTAATCGTCAGCAATGGTGACCCCGCCGACCGTACCGAGGAATTCAAAGCGGCGTCCCGCACCATGGAAGGCGGTAAGCCCGTCGGCGATCTCCTCGCCGGTGGCACCACACAGATACGCTGCGGCTGCGGCTCCCAGGGAGTTGAGAATATTGTGCCATCCGGGAACGCCCAGACGCACGTCGGCAAGCTTTTCCCCGTTGTGGTACAGCTCGTAGCAACCGTAAGCGCCGTCCTCGACGTGAGGGTTGCGGGCCTGCCAGTCACAATCGTCCGAAAGGCCAAAACGAATGATGCGAGCGTGATCCAGCCCCTCAACGGCACGGCAGGTATTGGGATCGTCGGCGTTGATAATCAGCGTTTGGGTGGTTTGGGTGGCAAAGTTGCGGAACGAGGCGATGACGCCCTCCAACGAGCCGAAATAATCCAGATGATCGGCATCCACGTTGAGAATGATCGAGATCGCCGGCGTCATTTCGAGGTAATGATCCTTGAACTCGCACGCTTCGCACACGAAAACATCCGATTCACCCGCACGGCCGTTGGCATCGATAAGCGGCAGCCGCCCGCCGATGAATACTGACGGATCCCGCCCTGCCTGCAGCAGAATTTGAGATACCATCGACGAGGTGGTGGTTTTTCCGTGCGTGCCCGCAACGGCGACGGTGGAAGCGAAACCACGGGACAGCAGTCCAAGCAGCTTGGCACGCTCCATCAGCGGAATGCCCCGTTTTGCGGCGGCGACAAGCTCAGGATTGTCCTGCGCCACAGCCGCCGTGTACACGACCAGCTCGGCATCCCCGATGTTTTCTGCCGCCTGCGGCATCTTTACCGTGATGCCCAAGCGACGCATCCGTGCGAGATTATCCGACTCGTTAACATCCGAGCCGGTGATGACGAAGCCTTGGGAGTGCAGGATCTCGGCAAGCGGGCTCATACCCGAGCCGCCGATGCCCACAAAATGTACTCGTTTGATACCCGGAAGAAAGGTGTTTTTCATGATAACGCCCCCTGATGCTTTTTATTATATTGCTTTTGTCGAAAAAAATAAACACCTTTTTGATATTTTGCAAAATCTTTTCTTGGGAATGCGAAATAGTGTTGAATAATGAAGCGTAATTTGTTATAATATATCTAATTATCGGATTTCAATCGCACCGCTGTTTCAAGGGGCGATAGTGGAGGATATTCATGGCAAATACCCGTGTGATTTCGCCGGAGGAGCTGGAGCGTCAGCAACCGTTTATGCAGCAGGTCCGGCGGTTTTATGAGGAGCGTCGACCGGGTGCGTCGCCGCTGGCGTGTGTCCGCACCTACGGCTGTCAGCAAAACGTGTCGGACTCGGAGCATATGAAGGGTCAACTCGCCAAAATGGGCTTCGGATTTACCGAAAATCCCGAGGAGGCAGACCTGATCTTGTTCAACACCTGTGCAGTGCGTGAGCATGCGGAGGATAGAGTGTTTGGTAACGTGGGGGCGCTGAAAGCGTTGAAGCGCCGCCGTCCCGAGGTGCTGATTGCGGTGTGCGGCTGTATGGTACAGCAGGAGCATATTGCGAAAAAGTTTTATCAAAGCTATCCGTTCGTCGGGCTGCTGTTCGGCACACACGTGCAGCACCGCTTGCCGGAATTGTTGGTCAGATCGCTGGTGGAGCACCGCCGTGTGGTGGAGATCCCGTCGTGTGACGGCGTTATTGCCGAGGGTATCCCGACCCACCGTGATGGTACGTTTAAGGCGTTTTTGCCGATTATGTACGGGTGCAACAATTTCTGCACCTACTGCATCGTACCGTATGTGCGAGGACGGGAGCGCAGCCGTGCCCCCGAGTGTATTCTGGCGGAGGCACGGGAGCTTGTGCGGCAAGGGTATAAAGAGATTACGCTGCTGGGACAGAATGTCAATTCCTACGGCAAAGGGGAGGCGCACGGCGTTACCTTTCCAGAACTGCTGCGGCGTCTCAATGCGATCCCGGGGGATTTCCTCATTCGCTTTATGACGTCGCACCCCAAGGATGCGACTCCCGAGTTGTTTGATACGATTGCGCAGTGCGAAAAGGTTTCTCGGCATTTTCATCTGCCATTTCAGTCGGGCAGCAACCGCATACTGAAGGAGATGAACCGTGGCTACACGAGGGAGCAGTACCTGGAACTGATTCGTTACGCGCGGCAGACCGTGCCGGGCATTGCGTTTACCAGTGATGTGATCGTCGGCTTCCCAGGTGAACAGCGTGAGGATTTTGAGCAGACGTTGAAGCTGATCCGCGAGGTTGGGTTTGTTTCGTTGTTTACTTTCATTTTCTCACCCCGTGAGGGAACGCCGGCGGCGAAAATGCCTGATCCGATCTCCTCAGAGGAGAAAACGGCGTGGTTTCGTGAGATGACGGCGTTGCAGGAAACGCTGTCTGCCGAGCGGCTGCAGGCGTTGGTAGGCACGGAACAAAAGGCGTTGTTAGAAAGCGATGCAGGAGAGTTCCTGGAAGCACGGCTTCCTGAAAACAGTATCGTACGTGTGCAGGGCGACCCCGCCCGCATCGGTGAGAGCGTTACCGTACGCATCACTGGCGCACGAAGTTTTATATTAACCGGTGAAATTATTTAAGGAGGATATCATAATGGAACAGATTTTGGAAATGGCAAAGGAATTGGGTCACGCTCTTCAGCAGGACGAGCGTTTTGTGAAGGTTCAGATGGCGCAGGCCCGTGCCGATGAGGATGAGGCGCTGCAGGCACTGATCGGTGAGTTTAATCTCAAGCGTATGGCGATTAACGCCGAGTCTGCCAAGGGTGAGGAGCAAGACGAAGAAAAGCTTCGTGCGCTCAACGTGGAGATCCGTGAGGTGTACGCCAAGGTTATGGCGAACGAGTCGATGGCTGCATACAACGAAGCGAAGACCGAAATGGATAAGGTGACTAACGCTATTGGTGCGATCCTTAATATGGCGGCACAGGGTCTCAATCCCGACGATTACGACGAGCATTCCTGCAGCGGCAATTGCAGCAGCTGCGGCGGCTGCCACTAATCAGGATTTTTGAGTTAAGACAGGGAGAGTGATCGGCATGGCACCGCTCACGCCGATGATGCAACAGTATCTGGCGATCAAGGAACAATATCCTCAGTGCATTCTGTTTTTCCGTCTGGGTGATTTTTACGAGATGTTTTTCGAGGATGCCAAGGTGGCGTCCCGTGAACTGGAGCTCGTGCTTACCGGTCGGGATTGCGGACAGGAGGAGCGTGCCCCGATGTGCGGTGTGCCGTTCCACAGCTGCGAGGGGTATATTGCCCGCCTTGTGAACAAGGGATATAAGGTGGCGATCTGCGAGCAGACGGAGGACCCTGCAACCGCCAAGGGGCTTGTGACACGTGAAGTCGTGCGTATCATCACCCCGGGCACGGTGATCGAAGGCAGTATGCTGGAGGAGACTCGCAACAATTATTTGTGCACGGTGTTCGTCAGCGATGGCTTCGTCGATGCGGGTCTGTGCTTTGCGGATACGTCGACCGGTGATATTCACGTGTGCCAGCTTACCGGCACGGATATTCGTGCACGACTCATCAACGAGCTGTCACGGTTTTCGCCACGGGAAGTGTTGCTCAACGACGTTGCTGCGGGCGATGCGGTGACGGTCACGTTTTTGACCGATCGCTTAATGGTTCAGCCAGAGCAGGCGGAGCTTGCCAGCTTTGATTACGGTGCCGCTGAAGCCACGATTTTGGGGCATTTCCAAAAGGGTGCGCTGCGGGATGTGGAGCTGGATGAAAAGTTCTCGGCAGTACGGGCGCTCGGCTGCACGTTGCATTATTTGTATATGACGCAGAAGATCGGTCTGGAGCGTATGGCCTATCTCAATGTGTATTCCGACGTGCAGTATATGCGTCTGGATCTCGCTACACGCCGCAATTTGGAGCTCTCCGAAACGCTGCGCAGCGGCAAGAAGCAGGGCTCCTTGCTGGGTGTCCTGGATCGGACGAAGACGTCGATGGGTGCTCGTTTGATGCACGCCTGGGTGGAGCAGCCGTTGTTGCATCCGGCACAGATCACGCGCCGTCAGGGAGCCGTGGACGAGCTGGTGCACGATCCGATGCGCCGTGAGGAGCTGCAGGAGCTGTTGTCCGGCGTTTACGACCTCAAGCGCATTATGTCTCGTGTGGTGTACGGCAGTGTGAATGCGAAGGAACTGCGGTCTTTGCACCATACTATTGGGTGTTTGGCTCCGGTGCGTGAGCGGCTGCAAGGGGTCAAGAGTACGCTGCTCAACGACCTGCGTGAGCGGATCGACCCCTTGGAGGACGTTTATTCGTTGATCGGTCGTGCGATCGTTGACGATCCGCCGCTGACCGTCAAAGAGGGCGGCGTTATCCGTCCCGGTTACCATGCCGAGCTGGATGAGCTGCGTCTGGATATGACCGACGGTACGGGCATTATTGCCCGTATCGAAGCGGAAGAAAAAGAAAAAACCGGTATTCGCACCCTGAAGGTCGGGTATAACCGTGTGTTTGGGTATTATATCGAGGTGTCCCGCAGCTTTACGGAGCAAGTGCCGGAGCACTACATACGCAAACAAACGCTAGCGAACGCTGAACGATATATTACGCAGGAGCTGAAAGAGCTGGAAGCCCGTGTACTCGGTGCGAAGGACCGTTCCATTGCACTGGAATACGAGTTGTTTGCTGAGGTGCGCCGTGCGGTGGCAGCAGAGTTGTCCCGCATTCAGATGACGGCGGAATCGGTAGCAACGTTGGATGTCCTGTGTGCGCTGGCTGAGGTGGCGTTGCGGAATAACTACGTCTGCCCCGTTATCGATATGAGCGGCACGATCCACATCAAAAATGGTCGTCATCCCGTGGTGGAATCGCTGCAAAAGGTACCGTTTGTGCCAAACGACGTTCAGTTGGATCAAAATCAAAACCGTGTGGTGATTTTGACCGGCCCGAATATGGCGGGTAAATCCACGTATATGCGCCAGACGGCGCTGATCACGCTGATGGCGCAGATCGGCAGCTTCGTGCCGGCAGAAAGTGCGACTATTGGCATTGTGGACAGCATTTTTACCCGTGTCGGCGCTTCGGATGACCTGGCCTCGGGCCAATCGACCTTTATGGTGGAAATGAGCGAGGTGGCAACGATTCTCAAGCACGCAACAGCGAACAGCCTTATCGTGTTTGATGAGATCGGCCGTGGCACCTCGACCTTTGACGGTATGAGTATTGCACGTGCGGTACTGGAATACGTAGCAGATCCACGCCGCGTGGGTGCAAAAACGCTGTTTGCGACTCACTATCACGAGTTGACGGTGATGGAGGATCAGTTAGACGGCGTCAAGAATTACAGCATTGCAGTCAAACGGCACGGTGACGATATTACGTTCCTGCGCCGCATTGTGCGTGGCCCGGCTGACGAAAGCTACGGTATTGAGGTGGCAAAGCTGGCGGGTGTGCCGGATGCGGTGGTGGCCCGTGCCCGTGAGATCTTACAGGAGTTGAATGAAACCGGCACGGCGGTGGTACACCGTGCGGCACCGGCATCGGAGGACGACGGACAATTGTCGCTGCTGCCGGCGGTGGATAACGATCTGATTCGCCGCTTGCGTGAGTTGGATGTCAACGTGCTGACACCCATTGAAGCAATGCAGGTGTTGTACGAACTGAACCGTGAGGCACAAGCATATTAACGAAAGGAGGAAGCACCGTGGCGAAGATACAGGTGTTGGACAAGCATACTGCTGAACTGATTGCCGCCGGCGAGGTGGTGGAACGGCCTTCATCGGTCGTGAAAGAATTGGTTGAAAATGCGATCGATGCCGGTGCAACCTCAATCACGGTGGAAATCAAAAACGGCGGCGTCGCCTTTTTATCCGTGTCGGATAACGGCTGTGGCTTTGCCCGTGAGGATGTGCCGACGGCGTTTTTGCGCCACGCTACCAGCAAGATCCGTGAGGAAGCGGATCTGGAGCGGATCGGTACGCTTGGATTCCGTGGCGAGGCGTTGGCGTCGATTGCTGCCGTGTCCCGTGTAGAGCTGACCACCCGCACGGAGGACGAATTGGCGGGTACGTGCTATCGGCTGGAGGGCGGTGAGGAGATCTCGCTGACGGATGCCGGTTGCCCCCGTGGTTCGACAATTTGTGTGCAGGATTTGTTTTATAATGTCCCTGCACGTATGAAATTTCTCAAAAAAGACGTCGGCGAGGCGAATGCCGTCGCCGGTGTGGTAGATCGTCTGGCGTTATCGCACCCTGAAATTTCTTTCCGCTTTATTCGTGAGGGACGGGAAGAACTGCTGACCCCGGGCGACAACGATCTGTATTCCTGCATCGGTGCGGTGCTCGGCAGGGAATTTGCCAAAACGCTGATCCCGATCGAGTATACGCTGGGAGGTATTCACGTGCACGGCTATATTTGCCGTGCTACCGCCGCCCGTGCCAATCGTACGATGCAGCATTTCTTTATCAACGGACGTTATGTTAAGACCCGTACGGCAATGGCGGCGCTGGAGCAGGCGTATAAAGGTGCCGTCATGGTGGGCAAGTTCCCCGCCTGTGTGATGAATATTGATATGCCGCCCGAAACGGTGGATGCCAACGTGCATCCCGCCAAGATCGAAGTGCGGTTTGTGAATGAGAAGCCGGTATTTGACGCAGTGTATCACGGTGTCAAATCCGCCTTGGATGGCGACGGGGCACCGAAGCAAGCGACGTTTGCGGCACCGGTGCGTGAGCCGATGCCGGAGGCTGTTCCTCGTACGGCGGCACCGACCGCCAAGCAGATCGCACATACGGTCAGCACGGCACCGCTGTCGGAAAAGCAGCCGTTGCCGCCCGCCACGGCACCTCGTCCGGCCACGCCGCTATGGCAGCGCCGCCCGATGACGAACACGGCGGTGTTGCGTGACGAAGCACCGCTGTCGCAGGAGTTTTTCCGACCAATCACTGAAAAAGAGAAAAAAGCGCCTCTGCCCGAGGTGGCAGCGCCCGTCACGGTGGTGACGGCGGAGGAACCGACGTTGGTGGAGGCCCCCGAGCCGGTACGGCTGGTAGGTGAGGTGTTACACACCTACATTGTAGCGGAATGGCGAGGCTCGGTATATTTTATTGACAAGCATGCCGCTCACGAGCGGATTTTGTATAACGAATTGCGCAAAGCCGATCACAGTGATGCACAGTTATTGCTCGCACCTTTGACGGTGGCACTTAGTCGGGAGGAACTGGACGCTCTTTTGACGGCGGGTGATGCGTTGGCAGAGGCCGGGTTTGACGTAGAGGAATTTGGCGGCGGATCGCTGCTGGTCCGCACGGTGCCGATGGTGCTTGCTGACGGCGACATTGCGGAAAGCCTGCGTGAGATCGCCGGTGGACTGCTCAGCGGCCGTCGTGAGGTCACGACCGCCCGTTTGGATTGGATCTATCATTCGGTGGCGTGCCGTGCCGCCGTCAAGGGCGGCGACGGAAGCACGCCGCAGGAGCTGCAGAAGTTGGCAGAACGGGTGTTGTATGAAGACGATATTCGCACCTGCCCTCACGGCCGTCCCGTGTGCTTTGAGTTGACCGCCCGTGAGATCGAAAAGCAGTTTGGACGTATTGTATAAAGGAGACGTGACCATGTCGGTAGGTCAGATACCGCTGGTGGTAATCGCCGGCCCGACAGCCTCTGGTAAAACGGCGTTGGCTGTCGAATTGTGCCGACGCTTTCACGGTGAGGTCATCTCGGCGGACTCTATGCAGGTCTACGACGGCTTGCGGGTCGGTACCGCACGTCCCACCGTGGACGAAATGGCAGGGATCCCGCATCATCTGATGGGATTTCTTCCCCCGGAGGCGTCGTACAGCGTAGCACGCTATACTGAAGCGGCACACGAAACGATCCGTGAGGTTCACGGTCGGGGCAAGCTGCCCGTGCTGTGTGGTGGAACGGGGCTGTATATTCAGGCGGTCGTGGACAATCTTCAATATGAAGAACAGCCCGCTGACCGTGCGGTGCGGGAAGAGCTGAATCGGCGTGCCGAAGATGAAGGAACCGAGATACTACTGCAGGAATTGGAAAAGATCGACCCTGCCACAGCGGCGCGGCTGCATCCCAATGATCGGGGGCGTATCGTGCGGGCGCTTGAAATCTATCGGACGACGGGCCGCACGATCACACAGCAGAATGAGGAATCCCGCCGTCAACCGTCGCCGTATCGGGTGTGCGGTATGCGGTTGGATTTCCGTGATCGGGCGGTGTTGTACGAGCGTATCGACCGACGTGTGACCGTGATGCTGGAGCAAGGCTTGCTGCAAGAAGCAAGGTGGCTTCGTTCTCAGCCGCACGCCGATACCATTCGTCAGGCAATCGGTTACAAGGAATTGGATCCGTATTTTGACGGTGAAGTCTCACTGGAAACGGCGGCGGATGCCATTCGGCAGGGAAGCCGACGGTACGCCAAGCGACAGCTGTCGTGGTTTCGGCGTGAGCCGTGGCTGACACCGCTGTACGTGGACGACGGCGGTCTTGTCGATGCCGCAGAGCGGTTGATTCGAGAAACACTATAAAAGAGGAGGTGGCACGTATGAATCCTGTTGTTAAACGAATATTGCACATTGCCGCAGCGGCGCTGGTGCTGGTGTACGTTGCGGTGCAGAGCTATCTGGTTTTAGTGTCACCTCTTGAGACGGAAACGATCGTGCGTGCCACCGGGTATCAAACGGTAGAGACCGTGGGCGTGGTATACCGCACCGAAACGGTCGTTCCGGATAAGCCGGAGGGACATCTGTTCTACACCATTCAAAACGGTGGACGGGTATCCCGTCACGGCGCGCTGGCGGAAATTTACCGCAGTGAGGACGATGCCCTGCGCCAGCAGCAGTTGAATCTGTTGGATGCGGAGATCGAGGCGCTGGAATCGATCAATGCCCAAGGCACCTCCAACCGTGTGAATCTGTCGACGATCAAGCACCAGATCAACGAAGTGTGGCTGAACATTGCGGAAGAGGCGCAATCCTCGGATTTCCAAGAAATGGAGAAACTGCACGCTCGCTTGCTGGAGCTGCTTAATAAAAAGCAATTAACGATCGGCAACGTCAAAAACTTTGACGAGCGGCTGAATGCATTACGGCAGGAAAGACGGGAGCTGGCCGGCACGTTTGAGGCGGCGATCGGCACGGTTTCTTCTCCTGCGGCGGGTTATTTTATCAGTCATTTGGACGGCTATGAGTCGCTGTGTGTTACCGATGACGTAACCAAGCTTACAGTGGACGATATCAACAACGTCATCAATTACCAGCCGGAAGCAGAGCAAACGGGACTGGGTAAAATCGTTGGTGACTACGAGTGGTTTCTGGCGTGTACGGTGCCGCTGTCCAAAGCCGAAGGCCTCAGCATCGGCGGTCGGCTGGAGGTGAAGATGCCGTTTGTCAGCGGTGACGCTATTCCGATGACGTTGACGGCGATCAATAAAAATACCGACGATACAGCGGCACTGATCTTCAAATGCACGAATATGAGCCAGGAGCTGTCCACGATCCGTGTGGAGCAGATCGAAATCCGTATCAAGGAGTATAACGGTATCCGTATTCCGGACGATTCGATTCATTTCAACGAAAAGCAGGAGCCGGGTGTCTACGTGCAAGTGGGCAACGTGCTGGCATTTCGTCGAGTCCACGTGCTGTACCACGATGAGAAGAACAAGATTTCAGTATGTGAAATCCTGGATGATACATCCTATGCACAACTGTATGATAAAATGGTGATCAAGGGAGAGGATCTGTATGACGGCAAGCTTGTCAAGTGAGTTTGACTATATCCGTGACAATTTGCAGCGCATCGAAGAACAGATCCGGGAGGCGTGTCTCGCCGCCGGCCGTCGCCGTGAAGAGGTAACGCTGATGGCGGTAACGAAAACGGTGCCGCCCGAACGTATCAACGCCGCTTTGACGTGTGGTATCACCTGTATCGGCGAGAACCGGGTGCAGGAGTTCTTGGAAAAACGGGACGCTCTGCAATTGGATGGCGTGCAGGCACATCTGATCGGCCACCTGCAGACGAATAAGGTCAAACGGATCGTCGGCGAGGTGGATATGATCCAATCGGTCGACAGTGAGCGATTGGCACGTGCCATATCCGATGCGGCGCTGAAAACGCCCCGGGGATCGGTAGATGTGCTGGTGGAAGTAAACATCGGCGGTGAGGAGTCCAAAAGCGGCGTTTCGGTGCAGGAGTTGCCAAAGCTTTTGGAGCAAATGGCGACGCTTGAGGGTATTCGGGTGCGTGGATTGATGACAATTCCGCCGATTTTGCCCTCGGAAGCGGAAAAACGTGCAATTTTTTCGCAAATGAGGAAACTGTTTATTGACATTAAGGACAAAAACGTAGATAATATAACTATGGAGATTTTGTCCATGGGTATGTCAATGGATTACGTGGAAGCTATCCGTGAAGGATCGACGCTGGTCCGGATCGGTTCGGCAATCTTCGGAGCAAGAGAGTATATTAAGTAAGTAGGAGGAAATAACCATGGGTCTTTTCGGAAAATTGCAGGATCTTCTCGGTGATGCGGAAGACGAGCGCGAAGTACAGGAGGAGGGCACCACGGAACTGATGTCCCGTTCTTCCGATCACACGGCGGAGCAGGATGCTGTACGCAAAGGCAACAAGGTTGTCAACATCCACGCTACGGCACAGCTGCAGGTCGTTCTGGTGAAGCCGGAGCGCTTTGACGATGCCAGCACCATCGCTGACCACCTGAACGCCAAGCGCACGGTGGTTCTCAATTTGGAATCTTCCAACAAGGATGTGGCTCGCCGCATTCTCGACTTCCTGAGCGGCGTGGCGTATGCCAACGACGGTCAGATCAAGAAGGTCGCCAACTGCACCTATATCATCACGCCCTACAACGTAGGCTTTATGGGTGATCTGTTGGACGAACTGGAGAACAATGGCCTGTATTTCTGATGTATCCGAGGAGGACGCACTGCTGCGCGCCCGCATAGAGGATGCATGTTATCTGTGTAACGTACGCTCGTGTCCCCGTTTTGTTGGCTTCCTTGATGAACATCAACAAGCGGTGGCACGAGCCGTCTTGCATGAAAAGGGCATGTCGGACGCCCTGTTTTTTGGTGGCTATTCGACTGCAGAACGCACGATTTTGGGCGTTTTCCCCTCGTTTATCCCGATAAACGAGGACGATTTTCCCATTCGTGCCGTCGCTTTCCGCTACCGTGCGATCGCCAACCTCACGCACCGCGATGTACTGGGTGCGGTGTTGGCAACGGGGATCCGCCGTGATAAAGTGGGGGATATCGTTTGTACCCCGGGATTGTCGATCGTGCTGGCGGATGAAGAACTGGCGCCTTTTTTGGCGGAATCGGTGACGAAAATCGGTTCGGAGGGCGTCAAAGCCGAATACCCGTACAGCGGTGAGATCGTCGTGCGGCGGGAGTTCCGTGAATGGCAGGATACGGTGCCGTCCCCTCGCTTGGATGCCGTACTGCACGTTGCGTTGCGCACGTCTCGTGAGGAAGCGGCGCGTCGTATTGCCGCCGGAGCGGTTTCGCTGAACCATATGCCGGCACTCTCCGGCTCGGCCACTGTCAGTGAAGGAGACGTGCTGTCGGTGCGGGGTTCGGGACGGTTTCGTGTGGCACAAATCGGTCCGCCGACCCGTAAAGGGCGGCTGATCGTTCGCTTGGAACAGTATATTTAATGTGATTGAAGGAGGAGTTTCTTATGATGACATTGGAGAGTATTCGCAACGTTGAATTTAACCGAGGCCGTGGGTATCGTGCCGAAGAGGTGGACGACTTTATTGACGCTTGCGTGGATACCGTCCAGCAGTTGATGCAGGAAAAAGAGGAACTCACTCAAAAAATGAAGATACTTGCCGACAAGCTCGTGGAGTATCGCAACGATGAGGATACCATTCGTTCCGCTTTGCTCAATGCACAGCGTACGGGTGACAACGTGCTTCGTGAAGCTGCGGTGAAGGCACAGCAGATCATTGACGAGGCGAAGTGCGAAGCGGAAAAAGCGCACCAGGAGGTGCTGACGCAGGTCGAGGATGCTCGCCGTGAACTGAAGAAGGTTCAGGACGAGGTTGCAGCGTTCAAAGCACGTATGCTGACGATGTATAAGGAGCATCTGGAGCTGCTTCGTTTGATTCCTGAGCAGGCAGAAACGGTTGAGGAAAAGCCGGTTGAAGAGAAGCCGATTGAAGAGCAACCGATGGAAGCACAACCGGTGGAGGAGACTGTGGTCGTTCCGGTGGCTCCGCCGGAAAGTGTAACGGCTGAGATCCCGATTCCCGTGGTGGAGGAAGCGTCGGCCGATGACAACGTGATCGTGGCACCGCCGGTAGAAGAGGTCGTGGCGATCCCGGAGCAAGAACAGGATATGAAACCGGTTTCACGGTTTTCGAATTTGAAGTTCGGCAATGACTATGACATTAGTGCAGACGATGACGATGAGCCGAAAAGCCGTCGCAAAAAGCGCAAGTAATGCGAACAGTTTGCTAAAGGAGATAAAATAATGCAACAGCAGGATTACAATCAGACACTGAATCTGCCCCAGACCGAGTTCCCGATGCGTGGTAATTTGCCGCAGCGGGAGCCGCAATTTCTCGAGAAGTGGGACAATGAGCATACGTATGAGGAGATCGTGAAGAAGAACGAGGGTAAGCCCCGTTTTGTTCTGCACGATGGCCCTCCGTACGCCAACGGTAACATTCACATTGGCACGGCGCTCAACAAGATCATCAAGGATATGATCGTGCGCTATCGCAATATGAGTGGCTACCAATCTCCGTTTGTACCCGGCTTCGATACGCACGGTCTGCCCATTGAATTGAAGGCACGTGCCAAGGTTGGCGTGGACAAGGCGTTGTCGATGTCTCCGGTCGAGCTGCGTGACATTTGCCGTGAGTTCGCCGAGGGATATATTCACGATCAGACCGAGCAGTTCAAGCGTTTGGGTGTGCTTGGTGACTGGGAAAATCCGTATATTACCCTTCGCCCCGAGTTTGAAGCCCGCCAGATCGAAGTGTTTGGCGAAATGGCGACCAAGGGGTACATTTATAAGGGCCTGAAGCCGGTGTACTGGTGCGCAGAATGCCACACGGCATTGGCAGAGGCGGAGATCGAATACGGTGAGGATCCCTGCTACTCGGTGTACGTTAAGTTCCCGGTGGCGGACGAGCGTGGCGTGTTGTCTGCGAAGGGCGTGGACCCTGCGAAAACTTCGTTCGTGATCTGGACGACCACCACCTGGACGTTGCCTGCGAACCTGGCGATCTGCCTTGGTCCGAACTTCACCTATCAGGTGGTCAAGTGCGGCGAGGAGAATTACATTCTGGCGGAAGCACTGACCGAGGAAACGCTGGCGGCTGCCGGTATCACGGATTACACCGTGCTGGCGACCTTCACGGGTCAGGAATTGGAATATATGACGGCGAAGCATCCGTTCCTTGACCGTGAATCGCTGATCATTGTGGGTGATCACGTCACGCTGGAGAGCGGCACGGGTTGTGTTCATACGGCACCCGGCCACGGTGTGGATGACTTTAACGTCTGTAAGAAATACGAGCAGATTGGCATCGTGGTTCCGGTTGACGGCGAAGGTCGTATGACCGAAGAGGCCGGCCCGATCTGTGCCGGTATGACGACCGACGAGGCGAACAAAGCGATTGCCATTCATATGGACAAGACCGGTTCGCTGCTCGCTATGAAGAAGATCGTTCACCAGTATCCTCACTGCTGGCGCTGCAAGAAGCCGGTGCTGTTCCGTGCTACGGCGCAGTGGTTCTGCTCGGTAGACAGTTTCAAAGACGACGCTGTGCGCGCCATTCAGGAAGTGAAATGGATGCCTGCCTGGGGCGAGGACCGCATCACCTCGATGGTGCGTGAGCGCAGCGACTGGTGTATTTCCCGTCAACGCTTGTGGGGCGTGCCGATCCCGATTTTCTATTGCGAGGAATGCGGCGAGCCGATCATCGACGGCGAATTTATCAAATCCGTTTCCGAGCTGTTCCGTCGTGAGGGCTCCAACGGTTGGTATACCCACGAGGCGGACGAGATCCTTCCCGAGGGTGCGACCTGCCCGCATTGTGGTGGTCATCATTTCCGCAAGGAAAGCGATATTATGGACGTGTGGTTTGACTCCGGTTCCACCCATGCCGCTGTGTTGGATGAGCGTTCGGAGCTGACCAATCCTGCCGATCTGTACATGGAGGGCGCTGACCAGTATCGTGGTTGGTTCCAGTCCTCCTTGCTGACGTCGGTGGCTTGCACCGGCAAGGCGCCGTATAAGGCCGTACTGACTCACGGTTGGGTCGTGGACGGCGAGGGTAAGGCGATGCACAAATCGCTGGGCAATGCGATCGCACCCGATGAGGTTATTAAGGACTACGGTGCGGAAATTCTGCGCTTGTGGGTCGCTTCGCTGGATTATCGTGTGGACGTTCGTTTGTCGAAGGATATTCTGAAGCAGCTCTCCGAGGCGTATCGTAAGGTGCGCAATACCGCACGCTACATCCTCGGCAACCTGCACGACTTTGATCCCAATACGGATTGCGTGGCGGATGACAAGCTGCTGGATATTGACCGCTGGGCACTGCTTCGCTTGGAGCAGGTCGTGGCAACCGTGCGTGAAGCGTATGAAAATTACGAGTTCCACGATGCGTTCTATGCGATGCACCATTTCTGCGTGGTGGATCTGTCCAACTTCTACTTAGATGTACTGAAGGATCGCCTGTATGTCGAGGCGAAGGACGGCGAAAAGCGCCGTGCTGCACAGACGGCGATCTATCGGATCTTGAATACGTTGACTCGTATGTTGGCTCCGATTCTGGCGTTTACCGCCGAAGAGATCTGGTCCTTTATGCCGCACACGGTCGAGGACGACGCTCGTTCGGTGTTGCTTAACGAGATCCCGCAGCCGAAGCTGGTTTCCGATCCCGCTTTCGAAGAAAAGTGGGCACGCATTCATGCGATCCGTGACGATGTGCAGAAAGTGCTGGAGACCGCCCGTGCTGCCAAGCTGATCGGCAGCTCGCTGGAGGCGAAGGTGACGCTGTATTGTAAGCCGGAACTGTTGTCTTTTGTGAAATTGGTGGAAGACCAGCTGCCGACCGTGCTGATCGTGTCGCAGGTTGAGGTTTGCGGCGAAGGCGTCGGTGAGTACACCGGCGAGGTGGACGGCTTGTCTGTTTCGGTGGCTCATGCTGACGGCGGCAAGTGCTGCCGCTGCTGGTCCTACAGCGATACGGTCAAGGAAGACGGCGAAGCAGCCGGCTTGTGCGCCCGTTGTGCCGCGCTGCTCGGTCTGTAAGATGAGAGGAGGGGTCCGATGTTTCAGTGCATGATTTTGGCAATAACGGCGGTGTTGGTCGGGCTCGATCAGCTCACCAAATGGTTGTCGGTTATGTACCTTCGCAACGGCGATGCCGTTACGGTGATTCCCGGCGTGTTGGATTTTTCCTACACGGAAAACTCCGGTGCCGCATTCAGCATTCTCTCGGATGAGCGGTGGTTTTTGGTTGTTATCACGATGATCGTTATGATCGCCTTGGGTGCTTTCGTCTTGTTCGGCCAATTCCGCCACTACAAGCTGTTCAACCTGAGTGCCACACTGATCTTGGCGGGTGGTATTGGCAATCTTATCGATCGGTTGCTGCTGGGGTATGTCGTCGACTTTCTGAAAGTGACGTTTATGGATTTCCCGATCTTCAACGTGGCAGACTGCTTCGTGGTAGTCGGTTCGGTTTTGCTCTTAATCTTCTTCTGCTTTGTGTATGAGGATAAGAAAGCATCAACGACGGAGGACGCAAATGGAACAGTATCTGACGATTCCTCCGGAGGCTGAGGGGGAGCGAGCAGACCGCTTTCTGTCGGAGGCACTGTCGATTACCCGTGCCGCTGCGCAGAAATGGTTGGAGCAAGGTAATGTAACAGTAAATGGACGGGCGCTTGCAAAAAGCGCCCGTCTCTCGCAAAATACCGTGTTGACGGTAGTGATACCGGAATTACAACCGTGCGAGGCACAGCCGCAGGATATTCCGCTTGACATTGTGTATGAAGATGCGGATCTGCTGGTGGTCAACAAGCCAAAAGGCATGGTGGTTCATCCCGCCGCCGGCAATCCCGACGGTACGCTGGTCAATGCGCTGCTTGCCCATTGCCCCGAGGGGCTGTCGGGCATCAACGGCGTGATGCGACCCGGTATCGTACACCGTATTGACAAGGATACCAGTGGGTTGTTGATTGTTGCCAAAAGCGACCGTGCACATCAAGGTTTGGCGGAGCAGATTAAGGAACACAGCTTTACCCGTATATACGAGGCAGTGGTCGTTGGCCATTTGCGTGAGCGGGAAGGAACGGTCAATGCTCCCATTGGTCGTCACCCGGTTCACCGTAAGAAAATGGCGGTGACCGAGCGTAACAGCAAGCAGGCGATCACGCATTATACGGTGCTGGAGGAGTTTCCGGGCTACTCGTATGTGCGGCTCAAGCTTGAAACGGGACGCACGCACCAGATTCGTGTGCATATGGCCTACCTGGGACACCCTGTATCGGGCGATACGGTATATGGCGGTGCAAAGCAACCTGCGGAGCTGCAGGGGCAGTGCTTGCACGCACGCTGTATCGGGTTTGTGCATCCGATCAGCGGCGAATATCTGGAATTTGACAGCGGCTTGCCGCCGTATTTTGAAGCGTATCTCGAAAAATTGCGTAAGCTATAAAAAAAGGCATCCAACCTCGGTTGGATGCCTTTTCGTTTATAGGTTAGATTGCTTCGCCAAAATGCTCTTCCACAAAATCAATGATCGGCTGCGGATCGGTCAAGCCGTGCGGGTGGTGGTTGCACATCGATTTGCAGATGACCTTGATCGTGCCGCCGTTTGCACGGTAGTAATCCTCCAGGATTTTACCGTTCTCTGCGTAGATAACCACGTTATCGGCATTGCCGTAGATCATCATCACAGGAATACGGTGCTCCAGCAGCGGCTTCATATTGTCGATCGGGCTGCCACGGAAGGCGACCAGAGAACTTTTGTTGAAACCATAGGTGTTGAGGAGCTCAATGTGGAACTGCTCCACAAACGGCGCCTCACCGAGACCTGCCAAACTCAAAATATTCATCACGGGAGCGTCAAGATACAGAACGGCGATGAGTTCGGGATGAGCCTCTGCCAAGCGGGCAGACATCAGGCCGCCGCAGCTCATGCCGACAGCAACGCCACGGGTCTCCAGATTATAGGTCTCCGCTACGTATCGCAAAAAAGCGGCACTGGCTTCGACCTCACTGTCGGGTGCCCAGCGAGTGGGGTGGCCGAGATAGCAGATGTGGTATCCTTTCTCGATCATCGCCTCTTCAAAGTTCGGAAATGCATCGTAGTATTCTGCTTTCCAGATCCAACGACCGTTAGCCGGTACGGTGGGATGCACGACGATCGCTTCACGATCTTCAAATACAAAACGGTCGATTACAGCGTTATCATACATAGTGAAAACTCCTTTAACAGTGTGGTCTATTCCATTATACTATCCGTCGACGAAATGTCAAGATTTATACGGTACCCAGCAAGCGGGAAAGGATCGCATTGGAGACAAGAAAGCCGTCACGGGTCAAGCGCAGGCCGTCGCCGTCGACAGCGATCAACGAGGGAGGGAGCGCCGCCGCTTTTTGCCGCCAGGCGGCAGGGATCGGTGCGCCAAAGCGGGCGACAAACTCATCCTCACGCAGACCGGCAGTCAGCCGCAGCCGCAGCATGGCATATTCCTCAGCAGAGCCTTCGGAAATGGCGGTGGGGGTGGGGCTTTCCGCTGTCGGCGGGTTACCGCCCAGGAAATCCGCAAGTGAGCGGGGATACGCCAATCGTTTTCCGTCGAGGAAAGAATGCGCCGACGGGCCGATGCCGAGATACGGATCGAGATTCCAGTATTTCAAATTGTGTCGGCTTTCCAGCCCCGGCTTCGCAAAATTGGAAAT
Organism: Acutalibacteraceae bacterium; assembly: GCA_045630285.1. Classification (GTDB taxonomy): domain Bacteria; phylum Bacillota; class Clostridia; order Oscillospirales; family Acutalibacteraceae; genus RGIG3009. Next base: position 44,549 of record JAZQSX010000032.1, on the reverse strand, counting down.
TTCATACTGGTGGTAGCCGTGCTGTTCCAAAGCTTCCGCAACCGTATGATACAGCGAAACGGTGGTATCCTCATCGGGAAGTGGCGGGGGAGAGAGCGCAAACGGTGTGCCGCTTTCGAGCTTCAAGAGATACGCTGACACGTGTGATGCCCCCCACTGCGCACAGCACGAGACGGCGTGCTGCACGTCGTCGGTGGTCTGGTTAGGCGTGCCGAGCATAATATCCAGCGAATAATTGGCGATTCCCGCTTTCACGGCAGAGCGGATTGCGGCTTCGGTCTGCGAGACGGTATGACGTCTTCCGAGGACACGCAGCTGGGCATCGTTGGTGGATTGCATCCCGAGTGACAATCGATTGCCGCCCGCTGCGGCGAAGGCGGGAAACACCTCATTCAGAGCATCGCCGGGGTTGGCCTCTAACGTGATCTCTGCGTCATCCGGAATGGAAAACAGTCGTCGTGCGGTACTGACGAGACGGGCGATGCGTTTGGCGCCGAGCAGCGAGGGGGTACCGCCGCCGAAATACAGCGTGTCGGCGGTTTTACCGGTTTTTGCCGACCAATCGGCGAGGGAGTTTGCCAAAGCGTCCGTGTAGGCGTCCAACTGAAGATCGGTTGCTGCTACCGAATAAAAATCGCAATACGGGCATTTGGATACGCAAAATGGGACGTGCAGATACAAACCGATCGGCAGTTTGACCACCCTCTTTCGAAAAAATTAGCAAAAAAACGGTCAATTTTGGCGGCGAACGATGCGATATTCGTCACGAATTCGAAAAAAAGGACACCGTTCCTGCTTGGAAAACGCAAATCGCTCGAAGTCGTCCATATCGAGATTCATCAGGCAGTCGTAGGTGTCGGTCTCCTCGTCGTAATCGAAGTAATCACATTCCTCGCAATTCCACTCAGCCATTGGTTTCACCTCGCTCGTATTATATCATAGCGGGCGGAGGAATTCAAGAATACAGAAAACAGAAGCCGGCACGGATGCGTTTGCATCTGTGCCGGCTTTTGATCGTATAGGGGAAGAGATCAATCGTCGGTGTCGAAGAACTTGCTGTGTACCGAGGCGACGGCGCGGTCAGCGTCCTTGCGGTCAATCAGCACCGAGATCTTGATCTCGCTGGTGGAGATTGTCTGGATGTTGATATTGGCATCCGACAGAGCCTCAAACATCTTGGAAGCCACGCCCTCGTGCGTCTCCATACCGGCGCCGACGATCGAGATCTTGGCGAGGTCGGTATCGCAATTGATCTTCTTGACGCCAAGGCGTTCGCAGTACTCTTTCACAGCGGCAACCGTCTTTTCACCGTCGGCTTCCGGAACGGTAAAGGAGATATCCTTCGTGCCGTCACGGCCCACAGACTGCAGGATGATATCGACGTTGACGTGAGCCTGTGCAACCAGGGCAAACACCTTAAAGGCGATGCCGGGCGAGTCGGGCAAACCGACAATCTCAATACGGGCGATGCTGGTGTCCTTTGCGACACCGGTGATCAACATTTTTTCCACGTTGGTGACCTCCTTCACTTTGGTACCGGGTTTCTGAGTAATGCTGGAGAGAACCTCCAGTTCAATGCCATATTTCTTTGCCATTTCCACAGAGCGGTTGTTCAGCACCTGTGCGCCGAGCGTGGCGAGTTCCAACATTTCGTCGTGCGTGATCTCGTCGAGCTTGATAGCGCCCGGTACCTTGCGCGGGTCGGCAGTGTATACGCCGTCAACGTCGGTGTAGATTTGGCACAGATCGGCGTGCATCGAAGCGGCAATGGCAACGGCGCTGGTATCCGAACCGCCACGGCCGAGGGTGGTGATGTCATCGTATTTGTTCAGGCCCTGGAAGCCGGCGACGATGACGATCTTGTTCTTATCCAACTCTGCACGGATGCGCTCGGAGTTTACCTTCTTGATCCGTGCGTTGGAATATTTGGAATTGGTGCGGAAGCCCGCTTGCCAGCCAAGAAGCGAAATAGCGGGGCAACCCAGCTTTTCGATCGCCATGGCGAGCAGAGCGATCGAGATCTGTTCGCCCGAAGCGAGCAGCATATCCATTTCACGCTTGCTGGCCTTGGGGTTGATCTCGTTGGCTTTTTCGATGAGATCATCGGTGGTGTCGCCCTGAGCGGAAACGACGACGACGACCTCATTTCCCTGCCGATAGGTGCGGGTGATAATGTCAGCGACACGCATCACTCGTTCGGCATCGGCGACGGAGCTGCCGCCGAATTTCTGTACGATCAGCATAATCTATGAGTCCTCCTTTTACAGTTCAGCGATACGCAGACAGCTGACTACCGCAACGTCGGTAAGTGCCGCCAGTCGGCGATCGAGTTCTTCTTCGGTGATCGAGGGGATGCGGATTGCGACATCCTCATCGTCGGCATCGGGGCAGGTGATGACGTCCACATTGCCCAGCGTATCGTGCAGACAGTTGAGCAACGCTTGCTTGTCTGCCGTGCGGAAGCGCAGTAGGAAGGCGTAGGCGTCGGTTTTGGGATCCAGCACATAATCCGGATCGCCCGGGCCCCAGAACAGATATTTACGGGCGTTGAGATGCTTGACCTCGTCGATGACGTCGGCGACCACAGCAGAAGCGGTGGGCAGCTTGCCGGCACCGCGACCGTAGAATACCACGTCGCCAATGGCGTTGCCACGTACCATAATGCCGTTGAAAACATCGTTGACGTCGGCGAGCAAGCTGGTTTTCGGGATCAGCATCGGAGCAACTAAGCAGTGAATCTTATCGCCCTGCTGGCGCACCCGACCGATCAGCTTGATCACGCAATTCAGTGCACCGGCATAGCGCACATCCTCGGATGTCAGCTTGGTGATACCCTCGGTATGTACCTGGTTCGGGTACACGTGCTTACCGAATGCCAGCGATGCCAAAATACAGATCTTGCGGCAGGCGTCGTGACCTTCAATATCTGCAGCCGGATTGCGTTCGGCATAGCCAAGCTGCTGTGCCAGAGCCAAAGCAGCGTCGAAATCCATGTGATCCTGGAACATACGGGTCAGCATAAAGTTCGTCGTGCCGTTGAGGATACCGGCAATCTCGCCGACCTCGTTGGCGGCCAGGCACTGATCCAACGGGCGCAGAATTGGTATACCGCCGCCGACGCTGGCCTCGAACAGGAAATTCAAGTTGTTTTCTTTGGCGATCGCAAGCAACTCATCACCGCAGGCGGCAACCAACTCCTTGTTGGAGGTAACAACGCTTTTTCCGGCCAGCAGGCAGGCTTTTACGTAATCGTATGCCGGATGCAGACCACCCATCGTTTCCACAACAATGCGAATGTCAGGGTCGTTTAGGATCTCATCAAATGAGGTGGTGAACAAGTCGGCATACGGCAGATCAGGAAAGCTGCGCAGATCCAGGATACGCTTGATCTCAATGGAATCGCCGGCTTTATGTGTAATGGTTTCGTGGTTTTGGCGCAGAACCTCCGCTACGCCGGAGCCGACGACGCCGTGCCCCAAAATTGCTACTTGTATCATAGAACTGCCTCTCCTTTCGAGTTCTGTGAAGCGGCGGGCTTTTCTTGACGCCGCACGCTGATGATGTGCTGAACACCCGGAATGCGTCCAAGCTGCTCCATAAACAGATCCAGCGGAACGGACATTGCTTCGGTTCTCGCACAGACGGTGGCTTGCGCTTTGCCGCCTTCGGGCGACGCTTGATTCACCGTCAGAATGTTAGCGCCTGCTCCCGCAAACGCCGACAGCACGCCCGACAGCACGCCGGGACAATCCTGCAATAATAGATCCACCGTCATTGTGGAAGAGTCCGATTTGCCGACATAGGGAGTTACGGCATCCCTATACTTATAATACGCACTGCGTGAAAGACCGTGCAGACGAGCCGCTTCGCTGACAGAGCGAACACGCCCCGAAGAGAGATCCGCCTGTGCAGCGAGAACACGGTGATAAACCTCCGGCAGTACATCGGCACGAACCAGGACCCAATCGTCGGTCAGAGCCATAAGTGTCCACCACCCAAGAACAGATGTACAAAAGATGAGAACACTATATCACATTCGACGACAAAAAGCAAGATATATTTTGTCAAATTCCAGCCTTTTTATTGCACAAAAGAGAACGCCCATCCGGCGTACGGATGGGCGTGAAAAGCAAGCTTTAAGGGGCGTCCGTAGAAGTCGGTTTGGTTGCCGCAGGCGTTGTTGACGTCGGGGCAGAAGAAGTCGGCAGCGTTGTGCCGGTCGTGTTATTGGTGCTGTTCGCCGTAGTCGATTCATTCTTGCCGGGCAGTTTTTCAGGCTCTTCCTCAGGCGGGGCACCGTGCGTACACGGCTCCGGCAGATGTCCGGGCTTATACACACCGGTCTCCGTCTTTTTACATTCGGGAGTGGCCAGCAGACCGGTTTCATCGCAGAAGGTTGCCTCGACCGTGGTTCCTACCAGAGCATCAAAGTTCATCGGCTTGTCGCCCTCGTGCAGTGCCAGCATTACGGTGTTCCAAACGTTGCGGGCCACCTTTTTCTGTGCCGTGGTCAGCTCTTGGTTTTCATCATAGCCATACCAGCTGGCGGCCACGTATTTGGGAGTACCGCCGACCAGCCATACGTCGTTGTTGTCCTGTGTCGTACCGGTTTTAGCGAAGATCTCCCATTCGCTCCAGGATTTTTTAAGATCCTTGGCGGTGGGGGCGTCGTTACCGAAAACGACCTTTTGCATCAGGCGGTTGGTGATATAGGCGGAATCGGGGTCCATGACCCGCTCCGAAATGTAGCCGCGCACACCGGGGCCGTTTTCCAGAATGACCTCACCGTTGCGTTTTACCTCGGTATAGGAATACGGCTCGTTGTACACGCCTCCGTTGCCGAAGATCTGATACGCAGCGGTGATCTCACGACCGTAGACGCCGTTCGTCAAGCCGCCCAGCGCCATTGGTGCATAGTCGCAATCCCACGCAGGATCCAGCGAGGTCATACGCAGAGAGTTTTTGAGGAAAGCAAACGAGGTGCTGGCGGGCATCAGCGTGTCAAGGATCTGCGCCGGCACCGTGTTCATCGAAGACTGAATGGCTTTTTCAATAGTAGTCATACCACGGTCCTCGTGAGGACGGCCGTAGTTTTTCGGCCATTTGCTGCCGTTTTTCAGCGTGATATACTTATTGCGAATCGGCGAGGAATAGTTGATAACGTTGTTGTCGATAGCGGGGCCGTAAATGGCGATCGGCTTGATAGCGGAGCCGGGCTGACGCATAGCCGAGGTCGCACGGTTGAAAATGCGGTTAGCCGTCTTTTCGCCACGGCCGCCGACAACGGCCACTGCCTTACCGGTGTAATCCATAACGAAAATCGAGGCCTGTGCGTCCTTTTCGTCGCCTTTAATATCTACGAAATTGCTGTCGTCGGCATAGATCGCTTCGACCTTGTCTTGCAGCTCGGGATCCTCGCAGGAGTAGATGGTCAAGCCGCCGTAGAACACCATATTTTCCGCCTGAGCCTTCGTGTAGCCATAGGTGCTTTGCAGGTCACGGACGACGTCGTCGATAACCATTTCGGTGTAGTAATCGTACACCGTGAAGGTTTGGCTGCTGCGTGAGAAATAGATTTCCTCGCCCAACGCCTGCTGGTATTCGTCGGTGGTGATGAAGCCCAGCTCGTGCATTTTGCGCAGAACGGTGCGCTGACGCTGCAGCAGATTTTCGGGATGTGTGTACGGATTGTACTTGCTCGGGTTGTTGGTGATACTGGCGATGACCGCACATTCCGCCAACGTCAGTTCACTGACGTTTTTGCCGAAATAGTACTGTGCGCCCGCACCGACGCCTTCAATGGTGCCGGTGAGCGGGATGATGTTCAAATAGGCCTGCAGGATCTCTTCCTTGGTACGGGTCCGCTCCAGCTCAATGGCGGTCAGGATCTCAGTGATCTTACGTTCAATCGTATGATCATCGTTGTCCGTGAGATTTTTCACCAGCTGCTGAGTCAGGGTAGAGCCGCCGTACTCATTCTCACGAAAATGCAGCACCAGGTTCGCCACGGCGGATACCGTACGCTTCCAGTCCACGCCGTAGTGCTCGTAAAAACGCTCGTCCTCAATGGCAACCACGGCATTTTGCAGGTTGACGGGGATGTTCGACAGCTGTACGAACTCACGTTTCACACCGTCTAACCGTTGGTGCTCCACCCACTCGCCGGTGGCGGAGTCCTTCACCATAACAATGGACGTCTGGCTTTCGTTGATGACGTCAATATCCGGAACGGTGCTCTCGTCAAACGAGGTGGTTACGTACACCGTCAGAACGCAGGCAACGACGCATCCGGTGACGATCAGAACCAGAAGGACGGACAGCAGCGCTTTGGCGGCGATGCCGAGGCCGAAGCGGACTCGGCTCCACACCGTGGGAAAGCGCGTATTGTTTTCGTGATCGGTGTTATCAGTTTCGGTGTTTTTCGGTTTTTGGGGTTCGGGAGACTGCTTTCGAAAAGCCACGATACTTCCTCCTTCTGTGATACAATAACAACCGCAAAAAGCGGAGACCTACATAATTCCTCAAGGATATATTATAGCAGAAGAGGAAAAAAGTCAAATGATAAATCGCAAAATCGCATATTCGTTTCGGCGGCGTCCACACTAATATGGACAAAGAGGAGTGGAATTATGCCGAAAACAACACAGAAACGCACGAAATGGAGAGGGTGGATGCCGGCGATCATTGCCTGTGCCGTGCTGATCGGCTCTGCAACGTGGGTGGCAGCACTGCTGCCGCCACGTGCCGAACAAGTCGAACCTCGCAGTGACGGTCAGGCGAGTGGGGGCACAGTGATCACGACAGCGTATGCCAAGGTGCTGAAGGAATGGGACGGCCGAGTGGCTTTGTTTTCCGAGGGACAAGCCGAGCCGTTGACGGTGTATGACATCTACGTGGCAACGCTGCCGGAGGAGGAGCGGCAGCTCCTCAAAGAGGGGATCGTCGTGAACAATGAAGAGGCACTGGCGTCCATTTTGGAAAACTATACCAGTTGACCGACAAAAAATCTATTTTTATGTTCCTTTTTTGACGGTTTTTACTTGCTTGCCAATCAGATTTGTGCTATACTAGACCAAATATAGTGGAGTAGTATTCGGAGGTCACGGTACGGTATGGCACAGACATTGAACGGTTTTGAAGAATTGGAGCTTCGTCCGGAGCTGATGCGGGCGTTGTCGGCGATGGGCTTTTCGCAGGCGACGCCGATTCAGGAACGGGCGATTCCGCCGCTTCTCGAGGGACGCGACGTCATTGCGAAGGCTCCCACCGGCACCGGTAAGACCTGCTCCTTTGGCATTCCACTTTTGGAATGCTTCCGTCCGGATTGCCACGATATTCAAGGCGTTGTGATTTGTCCCACACGTGAGCTATGCATCCAGATCGCCGATGATTTGAAGCAGCTGGCGGTCTTTTTGCCCGAGATCCACATCGTGGCGCTGTATGGCGGTCAGTCGATCAATCGACAGATCACGGCGCTTAAGAAAGAACCGCATATCATCGTGGCGACCCCGGGTCGCTTGTTGGATCATATGAACCGTGGCACGGTGTGGCTCGGTAACGTATACACGGCCGTGCTGGACGAAGCGGATGAAATGCTGAAAATGGGATTTATCCGTGACGTTCGCAAGATCCTGAATGCTACGCCGAGCGACACGCAGGTCGCTTTATTCAGCGCCACTATTTCCCGTGAAGTGATGGACGTGGCGTGGGAATATCAGCACGATGCCGTGGATATCACGGTGGAGGCACAAGGTGAGGACCGTCCGCACATCGTGCAGTATGCTCTGCGGGCGGAAACGAGTGATCGCTTGGAGCTGGTGTGCCAATTGGTGAAATCGCTGGAGCTTACCCGTGCGATGATCTTCTGCAACCGGAAGAGTACGGTGCAATGGTTGACGAAACAGCTGCAAAAGCGAAATTGTTCGGTGGATTGTCTGCACGGCGATATTCCGCAGGCACAGCGCAACCGTGTCATGGAGGGCTTCCGCAAAGGTAAGTTTGCGGTGCTGGTCGCTACCGACGTGGCGGCCCGTGGCATCGACGTGGATGACGTCGAAGCGGTGTTCAACTACGATATTCCCGACGAAAATGAATATTATCTGCACCGTATCGGTCGTACCGGCCGTGCCAAGCGTCACGGGATGGCGATCACATTTACCACCGATATGGATCAGTTCCGTATGCGGGATATTCGCAAGTATACCCGTTCGGACATCATTGATATTACCCTCGACGAGGACGGAAATCCGGTGCGGGTAGACGGCCTGCCCTTTGTCGGAGCGGCAGAGCAGCGAGAGGAGGACGGGCATGGCGGCATCGCGTGAACATACTCGTAATTTTTGCATCATTGCCCATATCGACCATGGCAAGTCCACTTTGGCAGACCGCATTTTGGAGCATACCCGTGCCGTGGCGTTGCGTGATATGGAGGATCAGCTGCTTGACAGTATGGATCTGGAGCGGGAACGTGGTATCACGATCAAAGCGCACGCCGTGACGGTGTCTTACGACGCTGAGGACGGACAAACCTATATTTTCAACCTGATCGACACGCCCGGTCACGTCGACTTCAATTACGAAGTGTCCCGTTCGCTGGCGGCGTGCGAGGGTGCCATTCTCATCGTCGATGCGTCGCAGGGAATTGAGGCACAGACGCTGGCTAACACGTATTTGGCGGTGGAGCACGGTCTGGAGATCGTGCCGGTCATCAATAAGATCGATTTGCCCTCCGCCCGTCCCGAAGAGGTGCGAGCTGAGATCGAGGACATTATCGGCATTGACGCATCGGAAGCGCCGCTTGTATCTGCCAAGCTTGGCACCAATATCGAGCAGGTGCTGGAGGCGGTGGTCAAAACCGTGCCGGCGCCCGTCGGTGACGACGATAAGCCGTTGCAGGCGTTGATCTTTGACAGCTATTACGACAGTTACCGTGGCGTTATCGTTTATATCCGTGTAAAAGAGGGCCGTGTGCGAGTGGGGGATACCATTCGTATGATGGCGACCGGCGCCACCTTTGATGTGGTAGAGACCGGTATTCTTCGTCCGGGCGCTCTGGAACCGTGTGAGGAGCTGAGAGCCGGTCAGGTCGGCTATATTGCCGCCTCGATCAAGACGGTCAGTGATGCCCGTGTCGGTGATACGGTGACGCTGGCGTCCCGTCCGGCTTCCGAGCCGCTGCCCGGCTATCGCAAGGTTAATCCGATGGTGTTCTGCGGCGTGTTCCCGGCAGACGGTGCGCATTATCAGGATCTCCGTGAAGCGTTGGAGCGGCTGCAGCTTAACGATGCGTCACTGACGTTTGAACCGGAAACCTCCGTTGCACTGGGCTTTGGTTTCCGCTGCGGCTTCCTTGGATTGCTCCATATGGAGATTATTCAGGAGCGCTTGGAGCGTGAATACGATCTGGATCTGATCACGACGGCACCCAGCGTTATCTATCGCATCACCCGTTCCGACGGGGAGGTGCAATACATCGACAACCCGACCAATTTCCCCGATCCTGGTACGGTGTCGATGGCGGAAGAGCCGATCGCCGAAGCGCACATCCTGTCGCCGACCGAGTACGTCGGTAATATTATGGAGTTGTGCCAGCAGCGGCGTGGTGTGTTCAAGGATATGAAATATCTGGACGAAACCCGTGTGGATATTCATTATGAACTGCCCCTCAACGAGATCGTATACGATTTCTTTGATGCCCTGAAATCCCGCACCCGTGGGTATGCCAGCTTTGACTATGAGCTGAAGGGGTACCAGAAATCTGAGCTCGTTAAGCTGGATATTCTGCTTAACGGCGAAGTGGTGGATGCGCTGTCCTTCATTGTGTTCGCCGGCAGTGCCTATTCCCGTGGTCGGCGGTTGTGTGAAAAGCTGCGGGATAATATTCCGCGTCAGCTGTTTGAAGTGCCGATCCAGGCGGCGATCGGCGGGAAGATCATCGCCCGTGAAACGGTACGTGCCATGCGCAAGGACGTGTTGGCAAAGTGCTACGGCGGTGATATTACCCGTAAGAAAAAGCTGCTGGAGAAGCAGAAGGAAGGTAAAAAGCGCATGCGTCAGCTCGGTAGTGTCGAGGTGCCGCAGGAGGCGTCTATGGCAGTTCTTAAACTTGGCGATGACGAATAACGCAATGTACAGTGAGAAGGAGGAAATTGGGATGGTCAACATGAAAGCAGAAGAGAAGTTCTTGAAGGAAGGTTTGACGTTCGACGATGTGCTGCTGGTTCCGGCAGAGTCGGATGTGTTGCCGGCGGATATTGACCTGCACACCAAACTGACCAAAACGATCACGCTGAACACGCCGGTGATGACGGCGGCGATGGACACGGTCACGGAAGCACGCATGGCTATTGCGATCGCACGTGAGGGCGGTATCGGTGTCATACATAAGAATATGAGCATTGAAGCGCAGGCGGATCAGGTCGATCGTGTTAAGCGCTCGGAAAACGGTGTTATCGTTAATCCCTTTTTCCTTTCTCCCGATCATTTGGTAGCGGATGCGAATGAACTGATGGGTAAATACCGCATTTCCGGTGTACCGATCTGCCGTGACGGCAAGCTGGTGGGTATCCTTACCAACCGTGATATGCGCTTTTTGACCGATTTTTCGCAGAAGATCGGCGAAGTGATGACCAAGAACAACCTGGTTACCGCTCCCGTTGGAACGACGCTGGAGCAGGCACAGGAGATCCTGCGTCAGCACCGCATTGAGAAGCTGCCCATTGTGGATGATAACGGCTATCTTAAGGGACTTGTCACCATTAAGGACATTGAAAAGGCTGTGAAATATCCCAATTCTGCCCGTGATGACAACGGTCGTTTGCTGTGTGCAGCAGCGATCGGTACCACGGCGGATGTGCTGGAGCGTGCTGCCGAGCTGATCAAGGCACAGGCAGACGTACTGGTCCTGGATTCTGCTCACGGTCACAGCCACAACATTTTGAATTGTTTGCGCAAAGTCAAGGCGGCGTTCCCGAATATGCCGGTCATTGCAGGTAACATTGCAACTGCAGCGGCGGCGGAAGCTTTGATCGATGCCGGTGCGGATGCGGTCAAGGTCGGTATCGGCCCCGGCTCGATCTGCACGACCCGTATCGTTGCCGGTATCGGCGTACCGCAGGTGACGGCGATTTACGATGCGGCGTGCGCAGCGGCGAAATATGGTATTCCGGTCATCGCAGACGGCGGCTTGAAGTATTCCGGTGATCTGGTCAAGGCGCTCGCCGCCGGCGCCAGCACGGTTATGGTCGGCTCGTTGGTGGCGGGCTGCGAAGAGTCGCCCGGTGAGACGGAGCTGTACCAGGGCCGTCAGTTCAAGGTATACCGTGGCATGGGCTCGCTTGGTGCTATGGCAAAGGGCAGCAGTGACCGCTATTTCCAGCAGGGTAACAAAAAGCTCGTTCCCGAAGGCGTTGAGGGCCGCGTGCCCTACAAGGGACCGCTGTCCGACACGGTGTTCCAGCTGATGGGTGGTCTGCGCTCCGGTATGGGCTACTGCGGCTGCCATAACATTGAAGAGCTGCAGGCGAAGGGTCAGTTCGTGCGTATTACCAACGCCGGTCTGCGTGAGAGTCATCCGCACGATATTTCGATCACGAAGGAAGCGCCGAACTACTCGACCAATGCGTAATCGACAAGCAGGCCGTGCTTGCTTGTGTTAAGGAAGTGTATCGTCATGACACAACTGAAATTCGTTCCCGTCCTGCTCGGCAGTGACATCAACGTGTATGGTATGGCCCGTTCGTTCCACGAAGCGTACGGGCTTCATTCCGTTGCTATCGGCAAAGGACGCCTCGGCGCCACCTCCAACAGCCGCATCGTGACGGTGGAAGTGGTGGAGCCTCGTCTGGAAGAGGACGACGTATTTTGTAAGACGTTGATCGACTTTGCGGGTCGGTATCCGAAGGATATGCCGCTGTTGCTCGTACCCTGCGGCGATAACTATACCAAGCTGCTGGTGAGAAACCAGGATGCGCTGCGGCCGTACTATCGGTTTGCGTGTATCGACGAGCCGCTGTTGATGCGTTTGAGCATGAAGGAGTCCTTCTACTCGCTGTGCGATCAGTATGGCTTTGCCTACCCCAAAACGACCACCGTGACGGTGAACAATTACGAGGGCTTTGAAGTGCCGTTTTCTTTCCCGGTTGTTATCAAGCCTTCCAACAGTGTGGCATACTGGAATTGCCATTTCCCGCACAAGAAAAAGGTGTTTGTGGCGGAGACGAAAGAGGAATTTGATGCGATCGTAGCGGCGATCTATGGCTCGTCGTATCAGGATCATCTAATCATCCAGGAATACATCCCGGGTGACGATAGCCATATGCGTGTGATGAACTGCTATTGCGGCAAGGACGGCAAGGTGCGTTTGATCGCTTTGGGTCAGGCGTTGTTGGAGGAGCATTCCCCCGAGGGTATCGGCAGCTATGCGGCGATCATCCCGGCGGAGGACCGTCAGTTGGCACGGCAGATGAAGGCGTTTTTGGAGGATATCGGATACGTCGGCTTTGCCAATTTCGATTTCAAGCTGGATAGTCGTGACGGACAGTATAAGCTGTTTGAAATGAATCCCCGCCAGGGCCGCAGCAGTTATTTCGTGACGGCTGAGGGCTATAATCTGGCGAAGTATATGGTGGAGGACATTCTGCTGGATCAGCCTGCGGAATGCACCATTGCCAACGGCGAAGCGCTGTGGACGCTGATCCCGAAGCACATCATTTTTGAATACGTTTCCGATCCGGAGCTGCGCCGTAAAGCGCGGGAGCTGATCCGTCGGCGTAAGATGTGCAAGTCGCTGATGTATAAAAAGGATTGGAGCTTCCGTCGTTGGATGTATTTTAACAAGAATCAGGCGAGTTATTTCAAGAAGTACGCACGGTACTTCGGCAATAAGAGTCTGAAGGACTAACTAGGATTTGACGGGAGGGAAGAAGAGCGTATGTGTGGCTTTGCCGGATATTTTATCAACGGATTTGGCGGCGATCGCGAAGCGGTAATTCGTGCTATGGCGGATCGCATTATCCATCGTGGTCCCGATCAGGCGGATTACTATGTCGATGACGATATTGCGCTCGGTTTCCGTCGATTGTCGATCATCGATCTGGAGGGCGGCAGTCAGCCTATCGAAAACGAGGATGGCAGCAAGGTATTGGTGTTCAACGGTGAGATCTACAACTACCGTTTGCTCCGTGAGGAGCTGGTCGCCGCAGGGCACCGTTTCCGCACGCAGACCGACTCGGAGGTGCTGCTGCACGGTTACGAGGAATGGGGTGCTGCGCTGCTGGATCGTTTGCGTGGTATGTATGCGTTTGTGATCTGGGACAAGCAGGAGAAAAAACTGTTCGGCGCACGGGATATTTTCGGAATTAAACCGTTTTATTACTACCGAAACGGCGGGGATTTCTTCTTTGGCTCAGAAATCAAATCGTTTTTATCGCATCCGTCCTTCGTGAAGGAGCTGGATGAGTCCAAACTGCCGGATTGGCTGTGTTATGAGTATATTCCGCAGCGGGAGACCTTCTTCAAGGGCGTATACAAGCTGCTGAACGGCGAGTATTTTGAATATCAGAATGGCGAGATGTCGATTCACAAGTACTACGACGTGGCAGATCATTTCAAAGCCGATGCGAGCAAATCGGCAGAGGAATGGGAAGAGCGCATTACGCAGGAGTTCAAGGAATCGGTCGAGGTGCACCAGATCAGCGACGTTGAGGTCGGTTGTTTCCTGTCCGGTGGTGTGGATTCCAGTTACGTGGTTAACGAGGTTGTTAAGGGCAACGATCACGTACGCACGTTTTCGGTGGGCTACGCCGAGGAGAAGTACAGCGAGCTGAAATATGCGCAGGAGTTCTCTAAGGTGATCGGCGTCGAGAATATTGCCAACAAGGTCTCGGCGGAGGAATACTTCGGTTGGGCAGGTAAGATCCAGTATTTCATGGATGAGCCGCTTCCCAACCCGTCGGAGGTGCCGCTGTTCTTCCTGGCGCAAAACGCCGCAAAATACGTCAAGGTCGTGTTATCCGGCGAGGGCGCAGACGAATTGTTCGGCGGCTACCCGATGTATTTGGAGGGCGGTCATTTCGCCAAGTACAGCCGCATTCCCCGCTGGATGCGCCGCTGCGTTGCGGCGGTGGCAAAGTGCTTGCCGGAACGTGTGAAGGGTAAGCGATTTGCTATTCGCGGCGCAATGAAGCCGTACGAGCGGTTTATGCGTGCCAATTATGTGTTCACCCGTGACGAGCGGATGAAATATTTGAAAAATCCGGGTACACCCTGTGATCCCGTGGAGCTGTCTCGCCCGCATTTTGAAAAGGTGGCGGCGCTTGATGAGCCGACCCAGCTGCAGTATGTGGATATGCAGACGTGGATGCTGTATGACATCCTGCAAAAAGCGGACCGTATGAGTATGGCGAACTCGCTGGAATTGCGGGTGCCGTTTTTGGATCGCAAGATGTTGGAACTGGCGGTAACACTGCCGACCGAGCATCGCATCAAAGGCAACACCACCAAGGTGGCACTGCGCACGGCGGCGCTTCGGCAGCTGCCGGAATGTACGGCAAACCGCCCGAAATGCGGATTCCCGGTGCCGCTTAACGATTGGCTGCGGCAGGATCGGTACTACGATATGGTGCGCACTGCCTTTGCCGGCGAGATTGCTGCTAAATTCTTCAATCAGGAGGCCATTCTTGCGTTGCTGGAGGACCACAAGCAAGGACGAGCACTGAATATGAAGAAAATCTGGACGATCTATACGTTTATTCTTTGGTATGAACAGTTCTTCGTGCTGAACTGATCACATACGGTATCACACAGAGTAGGTCTGCGAGCGTTAAGTGCCGAGCGGACGGGGAGTTGCCGGTCGGACGAAAAGAAAGCTCTTGCGGTTCGCAGATCGCATCCCGCTGTTGAATAATAAGGATATGTAAAACCTCCTTATTCAACATCCGGAGAATAAGGAGGTTTTGTAGTATGTCAAGCAAAGCAACATCCCGACGTGTGGCAATGACCGCTGTCTGTGGTATGATGATTGCCGTAGACGTCGTGCTGGCACGATTGGCTTCGCTGAACACCGAGGTTTCCCGTTTTGGATTGGCGTTGTTTGTTGTGGCGATTGTTGCACGGCTGTACGGGCCTGTGGCGGCAATGGTGGTACACGGCCTCAGTGACGTCATCGGTGCGATTTTGTTTCCGAATGGGCCGTATTTTCCCGGATTTACCGTAACGGCCGTGTTGATCGGACTTACTTACGGGCTTTTACTTCACCGTTCGGTTAAGTGGTGGCGGATTCTTATCGCCGTGGTCAGCACGCAAGTGGTTTGTACCCTATGCCTGAACACTCTGTGGCTCAGCATTTTAATGGACAAGTCGTTTTGGGTGTTTTTGCCGGGCCGAGCTATTCAGGCGGCGATTACCACACCGATTCAGCTTGTTGGTCTGCCATTGCTGTTCCGTTTTTTGGATCGTAGTATCAAACCGATGCTGAAATAAGGATAAAAAAAGAGGTGCGCATGTGGTTGTATTGAAGTGTAAAATGTGCGGTGGTGACTTACGCCTGGAGGAAGGCGTCACTGTCGTGGAATGTGAATATTGCGGCACACGGCAAACCGTGCCCACTGTGGATGACGAAAAGAAGCTCACGCTGTTCGGTCGTGCCAATCGGCTGCGGCTGGCATGTGAGTTCGATAAAGCCGCGGGCGTGTACGAGGCTATCGTGGCGGATTTTCCCGACGAAGCCGAGGCGTATTGGGGCCTTGTTTTGTGCAAATACGGCATTGAATACGTGGACGACCCTGCCACGGCGAAAAAGATCCCCACCTGCCATCGCTCGTCGTTTGACAGCGTGATGGACGATGCGGATTTTGAACAGGTGATGGAAAACGCCGATGCCACGGCGCGGATGGTATACCGTGAGGAAGCCAAGCGCATTGAAGAACTGCGCCGCGGTATTGTGGCGGTGTCATCGGCGGAAGAACCGTACGATATTTTCATTTGTTACAAAGAAACCGATGCGAACGGCAGCCGCACCATCGACAGCGAGATCGCACAGGATGTGTATACCGCGCTGACCGAGCGGGGATATCGCGTGTTTTTCGCGCGTATCTCGCTGGAGGACAAGCTGGGTCAGGCGTACGAGCCGTACATTTTCGCTGCGCTGAACTCCGCGAAGATCATGCTGGTGTTCGGCACGGATTACGAATATTTTAACGCCGTGTGGGTGAAAAACGAGTGGTCGCGTTTTCTGCAGCTCATTGCCAAGGGGGAGAGCAAGACGCTGATCCCGTGCTACAAAGGCGTGGATGCCTACGATATTCCCAAGGAATTTGCCAAGCTGCAAGCGCAGGATATGGGCAAGGTGGGAGCATTGCAGGATCTGCTTCGCGGTATCGAGAAGATCCTGCCGCGTACCGTGCAAACGCAGACGGTGGTGCAACAGGCGGCGGCACCCGCGGCGGCGCCGGCGAGTAACGCCACGGTAGACAGCCTTCTGAAACGCGTATTTATGTTTTTGGAGGATGAAAACTGGGAAAGCGCCGACGAATACTGTGAAAAGGTGTTGGATATCGACCCCGAGTGCGCCAAAGCCTACCTCGGCAAGCTGATGGTGGAGCTGCAGGTATCCAAGCAGGAAGATTTGAAAGATTGTGACGTGCCGTTTGATGACAGCAACAACTATCAAAAGGCCATGCGTTTTGCCGATGAAGCGCTGGCGTCGATGCTGAAAGGCTACAACGAGACCATCGTTGAACGGCAACGAGAACGTGAGCGTGCCGACGAGGAACGTAAACGTGCCGATGAGGAACGCAAGCGTGCTGAAGAGCGTGCCGAAGAGGAGCGCAAGCGTGCCGAAAAGGAGCGTGAGCGCGTTGAAAGAGAACGTAAAGTTGCCGAGCTCGCGCCCCTGATCCGGCGTGCAAAAGCAGCCAACAAGTGGATTAGCGTCGGTTTTTGGCATACGGTTGCTCTTCAAGTTGACGGCACGGTAGTGGCGTGCGGACACAATGAAAAAAGCCAATGTAACGTTTCCGGCTGGCGCGATATTGTGGCGGTGTCTGCCGGTTCTTATCATACAATCGGTCTTTGTTCCGACGGCACGGTGGTGGCGTGCGGATGGAATGAATATAGCCAATGTAACGTTTCCGGCTGGCGCGATGTTGTGGTGGTGGCTTGCGGCCTCGCTCATACCGTCGGTCTTCGTTCCGACGGTACGGTGGTGGCGTGCGGAGGCAATGGATCTGGCCAATGTAACGTTTCCGACTGGCGCGACATTGTGGCGGTGGCTTGCGGCAGTAGTCACACTATTGGTCTTCGTTCCGACGGCACGGTGGTGGTGGCGTGCGGGAAGAATAACAACGGCCAATGCAACGTTTCCGACTGGCGCGATATTGTGGCGGTGGATTGCGGCTATGGTCACACCGTTGGTCTTTGTTCCGACGGCACGGTAGTGGCGTGTGGAGGTAACGACGATGGTCGATGTAACGTTTCCGGCTGGCGGTTGTTTAATCACATTGATACCGCTGAACAAGAGCGCGAGATACAATCCGAGCGGCGCGCGGGTGGGTTGTGCCCGTACTGCGGCGGCATGTTTAAGGGCGTGTTTTCCCAAAAATGTGTCAATTGCGGCAAGAAAAAGGATTATTAAGCAATAAAAAACAAGCCGTCCACGGATTGTGGGCGGCTTGTTTTAGCGTTTATATGACTTATTTTTGTTCGTCGTTGCCGTAGAGGTTCAGGCGGAACAAACGAGTCTCGTCCTCCTGCTCACTGCAGTAGACGACCGCTTCGCCCACGTGACCCCAGTCGATGGCGTTGGACAGCGCCAGCAGTTGGGTCAAACGGCTCTTGAGATTCAGCACGTCGCCGTCGGGCGTTTTGAGGCAAACCTCACCCTTGGCGGTGGCAGCAAACTCGATGAGCTTGTTAAAATCAAAGTTATGGATGATCAGATCGGACATAGCAAAAACCTCCTTTGTTGACTGTATTATATATGGTAATAGTATACGCTGTCAAGAAATAGTTTTTTACAAAAGGTTCATAAATATATATTGACATCTTCGGGGCAGAATGGTAAAGTAGTAAGAGATTAGCACTCGATCCAAATGAGTGCTAACACACGGTGAAAGGGAGTGGAAGAGTTGGAACTGGGCTCACGTAAACAGCAGATCGTTTCGGCGGCGGTAGATGCGTATATCCGCACCGGTGAGCCGGTCGGTTCCAAGCTGCTTGCCGAATTGCTCGGAAACGCTGTGTCTTCCGCAACCATTCGCAACGATATGGCTGATCTGGCGGCGGCGGGGTATTTGATGCAGCCGCACACATCGGCGGGGCGTATCCCCACAGCGCTTGCATTTCGGCTGTATCTGGACCAATTGTTGTCCCATTGCTCGTTGGCTGAAGAGAGCAAGCGGGCGATCGACGAGGCGTTGATCTCGGCGTCGGGTGACCCTGAGCGGTTGCTCGGCAGAGCGTCGGATCTGTTGGCTGATGCTACCGGTGTGGCGGCGGCTGTGGCAACGCCCGACGGCAAAGGCACTGCGGTACGCCGTGTGGAGATTCTCCTGACGGGGACGCAATCGGCGGCAGTGCTGCTGATGACCGACTCGGGTGCGTTGCGCAGTCGGGTGTGCCGTTTGGAGTTTGGCTGTGAGGCAGATGTACTCGCCGAGCTTTCAGTGACGTTGAACGAGGTATTTTCCGGTAAAGCGTTGTCGGAGATCGGTGTTGCTTCGGTACAAGCGCTGTCGGCAAAGCTTTGCGGAAACGGCCTGCTGTATATGCCGATCCTCACCGCCTTTTTGGATTTGGTGCAGGAAGCGTCCGCATCGGAGATCCGTTTGTCGGGACAGCTCAATTTGCTGCAGCATCCCGACTATCCGATTGACCGTGCCCGTTCCTTGCTTTCGTTTTTGTCGCATCGGGAATCGCTGGCAGGTATGTTGACGGCAAACCCGGGCGGTCTGCGAGTGGTTTTGGGCAGCGAGAGCCCCCGCCGTGAGCTGGACGGCTCCAGCATCATCGTCACACGCTACGGTCATGGGGGGAGCGGCGGCTCGCTGTGTCTGATCGGACCGGTGCGTATGGATTATGCGCAGGCGATCCCACGGTTGCAATACGTGGCACAAACTGTCAGCCGGTTGTTGGCTGTATTTTAAGGAGAGAACCCACTGCGTGAGCGGTGTGTAAAGGAGGATGTTCCATGGAGGAAACAAAACAGGAACAAGTAACCCCGGAGCAGGAAGTTGCTGCGGAGGAGGTTGTCAAGCAGGTCGAGGAGCCGGTTGACCCGAAGCTGGAGGAACTGCAAAACCAGTTGTTGCAGGCACAGGATCAGTATCAGCGTGTGCTGGCGGAATATGCCAACTATAAGCGCCGTACCGATCAGGAAAAAGAGCAGCTCGGTGCCTTCGTTAAGGGTGAGGCGCTCAAGGCGATGCTTCCCGGTATTGATAACCTGGAGCGTGCTGTCAATTCGCCCGACGGACCGGAGTATCGCAAGGGCGTCGAGATGGTTATTCGGCAGCTGCTGGATACGCTGCTGGCAATGGGCTTGGAGGAAATTCCGGCGTTGGGTCAGGTGTTTGATCCTGAATTGCACAATGCGGTGCAGCGGGAGGACGCCGACGGCGTTGATCCCGAAACGGTGACCGAGGTGTATCAAAAGGGCTACCGCCTGAGCGGGCGTGTGCTGCGTCCTGCTATGGTCAAGGTCGCCAACTAATATAACGATTATTATGCTCACAGAGCAACAGGAGGAAATAACTATGGCAAAAATCATCGGTATCGACCTGGGAACTACCAATTCCTGCGTAGCGGTTATTGAGGGCGGCGAAGCCGTCGTTATCCCCAACGCAGAAGGTGCGCGTACTACTCCTTCGGTCGTAGCGTTCAAGAAGGACGGCGAGCGTATCGTCGGCCGTGTGGCAAAGCAGCAGGCGGTCTCCAATCCGGATCGTACCATTGCGTCGATCAAGCGTGATATGGGTACGGCAAACAAGGTAACGGTGGATGATAAGGCCTACACCCCGCAGGAGATCTCCGCGATGATCCTTGCTAAGCTGAAGCAGGATGCGGAAAGCTATCTGGGCGACACCGTGACCGAGGCGGTCATCACCGTGCCGGCGTATTTTACCGACGCTCAGCGTCAGGCGACCAAGGATGCCGGTAAGATTGCCGGCTTGGAAGTGAAGCGTATTATCAACGAGCCGACCGCTGCGGCGTTGGCGTATGGCATTGATAAGGAAAACGATCAGAAGATCATGGTGTACGACTTGGGCGGCGGTACGTTCGACGTGTCCATTATCGAAATGGGTGACGGCGTGCAGGAGGTTCTGGCAACCGCCGGTAACAACCGCCTGGGCGGTGACGACTTTGACCAAAAGATCGTCAACTGGTTGGTGGAAGGCTTCCGCAACGAGACCGGTGTGGATCTGTCGAATGACAAAATGGCGGTCCAGCGTCTGCGTGAAGCGGCGGAGAAGACCAAGATCGAGCTGTCCGGCGGTATGACCTCCAATATCAATCTGCCCTTTATCACGGCGGATGCTACCGGCCCGAAGCACTTGGATATGACGCTCAGCCGTGCTGATTTCAACCGCTTGACCGCCGATCTGGTGGAAGCGACGATGATTCCCGTGCGTCAGGCGCTGTCCGACAGTGGCTTGACGGCTTCGCAGATCGACAAGGTGCTTCTCGTTGGCGGCTCCACCCGCATTCCCGCCGTGCAGGAAGCGGTGCAGAAGTTTATGGGCAAAGAGCCCTTCAAGGGCATTAACCCCGACGAGTGTGTGGCCATGGGTGCGGCACTGCAGGCGGGTGTTCTCGGCGGCGAGGTCAAAGGTCTCCTGCTGCTGGATGTCACACCGCTGTCGCTGGGTGTTGAGACGATGGGTGGTGTGATGACCCGTGTAATCGAGCGTAACACCACGATTCCCACCAAAAAATCGCAGATCTTCTCGACGGCGGCGGATAACCAGCCGTCGGTCGAGGTTCACGTACTGCAGGGTGAGCGTGAGTTTGCCCGTGACAACAAGACGTTGGGTATGTTCCACCTAGACGGCATTGCTCCGGCCCGCCGTGGTGTTCCGCAGATCGAGGTTACGTTTGACATCGACGCCAACGGCATCGTGAACGTCAGCGCTAAGGATCTTGGCACCGGCAAGGAACAGCACATCACGATCACCTCCAACACCAATATGTCCAAAGAGGACGTGGAAAAAGCGGTTCAGGAAGCTGAACAGTATGCGGCAGAGGATAAGAAGCGCCGTGAAGAGGTAGAACTGCGCAACGGTGCCGATCAGGCTGTTTACCAGTGTGAAAAGACCATGGAAGAGCTGGGCGACAAGCTGGAAGAAGCCGACAAGACGGAACTGCAGTCCCGCATTGATGCGCTGAAGGAAGCACTCAAGGGCACTGACATTGAGCCGATCAAGGCGGCTCAGGAAGAACTGATGAAGAAGTTCTACGAGGTTTCCGAAAAGATCTATAAGGCGGCGGCACCCGATGCCGGTGCAGCGCCGACGGGTGAAGCAGGCGACGTTCCGCCTGAGGCCGGTGACGGTTACTACAACGGCGAAGTACACTAATTTCCAGACAATACGAGACGGCCGGGGAGGAGTCCCCGGCTGACTCTGCTTGTGGAGAGGGCTATATGGCAGAGAACAAACGTGACTATTATGAAGTGCTCGGCGTGCAAAAAGGTGCGTCGGAGGACGAAATCAAAAAAGGATACCGCCGTATGGCGAAGGAGTACCACCCCGACCTGCATCCCGGTGATGCGACGGCAGAAGCCAAGTTTAAGGAAGTAAACGAAGCGTACGAGGTGCTGTCGGATTCGGAGAAAAAGGCACGGTACGACCAGTACGGTCACGCCGGTGTCGATCCGAACTTTGGTGCCGGTGCCGGCGGCTGGGGCGGTGGTGCCTGGGACGTTGGCGACATTGATCTGGGCGACATTTTCTCTTCGTTTTTCGGTGGTGGCGGTCGCTCGCGGCACGCCAATCCCAATGCACCACGCCGTGGTGGGGATGCGGCTGCAGCAGTTACCATTTCTTTTGAAGAAGCGGCGGCGGGCTGCCGCAAGCAGGTGGATGTCTCGCTCATCGAGACGTGCCGCACCTGCGGCGGCTCCGGTGCGGCGAAAGGGAGCAGCCCGACAACGTGTCCCGTCTGTCACGGCACCGGTCAGGAAACACGGCAGCAGCGTACGCCGTTTGGCGTGATGCAGACGCAAGCGGTGTGTTCCCGTTGCCGTGGCAAGGGGCGTATTGTGGAAAATCCGTGTCCCGATTGTCATGGCGGCGGTCAGGTGCGTGCGACCCGACAGGTTGGCATCAACATTCCTGCCGGCATCGACGACGGGCAGGTCATTACCGTGAACGGTAAAGGTAACAGCGGTATTAACGGCGGTCCTGCCGGTGATCTGCAGATTGAGGTGACGGTACGTCCTCACCCGATCTTTGAACGTGACGGTTACCATATGTGGTGTGAAATTCCGCTGACGTATGCGCAGTTGGCGCTCGGTGCCGAAATTGAAGTGCCGACGCTGAACGGTCGAGAGAAATACACCGTTCGGGAAGGTACCCAGCCGGGAGATTTGATCCGTCTGCGTGGCAAGGGCATTCCGTACCTGAACGGTCGTGGTAAAGGTGACCTGATCGCTCGCATCGTTTTGGAGGTGCCCCGTGGATTGTCGAAAAAGCAGCGTGAGCTGCTCGAGACGTTTGATTCGTCGCTGGATGACAAAAATTACGAGAAACGCAAGAGCTTTTTTGAGAAATTGAAGGATGCGTTTAACTAACCCCTTGCAGTTCCTGAGAAAACTTGGTATACTGAAGAGTGAAGTGAGGTGACCGAAGTGAAGATCAATAAAAATGCCGCACAGGTGGTATCTCTGTTTGTGCTGGGATGTGCGCTGATCATCGTCTATAAGGTGTTTGATAATGTCGGTGCAATCGGCGGTATTATTGCAGCGCTGTGGTCGATCATGATGCCGTTTATCGTGGGCTTCGGTATTGCGTTTTTGCTGTGGGCTCCGGTGAATTGGATGGACGGAAAGCTGCGCACCAGTCACTGGACTTGGGCACAGCGTGCCGCTCGGCCGCTGTCGGTGGCGGTCGTGTATATCACGGCGCTGGCGTTGCTGACGTTGATCGTTTACATCGCAGTTCCGGCGTTGATCAACACTATACGGGATTTCCTGCAAGCCGATTACATTAAGAACTTTACCAACGATTTCAATGCGTTCTTGGATGATATATCCGAAGGTGGCGGATTACTGTCCAGCTTGGATATCAAGAAAATGATCGATGGTCTTATTAAAGCGATCGGAGATTTCTTCAGCCCTGATATGCTGAAGGGCTACGTGAGCGGTGTTGTCAGCTTTGCTGCCGGCCTGGTTGACATTGTGCTGGCGTTTATCGTATCCGTGTATATGCTGCTTGGCAAGGAGTCGCTAATCCGTGCGTCGAAGTCCGTATCGGGTTTGATTATCAAGCCGGGCCTTATGAACGTGTTCTCAGTATATTCACACAAGATCGCTCGCATTTTCTACAATTACTTTTACAGCCAGATCATCGATGCCTTTGTTGTCAGCGTGCTGACGACGATCGGCCTGCTGATCGTCGGCCTGCCGAACGGTATGGCACCGGCGTTGGGCGTGTTGTTAGGTATCCTGAATATGATCCCGTATTTTGGTGCATTGATCGGCGGCGTTCTGTGTACGTTCGTTGCTTTAATCACGGTTGGCCCGTATCATGCCCTGTTTGTGGCGGTGTACATTTTGGTGATGCAGCAGATCGATGCGAATATCATTCAGCCGCGTATCGTGGGTCACACCGTTGGCATTCGTCCGATCTACGTGCTGCTCGGTATCACGCTGTTTGGCGGATTGTTTGGATTCTGGGGTGTTTTCCTCGGTGCACCGTTTATTGCTGTGATTCAAATGATATTGCGGGATTGCATTGAAGCGAAAAACAAGAAGAAAGATACGATAAAGAAATCTGAAGAGTAATAAGCAAAGCCCCTCCGAGTGCGGAGGGGCTTTTTTTGATGTTTTCGCAAAAAAATCGTCTTTTTTGTGTTGAAAATGCGGATTATTTTTTGTATAATGATTGATGTATGCATTTCAAAAGGGAGAGAGGATGTTTTGAATGCCTGAGTTTTTGGAAAATTTCAGTTTTTTGTGGGACAGCATCGCCTTTTTCTTCACCGATGACGGTTGGAAAAACTTAGTGATGCTTGGCGTCGGCGGATTGCTGATTTGGTTGGCGCTCGCTAAGGATTTTGAGCCGGCGCTGCTTATGCCGATGGGCCTCGGTGCCATTTTGGTCAACCTGCCGCTTTCAGGTGCGATCGATCAGTTTAATGCGGAGCTTAGTGATACGGTACCCGGTATTATCGACTGGCTTTTCAAAGTCGGCATCGAAGCATCGGAAGCATTGCCGCTGATCTTGTTTATCGGTATCGGTGCGATGATCGACTTTGGCCCGCTTTTGTCGAATCCCAAGATGTTCTTGTTCGGCGGCGCAGCACAGTTTGGCATTTTCCTGACGGTGCTGGTGGCTTCGCTGTTCTTCCCTGAGTTCAAGGACGCAGCGTCTATCGGCGTTATCGGTGCGGCAGACGGCCCGACCGCAATTTTGGTTTCGCAGATTCTGGATTCCAATTACACCGGCCCGATCATGGTGGCTGCCTATTCGTATATGGCGCTCGTGCCGATCATCCAGCCGATGGCGATCAAGGCTGTTACCACCAAGAAAGAGCGTATGATCCGTATGAGCTACAACCCGTCGTCGGTTTCCCGTCGCACCCGTATCTTGTTCCCCGTGATCGCGACGGTGATTGCCGGTTTGGTGGCGCCCGGTTCGGTGTCGCTGGTCGGTATGCTGATGTTCGGTAACCTTCTGCGTGAGTGCCTCAAGCTTGACAACCTGTCGCAGACGGCACAGACCTCGCTTGCTAATCTGGTTACGATCGTGCTCGGTCTGTCGATCGCTTCCAGCATGCGTGCGGAGGCGTTTATCAGCTGGGGTACTGTGCTGATCATGGGCCTCGGCCTGGTGGCTTTCGTGTTTGATACCATCGCTGGTGTTATGTTTGCGAAGTTTATCAACCTCTTCCTGCCGGAGGGCAAGAAGTTCAATCCGATGGTGGGCGGTGCCGGTATCTCGGCGTTCCCGATGTCGGCACGTGTCATTCAGAAAATGGCGCTGAAGGAAGATAATCAGAACCACCTGCTGATGCACGCTGTCGGTGCCAACGTCGCCGGTCAGATCGGCTCGGTCGTGGCGGGCGGTATTATCTTGACCGTGTTACTGTAAGAGAAAGGATGCGTTGAAGAGATGAATATGATGATGAACAAAATCAGCGCCCTTTTGCTGAGCGCCGAGAAAAATGCTGAGTTGGATCTGAAGTTTACCACGGATAACGTGGGCGAAGCCTTGCTGCTGATGCTGCTCGGTATGGTTGGCATTTTCGTGGTGATGCTGGTGATCATGCTGGCAGTTAAGCTCTTAAATACCTTTGCTAAGGATAAGAACGACAAGAAATAATCGAAAGGATCTCCGATTATGGCTGATAACAAGAAGATGGTGGAAGCCATCACCTCGATGGAAGAGGATTTTACGCAGTGGTACACCGATGTTGTGAAGAAGGCTGAGCTTGCCAGCTATTCCGGTGTGCGCGGCTGTATGATCGTGCGCCCGTACGGTACGGCGTTGTGGGAGAATATCCGCAACGACCTGGATGCCCGCTTCAAGGCGTTGGGGCACGAGAACATTATGATGCCGCTGTTTATTCCGGAAAGCCTGCTGCAGCGTGAGAAGGATCACGTTGAGGGTTTTGCTCCCGAAGTAGCGTGGGTCACGCACGGCGGTGAGGAAAAGCTGCAGGAGCGTCTGTGCGTGCGTCCGACCTCGGAGACGGTGTTCTGCGAGCACTATGCGGATATTATCCATTCCTACCGTGATCTGCCGAAGCTGTATAACCAGTGGTGTTCGGTTGTGCGTTGGGAAAAGACGACCCGCCCCTTCCTCAGAACGATGGAGTTCTACTGGCAGGAAGGTCATACGATGCACGAGACCGCCGAGGAGGCGTGGGCTGAGACCGAGCAGATGCTGGGTGTGTATGCCGATTTCTGCGAGCAATCGTTGGCAATTCCGGTTATCAAGGGTCGTAAGACCGACAAGGAAAAATTTGCCGGCGCCGAGGCGACCTATACCATTGAAGCGATGATGCACGACGGTAAAGCGCTGCAGAGTGGTACCAGCCACTATTTCGGCGACGGCTTCGCCCGTGCGTTCGATATTCAGTATACCGACCGTGCGAACAAGCTGCAGTATCCGCATCAGACCTCGTGGGGTATGTCGACCCGTATCATCGGTGCGATCATTATGACTCACGGTGATGATAACGGCTTGGTGCTGCCGCCTGCGGTGGCTCCGGTGCAGCTTGTGATCCTGCCGATCGCACAGCATAAGCCCGGTGTGCTGGAAAAGGCGACGGAGCTGAAAGAGCGGCTTGCCAAGGTGGCCCGTGTCAAGATGGACGACTCCGATAACTCGCCCGGCTGGAAGTTTGCTGAGTACGAGATGAAGGGCGTGCCGCTTCGCTTGGAGATCGGTCCCCGTGATATTGAAAATAACCAGTGCGTGCTGGTGCGCCGTGACAACCGTGAAAAGACGGTCGTTTCTCTCGATGAGCTGGAGACGAAGATCCCCGAGCTGCTCAAAGCGGTGCACGACGGTTTGTATCAGAAAGCACTGGAGCGCCGTGAGAGCATGACCTATACTGCAACGACGCTGGATGAGCTGTGTGACATCGCCAACAACAAGCCCGGTCTTATTAAAGCAATGTGGTGTGGCGAAGAGGCGTGCGAACTGCAGCTTAAGGAGCAGGCGGGTGTGACCAGCCGCTGCATGCCGTTTGAGCAGGAAGAGATTGGCGATGTCTGCGTCTGCTGCGGCAAACCGGCCAAGAAAATGGTTGTGTGGGGCAAAGCGTATTAAGTGATAAAGGAGTGAGCGCCATGAGACGGAAACTGTACGGGAATGCCGTGACCCCTGCCTGCGGTATCTGCGGCAACGGGCGGCGCTCTTCGGACGGTAAGGTCATTTTGTGTTTGCACCGTGGTGTGGTAGATCCTGCCGCACGGTGTCGCAAGTTCAGCTACGATCCGCTCCGCCGTGTCCCGTATACCCAACCGACGCTGGCGACCCATTCGGAAGAAGAGTTTCGATTGGATTGAACGCACAAGCACCCGCTGTTTTTAGCGGGTGCTTTTTCTTTGTAAAATCGAAGAAAAGTTCAAAATAAGGCTTGACAGTAGGGAAAGCCTCTGGTATAATAACTGTAAAGCAAAAACCTTTACACCGAAAGAGAGGAGGGACAGATATGGCGAAAGATATGGAAGTTGCGTGGCTGTTTGACTTTTACGGCGATATGCTGACCGAAAAGCAGCAGCAGGTCGTGGAGTTGTATTACGAAGAGGATCTGTCCCTGGCCGAGATTGCTGAAAACCAGGGTATCACCCGTCAGGGTGTGCGTGATTCACTGAAGCGTGCCGAAGCGCAGATGCGCGAGATGGAAGAGCGTTTGCAGTTGGCCGCACGGTTTCGTGAGGTGTGCGATGGGTTTGAGGCAATTTGTCAGGCAGCCCGGGAGATTCGTGAACTGAATCTTCGTGTTGGCCGCTCCCGTGAGATTGACGATCGCGCCGGCCGTATTATTGGGTTGGCGGAAAACCTGAGAGAGAGGTAACGCTGTGGCTTTTGAAGGGCTTTCTGAAAAATTGTCAGCCGCCTTCAAACGGCTGAAGAATAAAGGTAAGTTGACTGAAGCCGACGTCAAGGAGGCCATGCGTGAGGTACGCCTGGCGTTGCTGGAGGCAGATGTTAACTATAAAGTCGCCAAGGATTTTACGGCGGCTGTCTCCGAGCGTGCTGTCGGTGAAAAGGTGATGGAAAGCCTGACCCCGGCGCAGATGGTCATCAAGCTGGTCAACGAAGAGCTGACCAAGCTGATGGGTGGCGAAGCGAGCCATTTAGCACGTGTCAATCGTCCGCCGTGTGTCATTATGATGTGCGGTCTTCAGGGTTCCGGTAAAACGACTCATTCTGCCAAGCTCGGTAAGATGCTGAAGGGGCAGGGTCACCGTCCGCTGTTGGTTGCGTGTGACGTGTATCGTCCGGCAGCAATCAAGCAGTTGCAGGTAGTTGGTGAGGCCGCCGGCGTACCGGTGTTTGAGCGTGGAACGGCCAATCCCGTGGACATTGCCAAGCAGGCAGTGGCGCACGCACGTGATCACGGCAACGATTATGTGATCTTGGATACCGCCGGTCGGTTGCATATCGACGAGCAGCTGATGACCGAGCTGAAAAACATTTGTGCTGCCGTTGAGCCGCAGGAGATCTTGTTGGTCGTCGATGCGATGACCGGTCAGGATGCGGTCAACGTGGCGAAATCGTTTAACGAGACGCTGGAGATCAGCGGTGTCATCTTGACAAAGCTGGACGGCGACACCCGTGGCGGTGCGGCACTGTCGGTGCGTGCGGTAACGGGTAAGCCCGTCAAGTTTGCAGGTATCGGCGAAAAGCTCGACGATCTTGAGGTGTTCCACCCGGAACGTATGGCGTCCCGTATTTTGGGTATGGGCGACGTGCTTTCCTTCATTGAGAAGGCACAGCAGCAGATCGACGAGCGTGAAGCGGAAGCGCTGGCGGAAAAGCTGCGTCAGGATACGTTTGACTTAAACGATCTTCTCGATCAGTTCCGCCAGATTCAAAAAATGGGCGATATCAAGAGTCTGCTTGGTATGATCCCCGGCGTGGGTAAGCAGATCAAGGATATCGACATTGATGAAAAACAGTTTTCACGTGTGGAAGCGATCATCCTATCGATGACCAAGCGTGAGCGTGAGAAGCCCGATATTATCAACCCCTCCCGTAAGCGCCGTATTGCGGCGGGTTGCGGTATGAAGGTGGAAGACGTTAATCGGTTGCTGAAGCAGTATGAGACCATGCGCCAGATGATGAAGCGTTTCAAGAGCGCAGGTAAAAAAGGCGGCCGTGGTATGGGAATGCCCGGCTTCGGATTCGGCGGCAAGGGCGGTCGGTTCGGACTTTAAGCAGGATTCAATACAGATCGCAGGAGCGATCGGGTTTGAAGAATAAAAGACTTTTTTGGAGGTACCAACAATGGCAGTAAAGATCAGACTGCGCCGCATGGGCGCGAAGAAGGCTCCTTTCTATCGTATCGTGGTGGCGGATTCTCGCTATCCCCGTGACGGCCGTTTCATCGAAGAGCTGGGCTACTACAACCCGCTGGAAGAGCCGGCTGTGGTGAAGGTCGACGTCGAGAAGGCGAAGAAGTGGATCGCTAACGGCGCTCAGCCCACCGATACCGTGAAGGAATTGCTGAAGAAAGCCGGCGTGTAATCGGCTTTTCAGCGAAAGGTAGGGCGACTATGGAAGAATTGCTGTTGACGATCGCTCGCGGATTGGTTGAAGATCCCGCAGCGGTTACTGTCACGCAGGATGAGCCGCAGGAGGATGGCACCATTGTGTTCCATCTGCGTGTGGCGGCAGACGATATGGGTCGTGTGATCGGCAAGCAGGGCCGCATTGCCAAAGCAATGCGCACCGTGATGCGTGCCGCTGCGTCCCGTCAGGATGCCAAGGTCTCGGTTGAGATCGACGATTGATCGAAACACCTCTCACAGTGCTACTGTGAGAGGTCTTTTCGAACGGAGGGGTTTCATGCCGAAAAAGCGTTATTTAGAGGCCGGTGAGATCGTAGGAACGCACGGTGTCCGCGGTGAGATCCGTGTACGCCCCGAATGCGATTCCCCCGAGGTGCTTGCCGGACTGCGTAAGCTCTATTTCGACGAAGGACGTCGTGCGGTGAAAGCCAAAGGACGGGCACATAAGACGATTGCGCTCATCAAGCTGGACGGAATCGATACAGTGGAGCAGGCGGCTGCTTTACGTGGCCAGATGCTGTATCTGGACCGTAACGATCTGAAGCTGGAGCGGGGGCAGTATTTTATTTGTGATCTTATCGGCCTTTCTGTGGTGGACGATGACACCGATGAGGTGTATGGCGAATGCACCGACGTTAGCCATACCGGCTCCAACGACGTATACCATATGCGCACGGTGAGCGGTAAGGAAGTACTGATGCCGGCTATCCCGTCGGTGATACGCAAGGTTGACGTCGACGGCGGCGAAATACGGATTTTTCCGATGTTGGGATTGTTTGACGATGAGAATTGATCTGTTGACACTGTTTCCCGAAGCGTGTGATCGGATGATGGCGGAAAGCATCATTGGTCGAGCTCGCCAGCGGGGACTGTTGGATCTGCGCTTTCACCAGATCCGTGATTACACTGAAAATCGCCAAAAGCAGGTGGATGACTATCCGTACGGTGGAGGCATGGGTATGGTTATGTTTGCCCAGCCGATCGCCGATTGCTTTCGTGCGGTTTGTGAGGATCTCGGGCATCGCCCGCACTTGATATACCTGTCTCCGCAGGGCAAAACGCTGACGCAGCAGCGTGCCAGAGAATTGGCACAGTTGCCGGAGCTGTGCCTGCTGTGCGGACATTATGAAGGCGTGGACGAGCGAGTGCTGGATGCACTTGTGGATGAGCAGATCTCGATCGGCGATTACGTATTGACCGGTGGCGAATTACCGGCTTTGGTGGTAACAGATTGCGTGGCACGTATGATCCCCGGCGTACTGTCGGATGAGCAGTGCTTTACTGAGGAAAGCCATTTTTCCTCGCTGTTGGAGTATCCGCAGTACACGCGCCCCGCTGTATGGGAGGGACGTGAGGTGCCGGAGGTGCTGCTGACGGGCCACCACGCCAACATCGCGGCGTGGCGGCGGGAGCAGTCGTTGTTGCGTACGCTGAAGCATCGTCCCGATATGCTGGAGCATGCGGAATTGACCGCTAAAGAAAAGGTGTTTTTGGAAGAAGCAAAGCAAACAATGGCCGAAGACGCCTCGCCAATATAACCAAAAATTATTCACCGTTATCGTCAAATTGCCCAAATTGAGGACGAGCTTTTTTGCCAAAATAGGGCAGGCAAACAAAAATGCGATAACGGTGATGTTTTATTGCGGATTTTGTTTGACCCGTGCGGATTTTGTGGTATAATATGTAATATCTTGTTAGGCAAATCAGACCGTGTTTTCGGTCGCGTTACATGATGAGAGGGAGTAGTTTGTATGTACGTTAAAGAAGTACTGGTGCAGAATCAGGTAGGTTTGCATGCCCGTCCCGCTACCTTCTTCATTCAGAAGGCGAACGAGTTCAAGTCCGCAATCTGGGTGGAAAAAGAGGAACGCCGTGTCAACGCAAAGAGCCTGCTGGGCGTGTTGTCGCTGGGTATTGTCGGTGGCACCAACATCCGCATCACGGCTGACGGTAACGACGAAGAGGCTGCTGTCGATGCGCTGGTGGCGCTTGTTGAATCGGGCTTTGCCGAATAAGTTTCAGGTTGTTTTTAACGGGGGTTTCGCTGTGTTGTGAAGCGTCCGAAGCGCAGTTGCGTCATGCGGCTGCGCTTTTGTGTATTTTAGGAGGTGATACGGGTGTCGGAGATCGTGAAGGAACTGCGTCGTCAGGCCATGGCGTTGCCGTTGGAGCCGGGCGTATACATTATGAAGGATAGCCGGGATGACATCATCTACATCGGTAAGGCCAAGGTGCTCCGCAACCGTGTCAGCCAGTATTTCGGTTCAGATACCAATCACACCGAAAAAGTGCGCCAAATGGTTAGCCGTGTGGATCATTTCGAATACATCGTCACCGGTAGTGAGTTTGAAGCGCTGGTGCTGGAGTGTTCGCTGATCAAGCAGCACGCCCCGAAATACAATATTTTGTTGAAGGATGACAAAGGATACCGGTATATTCGGGTATCCAAGCCGCCGTATTCCCGCATTACCGAGGTAAAACAGCGGGCCGATGACGGGGCACGGTATATCGGGCCGTATATGAGCTCCTTCGTGCTGCGACAAGCGGTGGATGAGGTCAACCGTCTGTTTCAACTGTCCACCTGCAAAAAACCGTTAAAATACGGGAAAAGCGGGGAACGCCCGTGCCTCAATCACCATATCGGGCAGTGCTGTGCGCCGTGTACCGGTCGGGTGCCGGAAAAGGAGTATGCCGAGCGGGTGGAGCAGGCGATCACCTATCTTACGCAGGGTAGCTCCAAGCTGATTGCGTTGTTGACACAGCGGATGAATGCGGCAGCGGAGGCGTTGGATTTTGAAACAGCGGCGAAGCTTCGGGATCGGATCCGTGCGTTGGAAAAACTGAGTGAAAAGCAAAAGGTGGTCCATTCCCGTGTGCCGAGACAGGATGTCGTGGCGTTGGCGCAGGCAGGTGACGTCGCTTGCTTTGAGGTGTTTCGCTTTACCAACGGTGCGTTGTCAGACCGTGAAGAGTTTTTGATGGAAGCGGTAGGTGATCCGGCTGCCGCCACAGCGGAGTTCTTACGGCGGTACTATACGATACGGGATGCCATTCCGCCACGTATTGTACTGGACGATACCGTGGAAGATGCCCCGTTGCTTGAACGGTTTTTGAGCGAGCGGGCAGCCTCACTTGGCGCACGGTATGCAGTAAAACTGGTTTTCCCGCAGCGTGGAGAGCAGGCGCAGTTGTTGGATATGTGCCGCAACAATGCGGCAGAGCGGGTGGCACGTCAATTGGAAACCGGAGGGCGTGACGTCACCGCTTTGGAGGAATTGCGGCAGTTGTTGGGTCTTTCGGAAACGCCGTGCCGTATTGAAAGCTATGATATTTCCCATACCGCCGGTACCGACGTGGTTGGAGCGATGGTTGTGTTCCGTAATGGAAAGCCGTCACGGCAGGATTATCGCCGATTTGCGATCCGTACGGTGCAGGGGCAGGATGACTGTGCCAGTTTACGTGAGGTGCTAGAGCGTCGTTTGAAAGAGTATGAGCAGCACCGTGAGAGTGGGGAGGGCTTTGGTGAATTGCCCGATCTGATCCTGCTGGACGGTGGACAAGGACAGGTCGATGCGGTAAAACCGCTGGTTGACAGCTTCGGCTACGGCATTCCCGTGTTTGGCTTGGTCAAGGACGGACATCACCGCACCCGTGCGATCACCGCCGAGGGTGGTGAGATCGCCATTGGTGGGCGGCGGGCGGCGTTTACGCTGGCATCGTCGATCCAGGAGGAGGTTCACCGTTTTGCGATCGGCTATCACCGCCAGAAGCGAAGACGAGTTATCGGCAGTACCCTTACCGGGATTCCGGGCGTTGGCGAAAAACGAGCGGCGCTGCTGTTGCGCCATTTTGGTTCGGTTACGGCAGTGCGTGGTGCGACGGTAGATCAGCTGGCGGCGGTCAAGGGAATGACCCGACCGGCAGCCGAGGCGGTTGCACGGTTTTTTGACGAGGAAAAGTGATTGCTTTTTTTGAAAAAATCCTGTATACTACCCAGTGAAAGGTGTGTTTTCTATGGATATGTTTGTAGAACAGATCATTTATCGCAAAAAAACGAAGTCCCAGGTAGCGTTGGCGGTGCTGATTATGGCGCTGACCTCCATTTTGGTGGTTATGGCATTTTTGCTGTTGGGATCGCTCGCTTTGATGCTGATGCTGCCTCTCGGCTGGGGTATGTGGTGGCTGCTCTCGGGCATGAACATTGAGTATGAGTACTGCATTACCAACGGCGATATTGACATCGACCGTATTGTGGCACGGCGCAAGCGTGAGCGTGTTGTGTCGGTTTCGCTGAAAAAGCTGGACTCCGCCGGCCGTTACGAGCCTGAAAAATGGCAGGGCCGTCAGGTAGACCGTACCGTGTTTGCGGCGGTCTCCGAGAAGGAAGAGGGCCTGTACTATTTCAGCTATCGCAGTAAGAAACGTGGATATACGCTGGTGGTGTTCCAGCCGAACGAGCGTGTTATGGAAGCTTTCGTGAAGGCATTGCCTCGCTTGCTCCAAATGGAGATGGAAAAATAAAACCGAAGCGGGTGCCGATAAGCACCCGCTTTTTGCTTTGGAAGGTGTTGGATATGATGCAATGGGAAGAGATCCGCAGATGCTTTGCACCACGGGTGCCGGATAGCCACAAGGGCACGTACGGGACGGTGCTGTCTGTCTGTGGCAGCTACGGTATGGCGGGTGCGGCTGCTCTGGCGTCCAAAGCGGCGTTGCGGTGTGGTGCAGGATTGGTGATAGCAGCCGTTCCCGAGACGATTTATCCCATCGTGTCGGCACAGATCCCGGAGGCGGTATTTGCGCCGTATGCCGACGGCGGCGTTAAGGCGGCGAAGCAGGTGTTGCCGTATGCGCAGCGTGCCTCGGCGTTACTGATCGGGTGCGGATTGGGACAGTCGTATGAAGCGGGTGAATTGATAGCCGCTTTGCTCGAAAATGCAACTTGTCCGATAATTTTGGATGCGGATGGTATAAATTGGTTGGCACGGCATATATCTATAACAGAAACAATGCAAGCTCCACTGATCATCACGCCGCATCCGATGGAGATGTCTCGGTTGCTCGGTTGTTCGGTAGAACAAGTTCAACAAGACCGCCGTGCCGCAGCACGTGAAGCGACTCAGCGTACCGGTGCTGTGGTCGTTCTTAAGGGACATCATACCGTGATCACTACACCGTCGGGTAAGGAATGGGTCAATCCCACGGGAAATCCGGGAATGGCAGTCGGTGGCAGCGGTGACGTACTGGCCGGCATGATCGCTTCTCTGGCGGCACAAGGCTTGTCACCTGAAGATGCTGCTCGCTGCGGCGTATATCTGCACGGTGCGGCGGGAGATCGTGCCGCTGAGCGGTTGTCACAGCATGCTATGCTGCCGTCGGATATGATCGAGGAGCTGAGCGGGTTGTTTCTGCAATTGGAACAACAGGAGTGACGAACTATGCGCCGTGGCGCAGTGCTGACCGTGCTTTTCTCTTTGCTGACACTATTACTGACAGGGTGTCAGCAGGAAACGCCTTCCGCCGACCCGGTGGGAAGCGGATTCACCTGTCAGATACAGGCGGATTATAAAGAACTGGATGTGAAAGGAACACTGGAACGTCAGGGCGCCGGCATGCTGAAGCTTACTTTTTCGGCACCAGAA
Organism: Acutalibacteraceae bacterium; assembly: GCA_045630285.1. GTDB lineage: Bacteria > Bacillota > Clostridia > Oscillospirales > Acutalibacteraceae > RGIG3009. The sequence continues at coordinate 9,443 of JAZQSX010000032.1, read as the reverse complement.
AGTCTGGCGGGCATGAGCGCTTTATGGGACGGAGAATCAGTGCATCTGGAACTGAGTGGGATGAGCTTCTCAGTCGATCCTGCCACCGTTCCCGAAAGTGCGCTCGGTGCGGAGATTACGGCCGTGTTGGATGCGGCGATCCGTGGCGAAGGTGAGCGGACGCAGGAGGGCGACAAGCTGATCGTCCGTGGTAGTGGCAATAACGGAGCATATGAATTGGTTTGTGATGCCTATACGGGAGCACCGTTATCGCTGTCTGTGCCGGCGTTGCCGCTGTCGGTGACCTTTTCCAATTTTCGTGAGACCAAGTAATAAAACACGCCGTGATGCGGTTGCATCACGGCGTGTTGTTTATTTTTTGCTGTGTGTATTGCGATAATCACGGGGAGTCATTCCTTCCCGTTCACGGAACATAGCACAAAAATGGGAGGGACTACCAAAGCCGCAATCCTGCGCAATCGACGTGATCGAGCGCCGTGTTTGCAGCAGCAAACGTCGGGCAGAGGAGAGCCGCTGCTCGTTTAGATATTGGATGATGCTCATACCGGTATCTGTGCGAAACAGGCGGCAGAGGTGGTATTTGCTGATGTGGGCGTCTTCAGCCAAGGCGTTGATGGTGAGCGGTTCAGCATAGCGTGTATGCAGGTGATGAAGAACACGGGCAACACGGGGATCCGCAACCTGTGCATACATACGGTCTTGCGGTGTCAGCATCGTCAGTAAACGCACGAAGGAGCCGAATACCACAGCGTTATCACTCGGATTCTCTGCCATGGCACTGAAAATCTCATCGACACGTCCTGCGAGCTCCGGCGTCAGCAGAAAGCAGGTTCCGCCGGTTTCGTTGAAAACGCCGAGCAGTGACGAGGCACCTACGATCTGCAGGGACTTTTCCACCATACTGCGGCGTACGATCAGTTTGTTTCGACAGTAGCTTTCAACGTTTTGCGGATTCAGGGAATGAATGTTGGAGGAATCGATAAACAGCAGAATACCGGGAGATAGGGGATAGGTTTGATCGTTGATGAGAGAGGTACCGTCACCGGAAACGATCTGAATAATTTCCAAGGAATCGCTGTCCGTGTGGGAATGGTGAACCGACGGAGCACGTCCTTGCTGATGATAGGCGATCTCACGGGTAAATGTCATAGCATATTACCTCCTGGATATACAGCGTATGCCGCAAATTGATTACATTCTGCCACCGGGTCTGCCACCCATATGGCCACCCGGGCCACCCATTTGGCCCATACCGCCGCCCTCGCCGTACAGATAGCCGTCCAAGGTGATCTCATAGGAATTGCTTCCGATCACCAGTGTGCACTCGGCATTTTCTTCCAGGCCGGGAGCGGTGATAACCACCGAAGAAAACGACTTGGTGGGAGAGTAGGATGCCAGGATGTTCCCTTCGGCATCCTTTAGTGTGACAGAGGTTCCGGCGGCACAGGTGGCGGTGTTGTACAGGATACAGGCCTGCGTCGAGTTGCTACCGAAATTTGCCGCCATGCCCGCTGCACCGACTGCAATGACAACACCGCCGGTCACCGTAGCATCAATGCCGTAATCTAGCGCCCCGTTGCCACTGTTGGTAGGGCCGTTTACGTAGGTTTGACCGCCGGAAATGTACAGTGCTCCGTTAGAGTCCAAACCGTCCCCTGCGGCATCCAGCGTGATCTGTCCGCCACTGATCGACAGAAACGCATCGGCCTCAGCATCAAATGCACCTTGCCCCGGACGTCCTCCCATACCGGAAGAATCGTTGCCGCCTGCAGCATTAAAGCCGTCGTCGGAGGCGGTAATATCCAAAACGCCGCCTGCCACGGTGATGTTCTGTGCTTCGACGCCCTCGTAGCTTTTGGTAATGGTCAAGGTGCCGCCGGAGATCAGCACCGAGGTGTCGGCGTGGATGCCGTCATCGCCGGAAGCGAGGGTAATATCTCCTTTGATTATATACAAGGACGTATTGGAATGCAAGGCGTCATCCGAAGAATCTATGGTGATTTTTCCGTCGTTGATGATCATATTGCCGGAGGATTTCATCCCCTTGGCAGAAACGTTTGTTGTTTCAACCTGCGAGCCGTAGTACCCGCCGCCGTTCCAGTGCCCCCAGCCCGGATTAAAGCCACCACCCTGCATACTGGCGTTCTGGCTGCCGCCACCGGAGGTGAGGTTGTAGGTGCCGCTGTCGACCTGCAGATCTGCCGCCGCATGAACAGCGTCACCGTCGGCGGTGACATTCCAAGCGCCCCCCGCCAAATACACCGAGCCGAGGGTGGTATCGTCGTTGTTTTCAGCGTGAATGCCGTCCTTCCCGGCATCTACGGTGAATGTGCCGCCTGAAATCTTGACGCAGTCCTTGCCGCACAAGCCGTGACCGGCGGCCGTTATGCTGATAACGCCGCCTGTTACCGCCAGATCATCCTTGGACACGATGCCGTGATCGGTAGCACAGTCGACGATTAGGCTGCCGCTGCCATTGATCGTGAGATCCTCTTTTGAGAAAATAGCGGCGTCGATTGCACTATCATCAGTGGCAACGAATTCTCCGGTGGTAGAAAACCGATTCTCGGTATTTCCATCCAGCGTCAGAAACACTTTATCCGCTTGACGGATATACAGCGCACTGCTGTGTTCGCAGTTGACGGTAACACCTCGCAACACCACCTGCAATTTATCCTCCTTGGGTGCGTCAATGATGAGTTGTCCGGACAACTCGCCGGACAAGATGTACGTACCCGCTCCTTTTAACGTGACCGTGCCGTCTTTGGATGAAACCAGCGATGACGAGGAGACGGCACCGTTTCCGCTTAATGCGACCGTGATGGCCTCACTGCCATTGTAGGTGGCATCATGATCACGGTCGGAGAAGAGCTCCTCGGCGGACATGCCGAGCGACGAAGGAAGAGTTACGGAGGGGACGGTGGGGGTCGTTTCCTCCTGATCGGAGCAAGCGGCCGAAGAAAGTGTGAGTATGATGATACACACAAAGCAAATCCAACGTTTCATAGAACAAATCCCCGCTTTTATAATACTTCGGTCTCGGTTTCCGGCACGGAACAGCTGATCTCCAGATTGCCGTTTCGGCACCGCAGAGCGTCGATAAATTCCTTTTCCTTGCTCTTGTCACGCAGCGTGACGGCATACGTCAGGCGAAACAGACTACCCAAATGGGTGGTTTTTACCTTTTTCAGAACGTGAGCCGTTGTATAGGCATCAAATAGATCGTCAAATACCGTGCCGTAGTCCAGATCCTCGGGGATCGTGATGCGCAGGATCTTATTGCAGGTGCGGCGATGTGCTCCGAGTGCCGCAATGCGCTCGTACACGAACTGCGCCACGCCGATGATGACGGTAAACAGTACGGCATATCCGAGGTAACCCATACCGGTGGCGAGACCGGTTGCCATAGCGAGGAAGATCGCACCGATCTCACGGGCGGTGCCCGGGACGGAACGGAAACGCACCAGGCTGAAGGCACCGGCAACTGCCACACCGGCTCCGAGGTTGCCGTTGACCATCAAAATGACAACGCAGACGACCGAGGGGAGCAGTGCCAAGGTGATAACAAAGCTATGGCTGCAGCGGTTGTTGATGCGATAGAACAGTGCCAGCATGGTGCCGAGCGCTAAGGCGGTGAGTAAGCACTGAAAGAAGGCGGTGGGGGTGATCGTAGCGGTTGCCGAGCCGCCGGCAACACTGGTAAACCAGGGATTCATAACTGTAACCTCCGTGTTATACAAGAATTGGATGTTGGGAGCGGTTACGGGTACTAACCAAGCGGAAAGCAGCCCCGTATTTGGAAAACGAAGTGCGGTACAGCTTTCGCTCTCCCAAAAGCTTCAGCAGCCACAGCGGAAGTGCACCTGGGGTTTTGATTTCCAGCAGGCAGTCGTCGGGCAACAGCAGCTCGCCGTTTTGCACGTCACTGAGTGAGAGATCCTCTTCTCGAAATCGGACACGATGATCAAAGGTGATGCGCAGTGCGGGATCGTTTTTGGCGACAAAAGCCTCACGGTCGTACATTAGCAGCATCGACGGTGCCAGCGTCGAGTAGAATTGACGGAAGTATCCGATCTCCCGTAAAATTTGCGTGTCGGGACCGGGATGCTGTCCGGTGTCCAGATAGGTGCGTGCCGCATCATACGGTAAGGTGATGCGTCGTTTATATACGACGTGATCATATTTTTTCTTAAGCTCGACAAATACCGCATCGGTGTTTTTTGCCGCACCGTAACTGCGAATTCGAAGCTTTTCTTTATAGATTGGATGCTCCAATGACCGACGTATCAAATACCGATCCGGCGTATCGTAGTACAAGCTGCCGATCGTGGCTGTGGGGTATTTGTCCGGACGAATATACGGCTCCAGCACACGACGCAGATCGGCATACTGTGCGATGGACAAACGATATTTTAGTTCATATCGCTCAAAAAAATGTTCGGATGCCATACGACAGCTCCTTTCTTGCTGCCAGTATGACATCCGAAACTAAAAGTTACCTAAAATGTGGTATTAAAAACAAGCGGAAATGCGAAGGAATTTTCCGTCCTCGCTGTATGCCGTGATATGACCGCCCGTTGAGGTGACGATCGCTTTGGCGATGGACAGGCCGATTCCCGAGCCTCCGGTTGCGCTGGAGCGGGAAGGGTCGGCACGGTAAAAACGCTCAAACAGTCGATCGTAATTGCCGGGCGCCATAGCGTCTACCGGATTGCAGCAGGTGAGCACCGCATGCTTTCCCTGCTTTTTCAGTGAAAACACGATCGTTCCGTCGTCGGAAGCGTATTTAATGGCGTTATCGGCAAGCAAGGAGACCAACTGGCGAATGGCACGTTCATCGCCGTGCAGGGTAATGTCGGGGTCAATGATCGTTTGTAGCTGCTTTCCTTTGAGAGCTGCCGGTGCATTAAAGGGCTCGAGGGCTTCGGTGACGGCGTCCGATAGCGAAAAATCAACGGCAGGGCCGGCATGCTGCGTTTCACCAATACGACACAACGTGGTTAGCGAATCGGTCAGCGAAGCGAGACGGCTCACCTGATTTTTGATGCTGGCGGTCCATTCGTTCTCACCGTTTTCCAGTTCCAAGACCTCGGCGTTGGCGTCGATGATCGTGAGCGGTGTTTTCAACTCGTGGCTGGCATCGGTGATAAATTGCGTCTGCCGTTCGTAGCTTTCGGCGATCGGACGGATCACACGGCGGGATAGCAGCAAAAGCAGGATAAAAATCGCCGCCAGGCTGATGAGAGAGAGGTACAAACTGGTGAGAAAGAACGAGGTCAGTGTGGATAGCTCCCGCCCACGATCCAGAAACAAAAGCAGTCTGCCGTTTTTGGCGTTCAGGACACGATATTTGTAGATGTCCACATATCCGCTGTCGTCGCCGTCCTCCAACGCTCCTACGGCGTAGGAAAGAGCCTTTTCTTTGGTGACGGCGGCGATGTGGACCGTGTTGACACGAATCGGGTTGTTGTTCTCATCCAGCAGAACGGAGAAAAACCGGGTTTCAAACGGTGTTTCGGGTGAAAATCGATGTCCGTCGGGGCGGGGGCGAACCTCATTCATCGGCGGAAGGGTGCCTTCGTTTTCGGCGAGAAGGGATAGCACCTCGTCGGCACTATGATCCACACGGATCGCATTGCCGAGGTTGATGCCCAGCATCAAAATCAGCACGACGATCGTGACGGAAAGCATCGAGGCAAAAATAAATTTTCGACGCAGTTTTCGGATCATTCCGTCACCTCCAAGGTGTAACCGATGCCGCGAAACGCACGAATTCGCACGTTAGCCTCCAACGACGAGAGCTTTTTTCGCAGATAGGACAGATATACCCATACCACGTTGATCTCGGCATCACTGTCAAATCCCCAGATACGCTCCATAAATTGCTCGGTGGTGATACGAATGCCGGGGTGCAGCATCAGCATTTCCATCATCTGAAACTCCTTGCCCGCCAAGCGGAAAGAGCCTTTGGCGGTGGAAAGCTCAAAGCTGATGCGGTCAAGCGATAAATTGCCTACCTGTAGGACTGACGCCGTGACCTCCGCTTGCCGCCGTGTCATGGCACGGATGCGAGCAAGCAGCTCCTTGGTGGCAAACGGCTTGGTGAGGTAGTCATCCGCTCCGGCGTCCAGACCCGTTACCCGATCATCGATCTCGGATTTGGCGGTGAGCAGCAAAATGGGGAGGGAACAGCCTTGCTCACGGGCACGGCGCAGCACGGTGACGCCGTCCAGCTTCGGCATCATAATATCCAGGATCGCCCCGTCGTAAGAGCCGCTCAGCAGATAGTCCAAAGCGTCCTGCCCGTTATATACGGCGTCCACAGAATAGTGGTTGTGCTTCAGGATTGCCGTCAGTGCGTTGGACAGCTCCCGTTCATCCTCTGCCAAAAGTAAGCGCATATCCGTCCCTCCTTTATCTTTTTAATGATAAGCTATAAGTTTAAATGCACCTTAAAGTATAGCGTGAATGACGGTTTTTGACAATCGTTTTTCACAAAAAACAATGGTTTTTCACAATACAAGCCGTCATTTTTAAGAAAATACTGGTAAATTTGATAAAATTAAAAAAATGCAAAAAACCACTTTTCTTTTGCCGAATAATTTGGTATAATAGTTCCCAGTTATGTCGGCATATTTGTCGGCATATTCAAACTGTCTCACAGAGAAGTTATAATAAAAGAGAGGATGACTGTAAGCATGAGTCACAAGTATGTCTACCTGTTCAAAGAGGGCAACGCTTCCATGCGTGAGCTGCTCGGCGGCAAGGGCGCCAACCTGGCGGAAATGACCGGTCTTGGCCTGCCGGTTCCGCAGGGCTTCACCATCAGCACTGAGGCTTGCACTCAGTACTATGAGGACGGTCGCAAGATCAACGATGAGATCCAGGCCCAGATCATGGAGTACATCGACAAGATGGAAGAGATCACCGGCAAGAAGTTCGGTGACAAGGAGAACCCGCTGCTGGTTTCCGTTCGTTCCGGCGCACGTGCTTCGATGCCCGGTATGATGGATACCATTCTGAACCTCGGTCTGAACGAGACCGTTGTGGAGACGATGGCTGAGAAGTCGAACAACCCCCGCTGGGCTTGGGACTGCTATCGCCGCTTTATCCAGATGTATTCCGACGTCGTTATGGAAGTCGGTAAGAAGTACTTCGAAGAGCTCATCGACAAGATGAAGACCGAAAAGGGCGTGACTCAGGACGTCGAGCTGACCGCTGAGGATCTGAAGGCGCTCGCCGGCCAGTTCAAGGCTGAGTACAAGTCCAAGAACGGCAAGGATTTCCCCGCCGATCCCAAAGAGCAGCTCATGGGCGCTGTGGAAGCGGTGTTCCGTTCCTGGGACAACCCCCGTGCCAACGTGTACCGTCGTGACAACGATATTCCCTACTCCTGGGGTACCGCTGTTAACGTGCAGATGATGGCTTTCGGTAACATGGGTGACGATTGCGGTACCGGTGTTGCCTTTACCCGTGATCCCGCCACCGGCGATAAGGGCCTGATGGGTGAGTTCCTGACCAACGCTCAGGGCGAGGACGTCGTGGCCGGCGTGCGTACGCCGATGCCGATCGCTGAAATGGCGAACAAGTTCCCCGAGGCGTTTGCTCAGTTCCAGGATGTGTGCGCACGTCTGGAAGACCATTACAGAGATATGCAGGACATGGAGTTCACCGTTGAGCACGGTAAGCTGTTCATGCTGCAGACCCGTAACGGTAAGCGTACCGCTAAGGCTGCTCTGAAGATCGCTTGCGACCTCGTGGACGAGGGCATGATCGACAAGAAGCAGGCTGTTGCGATGATCGATCCCCGTAACCTCGACACCCTGCTGCACCCGCAGTTCGATGCCAAGGTTCTGAAGAAGGCTACCCCCGCCGGCAAGGGCTTGGGCGCTTCTCCCGGTGCTGCTTGCGGCCGTGTGGTGTTCACCGCTGACGACGCTGTGGCGTGGAACGAGAAGGGCGAAAAGGTCGTTCTGGTTCGCCTGGAGACCTCTCCGGAAGATATCACCGGTATGAAGGCGGCTCAGGGTATCTTGACTGTCCGTGGCGGTATGACCTCTCACGCTGCCGTTGTGGCTCGTGGTATGGGTACCTGCTGCGTGTCCGGTTGCGGCGACATCAAGATGGACGAGGAGAACAAGAAGTTCGAATTGGCCGGCAAGACCTACGTTGAAGGCGATTACATCTCCATCGACGGTTCCACCGGTAACATCTACGACGGCATCATCCCGACCGTTGACGCTGAGATCGCCGGCGAGTTCGGCCGCATCATGGCGTGGGCGGATGAGTTCCGTACGCTGAAGGTTCGCACCAATGCTGATACGCCTGCCGACGCTAAGAAGGCTCGTGAGCTGGGTGCTGAAGGTATCGGTCTGTGCCGTACCGAGCATATGTTCTTCGAGGCGGATCGTATTGCGGCATTCCGTGAGATGATCTGCGCTGACACCGTCGAGGAGCGTGAGGCTGCTCTGGCGAAGATCCTGCCGTATCAGCAGGGTGACTTTGAGAAGATCTACGAGGCGCTCGAGGGCTGCCCCGTGACGATCCGTTTCCTGGACCCCCCGCTGCACGAGTTCGTTCCCACCGAGGAAGAGGACATTGCGGCGCTGGCGAAGGCTCAGGGCAAGACGGTTGCCGACATCAAGGCGATCATCGCTTCCCTGCATGAGTTCAACCCGATGATGGGTCACCGTGGCTGCCGTCTGGCTGTCACCTATCCGGAAATTGCGAAGATGCAGACCTCGGCGGTCATCCGTGCGGCTATCAACGTCAAGAAGGCGCATCCGGATTGGAACCTCGTTCCCGAGATCATGATCCCGCTGACGGGCGAAGTCAAGGAAATGAAGTTCGTGAAGGATATCGTCGTGGCGACCGCCGATGCGGAGATCGCTGCCGCCGGCGTGGAGCTGAAGTACGAAGTCGGTACCATGATGGAGATCCCGCGTGCTTGCCTGACTGCGGATGACATTGCGAAGGAAGCTGAGTTCTTCTGCTTCGGCACCAACGACCTGACCCAGATGACCTTTGGCTTCAGCCGTGACGATGCCGGCAAGTTCCTGTCCGCTTACTATGACACCAAGATCTACGAGAACGATCCGTTCGCCAAGTTGGATCAGACCGGTGTTGGCAAGCTGATGGATATGGCTGTGACGCTGGGCAAGGAGGTTCGCCCGACCATGCACTGCGGCATCTGCGGTGAGCACGGCGGTGACCCTGTCTCCGTCGAGTTCTGCCACAAGATCGGTCTGGACTATGTGTCCTGCTCGCCGTTCCGTGTGCCGATTGCTCGCCTCGCCGCCGCCCAGGCTGCAATTAAAGAATCTAAGTAATTAGATTTATAGAGCAAAATTTATCCCTCTGCTGAGAAATCGGCAGAGGGATTTTTGTATCTATTGCAACAACCTTTAAAATATGATATAATTACATTAAAAGGTGATTTTATG
>JAZQSX010000031.1:0-41540 GCA_045630285.1 Acutalibacteraceae bacterium | reverse complement strand
TCACAGAACGACATGGCTACGATCCGACTTCGCTGACGATCCGTCAGCTGCGTTTTTTATGCTTTTTTTACAGCTTTTTACGAATGGTTTCGCACAGCGTTTTGATACCACGCTCGATCTGCTCCTCCGACGGGGTCGAATAGTTTAGACGGAAGGAAGAGGACGGTGCGGTCTCGTCACAGTTGAAGGTAGTACCCGGTACCACGAAAATGCCCTGGTCTTTCAAGTCGAGAATGAGCTCATTCAGCGATACGGATTCCGGAAGCGTGCACCAGAGGAACAAACCGCCCTCGGGACGGGTGTAGGTGACTTCCTTGGGCATATATTCGTCGAGCATAGCGAGCATCAGATTGCACTTGCGGCGATACAGCTCGCGAATGGTGGCGATATGCTGTTCCAGATCATATTCCTGCATATATTTGGCGCACAGCATCTGGAAGAAGATGTTGGTGTGGACGTCCTCGACCTGCTTGGCGATCACCATTTTTTGTAACAGCTCTTCATTACCGCAGGCATAGCCGACACGCATACCGGCGGAGAGGATCTTGGAGAAGGTGCCGCAATAGAGCACACGACCGTCGGTATCCATGCTCTTGAGTGTAGGCAGCTCCTCACCGGCAAAACGCAGGTCACCGTAAGGATTGTCTTCCAGGATCAGCACGTCGTACTGCCGAGCCAAGGCGTAGACGGCCTTGCGCTTTTTAAGCGACATGGTGATACCGGCGGGGTTGTGGAAGGTGGGGATCAGGTACAGGAAGCGGGCGTTGGGGTTGGCTTTTAGCGCAGCCTCCAAGCCTTCAATGCTGATACCGTCTTCTTCCAGTTCCACGCCGACGGGCTTGGCACCCAGCGAGCGGAAGGCGTTCAATGCACCGATGAAGCTCGGGTTTTCGCAGATGACCACGTCACCCTCGTTGCACATTACCTTGCAGCACAGTTCGATTGCCTGCTGACCGCCTGAGGTAATCAGCGTCATATTGTTGTCGATGTCGATCGCAAAGCGCTCCTTCAGCCGTGCCGTGACCAGCTCCCGCAGGGGAGGATAGCCCTCGGTCGTACTGTATTGCAGTGCGTTGGTGGAGTCGTTGGCAAAAATGTCCGCTGCCAGCTTGGAGAGTGCCTCCACGGGGAAGGATTCGGGGGCGGGGTTGCCCGCCGCAAAGGAAATCGCACCCGGCATACCCAGACTCTTAAAGATTTCACGGATCGCCGAGGGCTTCATATTTTGCATTTTTTTCGAGAAATTCATTTCCATTTTCATCACCGGCTAATAGTATATCATGCAAACGTCGCTTGTGCAATAAAAAGTTTGACAAGGCACTCGTTTTATGGTACAATGACAAAAAATCAAAGGAGGCGGCAGTATGCAGCGGTTTCGAATGTCGAACGGCATGGGCATGATGAACATGCGCATGGTATTTTCGCCTGCCTTCTGCCGTGCCGTCGGGGTGTAATCCCGAGGAAAGCATTGTAGGAAATCGGGCGGCGAGTCATCTCGTTGCCCGTTCTTTTTAGGATGAGAAAGGAAGCGTTTTTATGAGCTATCGCATCGAAACGGAATGTCTTCAGGGCGGGTATCAGCCGGGTAACGGTGAGCCCCGTGTGTTGCCGATCTATCAGAGCACGACGTATAAATACGATACCGCCGAGCATCTGGGTGATCTGTTTGATCTGAAGGCACCGGGACATATGTATACCCGTATCTCCAACCCGACGGTAGAGATGGTGGAAAGCAAGATCGCCTCGTTGGAGGGCGGCGTCGGCGCAATGTGTACCTCCTCCGGTCAGGCGGCCAGCCTGATGGCGGTGCTGAATATCACCAGCGCCGGTCAAAACTTTGTCAGCCTTGCCACCATTTACGGCGGCACAACCAACCTGTTCGCCGTGACGATGAAGCGTATGGGTATTGAAGTGCGTTTCGCTACGCCGGAGATGACCGATGAAGAGGTAGAGGCGCTGATTGACGAAAACACCCGTCTGGTGTTTGGTGAGACAATTGCCAACCCCGCACTGAACGTGCTGGATATTGAGCGTTATGCTGCTTTGGCCCACCGCCACGGTCTGCCGCTCGTTGTTGACAACACCTTTGCGACTCCGATTCTGTGCCGCCCGTTTGAGTTCGGTGCGGACATCGTGACCCATTCCACCACGAAGTATATGGACGGTCATGCGACGGTCGTGGGCGGCGTTATTGTTGACAGCGGTAATTTTGATTGGGCGGCAGCCGGCAAATATCCGGAGTTGACCACGCCGGACGAATCGTACCACGGTGTTGTGTACACTGAGCAATTTGGTAAGGCGGCGTATATCACCAAGGCACGTGTGCAGTTGATGCGTGACCTCGGATCGACACCGCAGCCGTTGGCAGCGTTTATCCTCAATCTCGGTCTCGAAACGCTGGCGCTGCGTATGGAGCGTCATTGCTCCAATGCCGAAGCGGTGGCGAAGTATCTCGAAGCTCACGAGAAGGTTTCGTGGGTCAACTGTCCGGCGCTTCCTTCGTCGGATCAGTATGAGCTGGCACAAAAATACTTGCCGAAGGGCTGCTGTGGCGTCATTTCTTTTGGCGTGAAGGGTGGCCGTGAAGCGGCAGTCCGCTTTATGAATTCCCTGAAATTGGCGGCAGTCGTCGTTCACGTGGCGGATGCGCGTACCTGTGTGTTGCATCCCGCCAGCACGACCCACCGTCAACTCACAGATGAGCAGCTTGTTGCCGGCGGTATTACGCCGGATCTGATCCGTTTGTCGGTTGGTATCGAAAACGTAGAGGATATTATCGCCGACATCGAGCAAGCGTTGGCGAACGTCTGAGGAGGACGACCGTATGCCGATCAAAATTCCCAATCAGCTGCCTGCTACGCAGACGCTGACCAATGAGAATATTTTTGTCATTACCGAAACACGGGCACTGACGCAGGACATTCGTCCGCTGAAGATCCTGCTGCTGAATCTGATGCCGAAAAAAATCGTGACCGAAACGCAGCTGGCTCGCTTGCTCGGTAATACCCCGTTGCAGGTGGAACTGGATCTGATCCATACCTCAACTCACAAATCCCGAAACACGCCGGCGGATCATTTGCTGACGTTTTACAAAACGTTTGACGATATCAAGCATCTGAAGTATGACGGTATGATCATCACCGGTGCCCCCGTGGAGCAGCTGGCGTTTGAAGACGTGGAATACTGGGATGAGCTGTGCGAGATCATGGAGTGGAGCAAGACCAACGTTACCAGCACGCTGCATATCTGCTGGGGTGCGCAGGCAGGTCTGTACTACCATTACGGCATCGACAAGCATCTGCTGAACGGTAAAATGTTCGGTATTTTCCCACATCACGTAGAGCGCAAGTCGTCGATCTTGTTCCGTGGCTTCGACGATGTATTTATGATCCCGCACTCACGGCATACCAGCATCAACCGTGCGGACATCGAGGCAGTGCCGGAGCTGAAGATCTTGGCCTCCTCTGAGGAAGCAGGTGTCTATGCGATCGCCACGGATCGTGGCCGCCAGATCTATCTGACGGGTCACGCCGAATACGATGCCGGCACGTTGCGTGAGGAATACGAGCGTGACGTCAAGGCGGGTCTGCCTATCACGGTGCCCTGCAATTATTTCCCTGATGACGACCCGACCAAGGAGCCTCTCGTGACGTGGCGTGGTCACGCTCATTTGCTATTCTCGAACTGGCTGAACTATTTTGTGTATCAAACGACGCCGTACGATCTTAGCGAGATTCGCTGACCTAGGCGAAAGGAGTAAAGCAAGCTATGAGTATTCAGGAATCCGGTGAGATGTATCTGGAGACGATCTTGATCCTGACCTCCGAGAAACCGACGGTACGTGCCATTGATATTAGCGAGCATATGGGGTTTTCCAAGCCGAGTGTCAGCCGTGCCTTGGGATTGCTGAAAAAAGAAGAAATGATCGTGGTAGACGCTGACGGACATATCACCCTGACCGATATCGGTCGTGCTACGGCAGAGACGATCTACGCACGGCATCGTGTGTTAACGGAGCTGCTTACCCGCATGGGCGTTGATGAGGAGACAGCCGCTGCTGATGCTTGCCGTATGGAGCACGCTATCAGCGATACGTCTTTCCGTGCGATACAAGCGTATATCCAACAGTCATAACAAAAGCCGTCGTCCAATTCTTGGACGACGGCTTTTTTATGTCGTTTTACAGTAGTGGCAGGAGATGCAGGATACACAACTCGGTGATCAATGCGCCGCCGCAAGCACAGGCGGCAACGATAGGCAACCCTTTACCGAACCAAGCCGGCAGAAGGGCGGCGATGAAACCGACCACGGCAGGCTCGATACGCCCTGTGGCATAGAAGCAAGCGGGAACGGTCATCACCGTTAATACGGCGTACGGAATGTAATGCAAAAACGACAGAATGAAGCGGTTGGTGATCTTTTTCTTGATCAAAACCAGCGGCAGCATGCGGATAAGGTAGGTGACGCCTGCCATAACCGCCAGGTATATAAAGAAATCAGGCATCGTTCGGCACCTCCTCGTCGGGCTTGACAGGGGCGACTACTGCCATAATGCCGGCGGCAATGACGGCGCAAATGATGATGACAAAGCCACTCGGAACGGTGGACAAAACGGGGACGTAGTAGAAGATAAAGCTGAGAACAGCAGCAATCAAAACACAGATCGCCGTGGCACGGTCGGCACGGGCGACCGGCGTGACAATAGCGATAAACATACCGTAAATGGCAATGCCCAATGCCGAGGTAACGACCGTCGGAAGAATATCGCCGGCAATGGCACCCAACAGCGTGCCGGCGCTCCACCCCAGATACGGAGTCAGGATCAAGCCGTACAAATACCGCCGTCCTACCATATCTCGCTGCGAGGAGGCAATAGCGAATACCTCATCGGTGTTGACGAAGGCGATAAGGAAGCGGTCACGCAGACGCACGGAACTGTCAAGCCGCTGCGAGAGAGACACCGACATCAGCGCATAGCGCAGATTGATGATCAGCTGCGATATGGCAAGCTCGGCCATCATACCGCCGCCGGCGATGATGGGAACTCCTGCCAGCTGACCTGCGGAGGTGACGTTAAACATAGAGATCATCAGTGCTTCGGCGATGCTGAATCCACTGCTGACGGCAAAAATGCCAAAAGCGAACGAGACCGACAAATATCCGATGCACACCGGCAAACCGTCGATCAAGCCTTTGCGAAATGTATAGCCCATCCTCACACCTCCTTGGTGCAGACATAAAACGACCGTCCGATCCCCAACGGTTTGTTGAGGTCAGCGGACGGTCGGGTCGATCAGATCCAATCATCCTCCGGGAACTCCGTGGGAGGAACTTCAAGCTGCTCCGGCTTTTTGAGCAAGCGGCGGAACATGCGGAACGATTCGGCAAAATACTGGCCGTCGCAGATGCGCTCGTCTACGACGATGCGAATGCGGACGACTTTTTTTGTGGTGACCTGGCCGTCAGCGCCGATCACCTGGACACGTTCCTTTTTACCGATTGCCAGGAAGATCGAGGTCGTGCCGAAATCATAAATGTGGTGATACACCGGGCCGATGCCAATCGAGCCGACATCCGTTATGTACAACGAGGTGTGGAAGGGACTCAGGTTGTTGATAAACTTGTTCATCCAACCACGGTGATCCATAAAGGTGATAAAGTTGATAAACGCACGGACCAGCCACGCAGGCAATTTGTTGAGGATCTTGGCGGCGGAGTCGGTGTCATTTTCGCCCTCTTTGTCACGCACCTCAGCGTCCATCGCCTCGTTAATACGGCGATAAACGTCAAAGACGGTATCCGTTGGCTCAAATGTCGGCTTGATGCAGGCGTCGGGCGCTGTGGGAGAGAGCTCGCGCTTGACCGTCATCGAAGCGGTCAAACGGTTGCGGGCGAAGATCTTGCCGTTCATAACAAAACGGTTCAGGTACGGACGCAGTACGAACATACGCAACGCACCGGCAATAAACACGTGATACAAAGAGAACCACGGCATGTCGTTCTTGCGGCGCATCTCGCGCACGTACTTTTCAAGCTCGTCGATCTCGATCATATCATCGAAAAAGACCATTGCATCGGAACGCCGCTTCATAAAGTGCGGCATCACGGCGAAGAAAGAATGGGTGTGGCGCAGGCGCCAGCCATCTTTGCGATCGCCAAAACGTCGTTTTCTGTTAGCCATAATTAACCCCTCGCTTTCCACAGCGCCTTACCCCATAGTGTGTGGCTGCTGCGCTTGGTTCTTTTCGAGATGACGGCGAAGCCGTTCCTCGAAGTGTGCGCCGTTTCGGATGTTTGAGATCACGATTTCAGACACGATCGGATCGTCCGTTGCAATACGAATGGTGGTCAGCCCCAGGTACTTCTGAAGAAAAGAGCGTTGCACCACGATATTGCGGATCTGCGACACATTTACCGATGTTACCACAGGCGACAGGATCCCGACCAAGCACTCCAACGTGTTGTCAGTCAACACGTACTGCGTTCGTGTGAGCGGGAGACCGCAAAACAACTGTCGCCGTTCCGTAAGGGTGGTATCCGGTGATCTTTGTCCGGATATCATCATACCGTTTCCTCCTGTTATCGTGTGTTTTCGCACTAATAACTAACATAGTATACCGCAATTTTGTCGATTTGTCAAATTACTGTTTTGAAAATAACGGAAAAGGGCCCGGCGCCTTGGCGCCGAGCCCTTGCAAGTAGTACCCGTAAGGGGGGTCAACAACCGCAATCGCAGTCGCAATCGCTGTTGTTGATAAGCAGAAGAATGATGATGATAAACAACAACCAGGAACAGTTAGCCTCGCCACAGAACAGGTTTTTCAAGCACATACGAAGGTCTCCTTTCTAAAAACGGGGATCAGCAGCCGCAACCGCAGCCGTTGTTGCGGGTGGGGTAGGTGGTGTTGTCGCAGCAGTCGCCGTCAAACAGCAGGATGATCACGATGATGAACAGCAACCACGTGCAATTGATATCACCATTGAACAGATTCCGCAGACACATAATTCGTATCCTCCTTTCCGAAAGCCGAGAGATGCTTTCACTTTCATACTATGACACCGCCGAGCGTAGGTGATAACTTTATGAAAAAATGAGAAAATCGTTAAAAACAGAAGAAAAACAGCGATAATTTCGAAAATTCGGGAAAGGAAAGTAACTATTTGACTTTTCTTGACTTTGACTTTTTTTGACTTTCCAAGTATACTGCAAGCAAGGATGTGAGACGGATGCGAATAAGCGATGAAATAACAGCCTATATTCTCCATATTATGGAGCAGGCGGAAAACGGTGCGGCGGAATTGCAGCGCAACGTGCTGGCGGAGGAGCTGGGGTGCGTACCCAGTCAGATCACCTACGTGCTGTCGTCACGGTTTACACCGGCACAGGGATACCTGGTTGAAAGCCGGCGCGGTGGCGGCGGGTACATTCGGATCCGCCGTGTGGTGCCGCAGGAGCGGATGACGCCGCTGATGCACGTGGTCAATTCCATTGGTGACGAGCTGGTGCCGGCTGCCGCCGAGGCGATTTTGCAGAGTATGGTGTACCAAGGCTTTATTGCAAAGAATGCCGCAGAGATTATGGCGGCGGCGCTGTCAGACAGAGGATATCGGGACGTACCGCCTGAGGTGCGTGACCGATTGCGAGCATCATTGCTCAAGCAGATGCTGACGGCGTACACGTTGTAAGGAGGTATTTTTATGTTTTGTGATCATTGCGGTAAATATGCCGCGACAACGCATGTGAAAAAGACGATCAACGGAACGACGACGGAGCTGCATCTATGTGCTCACTGTGCGGCACAGCAGGGTCTCGGTTCGGGGTTCAATTTCGGTGATTTTTGGGGATCACTGTTTGCCGAGCCTGCCAAACGCACGCAGGAGGACACGGTACGTTGTCCCGATTGCGGCCACAGTTTCCGCGAAATTGCGGATCAGGGCCGTCCCGGCTGTCCCACATGCTATCTGACGTTTTACGACCGTTTGCTTCCGTCAATTCAACGGATCCACGGGAAAACGCAGCACACCGGCAAGGTGGCAGCACAGGCGGACGGTACGGTGAAAAAAGAGCGGGAATTGCAGGCGTTGCGTGAAAAACTCAATGCGTGCATTGCCGAGCAGGATTATGAGACCTGTGCGCAGCTGCGGGATCAGATCCGAGCGTTGGAACAGGAGGGTGAGGCGTAATGGCACAGCAGATGTGGTATCAGCACAGCGGTGAGCAGGGCGATGTCGTTATCAGCACCCGTATTCGTCTGGCGCGTAACCTGGCGCATTTGCCGTTTCCGTCCCAGATGAGCGCCGAGCAGCGTGAGGATGTCATCAAGCAGGTGTTCGGCGCATTCCCCGACGATCAGCCGTGCGCCTTTGAACGCCGCCGGATGAAGGATATGTCGCCCCGTGAAGGGCTGGCTATGGTGGAACGGCATTTGATCAGCCGTGAATTCGCCCGTGATACGGCAGGGGAGGCACTCCTCGTCTCTGCCGATGAAGGGGTCAGCATTATGGTCGGCGAGGAGGATCATCTGCGCATCCAGGTGATGCGTGCAGGCTTTGATCTGGACAGCGCCTGGCAGGAAGCGACTTGCTGGGATGATTATCTCGATACACGGTTGCACTTTGCGTTTGATGAGCGGTTGGGATATCTGACTCAGTGTCCGACCAACCTGGGGACCGGTATGCGGGCTTCGGTGATGTTGCATTTACCGGCGTTACAGGAAAAGGGTATCATTCAGCAACTGTCGTCGACGGTTTCCAAGCTGGGTCTTACCATTCGCGGACTGTACGGTGAAGGAAGTAAGCCGGAGGGCGCTTTGTATCAGATTTCCAATCAAGTCACGCTCGGTATTACCGAGCAGGAGGCGATCGACAATCTGCGTGGTATCGTCAATCAGATCGTACGGGAAGAGCGCAGCTGCCGTGAGCAATTCAAAGGCTCACCAGCAGTGGAGGATCGTGTTTTTCGCTCATTTGGCATTCTCCAGAATGCGAGATTGCTGACCGGCAGCGAGTTCATGGCGCTGCTCTCCCACGTGCGTATGGGTGTTGCACTCGGTATGATCGAACGGCCGGATCTGAACACATTGAATTGTCTCCTCGTTGATGCCGGAGCGGGTGCACTGATGGAGGCAGCAGGCGAGGACCTGGATGCAGCACAGCGTGACGTACGCCGTGCGGCACTGGTACGGGAGCGCCTGCGTTAAAGGAGGTCATTGGTATGAAATACGTATTTAAAGGCTTTACCGAAAAAGCCAATATCGCACTGAACTTGGCGGTGGAAGCGGCGCAGCAGCTGGGGCACACGTATATCGGTACGGAGCATTTGATTCTCGGACTGCTACGTGAAGGCACCGGTGTTGCCGCCACCGCTTTGGGGAGTCACGGCGTGACGGCGGCACAATACGAGGCCAAGATCACAGAAAGCGAAAACGGCGGTCAACCGACCCACGTATCGCCGGAGGATTTTACACCTCGCACCAAACGGGCGATGGAAACAGCAATCATGGAAGCCCGTGGCCTGCAGCAGGGCTTTGTGGGAACAGAGCATATTCTGCTGGCTGTGCTACGGGATGAGACCAGTATCGCCGTGCGGTTGTTGTCGGCGTTAGGCGTTCGACCCGTTGACGTGATTGAGGAGATCGCACGGGTCATTGGCAACGCACCGACGGATGCGGCGGCTATGGGTGCTTCGACAGGGAATACCCCAAAAGCAAACGGAAAAAGTCAAACCCCGACGTTGGATCAGTTTGGCAGAGATTTGACCGAAATGGCAAGGGCAGGGAAACTGGACCCCGTAATCGGTCGTGCTGAGGAAATTCAACGGGTGATCCAGATCCTTTCCCGTCGCACGAAAAACAACCCCTGCCTGATCGGCGAACCCGGTGTCGGCAAGACCGCTGTGGCAGAGGGGCTGGCACAGAAAATCGTGGCGGAAGAAGTCCCCGAGACGCTGCGTGGCAAACGTGTAGTTACCTTAGATCTGACGGGTATGGTCGCCGGTACCAAGTACCGTGGTGATTTTGAGGAGCGTATCAAAAATGCGCTGTCTGAGGTGGCAAAGGCCGGAGACGTGGTGCTGTTTATTGATGAGATCCATACTTTGATCGGTGCCGGTGCGGCGGAGGGCGCCGTTGATGCTGCCAACATTCTCAAGCCGTCGTTGGCACGGGGCGAGATTCAGGTTATCGGCGCAACGACGCTGGAGGAATACCGCAAGCATATCGAAAAGGATGCGGCGTTGGAGCGTCGCTTCCAGCCGATCACGGTGGGCGAGCCGACTCCTGAGGAAACCGAAGAGATCCTGCGCGGTCTGCGTGATAAGTATGAGGCACATCACAAGGTGAAGATCACTGATGAGGCCTTGCGTGCCGCCGTACAGCTGTCTACCCGATACATTGCTGATCGCTATCTGCCGGATAAAGCGATCGACCTGATCGACGAAGCGGCTTCACGGGTGCGATTGCGTTCATTCACGGCACCCACCGACGTGCGTCAGCTGGAGGAAGAGGTCAAGCGCCTGTCGGCTGAGAAGAAGGCGGCGATCAACGAGCAGGATTTCGAGCGTGCCGCTACGCTACGTGACGAAGAGAAGCGTGTGACGGTGCAGCTGGAGGAGCAGCGTGCGCTGTGGCAGGAAAAGAACGCCGCTGTGAGCGGCGAAGTAACGGCCAACGACATTGCCGAAATCGTTTCCGGGTGGACGGGTGTGCCGGTGGCGCAGCTGACCGAAGCGGAAAGTAAGCGCCTGCTCAATATGGAAAGTATTCTGCACGAGCGAATCGTGGGGCAGGATGAGGCAGTTACCGCCGTGGCGAAAGCGATACGCCGAGGCCGTGTGGGACTGAAAGACCCCCGCCGCCCGATCGGCTCCTTCATTTTCCTTGGCCCGACGGGTGTCGGTAAAACGGAGCTGTGCAAGGCACTGGCGGAGGCGATGTTCGGCGACGAAAACGCCATGATCCGTTTGGATATGTCGGAATATATGGAAAAGCACACGGTTTCTCGCTTAGTTGGTTCGCCTCCCGGGTACGTCGGGTACGATGAGGGTGGACAGCTGACCGAAAAGATCCGTCGCAAGCCGTATACGGTGGTATTGTTCGATGAGATCGAAAAAGCACACCCTGACGTCTTCAATATGCTGCTTCAGATCTTGGAGGACGGCGTTCTCACGGATTCGCAGGGACGGCGTGTTGACTTCAAAAACACGGTTATCATTATGACCTCCAACGTGGGCGCTCGCCTGATCACGGAAAAACGCAGCTTCGGCTTTGGCGGTGCTGAAACGGTGGGGGACGAGGAAAGCAGCCGCCGTATCCGTGAAAACGTGATGGGCGAATTGAAAAAGACCTTCCGTCCGGAGTTTCTCAACCGTGTGGACGATACTATCGTGTTCCGGCAGCTGACCGAAGAGGACATTCGCCGTATTGCGGCACGGATGATCGCCTCACTGGACCGCCGTGTGCGTGACCTGGAAATCACACTGACCGTTACCGACGAAGCGATCGCCGAGCTGGCAAAAATCGGATTTGATCCGGTGTACGGTGCCCGCCCGCTGCGCCGTGCCATTCAGGCACGCATTGAGGATCCTCTTGCGGAAAAATTGCTGGAAGGTGAGTTCCACGCCGGTGACGCCGTCACGGTCACGGCGGAGGACGGGCAGCTGGTGTTTCGGGCAAATCCGTCTTGACAAACTCTGCGGACTTTTGTACAATGAATCCTGCGAGTGAGCTGGGCAGTCGCGTGCGCTGTGCGCATGAGGAAAGTCCGAGCATCACAGGGTGGGATAACGGCTAACGGCCGCCGAGGGTGACCTTAGGGAAAGTGCAACAGAGATATACCGCCGTGCTCGTCACGGTAAGGGTGGAAAGGCGAGGTAAGAGCTCACCGGCACACAGGAGACTGTGTGGCCCTGCAAACCCTATCCGATGCAACGCCGACTGAAGCGATACATTGACCCGATGTGCTTCGACGGGCGGCTTGAGCTGTCTGGCAACAGACAGTCGAGATAGATGACTGTCCACGACAGAACTCGGCTTACAGGCTCACTCGATACGCACTTGCTTCCGGCAGGTGCGTATTTTTTTGTAGAAAATAAGTAAATTACGCAAAAAAGCCGCAGGAATTCCTGCGGCTTTTTCATTTTAGGTTCTCTCGATATTTCAGCGGGGAAACGTCCTGGCTAAAAGGTTGACAAATTTTCGGATTGTCTGTATACTATATTCGGAGGGATATGTATGAAAACGATTCAAACGGTATCGATTTTATCGTTTATCCTCATAATGCTGGTATGCCTGGTCGGCTGCGGCAGCGAAGGAAGCGGCGGCAACGATGCTACTGCTCCCGAAACGACGGTGACGACGAAGGTTACGGTGCCGTCGGAGGGAACGTCGGCTACGGTAACCGAGCCGTCCGGCGAGAATACGCAGCCTTCCGAAGATCCGTCTGCTCCGACCGGCAGCGAGACGGATGAGCCGACCGATCCCACCACGCTGACACCGAGTGGGACGACCACCACCGAAGCGACGACTAATACGACGACCTCCAGCGGAACGACGTCGGGTGCCACGAGCTCATCGTCTACGAAGCCGATGACCACAACCACCAAAAAGCCGACCACAACGGCAACGACCAAACCGTCCGGCGGCGGTTCTCAACCGCCGAAGCCGGTGACGCTGACGGCGTTGCCTGAAAGCAGCTATTATGGCTATCAATATCTCAGCAAAATGGTGTCCAACAGCAGTGCGTACGTCACCGCATATAAGCGGGTTGTGCTTGGCATCAATGCGATGCAGGAGAGCATCTCGCTGGAGGATCTTGGCCTCACCGATAAGCAGATGAAGACGGTAATGCGGTGTTACCACGCCGATTATCCGCAGCATTTTTGGTACAACGGCGCATACAGCTATATTACCAGCGGCGCCGGTGTTACGCTGTCTGTTGCGCCGACGTATACGATGACTCCGGCACAGAAGCAGACGGCACAGCCGAAGGTGGACGCCGCCGTGAAGGAATTGCTGAAAAAGGCGGCCTATGGGCAAACGGCGTATGAACGTGAGCTGATCCTGCACGACGAGCTGGCTGCACGGGTCACGTATATCGACGGCACCAACGGTCACAATCTATATGGTGCCCTGGTAGAAGGCAAGGCGGTTTGCGAGGGCTACGCCCGTGCGTTCCAGTATCTGATGTATCAAGCCGGTACACAGTGTCTGTTTGTGGAGGGTACCAGCATTCGCCCAGGCGGAAGCAAGGGTGAGGCCCATGCGTGGAATCTTGTGGAGATCGGTGGGAAATACTATCATACTGACGTGACGTGGGATGATCAATCGAATGCCAAGATCCCCGTTATGCATGCGTTTTTTAATCTGAATGATGCTCTCATTAAAGAGGGGCATACGATCAGTGCCGACAATCCCTATCCTATCCCGACGTGCAATGCGACAAATGAGAGTTACTTTGTCAAAGAGGGGACGGAGCTGCAAACCTTCTCTGTGGATAAGGTGGCGGATCTGTTCATCAAGGGCAACGGCTCGGCAACGATCTATGTTTCCAAAAAGACGGTAAATGAGTTTATTGCGTGGTTCCAGGAAAACATTTCAGCGATTTGCTCCAAGGCAAGCTTAGCGGGTAAGACCTTCTCGCTTCAGTCCTGCGGTCGCGAAGTGATTATTACAACCAAGTGAGCGATTTGAATCAGAGTGGAGGAAAACCAATATGAGCAAGAAAGTAGTTTTGTGTGCTGACAGCACCTGCGACCTTAGCCCTGAACTGAAGGAACGTTTTGGTGTCCATACCTACCCGTTTCACGTGTCGGTAGAAGATAAGAACTACAGCGACGGCGTGGATCTGGTGCCGGATGATATTTATCGTATTTACAACGAGAAGCATGTTCTGCCGAAAACGGCGGCAATCAATATGGCGGAATACATCGACTTTTGCAAGCAGTTTATCGATGATGAGCACGAGGTAGTGTATATTAACCTCGGCTCCGGCCTGTCCACTTCGCATAACAATTGTCGTCTGGCGTCGCAGGAACTGGAAGGGTTGTACGTGGTCGACAGTTGCAATCTGTCGACCGGTATGGGTCTTCTCGTGTTGGAAGCGGCGGAGCGCATTGCTGAGGGCAAGTCGGCAAAGCAGGTCGCCGAAGAGGTACAGGCGCTGGCCTGTAAGGTTGAGGCGAGCTTCGTGATTGACACGCTGGAATTCCTGCACAAGGGTGGCCGTTGCTCCGCTTTGGCGATGATGGGCGCCAACCTGCTCCAACTGAAGCCCTGCATTGAAGTGGACAACACCTCCGGTAAAATGGGCGTCAGCAAAAAATATCGGGGTTCTCTGGATAAGGCGTTGCAGCAGTATGTGCAGGATCGTCTGGTGGGCCGTGACGACATTCGCACCGATCGTATTTTTATTACGCACTCCGGTATCTCAGAAGAGCGCATCGAACTGGTCAGAAAGACGGTTTGCGAATGCAAGCAGTTTGACGAGATCCTCGTTACCCGTGCCGGTTGTACGGTTTCCGCTCATTGCGGCCCTAACACTCTCGGCATTCTGTTTATGACGAAGTAAATAGTACAGAAAAACTGATGCTCACCCCCACAGGGTGAGCATCAGTTTTTCTATCAGTAAACTTAACACGCCGCCGAGAAGTAACAACGAAAGACGCCCCAAACGGCGACGGCGACGTGCGTTTTTCAGCCCGGTATACCCGTCCTGCGATTGCAAAACACGGTGCGCTTCGTCGTGTAGCAGCTCTTCCGACGCATCGGCACACGCCGGACGCACCACGAGGAAGGCTCGTTCAAAATAAGGGCTTCCCGTGCCGGTTACCTCGACGATTTGACGGCTGGTCCCCTTGATCATACCCCTGTCACTCCTTGCTTGTTTCATCTCGGAACGAGTATGGGTAAATGCGGATGATTTATGCAAAAAAGCAGGGTAAAAATCTCGTCGAAATCACATGTCGGACAAGGGAATATAACTCTTTGTAATAATTCGCTTTTCACAGTTTTGGTGGAAAACTCTGTGGAAAATGTGAACAAATCGAGGTTTCAAAGGGGTTTTCACAGGCGTTTGCCGTCGAAAAACAAGCAATTTTCCACTTTTAACCATTTTTTTAGATACAAACTGTTGAATTTCTAACTGCATATCAATGCATCACGGCATCCGCCCGGTGAGGTAGTAGACAGAACGTTCGACAGCGTCCCGTGAATTACCCCAATCTGCACCCTCACTGCTGCTCCGATAGTCAAACATTTTGCAGAAATGTGCCACATCGCCGTGCAGCTCGTTGAGCGTGCGTCGTGACAGCTCGGCGGCTGTTTTGGCGAAGTTCGGCACCGATTTTTTGCTCATTCCGCCATTTTCTGCGGCGGCGACAAGCTGCGTGAAATGGGGGAGGCACAGCTGCGGCTGTTCGGCGAAGAGTTTTCGGAAATCCTCCTCGTTTTCCCACAGACGGCAGACGGTGGCGAGCATGCGTTCCATGGCCCAATCCACCTGCTGGCACAAGAAGCAGGTGGCGTGACGCTCGCCGGCGCTTTTGGCTTGCTTGCGACCGCTTTTACCGATGATCGGCGCACCTTTGAATACCTCCTGCTCCAGTTCTGCCAGGTGGCTTTCCAGCATCAGTGCCACGCCGAGGCGGTTGCGCTGCTTTAAGATCAGGCGATAGTGGTCAATACAAAAGCCGAGGCGATTGGTCTCGATGCGTACGTCGGGCTCCATCATAGCGGCGCCGGTGATGTACTCGGCAACACGCTTTTCAAGCAGGTCACGCATTCGACAGATCGGACAGCCGTCCTTGGGTTCAAACACTTCGCTTACGGGAATACTGGTAATGTCCTCACGCATGGTGTAACACATCCTTTCGTGTTCAGTATACCAATATCTTGTGGTTGGTACAAGTTTTTTTAAAAAAAGAGCGGATTTTTTTGCAGAAAGAGTTTGAATTTCGACAGAGATAGTGTATAATAGGTACATATTGAATTAGGGGGTCAGTATTATGCCTTTGGTAAATACGAAAGAAATGTTTGCAAAAGCGTACGAAGGCGGCTACGCCATCGGTGCGTTCAACGTCAATGATATGGAGATCGTGCAGGGTATCGTCGATGCCTGCAAGGAACTCAACTCTCCTGTCATTCTGCAGGTGTCCGGCTCGGCACGCAAGTATGCTCGCCACGGCTATCTGTATCATATGGTGCAGGCTGCTGTGGAAGAGACCGGTCTGCCGATCGCTCTGCATCTGGACCACGGTTCCAGCTTCGAGCTTTGCAAGGAGTGCATTGACGGCGGCTTTACGTCGGTAATGATCGACGGCTCGCATCTGCCGTATGAGGAGAATGTGGAAGTGACCCGCAAGGTCGTTGAGTATGCCCACGCCCGTGGTGTCACGGTTGAAGGTGAGCTGGGTCAGCTCGCCGGCGTTGAGGATGAAGTCAGCGTCGAGGCGGACAAGGCCAACTACACCGATCCCGATCAGGTGCAGGACTTTGTGACCCGTACCGGCGTGGATTCCTTGGCGATCGCTATCGGCACCAGCCACGGTGCGTTTAAGTTCAAGCCCGGTCAGAAGCCGCAGCTTCGTTTTGACATTCTGAAGGAAGTTATGAACCGTCTGCCCGGCTTCCCGATCGTACTGCACGGCGCTTCTTCGGTTATGCCGGAGTATGTCGCCACGGTGAACCAGTACGGCGGCCAGATGGCCGACGCTATCGGTATTCCGGAGGATATGCTGCGTGAGGCGGCGTCGCTGGCGGTCTGCAAGATCAACGTTGACTCCGACCTGCGTCTGGCACTGACGGCCGGTGTCCGCCGTCATCTGGCGGAGAACCCGACGCACTTTGACCCCCGTCAGTACCTCGGTGAAGGCCGCAACTGCATCACCGATGTGGTGAAGCACAAGATCCAGAACGTTCTGGGAAGCGCCAATCGCGCCTAATTCTGCTTTTTCCAAAGGCCCTGCTGATCTCGGTTGGCAGGGTCTTGCTGTAGATATGTGAAAGGATGGAAGCCGGGTATGTCCCTCTTGGTTATTGACGGAAACAGCATCATGAACCGTGCGTTTTACGGTATCAAGGTGCTGACAACGCACGATGGTACGCCGACAAATGCGTTGGTCGGTTTTTTGAACATCTATCATCGGCTGTTGGATCAGACTCAAGCGGATGCGGTAGCGGTCGCTTTTGACCGTAAAGCACCGACGTTTCGTCATACGATGTACAGTGAGTACAAGGCGGGACGCAAGGGAATGCCGGAGGAGCTGGCCGTGCAGATGCCGCTCATTAAGGAATTGCTGACCTACATGGGATGCGCTGTGGTAGAGCAGGACGGGTATGAAGCGGACGACATTTTGGGTACGCTGGCAACCGCCTCTGCCAAAGCCGGCGTGCCGTGCTTTATCGCCACGGGCGACCGTGATTCCTTGCAGCTCGTGGGGGATAACGTGACCGTGTTGTTGGCGGCGACCCGCATGGGTCAGCCGGAGACGTTGGTGTACGACCGTGCTGCCATTTTTGAAAAATACGGGTTGACCCCCGAACAATTGATTGATTTGAAAGCGCTGATGGGTGATTCCAGCGACAACATCCCCGGTGTCCCGGGCGTTGGCGAAAAAACGGCGCTGGATCTGCTTCATCGGTTTGGCACGTTGGATGGTGTTTATGAGAATCTGGCATCGGCCGAGATCCGTGACAGCCTGCGCAATAAGTTGACCGAAGGACGGGATAGTGCCTATCTCAGCCGTCGTTTGGGTGAGATCTGCCGCACGATGCCGCTTCCTCAGACCGATCCGAAGGCGTATGCCTTGCGGGAGCCGCAGCGTCACGAATTGGCGGTGCTGATGACACGCCTGGAGCTGTTCAAGCTGATGGACCGTATGGGACTGTCTCCCGAAACGGAGGCTCCCGCTGCTGTGCAGACGGTAGCTGCCTTGCAGAGTGCGGATGCCGATGCCGTGCTGTCCGGTGCGGTGGTGGACGTGTGGGTGGAGGAGAATACCGCCTGGATCGTTGCCAACGGGCAGTGTGCGTCGCTGGCAGTATCGGATGCTCGCTTTTTGAGCCTGCTCGCTGATGCTTCGGTGCCTAAGCGGGTGGTGGATGCCAAAGCCGTGGCTAAGCTGGCGCTGGAGCACGGCGTGACGCCGGTAAGAATCACGATGGACGTCCTGCTGGCAGCCTATTTGCTGGATCCGTTGGCATCGGGCTATGAGCCGGTGCGATTGGCACAGCAGTATGGCATTGCCATTCCGGAGGGGGAACAGCCTGAGATTGTGCGTGCGCTGTCGCCCTTGGCGGACGTTTTGGAGCGCGAGATCGTAGCTGCTGAGCAGGTATCGTTGCTGCGGGAAATGGAGATTCCGCTGGCATTGGTGCTGGCGGATATGGAGCGGATCGGCTTTGCGGTCGATCGGGAAGGCTTGCGGCAATTTGGCGAGATGCTGGGAGCACGTATCGACGAGCTGACCGACGGTATCACCGAGGCGGTGGGTTACGCCTTTAATCTCAATTCGCCCAAGCAGCTTGCCAAGGCGTTGTTTGAGGATCTTGGCCTTCCTGCAAAGAAAAAGACGAAATCGGGATATTCGACCAACGCTGAAGTGCTGGAAAGCTTGCGGCACGCACATCCCGCCGTTGCTATGATACTGGATTACCGCACCTTGTCTAAGTTGAAATCCACCTACTGTGACAGCTTGGAAAAAATGATCGCTGAGGACGGGCGTATTCACACCAGCTTCAATCAGACCGAAACGCGCACCGGTCGTATTTCGTCTGCCGAACCAAATCTGCAGAATATTCCCGTGCGTCAGGAGCTCGGCAGAGAATTGCGTCGTTTTTTCCACGCCCGTGAAGGAGCTGTGCTGTGTGATGCGGACTACTCGCAGATCGAACTGCGTGTATTGGCGGCGCTGTCGGGCGATGAAACGATGGTCAATGCCTTCAACAGCGAGGAGGATATTCACCGTATCACGGCGGCGCAGGTGTTCAACGTGCCGGAAGAGATGGTTACTCAGCTGATGCGGTCGCAGGCGAAGGCGGTTAACTTCGGTATCGTTTACGGCATTGGTGCTCATTCCCTGTCGGAGGATATTCACGTGACGTACGGGGAAGCCAAGCGGTATATTGAGCAATATCTTGCACATTATGGTGCCGTGGCGGGATATATGGACGGGCTGATCGAGTCGGCGAAGGACAAGGGTTATGCTGAAACGTTGTTCGGCCGTCGCCGTCCGCTGCCGGAATTGAAGGTCTCCAATCATATGATTCGCTCGTTTGGCGAGCGTGTGGCACGGAATATGCCGATTCAGGGCACCGCTGCCGATATTATCAAGCTGGCTATGATCCGTGTTCACGCACGGCTGCGCAAGGAAGCACTGGATGCCCGTTTGATCTTGCAGGTTCACGATGAACTGATCGTGGAGGCGTCGGAACAGGACGCCGACCGTGCGGCTCGGATCCTGCAGGAGGAAATGGAAGCGGCGGCCGCCTTATCCGTACGGTTGCGTGCCGACGTGCAGAGCGGTAAGACTTGGTACGACGCAAAACAGTAAGTTTTTTGCACAAATCTCTTTGCACCGCACGATTTTTGTGGTACACTGTAAGAAATACACGGAAGGAGAATGCCCCATGACCCGTATCGTGACCCGCAGCGTGGCGGAAACGGAAGCACTTGGCAGCCGATTGGCGGCGCAGTGCCGTGCCGGTACGGTTGTGGCGTTTTTCGGCGGCCTCGGTATGGGGAAAACCGCCTTTGTCCGTGGTATGGCGAAGGTGCTTTCGCCGCAGGCGGAGGTCTCCAGTCCGACCTTTGCGCTGGTAAACGATTACGGCGGCGTGCCCTCGTTGGTGCATTTCGATATGTACCGAGTTACCGGCTGGGAGGATCTGGACACCACCGGATTTTTTGACTATTTGGATGCGGGGGCGATCCTCGCTGTGGAATGGAGCGAAAACATCGAGGCCGCTCTGCCCGCAGAGGCGATTCACGTTACGTTTGAACGCTTGTCTGAGACGGAGCGTGCTATTACGGTAGAGGGGGTAACACTGTGAAAGCATTGCCGCAATCGTATACGGTATTAGCAGTGGAATCCTCCGCCGGCCCTGCTTCCTGCGCTTTGCTGCGAATGGAAGAGGGGAAGGAGACCCTATTATGCTCGGCGTCGGTCAACACCCGTTTGACGCATAGTCAGACGCTGATGCCGATGATCGAGGATATGCTGCGTAATGCCGGGGTGTCGCTGGAAGCGGTGGATGCGTTGGCGGTGGCTGTCGGTCCCGGCTCGTTCACCGGTGTGCGCATCGGTGTGGCGGCGGTCAAGGGCTTGGCATTCCCGAACGATCTTCCGTGCGTGGCAGTGTCCACGTTGGAGGGTATGGCACGTCGGTTTGAGGGCTTGCCGTTGGATTGTGATATTTTGACAGCGATGGATGCCCGTTGCCGCCAGGTGTATACGGCGCTGTTCTCTGTGAAAAACGGAGCGCTGACCCGTGAGACGCCGGACGAAGCACTGTCGTTGGATGAGTTGTCCAAACGCCTTGCCGAGAGGCAGCGCCCGACCTTAGTGGTGGGTGACGGTGCAGCGCTGTGCTGCACCGAAATGCCGTGGTTGACGCTGGCTCCTGCCGGTCAGCGTGATCAAAGTGCCCTTGGTATTGCCCGTGCGGCTGTGCCGAAGCTTGCAAGCGGCGACATGATGTCGGGTGAGGCGCTGTTGCCTGTTTATCTCCGCTTGCCGCAGGCAGAGCGTGAGCTGCGCCGCCGTCAGGCGGAGGAAACAAAACAAGGTAGTTATCCGCGCACGGCGCGGTTTGAAAAAATGGGAGGTTGAACAAGTATGTCTAAGCCGTTTATTGCAGATCATCCGTTGATCCAACACAAGGTTTCTATTCTGCGTGACAAGAATACCAGCTCCAAGCAGTTCCGTGAGCTGATTCGTGAGATCACGCAGCTGATGGTGTATGAAGCCACCCGTGACCTGCCGCTGTGCGACGTGCAGGTCGAAACGCCGATGGCGGTGATGACCGGCAAAATGATCGCTGGCCGTAAGCTCGCTTTTGTGCCGATCCTTCGTGCCGGTCTCGGCATGGTGGACGGTGCGGTGGAGTTGGTTCCCTCCGCCCGTGTGGGTCATATCGGTCTGTACCGTGATGAGACCACCTTTAAGCCGGTTGAGTACTATTGCAAGCTTCCGGGTGATATTGAAGAGCGTGAAGTGATCGTGCTGGATCCGATGCTGGCAACGGGCGGCTCTGCCGTGGATGCAATCGGTCAGATCAAGCTGCGTGGCCCGAAGAGCATCAAATTTATGTGTATCATTGCCGCTCCCGAAGGCCTGAAAGCGTTGAGTGAGGCGCATCCTGATGTGCAGATTTATTGCGCAGCTCTGGATGATCATCTGAACGAGAAGTGCTATATCGTTCCCGGTCTCGGCGATGCCGGTGACCGTATCTTCGGTACGAAATAAAAAACAGCCGCTTCCCTGCTGCCGGCGGGGGAGCGGTTTGCTTTGTCTATTTGACTTTTTTGCAGAAATGCGGTATACTGCACCTGTATGTGAGTTTTTAGAAAAGAGGGGTCGTTATGCAAATTTCACCGTCGATCTTAACCTGTGATTTTGCCCACTTGGCAGAGGAATTGGAATTTGTGGAGTCTACCGGCGCCGATATGGTGCACTTGGATGTGATGGACGGCGTGTTTGTCCCCAATTTAAGCTTTGGACCTCCGGTGATTGCACGGATGCGTCCGCTGACCCCTTTGTTCTTTGATGTTCATTTGATGATGCAGCACCCCGATCGTTTGATCAAGGCATTTGCCGATGCGGGTGCGGATCTCATCAATTTTCACATCGAAAGTGATGCCCCGGTGGCAGAAACGCTGGCGCAGATCCATGCACTCGGCAAGCAGGCGGCGTTGACCCTGAAACCGAAGACGCCTGCCGAAGCGGTATTTCCGTACCTGGACCAGGTGGAAATGGTGTTGGTGATGACGGTGGAGCCCGGCTTTGGCGGCCAGAAGTTTATGGCGGATATGATGCCGAAGGTGCGTGCACTGCGTGAGGAGATTGATCGCCGTGGTTTGTCGGTGAAGATCGAGGTGGATGGCGGTGTGGCGTCGGCCACGGCGCCTGAAACTGCCGCAGCAGGTGCGGATATTGCTGTAGTAGGCAGTGCGCTCTTTAATGCGGCGGATCCAAAGGCACTTGTTGAGGAGATCCATGCGCTGTAAGTAATCGTTCCAAAGCATTTCCCACCGCCAGCGTGCGTCCGTGTTCTTCGGTGTAGGCGGCGGTGATATAGCCGTTGGCAATCGGTTCGGCAAACTCAGAAAGCAGTTGTTTGCACGAGTCAAAGTTCAGATCAGGGTAGAGGATCAATCGGTATTCTTCGTCCCAGCCGAACAGCGATGCCGTCGGCAGTTCCCGGACGGGTAGTTGTGCAAGGCTGTCGCCGAAGCGAAGAAGATCGTCGGCGGTATGTATGGCATAGACGACGGGCTTCGGGTAGCGGCGTCCCGGTGTCAACAGCAGCAAGCACCCGCTGTCGACGGGGAGCAGTTCGATCGTTAATCCCTTGTCATCGGGGAAGACGTGCCGCTGTCGGGCAATGTGCAGCAGTCGGAATATGGCTTGCCGTGTAGCGGTATCACGAGCGCTCATAGTTGCAAATGACAATCCGAATCGGTGCATGTCGTCGTGTGACATCCATATTTTCAAGCATCCGCTGTGGAGCGGCTCCATTTTCACTGCGATCCCTCCCGTGGGTGCGTTTATTATCATCATATTATGAGTACAGGCTCTTGGCAAGGAGTAAATATTGGAGATTTTGATCATACAGAAAGGTGGTGTATCCGATGCGTGTTAATAAGGGGATTCGGTTAGTGTTCCAAAAAAGCCCCGCTATTGATAAGCCTACGGCGGAGTGGTCGGACGTTTCCCGTGTGGTCCTGCCGTACACCTATTTTTCTGAGTCGGACGCCAATCCGGCGGTATTTTTGTACGATACGGTGCGTCGGGGCACGCCGCTGTCTGTTTCGGAAACCGACTCGCAAGCCCCGGTGCTGTCCAGTGTTACCGGTGTTGTCAGCGGTGCACGTGAAGTGGTGCATCCCTTGTACGGCACGCTGAACTGCGCTGTGATTGACCGGCTGTCCACGGAAGCGGAGCCGGATGTTCCGGTGCCGATCTCGGGTGAGATTGAGAGAGAAACGGTGTGGGAATTGGCGGAAGCGGCCCACATTATTGATGAGTTGGACGGCGTTCCGTTGGTGCTGAAGCTGCGTGAGTGGTATGAAGCGGGCTGCGATTATATCGTGGCGGACGGCGTTCAGATCCAACCGTACGAATCCAGTGCGTGGGCGGTATTGCGTGACCACGCTGAGCAGGTGGTGGAAGGGCTGTCGTTAATGGCACGTGCCGTCGGAACGACCCGCTATCATATTGCCGTATGCCTGTCCGGTCAGCGCCGTCGCTCGTTGGCGATGCGTGTTGGCAGACGGCGTTTGTACCAAACGGATTCTTATTACCCGGCGGCAGAGCCAATTCGCCGCTCGTGGCGTCCGCACGCCCGTACCGTCACGCCGGATGCCACGGTGTGCCGTGTTGGCGTACAGGCGTGCTTGGCGTTGTACCGAGCGGTGTATTTTCATCAGCCGCACGACCGTTGTACCTTGACGGTAGCGGGCGATGCGATACGTGAGCCGCAAAACGTGACGGTACCGTTCGGAACTACCGTGCAGGAAGTACTGGCACGCTGCGGATTGACTGAAGATCCGTCGCACCTTATCCTGGGCGAGGTTATGACGGGGACGACTGCTGCGACGCAGGATATTCCGATCCTGCCCGGTATGACTTGCTTGCTGGCGTTTACCGCCGGAGCGATTTCGGCACCCAAACCGCGCACTTGCATCGGTTGCGGACGGTGTGTTGAGGTTTGCCACAAGGGGTTACTTCCTTTTGAAATTGTCCGTCGTTTCCGTAATTTGCACTATGAGCGATTGGGCTCGCTGGAGGTCTCGGCCTGCGACGGTTGCGGAGCGTGTTCGTATATTTGTCCTTGCGGTATTGATCTTACCGCCACGATTATGGAGGCTCGCAACGTAGACAGTGCGATTCTGTTGGAATGGGAGGGGGATACGGATGCTTAGACCTTCTGTCGCTCCTCATCTTAGGGAACCGCATCATCCGTTTTATCAAACGAGTGGCGTGCTGCTGTGTTTGCTGGCGTTGACGGGATTTTCTTGTATGTATTACGGCATTCGCCCGTTGATTCTGGTGCTGTGCGGTCAATTTGGTGCTATTTTCACCGAACTTCTGTGTTGCGTGGCTGCACACCGCCGTCCCACGTTGTCGGACGGTACGGCGGCGGTTACCGGCGGACTGATCGGTGCTATGATGTCGCCGCTGACACCGCTTTGGGTGCCTGTGATTGGTGCAATGTTTGCGATCGGCGTTGCAAAAGCGCCGTTTGGCGGTGTGGGTCGCACGATCTTTAATCCTGCGGCGGCAGGTATGGCATTTTGTGCGATTTGCTTTGCCACACGCTTGTTTGAGTATCCCGCTACGACACAAAGCGTCGCCTTACCGTTGTGGAATACGAGCGGTGTGAGCACAGCGGCTTCTCCGATGCAGCAGCTGGCAAGCAGCGGTATTCCGAAATTGGATTTGGTCGCTTTGCTGAGTGGCGATTTCCCGGGCCCGATCGGTTCCGCAGGTGTTCTCATTCTGTTGGCATCGGCACTGTTTTTGTTTGTCCGTCGTGCCTCGTCTCCGTACATTCTGGTACCGTATCTTGCAACGTGTGCCGTCATTGCAGCGGTGTTTCCTCGTTCGGCGGATATTGGCGCCGGTATGAGTGTGCAGCTGGAGCTTTGTACAGGCCTTCTGTTGTTCTGCGGCGTGTTTTTGCTGGGCGATCCGGTTACGGCACCTCGCTTTTGGCTGGCACGTATCGTGTACGGCGTTATGGCGGGCGTGCTTGTGATGGTGTTGCGCCATTACGGGCGATTTGAATGCTGTGAGTTTTTTGCGGTGATGCTTGTCAATTCCTTTTCCGAGGTGCTGGATCGCACCTGCTGGTCGTTATTCCGACGGGCCCGTCACTGGAAGGAGGCGGTGCGTAAATGAAACAGTCACCTTCTTTGCGCTCGTTGCTTTCGGCATTTTGGGATGCCTTCTTACCGCAAAACGTCGTACTTGTGCAGGCTATGGGCCTGTGTCCCATACTGGCTATTGGGTACGACCTGAAGTACGGTGTGGCTTTGGCGGTGTGCACGGCAGTGGTGCTGATACCGGCAAACCTGTTGCTCTCGCTGCTTGGTGACAAGTTTCCACTGTGGCTGCGTCCACCGGTATATGCGGTGTTTACCTCCGCCTTGCTGTTTGGAGCGGCGTTCGTACTGGATCGGTACGTTTCACCGGACATTTATGCGGTGCTGTATCTGTTTTTGCCGCTGATGGCGGTAAACACGTTGTTTACGATGCGAGCCGCCAGTATTCGGGCGGAGCGTGTGCATCCGTTGTTGTCCTTAGTCGACTCATTCGGTGCGGCAATGGGATTTGCTCTGGTGCTGTGCATCGCTTCTGTGTTGCGTGAGATTGCAATTTTTGGCACGGTGTGGGATATTCCATTGGGTATCTCGACCCATTTCCCCGAAGCGCAGCACCCCTTCATTGGCTATGTGTTGCTTGGCTTTATGGCAGCAACACTGCAATGGCTTCGCCAGAGAGTGCGTCGCTTTTCCAATAGGAAGGGGGAGACGGAGGAATGACGGATCTACGTGATATGCTGCTGTATCTGTTGATTACGGCAACAATGCAGAATCTGGTTCTTACCGCAGGCTTTGGTTCCTCCTCTTTGGCGCATATGGTGCGTCGTCCACGGTACCGTCGCTCCTATACACGGCTGCTGCTGGCATTTACGGTGGTAACAACAGCGGTGTTTTATCCGATCGATGCGTTGCTTCCGCTGGAGTGGCAATATCGTATGCTGCGCCCGCTGATCGTCATTGTGCTGACAGCACTTCTGTATATCGGCACGGTTCTTTTGACGATCCGCCGTTATCCTGTGTGGTACCGCCGGGTGCGGCGCCTGATTCCGATGGCGGCCTTTAATAACATCGTTGTGGGTGCCGCTCTGGTAACTAACTACCAGCTGGAGGTATCTTTCCTGCCGGCAATCGGCATCGCCGCCGGTGCGGCATTGGGCTTTGTCCTGGTGTCGGCGTTGAGTGCCGAGGCGCTGGAACGAATGGACAATCCGGATACGCCGGCGGCATTCCGCGGGTTGCCCGGTGTTCTGGTGTATTTGGGATTGTTTGCCCTGGCGTTGATGGGTTTTGATTCCGTACTGAACCTGATTTAACTTTGACAGGCGTGTGAGCCTGCGCCCCCTGAATTGAAAGAGGAATTTATGAAAAAGCGTGCGTTTGATCAAGAATGGGCCTACGTTGTGGGCGTGTTAACCATGGCGTTGGGAGCGGCGTGCATGGAGCATGCCGGATTTGGATTATCCATGGTGATTGCTCCGGCGTATTTGCTGCATTGTGCCGTGGCACCCACACTCCCGTGGTTTTCCTTCGGAGTAGCCGAGGTCGTGTTTCAAGGAACACTCCTCATACTTCTTTGCCTGATCTTGCGTCGCTTCCGATTTTCCTTTTTGTTTTCGTTTGTTACCTCAATCATTTATGGTGCCTGCCTCGACACGGCAATTCTCCTGATGGATACGGTGCCGAACACGCTTGCCGTGCGCATTGTTCTGTATGCCGTGGGAATGGTGATTACCTCAGCAGGTGTTGCCTTTTTCTGCCGCACGTACATCGCACCGGAGGTATATGAACTGTTTGTGCAGCGTGTGTCTCAGAAGTTTAACAAGCCGTTTCATTTTTGCAAGACCATATACGATTGCTCCAGCTGTTTGTTGAGCCTGCTTCTGTCGTTCCTACTGTTTGGTTTTGGCAAGTTCGTAGGAGTCGACTGGGGAACAGTCGTGTGCGCTTTGCTGAATGGCACGCTGATCGGAGCGTTCTTGAAGCTCTACGACCGTCTGTGGCATTTCAAGGTGACGTTTCCAAGATTCTGTCGCATTATGGCATAAAAAGATCCACGCTTGCACAAAACAAGCGTGGATCTTTTTATTTCTGTCCGGAAAACCAAGAACGAATGTTGTCCGTGGTGGTATTGTATGTTCCCGAAGCAAAGGGCGGTCGTCCGCCGCCCTTGCCGTTCAATGCGACGTTGGCAGACTTAACAAACTCTGCGAAATCGTCAGCCTCACGATATACGGTGTAGCGGCAACCGTTATCGCCTGCGTTGAGTACTACACAGGTGCCGACGGAGCGCTGTGCTGTTACTTGCGCAAGATGTCGGGCAGCGTCTCCCGTCAGGGCGGTGAGGATCACGGGAATGCCGTCGCCGACAGACTGCACCTCCGCCAACTCCTCGGCAACGGCCAGCAGCAGTTTTTCAGTTCGATAGGCTGCGTCGTCCACGGCACGAAGATGAGCGTCAAAGGCGGTGATTCCTTTTTCCTGCACCGTAGAGAGTGCTGTTGTGATATGTGTAGTCAGCGCCTGCTTTTGCTGATAATCGCACACAGCGGCACTACCGCACATAAGCTGCAGTCGCACACCGCCTTTATAGTGCTTGGCATCGGTGATTTTCAGGATGCCGATCTCACCGGTTTTTGAAACGTGGGGGGCACAGCAAGCACAAATATCAACGCCCTCAACGGTGACGATGCGTATGGCCTCGGTAATTTCTTTCTTGCTGCGGTAAGACAGCGATTCCAGCTCCTCCGCCGAGGGATAGGTGGCAGTGATCGCACGGTTTTGACAGATGACAGCGTTAGCATCACGCTCGAGCTCGTCCAACTGTTCCCGAGACAGCACCCCGTCATAGTCAATGGTGACCAGCTCGTCGCCTAAATGAAAGCCGACGTTGCGATAGCCGTACCGCTTTGTCACCAAGCCGGACAATACGTGCTCGCCGGAGTGGTGCTGCATCCGATAAAAGCGTCGTTCCCAATCAATACAGCCGTGTACCGTACTGCCGACAGGTAGCGGACGGTCGGTGAGGTGAAGGATCTCGCTTTCCTCCACCGTGTGCAGCACACGGGCGTCGCCCAACGTGCCACTGTCACCCTTTTGCCCGCCGCCCTCGGGGCAAAACACGGTCTGATCCAGCACAATGGCAAAGCCTTCTCCTTGCGGATTGCAGGCAATAACGGTGGCGGTGCATTCGGTGAGATAGCTGTTTTGGTCAAACAAACGCACAGTGTTCATGGCGAGTCTCCTTCGTACAGTCTACAGCTTAGTATACCGAGTTTTCATAAAAAAGGCAAGGGATAATCAAAAAAGCGGCTCCCACGCACGTGGGAGCCGCTTCGCTTTAGCAAAATTATTCGGTGATCGCACCGCTGCGCACAGCCTCGAAATCTTCTTCGACCTCTTTGGAGGGCGCCTTGGTCAGCAACGATACCACCACGATGCAGATTGCAGAGAAGATGAACGCCGGCAGCAGCTCGTAGATAGCAAACACGCCGCCGAGCTCGCTGATAACAAGTTTCCACAGGAATACCATACCTGCACCGCCGACCATACCGGCGATAGCACCCGCTTTGTTGATTCGCTTCCAGAACAGCGAGAAGAGCATCAGCGGGCCGAAGGTAGCGCCGAAGCCTGCCCACGCAAAGGACACGATGCTGAAGATAACGCTGTTTTCATCCAGTGCAATCACAATACCGATGAGTGCGAGGATGAGCAGCGTGATACGCGAAACCATCATGACCTGCTTGTCGGTAGCGTTCTTCTTGCAGATACCCTGGAAGATATTTTTGGAGAACGCCGAGGCGGCGATCAGCAGATAAGAGTCGGACGAACTGATCGTAGCAGCGAGAATACCTGCCATAACGAAGCCGGCGAGGATCGCAGGCAGTGAACTGGTTGCCATCGTGATAAAAATACTTTCAGCGCCGCTCTTGGTCAGGTGCTCGACGGGGAACAGCTGACGGCCGATGATACCGATAAACACGGCAACGGCGAGCGAGATCACAACCCAGATCATGGCAATACGGCGGGAACGCTTGAGCTCTCCCTCTTTGCGGATCGCCATAAAGCGCAGCAGCACCTGCGGCATACCGAAGTAGCCGAGACCCCACGCCATGCAGGAGCATACCGACAAAATTCCGTACTCTGCAGCGGGGCCAAACAGCGGCGCACCGCCTGCAACGACCTGCGTAGCAACGCCGTCCACTTCCACGGTCGTGGGAGAGGCCAGACCGAAGAACTCCAGGAAGCCGGGAATCTCACCGGCATTCTCAACCACTGCGCCCAATCCACCGGCGCTGATAACGCCAATTACGACGATGATGGTCAGTGCGAGAATCATCACGATTGCCTGCATAAAGTCAGACACGCTTTCGGCCAAGAAGCCGCCGAGCAGGGTGTACAGCAACACGAACGCTGCACCAATGAGCATCATCCAGCGATAGTCCAGATCAAACAGTGTCGAGAACAGCTTACCGCAGGTTACGAAGCAGCTGGCCGCATACACCGTGAAGAACACCAGGATGAAGGCGGCAGCGATGAGCATGATCGCCTTTTTCTTTTCACGGAAACGGTTGGAGAAAAACTCCGGCAGCGTAATGGCGTTGCCCGCCCGCACGCTGTACCGACGCAAGCGTTTGGACACGATGAGCCAGTTCAGATAGGTGCCCACAGCCAAACCAATGGCAGTCCAGGCGGCATCCGCCAGGCCGCACCAGTAAGCAACACCGGGCAAGCCCATCAGCAGCCAGCCGCTCATATCCGAGGCTTCAGCACTCATAGCCGTGACCCACGGGCCGAGCGAACGGCCACCGAGGAAGTACTCCTCAGAGCTTTTGTTGGCACGCTTGGCATATAGCGCACCGATGACGATAACTCCCGCCATGTAAATTGCCATGGCGACGAGAATCTGTACGGTTTCCCAAGGCATAGTAAACCCCTCCTAAACGGGAATTTTATAAAGATATTGTTAGTGTAACAGAAAAATGCAAGAATGGCAACAAAAAAATGCAAAAAACCCGGAAAAGTGTATGATCTCCTTTGAGGCTTGTTGCTTGACAAGCAATGAATCCGTGGTAGAATCAAAATAGAATATCGGCACGGAGGGGTAAGGGTGAAGATTTCTACCGAAATAGGGGCCGCCGCACGCTTGGTCGGCTATGAAGAAGCGGTACGTCTGGTCGCACAGGCGGGCTTCGATGCCTGAGATTTTTCTCTGGCGTGTTTTCGAATCGAAGACTTTCCGACAGAGGTGGAAGGCTTGGAACTGGCTCGCAAGCTTAAAGCGATTGGCCTGGAGTATGGGATTGTGTGCAATCAATCTCATGCGCCGTTCCCTTCGTCATTTGAAAATCTTCTGCAAATTAAAACGGCAATCCGCTGTTCAGCAGAAGCGGGTGCGTCGATTTGCGTAGTACACCCGATTGCCTTCAACGCCTCGGTGGAGGAGAATGCGGCGTTTTACCGTGAATTGCTTCCCGTTGCCCATGAATGTGACATCAAAATTGCCGCAGAGAACCTGCTTGGGTGGGACGATCAGAAGGAAGAGTGCTTCTTTGCCTCTTGCGGAACGACCGAGTATTATAAAGCGCTATTGGATGCGGTGGATGACCCGTATTTTGTTGCGTGCGTGGATATTGGCCATGCGGAACAGCTTCCCACGGGGGAGGGTGCTCCTGCCATGATTCGGGCGGTGGCTCATCGCTTAGCCGCATTGCACGTTCATGATAACGACCGCAAGGCGGATCTTCATCAATTGCCGCTGACGATGTCGATCGATTTTGATGCGGTAATGCACGCTTTGCGTGAGGTGGATTACCAAGGGGAACTCACGTTGGAGGCGGTTTACTACGTGAAAGCTCACACTGCCTCCACTGTCGCTGACGGGCTGCGCCGTATGGCGCAAACTGCGCGCGACCTTGCCGATCGATTTGAGAAGCTTGAGCATTAACGAAGCGCCTCGGTTGTCTTTGTGACAGCCGAGGCGCTTCGTTTGGTGCCGCTGACCGGGGTCGAACCGGTACGGTATTGCTACCGAGGGATTTTAAGTCCCTTGTGTCTGCCTATTCCACCACAGCGGCATATAAACGGGCAAGTGCCCGCTGTTTGTTATTTGGCGATCTCGTCCTTGCGCCAACGGAAGTTGCCCCACACGCCGCTTGCCGGCGTGAAATAGACGAAGGTGTTCTTGTGCGCTTTGGCCATACGGATCAGGAACAACCGTGTTTAGGCGAAATACAAGCTCTTATCGGGGAACTCCGGCTCACACGTGATGTTGAGACCCATTTTGCGCAAAGTGGATTCGTCGCCGGAATGCAGCAGCTGCGTGGAGTGCAGCTCGCAGCCACGGAGCTTCGGAAGCTGTGCGACTGCGGCGGCGGCCGTTTCGTCAGAGGCGGCACAAATATACAGTGCCGTCAGCACGTCATCCGCCTTCAACACACTGCTTTGACTTTTCAGCAGCTCCAGCTTCAGCTTCAAAACAGGCTCCAGCACCTGGGGGCTCATCAGCAGGACACCTTTGGGAATGTCGGCAAGCACCTTGATCGCATTCAGCATCGCACCGCTGCAGGCGCTGAGCAGACGGGTGGCCTTGCCGGTGATAATGCGGCCGTCAGGCAGACGGATCGCCGCAGCAGGTGCACCGTTGCACGATTCCTTTTTGGAAAGTGCCGGCAATACCACGGGACGGTCTTCCTTTTTGAGACCCAACTGCTGCATCAGCACGCTGAGCTTATCCACGGTTTCGTGACGCTCTTTGCCTTGCTTTAAGTCACACAGACCTTTGTAATACCGACGGATGATCTCCTGCTTGCCCGCTTCACGGCACACCTCGTCGTCGACGATAGCGTAGCCTGCCATATTGACGCACATATCGGTGGGGCTGCAGTAAAAATGGTCGTTACCGGTGATGCGGGACAAAATCGTGCGCACGATAGGGAAGGCTTCCACGTCACGGTTATAGTTGACGGTGGTAACACCGTAGGCTTCCAAATGGAAGGGATCGATCATATTGACATCCTGCAGATCGGCGGTTGCCGCTTCGTACGCCAGATTGACGGGATGCTTCAGCGGCAGATTCCAGATCGGGAAGGTCTCATACTTTCCGTAGCCGGACAACAGACCCCGACGGTGATCGTGATACACCTGCGACAGGCAGGTAGCAAGCTTGCCGCTGCCGGGACCGGGGGCGGTCAGCACGACCAAAGGTTTGGTGGTTTCGATGTACGGATTGGCACCGTAGCCGGCGTCACTGACGATGTGATCCACGTTGGAGGGGTACCCTTCAATGGGGCGGTGAATATAATACTTGACGCCACGGGCCTCCAGCTTGCGGACGAACGCATCCGCAGCCGGTTGACCGGTATACTGCGTGACGACAACGCTGTTGACCTCGATGCCCATACCGGTGATGATGTCGATCTGGCGCAGCAGATCCATTTCGTAGCTGATGCCGAGATCGGCACGGATCTTGGTTTTTTCGATGTTGCCGGCGCTGATGCAGAACACGACCTCCGCCATATCACGAAGCTCGCACAGCAAACGGATTTTGGCATCCGGCTCAAATCCCGGCAGCACACGGGCGGCGTGGTAGTCGTCAAACAGCTTGCCGCCGAATTCCAGGTACAGCTTGCCGTTAAACTGCGAGATGCGTTCCAGAATATGCTCTTTTTGCTTTGCCATGTATAACGTGTTGTCAAAGCCTTTTTTCATAGCGCACACCGTCCTCCTCGCAGTTGACCAATCTACCGTATAGCATACCAAAAACAAAACGTCTTTTCAAGGGGAAATTGCAGTTTATTGTATATTTTTTGAAGTCTGTTATGCGTTTTTCTCTTTTCTTTTGTTGAAAAGTATGGTACAATACCCGTGACAGTAACGTTCAGAAAGGAACGAGCGATATGGAAAAGTCGGCGTGGAAAAAATTTAAGAGCGGCACGGACGTGCGAGCAGTAGCGCTGGACGGCGTACCGGGTCAGCCGTGTGAGTTGACGGACGAGGTCGTCAGCGGTATTATCAAGGCGTTCGTGTGCTGGTTATCCGCCAAGGCGGGCAAATCGGGCACGGAGCTAACGGTGTCGGTGGGACGGGACAGTCGTTTGTCCGGTCCCCGTATCCGTGATGCGGTAACGGCGGCGTTGAAACGTGCCGGTGTGCGGGTACTGGATTGCGGCTTGGCCTCCACACCGGCAATGTTTATGACCACGGTGGATCTAGCGTGTGACGGTGCTGTGCAGATCACGGCAAGTCATCATCCGTGGAACCGTAACGGCTTAAAATTCTTTTTGCCGTCGGGCGGCATCGAGGGCAGCGATCTGGGTGAGATTCTGGAGCTGGCAAGCGAAGGTGCCGCAGCCCCCGAGGCGGACGGAACGGTGGAAGAGGTTGCCTATATGGCACAGTACGCCGCACGGCTTCGTCGCTTGATCATTGATGGCGCAGAATGCGGCGATCAACCGTTGTCGGGTCTGCACATTGTTGTGGATGCCGGTAACGGCGCAGGTGGTTTCTACGCATCTGAAGTGCTCGCACCGCTCGGAGCTGATGTTTCCGGTAGCCAGTTTTTGGAACCGGACGGACGGTTCCCCAATCACATTCCCAACCCCGAACACGCCGATGCTATGGCGTCGATCTGCGGTGCGGTTACCGCTTCGGGCGCCGATCTGGGCGTGATTTTTGATACCGACGTCGACCGTGCGGGATGCGTCGGTGCTGACGGGCGGGAGATCAACCGCAATCGCCTGGTGGCGTTGGCGTCGGCAATCGCCCTGGAAGGAAATGACGGCGGCACGATCGTGACCGACTCCATTACCTCGGACGGATTGAAGCAATTTATCGAGCAGACCTTGGGCGGCGTCCACTGCCGTTTCAAGCGTGGCTACAAGAACGTGATCAACGAGTCACTGCGGCTGAACGCCATGGGCATCAACTCGCCGCTGGCGATCGAGACGTCGGGTCATGCTGCG
Source organism: Acutalibacteraceae bacterium (assembly GCA_045630285.1). GTDB lineage: Bacteria > Bacillota > Clostridia > Oscillospirales > Acutalibacteraceae > RGIG3009. Next base: position 7,539 of record JAZQSX010000031.1, on the reverse strand, counting down.
TTGCGGGACAACTATTTCCTGGACGACGGTGCGTATCTGGTGACCCGCATCATTATCAAGGCGGTACAGCTGCGCAAGGAAGGAAAAACGCTGGATGACCTGATCGCCTCGTTGCCGGAGCCGGCCGAGGGATGCGAGCTGCGCTTTAACATCACCGAGCCGGAGTTTCGTGCGTATGGGGAGCAGGTACTGGCTGAGCTGGAGGCGTATGCCGTCGGTAACGGCTGGCAGGTAGCGGATGACAGCCGAGAGGGCGTTCGGGTTTCCTTCGGTGCAGGAGAGGGAGACGGTTGGTTCCTACTGCGCTTAAGCGTGCACGACCCCGTGATGCCGCTGAACGTGGAAAGCAACGTCGTTGGCGGCTGTGAAGTGATCTTGTCAAAACTGTTGCCGTTTATCGAAGGTAAAAGCGGCTTGCGGAGGTAACGAAATGTCAATGGATTGGACGGAAGTACGCATCCGTGTGGCTACGGCGGATACGGATCGGGCTTCGGATATTGCCAATATGGCGGTGCCGTACGGTATCTACGTGGAGGATTACAGCGATTTGGAGCAGGGCGCACGGGATATTGCGCATATTGACCTTATCGACGAGGAGCTTCTCAAGCGTGACCGCACGCACAGCATCATTCACTTATATTTAGAGCCGCAGGAAAATCCCACCGAGACGGTGGCGTTTCTGCGTGAGCGGTTTGCTGCTTGCGGCATTGCCAACGAGGTGGATACCGATGTTATCAGCGAGCAGGATTGGGCGAACAACTGGAAGCAGTATTTTAAGCCGCTGCTGGTCGGCAAGCGATTGCTGATCTGCCCGACGTGGGAGACGACGGAGAATACGGAGAATCGGTTGGTGCTGTCCATTGACCCGGGCATGGCGTTCGGCACGGGCGGTCACGATACCACACGTATGGTGCTGGAGGCGGTGGAAGCACACATCACCCCCGAAACGGACGTGCTGGACGTCGGCTGCGGCAGCGGCATTCTGTCGATTGCCTCGCTGTTGTTAGGTGCGCGGTCGGCCGTAGGTGTCGATATTGATGCGTTGGCGGTGAAAATGGCGTTGGAAAACGGCACGATCAACGGGTATGCGGAGCCGCAGTACATCATTCGCCAAGGCGATCTTGTGGAACAGATCACGGGTCAGTACGAGGTGATCCTCGCCAACATCGTGGCGGATGCGATCCTCAAGCTGTCGCCCTCGATCCCCGCATTTTTGAAGCCGAACGGCGTATACATCGTGTCGGGTATCATCGAAGAACGTGGTGACGAGGTGGAGAGCGGTCTGAATGCGTGCGGCTTCGTCGTGCGTGAGCGCCGCACCCACGGTGGCTGGTGTTGCTTCGTTTGCGGAAAGGAATAACGGCTATGTCACGCTTTTTTGTTGCTCCGTTTACCGGGGATACGGCAATCGTGACGGGGCAGGACGCACATCACATTGCCCGGGTACTGCGGATGCGGGTCGGGGAGGACCTGCTGCTTTGTGACGGCAGTGGCATGGACTATGGGTGCCGCATCACGTCACTGACCGACGGCGAGGTACAGGCGCAGGTGCTGTATCGCACGCCGACCGAAAGTGAGCCGACGGTGGCGGTAACGTTGTATCAAGGCTTGCCAAAAAGTGAAAAAATGGATCTTATCGTACAAAAGTGCGTGGAGATCGGTATCACTCGTATCGTCCCCGTTGGTATGGCACGCAGCATTGTGAAATTGGGTGCCGCCGAAGGTGCCAAAAAGCAGGCACGCTGGCAAAAGATTGCGGCTTCCGCCGCCGAGCAAAGCGGACGAGGTATCGTCCCTGAGGTGGCAGAGCCGATCAGCTTCAAGCAAATGCTGGAAGCGGTAAAAGCTGAAAAGACGGTTACCTTTTACGAGGGTGGCGGTGTGCCGCTGGCCGAGGTGGTGAATGCGGATACCACGGCGGTATCGCTGGTGATCGGCCCGGAGGGCGGCTTTGAAGCGGAGGAGATCGAACGCCTGCGGGTGGTCGGTGCACAGATCGCCACGCTTGGCAAACGTATTCTTCGCTGTGAGACGGCGCCGCTGGTGGCGTTGTCGGTGGTGATGCAGTTGACGGGAAATATGAATTAACCGTTGCAAACTGCAAAAACTATGGTACAATAAAACTAACGTTATGCAAAAGGAGTTTTGAAGTATGCAGATCACGAAAGAAACCTTGATCGGTGACATCCTGGATATGGATCGCACGACCGCCCCGTATTTCCTGGAAATGGGTATGCACTGCCTGGGTTGCCCCTCGGCTCGTGGCGAGACGTTGGAGCAGGCTTGTGCCGTTCACGGTGTCAACGCCGATGAGCTGGTCGCTAAGATCAACGCCCATCTGAGCAAGTAACATGACCGATACGGGCGGCTCGCAGTGCGGGCCGCCCGTCTTATAGGAGTGCCTATGTTGGATTCTCGTTTGCGTCTGGCCGCCGATCTGGTGCGGCAGGACAGCCGTGTGGCGGATATTGGTACGGACCATGCCTTTTTGCCGGTGGCGCTGGTGTCGGAAGGGCGTTGCCCTTCGGCGATTGCCTCGGACGTGCGGCAAGGACCGGTGGGAAATGCCTGCGGCACCGTAGAGCAAGCCGGCTTGGGCGACCGGATTTCGGTTCGCTTGGGCGACGGTTTGCAGACGGTGCACCCCGACGAGGTGGACGACATCGTGATCGCCGGTATGGGTGGGGAGACGATCGCTGCCATTTTGGAGGAAGCACCGTGGGTCAAAAACGATCGTTACCGTTTGATTTTGCAGCCGATGACCCGTGCGGAAAAGCTGCGTGCGTACTTGTACATACACGGTTTTGATATACTCACCGAGCGGGTGACGCACGTGGGGCGGCATTGGTATACCGTCATCCACGCAGTGTTTACGGGTAACGAAACGGCGGAGGATGAGGTGCGCTGCCATATCGGTAAGATCCCGATGCCGGAGGGTGACGGATATTTGCAGATCGTTGAGAATCGCTTGACTCGACAGCAGCGTGCCTGCCCGACGGCGGAAGGAGAGGCGTGCCTTGCGGCGATACGTCGGTATCGGCAGGAAGGCGTCTCATTTTTGGAGGAATTATGATGAAAATTTCCGAAATTTTGGAGTTTTTGCAGGAAAAAGCCCCGTTTGAAACGGCGGAGGCGTGGGATAACAGTGGGTTGCTGATCGGGTCGCCCGATGCCGAGACCGAAGCGGTGGTGATCGCCCTGGATATTACCGATGACGTGATCGATACGGCGTGCGTCGGCGAAGCCAAGCTGATCATCAGTCATCATCCTGTTATTTTTTCGCCCTTGAAGGCGTTGCCGACTGACAGCATACCATATCGCTTGGTAAGTGAGGGTGTGGCGGCGCTTTGCGTACATACCAATTTGGATAAGGCGTGCGGTGGCGTGAACGATTGCTTGGCCGAGCAGCTCGGCTTGCAGGATGTGCATACGGCGGCAGACGGTATGAGCCGTGTGGGAAAGCTGCCGCAGGCAATGACAGCGGAGGCGTTTGCGGCACACGTGGCGGATACGCTCAAAACCGCCGTGCGGGTGCGTGCGGGCGAGGACACCGTGCGCACGGTGGCTTTGTGCGGTGGCGCCGGTGCCGATCTGGTGCTGTCGCTGTTGAATGAAGCGGACGCTGCTCTCACGGGTGAGGTCAAGCATCACGAATGGCTGGCTGTTCCGCCGAAAAAAACGTTGGTGGACGGTGGGCATTTTGATACCGAGATCTTCGTGATCTATCAATTAGCGAACTGGATTCACGAGGCGTTCCCGTCGCTGAAGGTGATCGTTCACCGTGGCGCAACCCCGTATTTTACGATAAAGGACTGACACGATGGCACTGGACGGCGCATTTTTACACTGTCTGCGTGATGAGCTGTGGAGCACACTGCAGGAGTCACGTATTGACAAGATCCACCAGCCCTCCAAGGAGGAACTGGTATTTGCGATGCGTGGGCGGAACGGTACGGAAAAACTGTACCTTTCTGCGCGCGTTAATGCGCCGCGCGTGCAATTGACTGCTGTTTCGCTGGAAAATCCCGCTACGCCGCCTCCGTTTTGTATGCTGCTGCGCAAGCGGCTTACCGGTGCACGGCTGAGGGATATTCGCCAGCCCGGCTTGGAGCGGGTGCTGTACTTTGATTTTGATGCATTGAACGAGCTGGGCGATACGGTGCGGCTGACCGTGGCGGCAGAGCTGATGGGACGGCACAGCAACCTCATTCTGATCGGAGAAGGCGATCGCATTGTTGATGCGATCAAGCGGGTTGACCTGTCGATGTCGCCGATTCGTCCCATTCTTCCGGGTGCTCCGTATCTGCTGCCTCCGTCGGATGCAACACGCTGCGATGCGCTGCTGTGCGAGCCTGCGGTAATCGCTGAGACGGCACTGCAAAGCGGATTGCCGATCGACAGAGCGTTGCAAGCCGCCGTTCAGGGCTTTTCGCCGCTGATTTGTCGGGAGATCGCCCACCGTGCGGGGGAGAACGCAAACGTTGCACGGCTTGCCGAGGTGATCGGTCGGGTACGGGAGGCAGTTTCGTCCGAAGCAGGGCGGGTACCGTATCTGATGTACCGCACCGACGGTTCGCCGCTGGAATTTAGTTTTTTGCCGATCACTCAGTACGGCTTGGACGCCACGGGGCGGGAAGCTACAAGTTTTTCGGCGCTGCTGGATGATTTCTATGCGGAAAAAGATGCGGCAGAGCGGATGCGGCGTTATGCGCACGATATGACTCGCACGCTGACAACGGCAACTGATCGCCTGACCCGCAAGCTGAACAATCAACGTCGGGAATTGGCAGAATCGGGCGAACGTGAGCAAAAGCGACTGTATGCCGATCTCATCAACGCCAATCTGCACACCATTCCCAAGGGCGCAACCTCGGCAGAGCTGATGAACTACTATGACGAAAGCTGTGCAATGCTGACGGTGCCGCTGGATCCCGCATTGCCTGCAGCGAAAAATGCGCAGAAATACTACAAGGAATACCGCAAGGCGAAAACTGCTGAGGAAATCTTGAAACAGCAGATCGCACTGGGCGAAGCGGAGCTTAAATATCTGGAATCGGTGTCGGATGCGCTTACTCGTGCCAAGGACAGTCGTGATCTGGAAGAGCTGCGCCGTGAATTGGAGCAGAGCGGCTACCTGCGTTCCAAGAAGGAGAAACGCCGTACGGTGCAACCGACCAAGCCTCTCTCGTTCCGCTCGGACGATGGCTTCACGATTCTGGTGGGACGCAACAATATGCAAAACGATCAGTTGACGCTCCGCACTGCCAAGGGGAGCGACTGGTGGTTCCACACGAAAAATATTCCCGGTTCGCACACGGTGATCCTCACCGCCGGCGTCGAGCCGCCGGAGACAACGCTGCGGCAAGCGGCGATCTTGGCGGCAACACATTCCAAAGCCGCCGCTTCGGCACAGGTGCCGGTGGATTACACGCAGATCCGTCACGTTAAAAAGCCGGCGGGGGCAAAGCCGGGTATGGTGATCTATGAAAACAACCGCACCGTGTACGTCACCCCCGATACGCTGTTGTGCGAACGGTTACGTGTCGAACTGTAACCATTTTGAGAAACTCCCTCCGTCTTTTTGCTTCGCAAAAATCCACCTCCCTCCAAGAGGGAGGCTTGTTCGTACAAAATCATATTTGCAAAAAAGAAACCGCAACCACTTGCGGTTTCTTTTTTTATGTGGTACACTATGCTTGCGACACAACTTAATAGGACAGACTGTAAGGGAAGTGTTTTACTTTTTGGTAAAAACACATTCTCTATTTTCGCTTTCTCTTGCAGTTTGTCGAAAGTTGTGTCGCAGCAATCGGAGTTATGTGTTTTTCGGTGCGTAGCTTCGGCTGCGCACTTTTTTATTTTGAGGAGAGAAAAAGGATGAGGAAGTTTTCATTGACAGCGTTGGCTATTGGTTTATCGGTTGCCATGACAGCATGTTCTGTGCCTGCAAGCGAAAATGATGCGAGCATATCTACTTCCGTCGCTACCGTTGTGGCGACAGATGCGATGACCACAGCCGCCACTGAGGCTACCGAAATGACAACGACTACCACAAAGAAGAAATTACCTACTACGAAAAAGGAAACAACAACGACAAAAAAGAAAACGACTACCACAAAGAAAACGACAACGACCAAAGCTCCTACGACCACTAAGCCCGTTCACAAGCATTCCTATGTTAACTATAAATGCACCGGCTGTGGGGCGATCGATAAAACACACTCGTTTGGTTATTTTTGTAATTGGTTGATCGAGAACGGGGAGGTTCAAGGTAATTATACCAGTATTAGCTTTGACCCTAAAGCAAATGACCCGTCGGTATATTCCAGTGTAAGAATTATGTACTATCCCGAGACAAGAGATGTGAATGAATGCATAGCGATCCACTATTACGAGTCGGAGCATTCAACTCAGGTTTTCTTTAGCACGATGCTTTTTCTTTATGAGGGTTACAGTGATTGTTCATACATAGCCGAGGGCGGTCTCTATGAGGTGGAGGAATATCATGTGGATGGATATATCCCGATTGCCAAGCACACGATGAACCGCCCGATCTCTTATGAAACGTGTGAACTGGCTTTCCCGTACGAAACGGAGTGGGATATGTTGGATGGTGTAAGAATTGATGTTAACAACACTTTGCTGTACGCTGCTCAGATGCTTAAAAATCAAAAGGTGGGCATCACACTGGCTGATCTTGGCTTTACCTCATTTTGAGCTGTCAATCTTCGACCAAAAAGTGCAAAAGTTTCAACCGATGCTACAAATAAATCCAGCCCGTGCCGCTATATAATGGAGATAATGACCACATTATGGGAAGGAAGCGAAAGATCATGACAGTGATCAAAACCAAAAACTACGAAGAGATGAGCTACGAAGCGGCGAAGCTGCTGGCGGCACAGATCGTGATGCGCCCTGATTGCGTGCTGGGTCTGGCGACCGGTTCGACGCCTATCGGTACATATGATCAGCTGGTAAAATGGTACGAAGAGGGTAAGCTGGATTTCTCCAAGGTGCGTTCCGTCAACCTGGACGAGTACTGCGGCCTTGACGGCGATAACGACCAGAGCTATCGCTATTTTATGGATCACAACCTGTTCAACCGTGTCAACATTGACAAGGCGAACACCAACGTTCCCAACGGCAAAGCGGCGGATCCCGCTGCTGAGGGCGAGCGCTACGACGAGCTGATCAAGGAGCTCGGCGGTGTGGATATTCAGGTGCTCGGCATCGGCTACGACGGCCACATCGGCTTTAACGAGCCCGGCCCGGCGTTCGTAAAGCCGACTCATATGGTGGACCTCGATCCCAGCACGATTGAAGCGAACGCTCGCTTCTTTGCCTCGGCGGACGACGTGCCGCGTCAGGCGATCACCATGGGTATGGGCGGTATCATGTCTGCTCGCAAGGTGCTGCTTATTGCAAACGGCGCCGGCAAGAAGGACATTCTGATGAAGTCGCTCTACGGCCCGATCACCCCTGAGGTTCCCGCCTCGCTGCTGCAGCTGCACCCCGACCTTACGGTCATCTGCGCTGTGG
>JAZQSX010000030.1:0-10933 GCA_045630285.1 Acutalibacteraceae bacterium | reverse complement strand
ACACCGTGTATCTGCGTCCCGAAACGGCGCAGGGCATCTTTGTCAACTTCCCCAATGTTCAGCGCTCCACCCGCAAAAAGCTGCCGTTCGGTATCGGTCAGATCGGCAAGTCCTTCCGCAACGAGATCACCCCCGGTAACTTCATCTTCCGTGTGCGTGAGTTCGAGCAAATGGAGCTGGAGTTCTTCTGCAAGCCCGGCACCGACCTCGAGTGGTTCTCCTACTGGCGTGAGTTCTGCCACAACTGGCTGCTCGCTATCGGCCTGAAGGACGAAAACCTGCGTCTGCGTGACCACGATCCCGAGGAGCTGTGCTTCTATTCCAAGGCAACCACTGACTTTGAGTTCCTGTTCCCGTTCGGCTGGGGCGAGCTGTGGGGCGTTGCCGACCGCACCGACTACGACCTGACCCAGCATCAGGAGACGTCGGGCAAGGATATGACCTATTTCGATCAGGAAACCAACGAGCACTACATCCCCTATGTCATCGAGCCGAGTCTCGGCGTCGAGCGTACGGTGCTGGCGGTGCTGTGCGATGCGTACGACGAGGAGGTCGTCGACGCCGAGAAGAACGACGTGCGTACCGTGCTGCATCTGCATCCGGCGCTCGCTCCCTTCAAGGCCGCCGTCCTGCCGCTGTCCAAGAAGCTCTCCGAGCCGGCACGTGCCGTGTTTGAGGAGCTCGCCAAGGAGTTTATGGTGGACTTCGACGACGCCGGCTCGATCGGCAAGCGCTATCGCCGTGAGGACGAGATCGGCACCCCGTTCTGCCTGACCTACGACTTTGAGTCGGAAGAGGACGGCTGCGTGACGGTGCGTGACCGTGATACCATGGCGCAGGAGCGTGTCAAGATCAGCGAGCTGAAGGCGTATCTGGCCGAGAAGATCGCTTTTTGATCGGTAACATAAAAACAGCGGGCACCGTGCGGTGTCCGCTGTTTCTTTTTGATTATTTCTCGGAGTCGGCTTTGGATTTCAGGCGCTTGATGTGATTTTTCAGCACCAGATTGACGTACTGGGAGAAGGAACGGTCCGTCTCCTCCGACAAGCACTTGACCTGCTCCACAATGTCCTCATCCAGCGTAATGCTGACCTTTTGCTTCAACGGTTTCATACGTGTCACCTCGTATAAAATCATACCCGATCAGGAGATTACAGCCGCAGCAGCAGGGCGTCGTGGCAGTTTTCGATGACGATCGTCCCCTCCGCCTCCGCCAGGTCACCGTCCAGCGACCAGGGCGGGTTGCCCTCGATCGTGAAGGAGATCTTCGACGCTTTGAAGAAGTCAAACAGCTTCTTGTTCTCAAAATTGCCGCCCTTCAGCGCCAGCAGCAGCTTGCTCAGCTCGCCTGCGCCCTTCGGCTTCTTGACCAGCACGACCTCAAACTCGCCGTCGTGCAGGTCGACCAGCTCCTTGTTCAGCTTGACCATGCCGCCCACCGTGGTGGAATTGCTCACCGCACCGAACAGGTACTCGCCCTCGAGGACGGTGCCGTCCGCCTCCACCGTCACGGCGTAGGGGCGGATCGAGGTGAGCTCCTTCGCACCCTCCAGCACGTAGGCGAAATGCCCCAGCACGTTTTTGACCGACTGCGAGGCGCTGTACGACGAAGCGGTGAACGCACCGAACGACGCAATGTAGGAGAAATACCGTTCGTCGTTCCACAGACCAATGTCGAAGGGAGTCGCTTCGCCCTCCACGACACGGGTGATCGCCCGCGGCAGCCGCTTGGGCAGGCCCAGCGTGCTGGCAAAATCGTTCGTGCTGCCGAGCGGAATGTAGCCGAGCGGCACCGCATGATCAATGCCCTGCAGACCGTTGATGACCTCGCCGAGCGTGCCGTCACCGCCACAGCACACGACCAAATCGTGCGACGCTCCACGCTCTCTCGCTACCTCCTCAGCGTCACCTCGCTTGGCGGTAATAAAGGCCGAAACCTCGTACCCCGCCTTGCAGAACGCTTCGGTGAGCGGAAACAGCGCCGTTTTGCCCCGTGTTTTTCCCGCCACGGGGTTGATGATCAGCAGTACCTTTTGTGCCACGGATCAATCCCTCCAACCAAAATGTTTCTGTTTTGTTATCATCATAGCACTATCCGACAAAAAACGCAACATCCCACGCAAGTTTTTTTGCGGACGGTTGACAGACGCTCTCTTTCTCGGTACAATAGATAGGTATATAACGAAAAGGAGGGGTCTGCATGGGCCTGTTCCGACGCCGTCCCCGTGACGGCAGACCCGCCGGGCTGGATAAGGTGGACGGTCACCTCATTGCGTATGCGGTGCGCCGTGAACCGACCGGCGAGGTCGTGATCGGGAAAAACGGTCGCATCTGCGCCGCAACCGACGTGCTGGAATTGCGCTTCGAGGACGGCAGCGTCCCGTTTGCCTGCCCCGTTGCCACACTGGAATTCGGTGAGCTGCTCAGCAAAAACGGCGTGCTGCTCACGGGTGACGATACCGTCAGCGGTAAGCGCTGCACGGCGGTGGCGTATTATTCGTATCATCGAAAGTAAGTGCCTCAGCGGGAGGGTGTGTTCCCGCAGTTTAGCTTTGAAAGGTGGTTTTTCCTGTGAATAGGCGTGTGATACCGTGCCTGTGTGCGCTGTTGGCGGTGCTGCTGCTGACGGTGGCGATGCCGGTTGCGGCGGAGCCGGACGAAGGCGGTGCCGACACCGGCGAAACGACGACCACAACCACAACCAGTGAGGCGGCGGGTGAGTCGACCACGACGACTACGACAACGACTACCGAGTCGACCGAAAAGCCGACCGAGTCAACCGAGCCGACCGAGTCAACCGAGTCGACCGAGAAACCGACGGAATCGACGGAAAAACCGACCGAGCCGACGGAATCGACGGAAAAACCGTCCGATACGACCACGACAAAGCCGAGCACCACGACGAAGCCGACCGGTACGACTACCACAAAACCGACCGGCACGACGAAGCCGACCACCACGACGAAACCGACCGGCACGACCACGACGACGGTGACGGCGACGACCACCACCACAGGAACGACGGCGGCGGAGCCGGACGAGCCGGTGGTGACGCCGCCGACCGAGATCGCCGAGCCGTTCGTGCTGGTGAGCGAGCCGGGTGCGGAGCACGAGCTGGTGTATTTCTGCGACACGGCAGAGGGGCATTATCCCCAGGATATTCTCAATCACCGTGATCCCGACACCACCGATGCGTGGTGGGTCGAGGGGCGCCGTGGTCTGGCGCTGCAGCTCGGCGGCGCCGAGGGACGCTATCTGCGCTGCTCCCGTTTCCTGTTTAACAGCGATACCTACGGCGATATGGCGGCGTTTACCGTCTCGATGTGGGTCAACTGGCAGGGCAACGGCACGGCCGACGAGACTATCGGGCAAAAGCTGCTCTGCTTCTCCACCCAAGACCTCGACACCCGCTATCTCAAGGGCGATCGCCTGAAGTGGGATCCCGATATTTGGTATGCGTACGTCTCCCCCCACATGCGTGACAACGGTGCGGGGCTGGACGGCATCTATATGACCTTTGAAAACAAGAACATCTTCACCTCCGACGAGGCGTTCGGCGAGGCGAAGGACGATACCACCCTCGCTCTGCCCGTGGGTGAGTGGCATCACATTGCGGTGACGCTGTCGGAGGATGCGATGCGCCTGTACGTGGACGGCAGCCCGCTGTACACCTGCCGTGGCGCTATGGAGCTGCAGGACATGGTGCCGTATCTCGACCGTTTCTTCATTGGACGGGGTATGGAGGGCGATCCGATGCTGGAGGCGCTCATCGACGATGCGCTGCTGTATCCGCAGGCGCTGTCGGCGGACCAGATCGCTATGCTCGCCGCCGATATGAACCCTGCGGACGGCGTGCCCGCTCCGTCTGAGCCGGAATATCTCCCCACCTCCCCCGCCACGAGCGGAAAAACGACCACCACCGTCGCAACGACCACCACCCGCAAGCACGCCACGGTGAATATCGGCGGTACCGATTTCCCGGTGGCCATGGTGGCGATCCCGGCGGGTATCCTGCTGCTGACGATCGTGCTGTCCCTGCTGCTCAGCCCCAAAAAGACGGCGGACGAGCCGACCGATGAGCCGACCGACGAGGAAATCGTGGAAACGACGGTGGAACCGGAGGAGGATGCGTGATGAAAGTGATGAAAACCGCACTCTGCCTCCTCGCCCTCCTGCTGTTGACCGCACTGCCCGTGCTGGCGGCGGATCATCAGTACGTTTCGCTGACAACGGACGAGAACGGCGTCTATTTTGCCGCCGGCTCCGAAAACGGACAGGAGCCGATCTGGAATATTCCCACCCTGCAGGCGGGCGAACGTCTGCTGGAGCCCGGCACGCTGACGCTCCGCAACCTCACGGATGAGGACGCCCGCATTGCGCTGGATTACGTGGAGCTGCCGTTCGGCGACGAGGACTCGCTCATCTACCTCAACCACCTGACGATCACGGTACGTGACGGCGACGATGTGCTGTACAGCGGCCCGTACAGCCGCATCAACGATGCGGGCGGGCTGGCATTTGAGTACACCCTCGCTCCGAACGAAGCGAAAACGCTGACGGTGGATCTGCGGCGTGACTATGCGATGGTCGCTCTCGACGGGCTGACCAAGGAAACCAAGGTCACGTGGAGGTTCGTCAACGTCAAGGATGTCATCATTGACCCGAACACCTCGGCGCCGTCCCAGACGGTGACAACGCCGTCGCAGACCGAGCCCGTGACGCAGCCCTCCACCGAGCCGTCGCAAACGCCTTCGACCAAACCGACCTCGAAGCCGTCTGCGGCACCCACCTCCAAGCCGAGCACGGTGCCGACGGAAACGTTCGACGATCCGGCGCTGGCGCAGGTGTTTTTGGCGGCGGTTGCCGCCGCAGCGGTGCTGGCGGTCGTGTTCTTGGTGCGACGCCGAAGAGAACGATAACGAATCGCCCCCGACGAGTGTGTCGGGGGTGATTGCTTGATACGAAAGGATGACACGGATATGCGAAAAACAGCACTGCTGCTGGCGTTACTGTTATGTGCGACGATGATCACGGGGTGTCGCAGCAAGGGCCCAGCTAAGGATGACACCGGTGCGACGGGCGACACCATTGCCGAGGCACAGGCGGCGATCGACGGCGGCGACGTTCGTGCGGCCTACGATCTGCTGAAGGCAGACGGCGGCGACGAAGCAAAAGCGATGCTGGAGAAGTTTGCGTTTGTGCTGACCAAGGAAGCGCGCAATGACGGTCCCACCACGGCGTACACCTACGACGCCGCAGGTAATTTGACTGCAGAAAACTACACCTACATTGGCGGCGCAAGCGGCGACTATTGGTCCCAGAGCACGTACACCCACGATGCGGCAGGTCACGTGCTGACCGAGGAATATACCGACTGTAACGGATATCAGGAAAGCACCACTCATACCTACGACGAAAAAGGAAACGAGATCCGTTTGACCGATACCGACGGTCAAAACGGCGCATACACGCTGACGATCACGTACGACGACAACGGCAACGCACTCACCAAGCGGTTTGACTACGAGGACGGTCATTCCAGCGAGAGCGTCTACACCTACGATGCGAACGGCAATCAGCTCAGTGTGGTTGTGACGAAAGGTGGCACATACTGGGAGAAGCGCATCTCCACCTACGATGTAGACGGACACCTGTTGACCGACGTGTACTCCAACAGCGATATCGGCGTCATCCACAACGAAGTCTATACTTACGAGCAGGACGGCAACGTGGTGATCTGCCGTGATCTGAGCGATCCTGACAACGATTCCACCACTACCTTCACCTACAGTGACGACGGAAGCACGCTGACCATGGATTATATTACAGGGGGCGGCGAGTGGCGCAAGATCGTTTACACCTACGACGCGAACGGACATGTGTTGACCAAAGACTATTCCAACAGCAACGACACGGTGGAGGCCTACGTCTGTACCTACGATGCGGACGGGAATCTGCTGACCAAGAACTATACCGTCAACATAGGAAGCGACCACGTCGCCACCTATACGTGGGAGCTACGGTATTACCCGAACGGTGTGCCGGAGCAGGTCTCCACCCTGGCTGAATCGGTGTATCTCCAAGACAAAATACCGTATTGACAATCAGCGATCTGCCACCCCCGACGAGCGTGTCGGGGGGAACTGCTTGATGCGAAAGGATGACACGGATATGCGAAAAACAGCACTGCTGCTGGCATTACTGTTATGTGCGACGATGATCACGGGGTGTCGCAGCAAGGGCCCAGCTAAGGATGACACCGGTACGACGGGCGACACCATTGCCGAGGCACAGGCGGCGATCGACGACGGCGACGTTCGCAAGGCGTACAACCTGCTGAAGGACGACAACAGCGACGAAGCGAAAGCGATGCTGGAGAAGTTTGAGTGGGTGCCGACAATGCTCGTTCACGACAACGGAAGAGTGATCTTCACTTACGATGCAAACGGGAATATGTTGACCAAGGATTACTTCGCCAACAACGGGGGGTGGTCAAAAGACTCCTACACCTACGATGTAAATGGAAATACGTTGTCCGACAACTACGTTTCCAGCCATGGAACTTGGACAAAGTGCTTGTACACTTATGATGTGAACGGGAACGTGTTGACCGAGAACATCTCCAACTATCTAGGATCTCAGTTTGAATATACCTACACCTACGATACCAACGGAAACGTATTGGCCCGGTATTTCTCCAGTCACGATGATCGTTGGTTTGAAACTACCTACACCTACGATGCGAACGGAAACGTATTGACCGAGAACGAAACCGGCAACGATAGGGATGGATATAGTTATATCTTCACCTACACCTACGATGCGGACGGAAACGTACTGACCCAGCATGTCTCCAACCACGATGGGAGTTGGTCTGAAATCACCTACACCTATGATGCAAAGGGGAATGTGTTGACCGAGAAAACTACCATGGACGATGGGTATTGGCGTAAGTATGCCTACACCTACGATGCAGAGGGAAATATATTGGCCGAGAACTTCTCCAAAAGCGATGGATATTGGAGCAATGACATCTTTATCCTCGATACAAACGGGAAAAGGTGGCCTGCAGATCTAAGTTCAAGCCTTGAAGGTTGGACAAAATACACCTATACCTACGATGCGGACGGAAACGTGTTGACGAGAGATTGGCTCAACAGCAGTGGGCTGACCTCAAACACAACCTTTATGTGGCAACTGTATTATTATGCGAACGGCGTACCGGAATCACTGACTGCCCTACTTGTAGAACTCATAGAGTAACCAGTAAACACAGCACCCCCGACGAGTGTGTCGGGGGTGTTTTTTGTGGGGATGCGGGTGGAGGCGTCGGGGCGGCGCCTTCAATGGCCTCCCTAAAGGAATACGTTCGGCTTGCCAAATCAAAAAGTTGGAGCCTCATGCTACCTACGGAAGGAAAAAGTGTGTGCGGGTAATTCACAGATTTTTTACTTGTATCGGCGGGGGAGTTATGGTATGATAGGAATGATAATGACCTGAATTGTAAGAGGTGACCGTGTTGGGACTGATCAAAACCCTGTTTGGTGATTACAGCAAGCGTGAGCTGAAGCGCATCAAGCCGCTGTGTGACCGCATATTGGCACTGGAGGACGAGTACCGTGCCATGGACGAGGAGACGCTCAAGGCGCAGACTGCCAAGCTGCGTGACCGCCTCGCCATGGGCGAGACCACCGACGATATTCTGCCCGAGGCCTTTGCCACCTGCCGTGAGGCGTGCGACCGTGTGCTCGGTATGCGCCCCTTCCCCGTGCAGATCCTCGGCGGTATCGTGCTGCACCAGGGCCGCATCGCCGAAATGAAAACCGGTGAGGGTAAAACGCTGGTCGCTACCCTCCCCGCCTACCTGAACGCTCTCACCGGTGAGGGCGTGCATATCGTCACCGTCAACGACTACCTCGCCCGCCGTGACAGCGAGTGGATGGGCAAGGTGTACCGCTATCTGGGTCTCACCGTCGGCCTGATCGTGCACGATCTCCCCAACGAGGAGCGCCGTGCCGCCTACGCCGCCGACATCACCTACGGCACCAACAACGAGCTGGGCTTCGACTACCTGCGTGACAACATGGTCATCTACAAGGAACGCCGTGTGCAGCGCCAGCACGCTTTTGCGATCGTCGACGAGGTGGACTCCATTCTCATCGACGAGGCCCGTACCCCCCTCATCATCTCGGGTCAGGGCGACAAGTCCACCGACCTCTATGCCCGTGCCGACTCCTTTGCCCGCACGCTGCGCATCTTCAAGGTGCGTGAAACCGACGCCAAGGCGGATCAGGACACCGTCGACGGCGATTACATCGTGGACGAAAAGGCTCGCACCGCCACCCTCACCCAGGCGGGTGTCAAAAAGGCGGAGCAGTTCTTCAAGGTCGAAAACCTCATGGATCCCGAGCACGTGACGCTGATGCATCACATCAACCAGGCCATTAAGGCCCGTGGCGTGATGACCCGTGACGTGGATTACGTCGTCAAGGACGGTCAGGTCGTCATCGTCGACGAGTTTACCGGCCGTCTGATGCCCGGTCGCCGCTACAACGAGGGTCTGCACCAGGCAATCGAGGCGAAGGAGGGCGTCAAGGTCGAGCGGGAAAGCAAGACCCTCGCCACCATTACCTTCCAAAACTTTTTCCGCCTGTACAAAAAGCTGTCGGGTATGACGGGTACCGCCATGACCGAGGAGGCGGAGTTCCAGCAGATCTACCACCTCGACGTGGTGGAGATCCCCACCAACAAGCCGCTCGCCCGCTTTGACCATTCCGACGTCGTCTACAAGACCGAGCGTGGCAAGTTCCAGGCCGTCATCGAGCAGATCGTCGATTGCTACGAGCGGAAACAGCCCGTGCTGGTGGGTACCATTTCCATTGAAAAATCCGAGCAGCTCTCCAAACTGCTCGCTCTGCGTGGCGTGCCGCACAACGTGCTCAACGCCAAGCATCACGAAAAGGAAGCCGAGATCGTGGCGCAGGCCGGTAAATCCGGCGCCGTCACCATTGCCACCAACATGGCGGGCCGTGGTACCGACATCAAGCTCGGCGGTAACGCCGAATTCCTCGCCAAGGCCGAGATGCGCCGTATGGGCATCCCCGAGGAGCTCATCGCCGAGTCCACCGCCTTCGGTGAGACCGACGACGAGGAGGTGCTGGCCGCTCGCCGCACCTTCCGTGAGCTGGAGGACAAGTACCGTGAGGCGATCCGTCCCGAAGAGGAGGCGGTCAAGGCGGCAGGCGGCTTGTACATCATCGGTACCGAGCGCCACGAGTCTCGCCGTATCGACAACCAGCTCCGTGGCCGTGCCGGCCGTCAGGGCGACCCCGGTGACACCCGCTTCTATCTCTCGCTGGAGGACGATCTGATGCGTCTGTTCGGCGGCGAGCGCATCTACGCCATGATGGAGATGCTCCGTGTCGACGAAACGATGCCGATCGAAAATCGGATGCTGACCTCGGCGATCGAAACCGCCCAGCGCCGTGTGGAGGAGCGCAATTTCGGTATCCGCCGCAACGTGCTGCAGTATGACGACGTGATGAACCGCCAGCGTGAGCTGATCTACGATCAGCGCAACAAGGTGCTGGACGGCGAAGATATTCGTGAGTCGATCTGGGGCATGATCACCGAGTCGATCGAGTCCAACGTGGCGCAGTACACCGCCGACGAGGACCACACCGAGTGGAATCTCGACGGTCTGCGTGCCTACTACAACGGCTGGCTCGCCGAC
The DNA here is from genome assembly GCA_045630285.1 of Acutalibacteraceae bacterium. Classification (GTDB taxonomy): domain Bacteria; phylum Bacillota; class Clostridia; order Oscillospirales; family Acutalibacteraceae; genus RGIG3009. The sequence goes on along the minus strand of JAZQSX010000030.1, from coordinate 1,200 downwards.
GAGTCGATGTTCCGCTACGAGCCGCAGGAGCTTGAGGATATGGACCGCTCCGCCCTGGTGGAGGAGCTGGTCGCCCGTGCCGAGACGGTGTACGCCGCCAAGGAGGCCGAGTACGGCGATCTGATGCGGGAGCTGGAGCGTGTCGTCCTGTTGAAAACCGTCGACCGCTACTGGATGGAGCATATCGACATCATGGACGAGTTCCGCCGTGGTATCGGTCTGCGTGCCTACGGCAACCAGGATCCCGTCGTGCTGTACCGCAAGGAGGGCTTTGATATGTTTGACGGCATGATCGCCGCCATTCGTGAGGACACCGCCCGCCTGATGCTCACCGCCCGTCTGCGCACCAAAGAGGAGCCGCAGCGTGAGGAGGTCGCCAAGCCGAGCGCCACCTCGGGTGACGGCACCGACGCCAAACGCCCTGTCCGCAAAACGCAGGCGGATAAGATCGGACGCAACGATCCCTGCCCCTGCGGCAGCGGCAAAAAATACAAGCAGTGCTGCGGTAAATAACGCCGTGTAACAAAAACGCACGTCCGACGATCGTCGGACGTGCGTTTGTTTTTCGGGCGGCGTTCCATGAAATTCTTGCGGCACAAGGACTTTCGGGATTCGGACGAAAATGTATCTTCACATATCTCCATGCATCTCAATGCCAAAAAGGTGTGTGGAAAAAGTGAAACTGCCGAGAAAAATCCAATGCAACAAAGACTATAACAACACCCCGCTTTCGTACGAAGCCGTACAAAAGCGGGGTGATAATTTTATCCAAATTTTAAGAACTGCTCCGCGTAATTTCTTGCGCTTGTGTTTTGCGTATAAACCACATGAAACGGGTGCGGCTCGGTGATTCCATCCACTGTAAATGTACCAATGTCATTTTCTTTTGCAACAACGGAATTGTAGAGGAAACTGATACCGATCCCACCGGCAGCTAACGCCTTAATTGATACGAAGCTGCTGATGGAAACTTCTCTTGAAAAGTCACTGAGTTCATAACCGGCAGCACTCAAGCGCTCTTCAAAGATTCGACGGGTACCGGAGCCCTCTTCCCGGACAATAATAGTCTGCTTTAGCAAGTCCTCCACCGCAACCGTTTTTCCGCACAGAGGACTTCCCTTTGCGCAGATGCCCACAAAAGGCTCCATTCTCAGCAAATACCAATCATACTTGGTTTTGCTGAAATTGCCCTCAATTACC
>JAZQSX010000029.1:0-2806 GCA_045630285.1 Acutalibacteraceae bacterium | reverse complement strand
CCGTGACCCCCGCTGAGCCCGCTCCCGCAGCGGCCGAAGCTCCCGCAACCGAAGCTCCCGCAACCGAAGCTCCCGCAACCGAAGCCCCGGCTCCCGTAGCCGTGGCGGCTCCCGTGGCCGTCGCTGCCGCCGAGCCGAAGAAAAAGAAGGAAAAACCGCAGAAGGAAAAGCAGAAGAAGGAGAAGTCGAAGAAGGACAAAAAGCCGATGAAAAAAGGCACCTTCCTCACCCTGCTGATCGGCGGCATTGCGTTGATCACGGCGGGCATTCTCGCCTTTTTGCTGTTCGTGCTGCCGATGCTGCGCAGCGAGGAAAAGGCGCCGTTTGCGCTGTACCTGAAAAACGACAACCTTCGGTTTGCCGACCTCGACGACCCTGACGATCCCTACACCTACGACGTCGCCCGGAACCTGTACTCGCTGTTTGACGGTGCAGGAACCACCGACGATTTCGGATACGCCACCTACGACTACGGCATCATTGCCAACCGTCTGCAGGGCCGTGTGCAGGAGGCGGGTGACCTGCTGTTCTACCTCGACGACTACTCCAGCTACGGCGAGTCCCTCAGTGCGAGCCTGTACTGTCGTGGCAAGGACGACGAACGCTTCGACCCGTTCTACATTGCGAGCAACGTCAAGCAGTTTGCCGTCACGCCCGACGGTGAGACGGTGTATTACTGCACGGCGTACGGCTACGGCGACAGTGAGGTCGGCGCCCTGTACCGCTACGACGTCTCGGAGCAGGAAAGCTATCACCTGTCGGAGGACGTGTTCAACTTCCAGCTGACGGAGGACGGGAAAACCCTCGCCTACGGCACGCTGGAGGACGGCCTGGACGCATCGCCCTACCTCCGTAACCATTTCGTGTATAACGGCTCGACGGTCTCGCTGCCGCCGCTGTCCCGCCTGGTCGGCACCACCGACGACTTCTCGGTGGTGTTCTACACGCTGTCCGACGGCTCGACCTACCGTATGGTAAACGGCACGAACCAAACGCAGGTCGGCAACAACATCAGCTCGGTGGTGGGCATTGCAGAAGACGGCTCGACCTTCTTCTATATGACCGAGGGCTCCCCCGTCACGGTGAAGCTGTCCGACTTCGTCGCCGACGATATGAAATCGGCGGATGCGGCGCTGAAGCCGCCCGCAGAGCCGAACGAGCCGCAGTACCCGAACTCGTACGACTACTATGACTCCTACGGCTACATCGACTGGGATCGGTATAACAACGCCGTCGACCGTTACTACGAGAAGATGGAGACGTACTACGAGGAGTACAACACATATCAGGAGAAATACCGAGACTATCAGAGCAAAGTTTCGGCGAAGAACGAGCGTGACTCGCTGCGCCGTCAGCTGTCCTCGGCAACCACGCAGGTGAATAAGCAGGCGCTGTATTACTACGACGGCGTCACCCAAAAGCTCGCCGAAAGCTACGGTATCAGCGTTGCGGCGTTTGATGCGAAGCACAACGCCCTGGTGTACGAGTCGGTGGCGTCGAACAACAACCCGAACAAGATCACGCTCTCGACGCTCAGTTCGATCGACTACCTCTACGGCGAGGTAGAGACGCTGCTGCTCGGCAGCTCGCTGCCGTACCTGTCGGTCGGCGCCAAAACGACCAAGATCGCCGACAAGCCCGTCGACGCAGCGGTGATCACCGAGGACGGCACGCTGTATTACACCGTGTCCGCCAGCACCGGCTCCTACAGCACGCTGTACAAGGCGAAGCTGGACGGCAACACGCTGGACGTGGCGGAAACCGTCTGTGCCAACACGCAGGAGGACATTGCGGCGGTCATCGGCAACGAGCCGCTGTACTACGGCATCGTCAACGCCTACACCGATCATCCGAGTGCCGAGCTGTATCTCGGCACGACGCTGCTCGACGACGATGCTCAGATCGGCTCGTATGCGGTGTACACCGAGACCGGTGCGATCGCTTTCCTGACCGATTACAGCGCCAACAGCCAAAGCGGCACGTTGTGCGTCTACCATGGCGGCAGCGTTGAGCGCATCGCCTCCGGGGTGAGCGACTACAGCTGGACGAAGGACGGCACGCTGCTGTACCTGAGCTACTACGACTACTCCTCCCGCACCGGCACGCTGTACGCCCGCATCAACGGCACCGACTACCGCATCGACGACGGCGTCCAAGCCATTATCCCGACCTATTTCTGATCCGAAGCCTATAAAAAGCTCCCCCCGCAGTGCGGGGGGAGCTTTGTTGTATACCGTTTAGTTGCGCAGCGCCTGCAGCGGAGCGGGAATGCGCCCGCCACGGTGGATAAACCGAGCAGGGGACGCCGTGTTGACCGGCATCACCGGGCCGCTGCCGAGGAGGCCGCCGAATTCCAGCTCCTCACCGACCTGCTTGCCGATCGCCGGAATGACACGCACCGCCGTCGCCTTGTTGTTGATCATACCGATCGCCGCTTCGTCCGCAATGATGGCGGAGATAATCTCGGGCGAGGTATCGCCGGGGATGTTGATCATATCCAGACCCACCGAGCAAACAGCGGTCATCGCCTCGAGCTTTTCCAGCCGCAAACAGCCACTGCGTGCGGCGGCGATCATACCCGCATCCTCGGTGACGGGGATAAACGCACCCGACAGACCGCCGACGTGGGAGGACGCCATGACGCCGCCCTTTTTCACCGCATCGTTGAGCATGGCGAGGGTCGCCGTGGTGCCGTGCGCACCGCACTGCTCCAGACCGATCTCCTCCAGAATGTACGCCACCGAATCGCCCACGGCGGGAGTGGGAGCGAGCGACAGATCGACGATACCGAACGGCACGCCGAGGC
>JAZQSX010000028.1:0-27199 GCA_045630285.1 Acutalibacteraceae bacterium | reverse complement strand
CCCTCCTTCCGCATGACGCTGTTTTCTTAGTTGGGTGCTTTTCATTTTTATTACTGCGGGCTGGGAACGGGTTACACTCTGCTCTTGTGGCGCCCGGCTCTGTTGGCGGCGGTTACAGCGCTGCGATCTCTCGTAAGATCCGCTGCACCGCTTCTCCCTCTGTTACCTTGTCGATTGCAAAAAACAGCAGAGATCAGCGTTGGTTTGTTGCCGGCGTTCTTGTGTGCCAAAATTAGACAATTGCAGAAATGTCTAATTTTATTAGCAAAATGTACAAATCTCCACTGCAATCAAAGAAAAGTTTTTGATATTATTATATTGTAAAACCTTATATCCGTTGCAACAAGGAGGAAAAGACATGAAATTGTGCGCGAAAAAGATGATCGCCTGGGCATTGTCGCTGACGTTGCTCGTTACTTGTGCGGTCAGCGGATTGGTGCTGCCGACAGCGGCGGAAAATGCTAATTTGTTTGAAAACGGCGATTTTGAGCAAGGTGCAACTGCCCAGTGGCAGAGCAGCGCCTTGGTCGTTGCCGGTGCCGGCAAGGACGGCGGGTACGGGTATTATCATAACCGTACGGAAACCAGTGAATGGACGGGGACGGGTCAGGTGCGCTATAAATCGGCACTGCTGACCAAAATGGAAGCGGGCGCCGAGTATATTCTGACGTTCGACTACAAAACGAGCGGCAGTGCGCTCGGTCAGTTCTACTTTGACAAGGTCTTTGGCACGACGGATGCTGATAAGACGATGAGCGCCGGCTTTGATCTGCCGAAAAACGTGACCGAATGGACGACACAAACGATCCGTTTCACGACCCCGGCGACCATTAGCGCCCACAGTGGTTTTGAGTTCTCTATCCGCACACGCGGCGGTGCCGGTGAGGTGTGGTGTGACAACTTGTGCCTTGAAAAGGTCCCGGAGGTGCCCGAAAGCGCTACGGCGATCGCCCTGAATAAGACTTCGACAGCGTTGACGGTGGGCGGCTCGGAAACCCTGACGGTTTCGGCGACTCCTGCCAGTGCTGCGCTTGGTACGGTGACCTGGACGACCTCCGACGAGGCGGTTGCGACGGTCAACAACGGTGTTATTACGGCGGTCGGTGTCGGGGCGGCGACCATTACCGCAACGGCCGGCACGTTGACGGCAACCTGCGCCGTAACCGTTACTGCGCCTGCGCCGAGTGATTTTGTCGTTCCGAACGGCGATTTCGAGCAGGGTGCGGTTTCCGGCTGGAAGTATGCCGACAAATCTGACGTACCGGTTCTGACCGATACCGACGGCAACAAGTATATTCAGATCCCTGCGAACGGTGCAACGATCATCGGTCCGGCGATCGATTATAAGGTGCAGGCGGGCGACTGGTTCCGTCTCAGCTTTAAGGTGCGCAAGAATGCTGCCGGCAAGGCTCGTCCGGCGGTGCGCTTGTACAATGTGTTTGCCGGCTACGCTCAGCCTGACTGGATCCTTTCTGCCAGCGCCAGCAACACCAGTGGTGACGGTGAGTGGTTTACCTATAACCTCTATGCCGAGGCTGACATTACGACATCGGATTTTTATCTGGTGTTCCAGCAGATCGCCAACAACAGCACGGCGGATCTGACGCTGGATCTGGATGATATTGAGCTTGAAATGCTGCCTGCGGGTACGACGGTGTATGATTTGAACCTCTTCCACGGCGGCGATTTTGAGGACGGCAACATCGCCTCCCTCGACGATTACGGCCACGGCGGCATGTTCAACGACGGCGGTGTGATCGTTGCTGACCCGGATGATGCCGCAAATCACGTGCTGTATTTTGATGGTACGGGTACGGTGCAGTCTTATTTCTACAACGATTTTACGGTTGTTGATAAGACGAACATCCGTTTGAAGAAAAATGAGATCTATAAGCTGACCTATCGCCAGAAGGGTACGGGCACGACCTCGCCCAGCATCCTTGCGGCCGGCGGCGGTACTCGCCTCTCGTTGGAGGGGGATCCGAGCACGGCTTCGGACGAGTGGAAGACGATTACAGCTTACTACCTCATCAACCCGACCAACCAGAACACCAATTATGCCTTTGATTTCCGCACCAGCGGCAACGTGTATATCGACGATTTCACCATGACCCGTGTCGCGCAGGCGACGTCGATCGAGCTGAACAAGACGACCGCCACGCTGACGGTGGGCAACACCGAAACGCTGACGGCTACGGTGAAGCCGACGGGCGCGTATATGCAGAACGCCGTAACGTGGTCATCCGATAATGAGGCGGTTGCGACGGTTGCAGACGGCGTTATTACCGCTGTCAGTGCCGGTACAGCGACCATTACGGCAACGGCCGGCACGTTGACGGCGACCTGCACCGTGACGGTTGAGGCCGTGCCTACGCCGGATCCCGAACCGTCCGGTGAGCTGGCAATGCCGAACGGCGATTTCAACGCGGCGACCTCCGGCTGGGTGTATAACTCGACGGTGGACGGCTTGTTCAACAAGGGTGATGCGGTACCGGTTCTGACCGATACCGACGGCAACAAGTATATTCAGATCCCTGCGAACGGCAAGAGCATCCTTAGCCCGACCGTTACCTGTGACATTAAAGCGGGCGACTGGATCCGTGTTGATTTCAAAGTCCGTAAGAACGAAGCCGGTAAGATGCGCTTCGGTATTCAGGTGTATGGTGCTGTCTCCGGTTATCTGCAGCCTGACTGGTTCATTTCTACCAGTGACACCGGTACCAGCGGTGACGGCACGTGGTTTACGTATACGTTCTATACCAAGGCAGCTCAGGATGCCACCCAGTTCTATCTGGGCGCCCTTGAGATCGCAGGAAATACCAAAGCGGATGTTAAGCTGGATCTGGACGACGTCAAGATCAAAAACCTCGGCGCTGTCGAAGAATCCTCGCTGCCGATCTTCTCTAACGGTACAATGGACGAGACGGCTGCCGAATTCAACGACTATGGCTACGGTGGTTTGTTCAACGACGGCGGCGAGATCGTTACCGATCCCGACGACGCCACCAACAAGGTCCTGCACATGACCTCGGCAGGTATGGCCTACTTCTATCCCAACGTGAAAACGTACAAAGCGGGAACCTCCAACAAGACGGTTGGTTATAAGGCCCACACGGTATACAAGCTGACCTATCGTATGAAGGGTACCGGCACGACGTCGGTTGGCACGACGGCTGCCTACGCTACGGTGCTTGAGACGATCGGTGCACCGGGTACGGCATCGGCGGAGTGGAAGACGATCACGGCGTATGTCAAAACAACCGCTTCACCGAATAATTCCTACAGCTTGCTTTTCCGCACGAACGGCGACGTGTATCTGGATGATGTGACGATGACCGAGGTAACGGACGTTGATACGGTGTCTTTGGATAAGACGACTGTCGAAGAGATGATGCCCGGTGACGAAGTCATCCTGACCGCCACGACGGCACCTTCCGGCTACACCGTGACGTGGACGACCTCGGATGAGACGGTGGCTACGGTGGAAAACGGTAAGGTCGTAGCTGTTGGCGAAGGCACGGCAACGATCACTGCCACTGCCGGCACGAAAACGGCGACCTGCACCGTGACGGTGAAGGACGCCGGTAAAGCAACGGAGATCAAGCTGGACAAGACCGAAGCCTATCTCGTCAAGGGCGAAACGCTGACCTTGACGGTGATTACGGTGCCGGAGGCGTCCCGCTACGATTCGCTCACCTGGAGCAGCAACGACACAACGCTTGCCACGGTGGCAAACGGTGTGGTCACCGCTGCCGCTGACAAGGAGGGCGAGGTCACCATTACCGCTACGGCGATGGTGAACGGCGCACCTCTCACGGCGACCTGCAAGGTCACCGTAGTCGGCAATGCGACGAGCATCGAGGCGAATGTGGAAACACTGCATTTGGCACCTGCGATCTCCGCTACCCTGAATGCTTCCGAGACGATTGAGTTGACGGTTTCACCGACGGGTGCTTACACCGGCACGCTGACCTGGACCTCCAGTGACACGACGGTGGCGACGGTGGATGCCAACGGTAAGGTTACGGCGCACGCCGAGGGTACCGCAACGATCACCGTGACGAACGGCACGTTGACCGACACGGTCGTCGTAACGGTTGACGTTTTTGGTGAACGTATTACCGGTGGTGACTTCGAGGGTGATGATTGGAACAACGCTTACTGGACGACCAATATTATTAAGGACGGCAGAGGTCAGTTAGTCGCTGATCCGAAGGATCCGACCAATACCGTGCTGGCAATCCCCGCCAATGCGACGAGCGGTTGGTATATATGGCCGCTGATGGTCAACCCGGGCCGCACGTATAAGCTGACGTACAAGGCCATGAGCGAAGCCGGTAAGACCGAAGTGTATTTTGAATACGGCAAATCGGTTTCCAATGGCGGCTGGAAACAGCGCACCATTGCGAAGGAGGGCTGGGTCGAGGTGACCGAGATCTTTACGATGTACGGATCCGACATCAACCGCAACTACACCGTAGCATTCGGTAACCATTGGGGCTCTACGCTGTACATTGATGAGTTCTCGGTGGTAGAATTGCCGGAGGCGACGGATGTTTCCATCGTTCCCGGTGGCGAGATCAAGTTGATGCCGAGCGGCACTATGACGCTGACGACAACAACGACACCTGCCGAAGCCAGCATCGGCAGTGTTACCTGGACCTCCAGCGCTCCCAATGTGGTTGCGGTGTCGGATAAGGGTGTCATTACCGCCGTGGCGAACAGCGGTTCAGCTGTGATCACCGTAACGAATGACAAGGGTCTGACCGACAGTGTCACCGTGACGATCGATGAGTACGCCAACCTGCTGGAAAACGGTGATTTTGAGGCGGGCTATGCAAACTGGAAAAGCGCCGACACCAAGGTCCTGCCCGGCATTGGCAAGGACGGAAGCTACGGCTATCGAGTACAAAACACCGGCACCGGCTCTCGTTACGAATCGTATTACGCTAAGGCGATTCCTGTGCAGCCTGCCACAACGTATATTTTGACCTTCGATTATTATGCCACTCCCAGTTCTAAATCCCTGCGTATCTACGGTGGCGCGCTGGGTATTGGTAGCTTGTACGCTGCCAACGGCACAGGCGAGTGGAAGACGGCAACCAAGATATTCACCACTCCTGCAAGCATGAAGCTGAATAACGGCTGGGATCTGGCTATCGTGTGCGACGGCAAAGGCAGCGAAGATATCGTGATCGATAACATCTCCGTCAAGCTGTATAACTCCGGTGTGGAAGCGGAATCGATCACACTGAACTACACCGAAATGACGCTGATGCCCGGTCGCACCAATTCGCTGAAGATTTCGGCAACGCCCGTTAACGGTGACATTAACCGTTCGGTCTGGAGCTCCAGTGATGAAAACGTGGCGACGGTGGAATACGGCGTTGTGACGGCGGTCGGTAAGGGTACCGCTACCATCACGGCAACCACCCGAAGCGGTCTGACGGCCACCTGTAAGGTGACGGTTGCCGGTACGCCTGCGATTATTAAGAACGGTACGTTTGACATTGCGGGAGACACCTCCTGGCAGTTGTCCGGCGGCTCGACGATTGCGGCAGAGGATGGCGTTATGAACAGCGCCGCCGGCTCGATCGTTAAGGACAGCAGCATCAGCCAGAGTGTTATCGGCCTGAAGCCGGAAACGACCTATCAACTGTTTGTGCGCTATCGTTCTGCTGTCACCGGCAAGCTCGGTATTGCGTTGGCGAGCGACGAATCGACGTTGCTTGAAAAATCCGAAAGCACGGCAGCCGCTTGGACGAACAAGGTCTACGAATTCACGACTGGTGAGACGGTGGATGAGCTGTCCACGCTGATCTTCTCGGTCGACAGCGGCAATGGCCCGATCTTCATTGACCACGTGCTGCTTGTCGAAAAGGCGTCGCTTGTCGACCTGGTGGTCGATAGTATCGTGTGGGACGGTGGCGACGAGCAGGTCAAGCCCGGTACGAAGTTGACCTTTGCGGTCACCTTCAGCAACAAGGGTGAGGATCCGGTCAAGGCCGGAGCGAGCTTCACTATTGATGTTTGTATGGACGGTAAAGTGATCCAGACGCTGACCTACACCGCCGGCCCGGCGGGTATGGCACCCGGTACGACGGAGCTGCTACTGGCAACCGAGTCGTGGGAGGCTGTGGAAGGCGATCACATCATGTCCGTTCGCATCAACCCGACGTTGTCGGTGTTGGAGATGAATACCGACAATAACAACAATGTGCAGACGCTGCTGCGTGTCAGTGACACGGCGCTGCCCGTTCCCGAACTTGCGGAGCTTGCCGGCTTCACGACGCTGGGCTTCAGCGAGGACTTCGATTCGTTGGATACCATTGATATGTACGGTACCGGCGCAGACGGCTACAAGTGGTACGTCACCCGTCCGTATAATGCTCCCAACGTCGAAACGGACGACTACGAGATCAACGACGGTGTGATGACGCTGAAGCTGTCCACACCGACCTACAACTACGGTTTGGGCACGATGGATATTCACACCGGCATTGGTTACGAGTTCAATTTCGGATACATGGAATTCCGTATTCGCATGCACGACTATGACTCTAACGGCGACGGTGGTCCTGCTATCTGGTCGCTGCCGTATGACAAGCTGGTCAATAAGTGCACCCGCTGGGTCGAAATGGACTGGATGGAGTACTGGGGTACGCCGAGCTATGCCAAGGACGGTCGCTACACCGTGACACTGCATGACAATACTACAGCGGACAATCCGGGCGGAGAGCACTGGTACAGAAACCCCAACCACGCTGACGATGCGTTGGGCGATCAGGAATGGCACACGCTGGGTTACGTGTGGGATTACGGCAAGTTGATCGCGTATTTGGACGGCGAAGTGGTTATGGCACTGCATTACACCGACGATGAAGGTTCTACGCCGATGGCGACGGTTAACACGGGCGACCCGTTGAAGGCGGTGGATGCCTTCACGCCGATGAACACGCAGTATCTGCCGTTTACTATCTGCGGCTCGCTGGATAACCAGATGGATATTGATTATATCCGTGTGTGGACCGGTCACGGCGGCGGCGGTGTCCCGGGTGACAAGGTTGAAGGCGACGAGGACGGCGATGACGATGATGACAACGTCGTCGTGGATATGGAAGCGGAGGATTTCTGGTATAACTACTGCACCGACATTTGGGGCGACCCCATTGCGGCGGTCGACGGCGATAACTACCAGAACGTGCTGTTCGGCAAGGAGATCTGGGAACAGCTTTCCGACGAACGCAAGGCGGAGATCAACGCTCTGCTCAAGAGCTACGGCCAGGCGAGCTATGATGAGATGCTGGCAGATGCGCTTATCATAGAGGGCGGTGAATTGCCTGATAAAGAGCCTGATCAGATTCCGGATACCGGCGAAGGCGCACGCGCCCTGCCCGCCATGGCGGCAGTCGCTGTGGTGAGTGTGGTGGCGCTGTGGATCAGCCGCAAACGCAAAAAATAAGTCTAGTTTCCTTTCAAAAAGGGCGGTCGGAGCAACGGCTTCGGCCGCTCTTTTTTGCGAAAGATTTGACACAATTCGTCAATTCTGTTAAACTGTAATGGATGTTAAAGGGGAATAGTACATATGAAACGATATATTATAGTAGCGGTACTGGCTGTTTCCCTGCTGTTTAGCTTGGTCGGCTGTGCCAAGACAGAGGGTAAGCTAACAGATAAACCGACGGACGAGACGGCGGCGATCACAACGACTGTGACGACCACGGTCACGACCGAGGAGGAGCAGTCGGACCCGACCACAACAGCAGACGGCGAGACAATGACGACTACGATACCGACGGCCGCCACAACACCGACTGATGCGTTCGATACGGCATGTGCCCATAAAAATATCAAGGAAGCGACCTGCTTGACTGCGGCGCAATGCCAGGATTGCAAGGAGACCCTCGGCGAGGCTCTGGGGCATGAGTATGTAGAGAAGAACTGTACCCGTTGTGGCAGAAAAACCCCAAACTACACATCGCGCGTGGAAGTAATCGGTGTAAAGCTGGATCGGACCGAAGCGGATATGCTGATCGGAGAGACGCTTGACCTGAAGCACACTCTGAATCCTGCCAATGCGACGGACAAGGACGTGACGTGGAAGAGCTCCAACCCGTCGATCGCCACGGTGACGGCGGATGGCAAGGTGACGGCTGTGGCCTTGGGCGAAGCGACTATCACAGCGACTTCTGTCAACGGAAAGAGTGCGACCTGCTCCGTGTACGTTCGGGAGCTGGTAATCGAGATACCGCAACTCCCCAAAGAGTTGATTTATAATGCTCAACACAACGATACGGAGATCTTTTTTCTGGTCAACGATGTGATAGTTGCCCATACCGAGAATGATAATGGAACCATTGCGCTGACGCTGATGCTTGAGGGTATAGTATCCTACGCCCGTGATGGTCATGGCGGATATACCTATCCGAATTGCGGATGGAGATTGTACGATGTCGCGGGTTCGGTGGTTGCTCAAGGCACCGTCGAAAGCGGCGTCCAATCCTGCATCGGCACGGTTCTAAAGGATATGGTTATTGGAATCCCGTCGCTTGAAACAGGAAAATACCGTTTGGAACTGTACAGCACCAATTTTTGGAAAACCTTAAACATCCCGAATGAAAAGACGTAAAGAAGATACCCCGAAGCCACGGCTTCGGGGTGAGCTTTTCTTACAGGTTGTTTTGTGCGGCACATCCGGCGGGAGATCCATTCCAAAATGAGCCAGCCGCCGGCAACGTTTGCCGTTCCTTTTTCGTAAAATAATTGACAGAAATCGTCAAATATGCTACACTAAGACAGTTACAAGGGGGAATGAAACCAATGAAACGTTGGATTGCGATTGCGTTAATCGCCGTATTTGTACTGTGCCTGGCGGGTTGCGGAGAGGATAAGCCTGCACCGAAGCCGACCCAAGCAACAAGACCGTCAACACCGTCCTCGTCTGTGGTGCCGAGCGATGGCGAGGCGACGGCAACGACCACTACGACCGGTAGCGAGGCGAATACCTCCACCGATCCTGAGGATCCCACCGATCCTACCACCGAATCCCCCACCAAGCCGACGTCGGATCCGACAAAGCCCACCGACACAGCTTGTGGGCACAAGAACGTGAAGGATGCGACCTGCGAAGCGCCGTCGACCTGCTCGGATTGCGGTGCGGTTCTGGGTACGGCGTTGGGCCACGATTTTGTGGACAAAAAATGTAGCCGTTGCGGCAAGAAAAACCCCAATTACGTTCCTCGCGTTGAAGTGATCGGCATTAAATTGGATAAAACCGAAGCAGAAATGCTGGTTGGTGATATGCTCACGTTGATGCACACGTTGAGCCCGACGACGGCCACGGATAAGGACGTGACGTGGAAGAGCTCCAACCCGTCGGTTGCGACGGTGTCGGACGTGGGCGTTGTGACGGCAGTGTCCATTGGTGAGACGACCATTACTGTCTCCAGCGTCAATGGAAAGACTGCCACCTGCAAGATCAGTGTCAAGGATATTGTGGTTGATCTGCCGACCCTTCCGGTGGAGCTGTTCTATAACGCTCAGCACAATGACGTTGCGATTTATATGTTCTTGGAGGGCGTAGACTACACGTTCACCCAGACCTCGGCAAACGAAGGCACGCTGCTGTTCCTGTTTGACGGCGAGCTGACCTATGCGGGCGACGGCCATGGCGGGTATACCTATCCGAACTTTGGGTGGCGCTTGTACAACAGCAGCCATGCCGTGGTGGCGGAAGGCATTGCCCAAAGCGATGAAGCGTTGGCAATCGGCGCAAAAATCGCTGGCCTGACGGCGGAGATCCCTTCGCTGAAGCTTGGCAAATATCGCTTGGAGCTGTACAGCACCTACAAACGAAAAAAATAAGAGCAAATGAAAAGATCCCGAAGCAGCCACTTCGGGATCTTTTTTCGGGTTGTGTTATGCGTTGTGACGTTTTTTCAGGAGGTGTGCAATGAGCTCCAGCACAACCGTCGAGCTGACACCGCCGAGAGCGATCCAGCCGATTGTCTTCCACGGGGCGGATGAGATACCGGCAAGGAAAAGCTCGCCGTCAGGGCTTTGCAGCGTGGGGGCGATGAGAACGACGATCCACACGATAGCGGCGAGGGCAACCACTTTGGCAAAGGTGGAAACTGTGAACGCCGAAGCGTAGAGTTTCGTTTCTTTGGCTGCACGGGTTACGGTAGCACCTTCAAACGAAAGGAATCGAGAGAGGTACACGGCGCCCAGCACCAAAATGATGATTTCAGGGATCATATAGGTAGCATTGTAGGAGAGTGAATACAGCGCTGCCTCAGCGGTGGGGACGGACAATCCGGCCCATACGGTGCAGCCCGTAATCACGTGGCACACGTAGCGCAATATACCGGTGACAGCGGCACCGACTGCCAGTGAGGTGCCTTGTGACCAGCCGGGACGGCGAAACAGACCAGCCAAACCCAGGACCAGGAAAGCAACTACGTAGTCAAACAGTATGATCATAACGATCGGGAGCAAGCCCGTTGCATAGGACAGATTATCCATGCCGAGCAACAGTTGGATAAGACCGTACGTAGTGGCGGTGACCAGACCCCACGCCGTGCCGTAGCGGTAGGCAATGAGAACAAGGGGCAGCATGCTGAACGCCGTGACACTGCCGCCATAAGGCATATCCACGATTTTAATGACACTGAGCACGGCGGCAAACGCCAACATGATCGCACTTTCGGTCAGGCGGTATGCGGTGCGGTTCGTAGAAGACATCATACAACATCCTTTCGCTTTAACAGTTGAATTTCTTGAACAAAAAAGACACCCTCCGAAAAAGAGGGTGTCCAAGCACGACATAGTCTATGCGCCTGCAGTGCGCATACACGTGATAACATCCCTCCGCCGGCATTATCCGGATCAGGTTCCAGGGTTAGAAGCGACGCTTCCTCTCAGCCGATTGCTCAGCACCCCTTGTTCAATTGCGCTCATTGTAGCACGCATTTTTGCGTTTGTCAAGCGCAAGTATGGAAAGATTTTCTTTTACGCCAAACGAGCGGCGATCTCGTCAAGGAATTCAATCGAGCCGACCCGACGCTTGTTTTCCAACGTGGACAGCAGATACAAGTCGCCCGTCATCACGCCGTCTTCAATGGTCTGCAGCGTGGCATTCTCCAGACGATCGGCAAACGCTACCAGCTCCGGCAGTTCATCCAACTCTCCACGCTTGCGCAGAGCGCCCGACCAGGCAAAGATCGTCGCCACCGAGTTGGTGGAGGTGGCTTCGCCCTTCAGGTGTTTGTAGTAGTGACGGGTCACCGTGCCATGTGCAGCCTCGTACTCGTACAGACCGTCGGGCGAGACCAAGACACTGGTCATCATTGCCAACGAGCCAAAGGCGGTGGCGACCATGTCGCTCATCACGTCGCCGTCGTAGTTCTTGCAGGCCCAGATAAAGCCGCCTTTGGAGCGGATCACACGGGCGACGGCATCGTCGATGAGGGTGTAGAAATATTCGATGCCGGCAGCCTCAAAGGCTTCTTTGTACTCCGCCTCGTAGATTTCGTTGAAGATATCCTTAAACCGATGATCGTAGATCTTGGAAATGGTGTCTTTGGTGGAGAACCACAGGTCCTGCTTTTGATCCAAGGCGTACTTAAAGCAAGCGTGGGCGAAGCTGGCGATAGAGGCGTCAGTGTTGTGAACGCCTTGAATGATGCCGGCACCGTCGAAATCGTGAATTGTTTTGCGGTCGATGCGACCGTCGGGGTAGGTGACGACCAGTTCCGCCTTGGCGGCGCCGTCAACGTACAGTTCGGAGTTTTTATACACGTCGCCGTAGGCGTGACGGGCCAGCGTGATCGGCTGTTCCCACGTCGAAACGCTGGGGGTGATGCCTTTTACAACAATGGGGGCACGGAACACCGTGCCGTCCAATGCCGCGCGCAGTGTGCCGTTGGGGCTTTTCCACATTTCCTTCAGGTGGTACTCGTCCACACGTTGAGCGTTCGGCGTGATAGTGGCACACTTGACGCCGACGCCGTATTTTTTAATCGCATTGGCGGCGTCAATTGTCACCTGATCGTTGGTTTCGTCACGATACGGCAGACCGAGGTCGTAGTATTCACATTTCAGGTCGATGAACGGCATCAGCAGACGCTCCTTGATCTCTTTCCAGAGAATGCGGGTCATTTCGTCGCCGTCCATTTCGACGAGCGGAGTTTTCATTTCGATTTTTGCCATAATAATTCCTTCTCTCAGGTGGAGTATACCCCATAGTATAGAGCATTTTCGGTGTTTTCGCAATTGTTTTTTTGGGCTTTTTTCTTGCGCTTGGTGCGAGAGTGTTGTATACTGATAGTGTATGTACACTGAAAGCGTGGTGAAAGTATGATTCAACCGCCGTTGTGGCAGCCGATGTCGTTTTTAACACCGGCGCAGGCAGAAAAAAAGAAAGTGCGGCGTGATGCGAATTTCATCGGGTTTATTCTGATCGCATTGCTGGCAGGACAATACGTGGTAGCGTTGGTGTTGCGCTTGCTTAGGCAGATGAAGCTGCTGGATATAGCGGCGATGAACAACACCGAATACGTGCTTCTGAATATGGTGCTGTACGTTGTGTATCTGGCGGTTCCGGCGTTGCTTGTGGTACTGATTTCGAGACGGCGGCAAAATCCGTTCCCAACCCGCAAGGTTGCTGCACGCCACTATGTTGTGGCGCTGTTTGGCGGTATGGCCATGGCGGTGGCGGCGAACTACATCACCGGTTGGATTATGAGTATTTTGATGTCGCTGGGTGTGCCTTATCCCGATCTTCCGAGCAGCCAAACAGGCACGCCGATGAGCCTGGTACTGAATCTCGTTTCCACGGCGGTGTTGCCGGCGATCCTCGAAGAAATGGTGATGCGGGGATACGTGATGGGGGCACTGCGCCGCCACGGCGACAAGTTTGCGGTCGTTTTGTCAGCGGCGTTGTTTGGCTTGATTCACGGCAACGTCCTGCAGGTGCCGTTTGCATTTATGTTGGGTCTGGCGTTGGGTTGGTTGGTGATCCAAACGGGCAGCATCTGGCCTGCGGTACTGTTGCATTTCAGCAACAATGCGATGTCGGTGCTGTTGGAGTATATGGACATTGCCACCGGACAGAACGTCACACCGACATTGATCACGTTTCTGGTGCTGTGTGCATCGGGTATGGTGGTGCTGACGGCGGCGTTTTTGTCCAACAAGCCTCACAACGAGGATATTTTACGCCCGATTCGGAATCGGGTATCAGCATTGACGGTGGGTCAGCGTGTGTTCACGGCGTTGACAGCACCGGCGATGATCGTAGGAGTGAGCGTATGGATCGCTGTGTTGCTGCAACTGATCTGATCGCCCGTGAAACCGACGAGCAGTTTATGCGGCAAGCACTGCAGCTTGCACGTGAGGCGGCAGATGAGGGCGAGGTGCCCGTGGGTGCTGTGCTGGTGCGGAACGGCGAGGTGATCGCCACGGGGCGCAACCGCCGTGAGGTCGACAAACAAGCGCTGGCGCACGCCGAGATCGAAGCTATTTACAACGGCTGTGCGGCACTTGGCGGTTGGCGGTTGTTTGGCTGTACGCTGTATGTGACGCTGGAGCCCTGTCCAATGTGTGCCGGTGCTATTATCAACGCCCGTGTGGATCGGGTGGTATACGGCACGTCGGACCCTAAGGCGGGTTCTTGTGGCTCGCTGACAGATCTGTTTGCGATGCCGTTTAATCATCAGCCGGAATGTGTTCGTGGAGTACTGGAAGAGGAATGTGCGGCGATGCTTCGGGAGTTTTTTCAAGCATTGCGACAACGCCGAGGATAAGGTGGTGAGTGTGCATGGAGGATCGTGATATCAGCGTCCGGGCAAAGCATTTTGAGTTTTTGCATTCGCTGGAAACCAAGCCGGAGCCCGAGGACTTCTATATGCATGCACACGAGCGGTTTGAACTGTTCCATTTTATTTCTGGCAATGCAAAATATTTGGTAGAAGGCACGGAATACACGTTAAATCCGCACGACACCTTGCTGATGCGGCCGTTTGAAGTGCATCGCCTGGTGCTGTTGGACGACAGCGTTCCGTACGAACGAACGGTCGTGCATTTTTCTGCGGAAATGCTAGGAGAGGACGAGGCGATCAACAAAGTGCTTCTTCGGCCGTTTTACGGGCGGGAGCTGGGTCGTGTAAACCGCTATGAGGCAACGGATTTTTCCGGAGAGGGCTGGCCGTTTCACGGCGATCCGGGGCGTCTGATCGAGCGTTTGGGTGACGACGCCGAGGTGTTTATTGCATCCAAAGTGCGCTCTTTTTTGGCGGAGACGCTGTTGCCTTTTGCCGAACGGGACCGCACGGAAACTCAGTTTTCGGCGAAGATCTCTGATGTATTGGAGTACATCAATGCGCATTTGTACGAGGATTTGTCGGTAGCGCACATTTGCGAAGCGTGTTTCCTCAGCCGTGCGCAGCTCAATCGCTTGTTCAAGTATGCGACCGGCACGTCGGTGTGGCAGTACATAACCACTAAGCGGCTGTTGCAGGCAAAAACCTTAATTCGCTCCGGCGAAAGACCGACCGACGTGTATGAGCGGTGCGGGTTTGCGGAGTATTCATCCTTCTACCGTGCTTATAGGGCCAAATTCGGCAACTCGCCTGAACAGGACAAAGCACGGGTCGTGCGGGCGATTTCGGGTGATCCCTTTCCTTGAAATGAGCGAAAATACAATATAAATGGTAAGAATTGCAATAGAAACGGGCAAAAAAACCCAATATAATGAAACTATAAGGAGGGATACGCCGTGAATAAGAATTATTTGCTGCGAACGGCAGCAGCGGAGGAGCTGTACGCCAAGGTGGCGGCATTACCAATCGTGGATTATCATTGCCATTTGTCTCCCAAAGAGATCGAGGAGGACGCACCGTTCACTTCGATCGGAGAACTGTGGCTGGGCGCCGACCATTACAAGTGGCGTATGATGCGTGCCGCCGGTGTGGACGAGCACTATATTACCGGTGACGCATCGTATCAGGAAAAGTTCCGCAAGTTTGCCGAGGCGTTGTCGCTGGCGGCGGGAAGCCCTTTGTATCACTGGGCGCATATGGAGCTGTCCTTGTATTTCGGTATCGACGAGTATTTGACCGCTGACAATGCGGACGAGATCTGGGAGCGTGCCAATGCGGTCATCCGTAAGGAAGGGCTTTCGCCCCGCCGCATGATTCGCAAGGCTGGCGTGTCGTATCTGGCAACGACCGACGATGTGATCGATTCGTTGGAGCATCATCGCCGGATTCGTGAGGACAAGTCCTTTGAAACGGTGGTGGCCCCGTCGTTTCGCACGGACAACGTGTTGTTGATCCGTCGCGCCGGCTATGCGGCGTACGCGGAAAAACTGTCGGCGGTCAGCGGCGTAATCGTGGAAGGGATCGCTTCGCTGAAAGCGGCGCTACAGCAGCGTTTGGATCATTTCTGCGAAAATAATTGCAAGTTCACGGACATCGGCATTCCCGAGTTCCCGTCGCATATTGCCACCGACGCCGAGGCGGATGCGACCTATCGCAAGGCGCTGGCCGGCGAGGCAATTGCCGACGAGGAATATCGTGGCTTCCTTGGAAATATGTACCTGTTCTTAGGAAAAGAGTATCAGCGTCGGGGGTTGGTGATGCAGTGGCATTTGGCAGTGTATCGCAATGCCAGCACCAATTTGTTTGAAAAGCTGGGTCCTGATTGCGGCGGTGACTGCGTCGGCGATCCGCTGAAGGGCGCTGACGTGATCCGTATGCTGGATGCTATCGAGCAGGAGGCGGGCGCTGTGCCGCAGACGATTCTGTACACGTTGCATCCCGGCATGGCGGATCAGCTACAGACCATTGCGGGCAGCTTCCGTGGTGTGCGGTGCGGCACGGCGTGGTGGTTCTGCGATCACAAGCGTGGCATTGAGCAGCAGATTCAAGTGATTGCAGAGCTTGGTCATCTCGGCTCCTTCCTCGGTATGCTGACCGACAGCCGCAGCTTCCTTTCCTATGCACGGCATGATTACTTCCGTCGGATCCTGTGTAATCAGCTAGCTGACTGGTGTGAAAACGGTGAGTTTGATCCCGCTATGGCGGAAACGGTCGCCCGCCGTGTGTGTTGTGAAAATATTCAAATGTTGATAGGAGGATAAGCAAATGAAACTGACATTCCGCTGGTACGGTGACGACGATCCCGTTACCCTGTCCCACATTCGGCAGATCCCGCAGATGACGGGTATCGTCTCTGCCATCTACGACACCCCCGTGGGTGAGGTGTGGAGCCGTGAGAGTATCGCTGCCATGAAGAAAAAGGCCAACGATAACGGTTTGGCGTTTGAAGTGGTGGAAAGCGTTCCTGTTCACGAGGACATCAAGCTGGGCAATGAGAATGCGCCTCGCCTGATCGAAAACTACTGCGAAAACGTGCGCCGTTTGGGCGAAGCCGGAGTCAAGTGCATCTGCTACAACTTTATGCCGGTGTTCGACTGGCTCCGCAGCGAGCTGGAGCATGCACAGACTGACGGTGCCAATGCCTTGGCGTATGACGAAAACACCGTGTTGGCAATGGATCCGCTGAAGGGCGATCTGTCGCTGCCGGGTTGGGATTCCAGCTACACTAAGGCGCAGATGCAGGATTTGCTCAATGCGTATGCCGAGCTCGGCGAGGAACAGCTGTGGAAGAACCTCGAAACCTTCCTGAAGGCGGTCATTCCGGTCGCCAAGGAGGCGGGCGTCAACATGGCGATCCATCCGGACGATCCGCCGTGGGGTATGTTTGGTCTGCCGCGTATCATCACCGGCAAAAAGAACCTGCAGCGCTTCTTTGACATCGTTCCCGAGACCAATAACGGCCTGACGCTGTGCACCGGCTCGTTCGGTGCCAACCCCGAGAATGATCTGGTGGATATGGCGGACAGCTTTGCCGACCGCATCCATTTCCTCCACCTGCGCAACATCAAGATCACCGGCGACCGTCAGTTCGAAGAAGTTGGTCATCCCACCGCCTGTGGCTCCATCGATATGTACGGCGTTGCCAAGGCGTTGGTGGGTAAGGGCTGGGACGGCTACGTGCGTCCTGACCATGGTCGTATGATCTGGGGCGAGACCGGTCGTTATGGCTACGGTCTGTTTGATCGTGCGCTCGGCGCAACCTACATCGTAGGCTTGTTCGAGGCGCTGGAAAAGGAGAATGAAAAATGAGTAAAGTAATCGTTGTTACCGGCGCCGGTGGCGTGTTGTGCTCCGGCTTTGCCGAGTATCTGGCAAAATTGGGCCACAAGGTGGCTCTGCTCGACTTGAATGAGCAGGCGGCACAGGCGGTTGCGGATCGCATCAACGCCGAGGGCGGCGTGGCGAAGGCGTATGCCTGCAACGTACTGGACAAGGCTTGCATTGAGGGTGTTCGTGAGAAGGTTCTCGCCGATCTCGGCAAGTGCGATATTCTGATCAACGGTGCCGGTGGTAATAGCCCGAAATGCACCACGCTGCATGAGGAATACGTGGAGGGCGACGAGACCGCCACCGAATTCCTGACCTTCTTCAATATTGATGAAAAGGGCTTCGATTTTGTGTTTGACCTGAACCTCAAGGGCGTGTTGCTGCCCAGCCAGGTCTTTATGCCGGATATGCTGGGTCGCCCGGGTTGCTGCGTGCTGAACGTGTCTTCCATGAATGCGTATCGCCCGCTGACCAAGATCCCGGCGTATTCTGCGGCAAAAGCGGCGGTGACCAATTTCACCTCGTGGCTTGCGGTTCACTTTGCTAAGGAAGGTATTCGCGTGAATGCCATTGCGCCCGGTTTCTTTGTCACCAACCAGAACCGTGCGTTGCTGTTTGACGCCGAGGGCAATCCCACCGCGCGTACCGAGAAGATCCTGCGCTCTACCCCGATGGGTCGCTTTGGCGAGTCCGAAGAGCTGCTCGGCACGCTGGAATGGTTGCTGGATGAGACGAAGTCCGGCTTTGTGACCGGTATTACGGTGCCGGTAGACGGCGGATTTTCCGCGTATTCGGGAGTGTGATCACCATGGACGATCTGCGTATTTTCGCATTTGCGGATGAGGCAGACCCGAACTTTGAGGGTCAGATCGATGCGATGCTTCGTAACGATTTGCAGGGCATCGAGATCCGTAATGTTGACGGCGAAAACGTCGGTGATATTTCGCTCGATAAAGCCCGTGAGCTGCGTCGCCGCTTGGATGACGCCGGTTTGATCACCTGGTCGATCGGCTCGCCGATCGGCAAGATCAATATCGAAACCGATGATTTCGAGGCGCACAAAGAGACGTTTAAGCGTCAGCTAGAGATTGCGCACATTTTGGGCGCGGAAAACCTGCGGATGTTCTCCTTCTATATGCCGAAGGACAAAGATCCCGCGATCTACAAAAACGAGGTCATCGACCGTCTCGGTGTACTGGCCAATCTGGCAATCGGCAGTGGTGTGCTGTTGTGCCATGAGAACGAAAAAGGCATCTACGGCGACAACGCTGCTCGTTGCTTGGAGATTCTGGAAGCGGTGCCGTTGCTGCGCGCTGTGTTTGATCCGGCGAACTTTGTGCAGTGCGGTCAGAACACCATCGAGGCGTGGGATATGCTCAAGCCGTACGTGAAGTATATGCACATCAAAGATGCCAAGAACGACGGTTCGATTGTGCCCGCCGGTCTCGGCGATGGCAACCTGTCCTATCTGCTTGCGGAGTACCGTTTGCAGGGCGGCAGAGAGTTCACGATGGAACCGCATCTATCCGAGTTCGTCGGATTGGGTACTTTGGAGCGTGAAGGAGAAAAGAGCCAGGTCGGCGAGTTTGGCTATGCCACGCAGGCCGCCGCTTTTGATGCCGGTGTGGCAGCATTCCGCGCACTGGTTGGATAACAGCAAGGGGTGTTGACGGTGAAAAAAGTCAAGTTAGGTATCATCGGTCTTGGTAATATGGGCAGTGCCCATTGTAAGAATATCGAGGGTGGCCACTGTCCTGATGTGGAGCTGGTCGCCGTGGCGGACATCAAGCCTGAGCGGTTGGCGTGGGCAGAAAAGGAATTATCGGCGGAGGTTGTCCGATTCGACAGTGCCGATGCGCTGATTGAAAGCGGTGTGGCCGAGGCGATCCTTATTGCTGTACCGCATTACCTGCACCCGCCGATTGCGATCAAAGCGTTTGAGCACGGCTTGCACGTGTTGACGGAGAAGCCTGCCGGTGTGTATACGAAGCAGGTGCGTGAGATGAACGAGGCGGCCGACAAATCCGGCTGCAAGTTTGCCATTATGTGGAACTGGCGTGCACATCCGTTGTTCGTGCGGCTAAAGGAATTGCTGGACAGCGGAAAATACGGCGAGATCCGTCGGGTGAACTGGCTGATCACGCTGTGGTATCGTTCACAGGCGTATTACGATTCCGGTGATTGGCGCGCCTCATGGGTCGGCGAAGGCGGCGGTGTGCTGATGAACCAGTGCCCGCACCAATTGGATTTGTGGCAGTGGCTGTGCGGTATGCCCAAAACAGTGAGTGCCAAGTTGCTGTATGGCAAATGGCACGATATCGAAGTCGAAGATGACGCCACAATCGTGGTAGAATATGAGAACGGTGCGACCGGTGTGTTCGTTTCCAGCACGGGCGATGCGCACGGTAGCAATCGCTTGGAAATCCTGCTGGATGGTGCAAAGATCGTCGCGGAGAAGGAAACATTGACCGTTACGGAGTTTGCCACCTCCATTGATGAGTTTACTTATAACGGCCCTGCCTCCGGCGAGTTAAAAAAGACGGTGACTTCTTATCAGTTTGAGGATCCGGATTACCTGCATGCTGCGGTGCTGAATGCGTTTGCACGGTCGATCTTGTATGGAGAACCGATGTACGCAGACGGTCGCGAGGGCTTGCGCGAGATCACGTTGGCGAATGCCGCATACCTTTCGGACTGGTTGGGTCGTCCCGTGGAACTTCCCCTCGATGATGAGCTCTATTTTGCGGAATTGCAAAAGCGCGTCCAAACATCAAAATTGCGCACGGCAACGAAGAAGGATGACAAAAACGTCGACCATCGTAGTCGCTGGCGTGTAAAATGGTAAAAAGGAGCGAGGATTGTGAAAAAGTTTTTCCAGGAGTTTAAAGAGTTTATCGCCAAAGGCAACGTCATGGATATGGCGGTTGCTGTGGTCATCGGCGGTGCGTTCAAGGAGATCGTGAACGCTTTGGTCAATGACATCATTATGCCGCTGATCGGTTTGGCAACCGGTGGTGTCAGCATGTCGGAGTGGAAGTACATCATCACTCCTGCAAAGCTGGCAGAAGACGGCGTGACGGTATTAGAACCGGAAAACGCACTGATGTATGGCGATCTGATCCAAAAAATCGTTGACTTCCTGATCATCGCCCTGTGCATCTTTGTGGCGCTCAAGGTCGTGCTGGCACTGCAGACCAAGACCCGTGAGTTGGCCCACAAGAAGGAAGAGGAAGCCGCTGCCGAGGCTGCTGCGGAGGCACCCGCCGAGACTGAAATGGATGTGCTGAAGGACATCCGCGAACTGCTCAAGGCGAAAGAAGACAAGGCAGAATAACGAAAACATAAGCAACGACTGCGCAGGATTACCTTGCGCGGTCGTTATTATTTCGGGCATACTAAACGATGGAGGTGATGGTATGTCTGAAAATAACAAGAAAAAACAGCGGCAGAGCGAGATGGAGGAACAGATCATTTACGGTCAGCCTGAGACGGCGCAGGAATTGCTTCACAAGTACGGCACGTACGAGATCCAGCCGACGCTGGAGTCCGACAACGAATTTCCGAAGATCGGCGCGGGGCTTCCCACCGAAACCGCGAAAAAGCAACGCGACGACGCATAAAACGGACACGACGGGACAATCTAGAAGCAATACCGAAGAGAGGGTGTCCGTATGGATTGGTGGATGATTCTCAAAGCGTTTCTGGTCGGTGGGGCGATCTGTGTGGTGGGGCAACTGCTGATCGACTTGACAAAGCTGACACCGGCGAGGATATTGGTGATGTATGTCACGCTGGGAGTAGCGCTGACAGCGATCGGGGTGTATGACCCGTTGATCGAGTTTGCGGGTGGCGGCGCCAGTCTGCCGCTGACGGGATTCGGTTACACACTTGCCAAAGGCGTGGAGCAAGGGGTGGCGGAGCAGGGCGTGCTCGGTGCGCTGACCGGCGGGCTCACCGCAACGGCCGCCGGCATTGCATTTGCGATCGTAACCGCATTGCTTTGCGGTGTTCTGGCAAAATCCAAAGAAAAAACCTGACGAGACGACCCGTACGGTATCGTACGGGTCATTTCTTTGCGAAAACCCGTTGCACAGCGGTCGGAAATGTGATACACTGGTAGTCGTAAAGAATACGGTGGCAAGGAGACGGTCAAATGGTTACATTGAAGAACGAGTATATGACACTGACAATCAGCACGCTCGGTGCAGAGATGCAGACGGTGATGGCGGCGAATGGTACGGAGTATCTGTGGCACGGTGATCCCGCCTGGTGGTCGGGTCGTGCGCCGGTGCTGTTTCCGATCTGTGGACGACTGCCTGGGGGCAAGTACCGTTTGAACGGCAAGGAATACGAGATGGATATGCACGGCTTTGCCCGTCGTTCGGAGTTTGCTGTGGAATCGGCGACCGATACGGAGGCCGTGTTCTTCCTGCGTGACAGTGAAGCGACTCGTGAACGCTATCCGTTTGCGTTCGAGTTCCGTGTTTGCTATGCGCTCCGCGGCGACAGCGTGAACATTACGTATCTCATCAAGAACACCGGCGACGGCACGTTGTATGCGTCGGTCGGCTCGCACGAGGCGTATGCTTGTCCGGAAGGTTTGTCGGCGTACGACGTGATCTTTGAAAAGGAAGAGCCGATGAATTCCTATATCGTTGGCAACGGCATTCAGCACGAGACGTTTGCCGTGGAAGCACCGCGGGGCGTTATCAGTCTGAAGGACGAATATTTCGTTCCCGATGCGCTGGTTTTCCGTAATCTGCAATCAAAATCGGTGGAATTGCGCAACCGCAAGACGGGGCGTGGCGTGCGGGTAGCATATCCCGATGCGGAATCGTTGCTGATCTGGACCAAGCCCGGTGCGCCGTACGTTTGCATTGAGCCGTGGTGCGGCTTCGCCACGTGGGCGGATTTTGATGGCGAGCTCCCCGAAAAAGAGGGTATTCGTCACATCGCCGCAGGCGACACCTTCCGTGCGGAGCACACGATCACGCTGCTTCCGTAATTTGCTATTGACAAATAGGAAATGGTGCAGTATACTGATTCTCGCTGTCAATGACAAGTGAATAGGTCCTTATCAAGAGTGGTGGAGGGAACAGGCCCTGCGAAGCCCGGCAACCTGCGAAGAGCAAGGTGCTAAATCCTGCGGTTTTGACCGGCAGATGAGGTGATGATACGCCCCGACTGCCTGCCGGGGCGTTTTTTGTTGAAAAAAGGAGGAAGTTTTTTATGGCAAGACATTTTTTTACGTCGGAATCTGTGACCGAAGGTCATCCCGATAAAGTGTGCGACCAGATCTCGGATGCGGTGCTGGATGCAATCCTCGAGCAGGATGCCGAGGCGCACGTGGCGTGCGAAACGGTGACCACCACCGGTATGGTGATGGTTATGGGTGAGATCACGACCACTGCGTCGGTGGATATTCCCGCTTTGGTGCGTGACGTGGTGTGCGAGATCGGTTACGAAGGAGCCGGCGCCGGCTTTGACGGCCGCACCTGTGCCGTGATGACGATGCTGGATAAGCAGTCGCCGGATATTGCTATGGGTGTCAATGCGGCGCTGGAATCCCGTGGCGATGACAAGTCGGACATCTACGACCGTATCGGTGCGGGCGACCAGGGCCTGATGTTCGGTTATGCGTGCAGCGAGACGCCGGAGCTGATGCCGCTCCCCATTTCGTTGGCACACTGTCTGGCGGTGGAGCTGACGGCACTGCGCAAAAACGGCACGCTGCCGTATCTGCGTCCCGACGGCAAGACGCAGGTGACGGTGGAATACGAGGGCAACACCCCGGTGCGTGTGGAAGCCGTAGTGGTATCCACGCAGCACGATGAGCAGGTGTCGCTCGAAACGATCCGTGCGGACATTACGGAAAAACTCATTCGTCCCATCGTGCCGGCAAATCTGCTGGATGAGAATACCAAGATTTTCGTCAATCCCACTGGTCGCTTCGTGGTGGGTGGCCCGCAGGGAGACAGCGGTCTGACCGGCCGCAAAATCATTGTGGATACCTATGGTGGTTACGCTTGCCACGGCGGCGGTGCCTTCTCGGGTAAAGACCCCACGAAGGTTGACCGTTCTGCCAGCTATATGGCTCGCTATGCGGCGAAGAACGTGGTTGCTGCCGGTCTGGCTGAGCGGTGCGAGGTGCAGGTAGCCTATGCGATCGGTGTGGCACGTCCCGTGTCGGTGCGTGTCGACACGCACGGCACCGGTACGGTTGCCGATGACGTTCTCGCCAAAGCGGTAGCACAGGTGTTTGACTTCCGTCCGGCTGCGATCATCGAAGCGCTGGCGCTGCGTCGTCCGCAGTACCGTGCACTTGCCGCTTACGGTCACATCGGCCGTGAGGATCTGGATGTGGCGTGGGAGAAGACAGACCGCATCGAGGCGCTGAAGCAGGCCGTGCACGGCTAAACAGAAAAGCATTGACATTTTCGCAAAAAAATGGGATAATAACGGTATATGAGAATAATTACAGGAACGGCAAAGGGTTGCCGTCTGGAAACGCTTACCGGGTTGGACACCCGTCCCACGGTCGAGCGTGTGAAGGAAGGCATCTTCTCTGCTATCAGCTTTGAAATTGAAGGACGGCGCGTGCTGGATCTGTTTGCCGGTTCGGGCCAAATGGGTCTGGAAGCGCTCAGCCGAGGGGCGGCGTCCTGCGTGTTTGTAGACAGCAGCCGGGAAGCGGTGCAGGTCGTGCGTCGCAATATGTCGGCGACGAAGCTGTCGGCGAATGCCACGGTGCTGTGTCGGGATGCGCTCGGGTTTTTACAGCAAAGCAGCGATCGTTTCGATCTGGTGTTTCTTGATCCGCCCTATGATGCGGGACTGCTTGTTCCGTGTCTGGAGGCACTATCGGGACGGATAGCACCCGGCGGGGCGGTGCTGTGTGAAAGCGACCGTGCGACCGAATTACCGGAGGAAGTGGGCGACTTGTACGTCGACCGTTCGTATCGGTATGGGCGTGTGGTTGTGCGGTTGTACCGTTGCAAGTGAGGGATGTTGCATGAAAATAGCGATTTGCCCGGGCAGCTTTGATCCGGTCACCAACGGACATTTGCAGATCATTTCCCGTGCAGCAGCGATGTTTGACCGTGTGATCGTGGTCACCATGGCCAATCACAACAAACGACCGCTGTTCAGTGCGAGCGAGCGGGTGGAATTGCTCCGTCGGGCGACGGCGTATCTCACCAACGTGGAAGTGGATGCGTATGACGGTCTGCTTGCCGAGTACGCCCGTGAGAAAAAGGCCATTGCCATTGTTAAAGGCCTGCGTGCAATGTCCGATTTTGAGTATGAGTTCCAGATGGCGCTGACCAACCGCAAGCTCAACCCTGCGGTGGAAACGGTGTTTCTTACCACCAGTGCCGACTATATGTATCTTTCCTCCAGTCTGGTTAAGCAGGTGGCGAGCCTCGGCGGAGACATCCGTGAGTTCGTGCCCGCATGCATTGTTAAGGATATCCTAGAAAAATACGGAAGGAACGAAGAAAGATGACTATCGAAAACATACTGGATCAGATCGACGAAATGATCGACAAGGCGTGGGGCATGCCGCTGTCGGGCGGTAAGTGCCTGATCGAGGCGGACCGCCTTCGTGATTTGCTGGACGATATCCGTGGCAATATGCCCAGCGAGATTCGTCAGGCAAAATCGATCGTTTCCGATCGCTCCGATATCATTGCCGATGCCAAGAAGGAAGCGGAAAGCATCGTCCGTGTGGCAGAAGAGCGCGCCCGTGCGTTGGTGATGCAGGAGGAATTGGTCAAGCAGGCGCAGCAGAAGGCGAACGAGATCCTGCTGCAGACTCAGCAGAAGTGCCGTGAGATGCGCAAGGGTACGCAGGATTTTGCAGAGGATCTGCTCAAGCGTGCCGAGGAGACGCTGGCAAAGCAGGTGGCCGAAGTGCATCAGACCCGTCAGGCGCTGCGCAAGCCGGCTGCAAAGCCCGAGGAATAAGCGGATACGAAAAGAGAAAGCCGTCGGCTTTCTCTTTTTTTGAGAGCGGGCCACCCAAAACGAAAAAATTAGATCGACTGCGGACAATCCTCTTGCGTTTCTGCAAAAAGAGGGATATAATAAGGAAAGTAAAAAACCCGAAAGGAGTACGAATATGAACTATTCCCACGAAGTAGAACAAATGTGCATCGTGAAGAAGGGCCCGCATCACGGTCCCGCACCCATCCCGGAGGAGGGCAAATGGGTGAAGGCTACCGAGATTGCGGATATTTCCGGTCTTTCTCACGGTGTGGGCTGGTGCGCTCCTCAGCAGGGCACCTGCAAGCTGACGCTCAACATTAAGGATGGTGTCGTCGAAGAAGCGTTGGTCGAGACGATCGGCTGCTCCGGCATGACCCATTCCGCCGCCATGGCTGCGGAGATTCTGCCCGGCAAGACGCTGCTCGAATGCCTCAACACCGACCTGGTGTGCGATGCGATCAACGTAGCAATGCGTGAGATCTTCCTGCAGATTGTGTACGGTCGTACCCAGTCCGCTTTCTCCGAGGACGGTCTGTCCATCGGCGCCGGTCTGGAGGACCTCGGTAAGGGTCTGCGTTCGCAGGTCGGTACCATGTATTCCACCAAGGTCAAGGGTGTTCGCTATCTGGAGATGGCGGAAGGCTACGTGACCAAGCTCGCGCTGGACGAGGACGGCGAGGTCATCGGTTACCAGTTCGTGCGTCTGGGCAAGATGCTGGAGGATATCCGCCACGGTATGCAGCCCAACGAAGCGTATGAGAAGAACATCGGTCAGTACGGTCGCTTTGATTCTGCGGCGAAGTACATTGACCCCCGTGAAGAATAAGAGGAGGCGGCACAAATGGCGAACGATGTAAAGTTTGAAGGCAAGGACAGACGCCTTGCAAAGATCGAGGAGTTCCTGGCGGCCAACGACCTCGGCTCGATGGAAGAGTGCCGTGCTCTGTGCGAAAGCAAGGGTGTGGACGTTGCTGCTATCGTCAAGGGTGTTCAGCCGATCGCATTTGAAAATGCGGTGTGGGCGTACACGCTGGGCGTGGCATTGGCGCTGAAGCGTGGCATCAAGGATGCCGCTGAAGCTGCTGCTGTGATCGGTGAAGGTCTGCAGGCGTTCTGCGTGCCGGGCTCCGTTGCCGAGCAGCGCAAGGTTGGTCTGGGTCATGGTAACCTGGGCAAGATGCTTCTCTCCGAGGAGACCGAGTGCTTCGCATTCCTGGCTGGTCACGAGTCCTTTGCGGCGGCGGAAGGTGCGATCGGCATCGCCCGCACGGCGAACAAGGCCCGCAAAAAGCCCCTGCGTGTTATCCTGAACGGCTTGGGCAAGGATGCGGCGTATATCATCAGCCGTATCAATGGCTTCACCTATGTGGAGACCGAGTACGATTTCTTCACCGGCGAGCTGAAGATCGTCCGTGAGAAGGCGTTCTCCGATGGCGAGCGTGCCAAGGTGCGCTGCTACGGTGCAAACGACGTTAACGAAGGCGTTGCGGTTATGCAGTACGAGGCTGTGGAAGTGTCCATCACCGGCAACTCCACCAACCCGACTCGCTTCCAGCATCCGGTTGCCGGCACCTACAAGAAGTGGGCGATCGAGAACGGCAAGAAGTATTTCTCCGTTGCTTCCGGCCGCGGCACGGGCCACACCCTGCACCCCGACAACGTGGCGGCGGGCCCGGCTTCCTACGGCCTGACCGACACCATGGGCCGTATGCACGGTGACGCTCAGTTCGCAGGTTCCTCCTCCGTTCCGGCTCACGTGGAAATGATGGGTCTGATTGGTGCAGGTAACAACCCGATGGTCGGTATGACCGTTGCTTGCGCTGTGGCTGTTTCCGAAGCGCTGTAAGAAAAACAGAAAAAGAGCTTGAGAGAACTCTCAAGCTCTTTTTTCTTTACAAAGCAGAGAGGGAGCGGCATAAAACCGCTCCCTCTTATGCATTAGTCTTGTATATCGTAATACTATTCGGCATCGCCAAAGCATCATTTTGACAATCTTTATAAATATT
>JAZQSX010000027.1:0-10013 GCA_045630285.1 Acutalibacteraceae bacterium | reverse complement strand
GATTAGGTCCCATTATTTTCTTCATTAAGTCAGGGGTTTGATATTTTTCGCTTTTAATATAATTCATTAGAATTTTTCCTT
Organism: Acutalibacteraceae bacterium; assembly: GCA_045630285.1. Classification (GTDB taxonomy): domain Bacteria; phylum Bacillota; class Clostridia; order Oscillospirales; family Acutalibacteraceae; genus RGIG3009. The sequence continues at coordinate 9,932 of JAZQSX010000027.1, read as the reverse complement.
TCTTTCAAGTCCACAAGCGGAGCAATACAGCATTACAAGTCCTGCACTTAATAATGCACCTCCAACGATATCAGTAAACCAATGCACACCCGAAACAAGTCTGCCAATTACCATAAAAACAATAAATGTGGTAATCACAGACGCAACCAACCGTTTGAGAATACCATTCTTGATACGGGCATTAAACTGCATTATAGCAGTCGGCATTACGCACATTACGAGCATTGTTGTTGACGATGGATAAGATACTTCTAAATATCCGTTAATGAGTATTGGTCTGTAATTTATAACAAACGTTTCAAAGAGGATATATGCCACCATCACGACAATATAAAATCCGCCAAGAACAAGGATACTGTAATCAACTCGCAGGATGTGCTTTCTTTTAATCCACTCACAAAGTCCGAGGATGCCAAATCCCATCGCAAACATAAGCGGCACCAGACCCAGCCAATCCGTGATAGTATATAGGGTCATATTCACACCTGTAAGGTTATGCACGAACTGGTTAATCATTGCAAACCCAACGGTTGATTCTCTCGGGCCGATTGCTTGCACATCAATAAATTGGATTGCCAATGTCCATAACAAAAATGCCACAAGCAGACATATTGCAAACAACAAGTTTCTTCTGTGTTCTTTTTTCATTTTGTTAAACCTCTCTTTTTTGTATTGGCTCTCGCCTAAACACATTTTAAGAGAAGGTATGAGCAATCACAAGAAACGGGGTGTCACAACGATGATACTTTTCGTATCATTGCCATTTAATAAGCATTAACACCTTTATTGCCAAGAAGATAAATAGAAAGATGGCGGCATACGGTTGTGAACTAATGATAAAGAGAAGTACCCCGATTGCATTTAATAATAATGACACTTTGCTTTTGTTTCTCACCCAAAATACTTGGTTGCAATTTTGCAGAGCAAGGGTCAAAATCCCCAATACTATAATTCCAATTACAGCAACAAAATAAGCCGCCCTCAAATAGGGTGCAATTTCATTAAGGGAGAAAATGGATACTTCCTGTAACATTCCATCTACTTTCTGTCCAAAGAACGGCAGGAAGAAGAACATTGCGATACTGCAATCGAGCAACCCATATACCAAGTCACGAAAATGTTTTTCTTTTTGCTTGGTATCTTCTTCTGCAATGGTCAGCAATTCATCACCAGATAGCAGTTCATCAATTGTTATCCCGAAAAACTTTGCAATTGCTTTCAAAGAATCTATATTAGGGTACCCTCTGCCTGACTCCCATTTTGAAATTGCAGTTCGGGACACAAAAAGAGCCTCTGCAAGTTCTTCTTGGGTAAGCCCTTTTTGCTTTCGCAGTTCCTGTAATTTTTCGTTAAATTCCATAATATCTGCTCTTTCTAAAAACCTAATGCGTGGCAAATTCTTATTTATCGAACTGATTATACCATAAAACAGAAAAGAATTAAAGGTTATATTCGTAACTTTATTTTACATCTTTACTTTGCAGGGCAGTTGGGTGGAAGGAACTATTGCTTTTTTCGTACTTTTGTGCTATACTATCTACATCAAAGGTTTTTGCATCGAAAAAGGGCAAAAATCGAAAAAATCGGTGGAAATGCAAAATGCGGGGAAACCTTATGTATCAAGGGCTTCCCCGCATCTTTTTGATTTGGTAAGATTGGTGAAGCGCTGGGGCTGGTGACCGATCGCCTCGACAGCCGCAATTTCTACGCCTGCAACCCGAGTTTTGACAAGGGCTGCGGGAAATAACGATAAAGAGCAGATGGGATTCCCATCTGCTCTTTATCTGTTTGACCAATAATTAGTGATATACGTGATTGACGATTTGGTCGGACATGCGGAGCGTTGACATCTATTTTTTACAGTGATACAATTAAAATATCACAAGCCTGAGGAGGATGTATTATGCACGAGAAATTAAAAGCATACTTTGATGCAGCAGAGAAAAAGGAAAATGAACGTATTGAACAAGAGTTGATCAATGCCGGCCTTTACGAAAAAGTAGGCTTTAAGAAAGTCCCTATCAAAATAACCTCTGAAGAATATGAGAAATTCAAAAAAATCAATTTCAATTCAACTGTAAAGCGAATTAATCCTGTTGCAATTATTTTAGAAATAATTGCTTGGCTAATTTTCATTGGTGGTTTTATTGCCGGAATGTCTCTGGCCAGCGTTGAAACGGCGTGGAGTCATTATTACTTTTCTTTTGAGATAGCATTAACCTATTGGGCGATTTCATTTATCAGCGGAACTGTGTTTTTGGGTCTTGCGGAGATTATCAAGCTATTGAACGATATCAAAAATAAATAAGCGGGTCTCAATAAAGGCTGCGGGAAATAACGCCGATAATTAAAACAGCGCCACTCGACGAGTGGCGCTGTTTGCTGTTGTGATGTTTCCCATTACAGTGTGGCGGCCATAACGGCTTTGATCGTGTGCATACGGTTTTCGGCTTCGTCGAACACGATGGATTGCTCGCTCTCGAACACCTCGTCGGTGACCTCCATACAGGTCAGACCGAACTTGTCGTGGATCTGCTTGCCCACGGTGGTGCCGAGGTCGTGGAACGCAGGCAGGCAATGCATAAAGCGGCACTGCGCACCGGCGTTGTCCATCAGCTCCTTGGTGACACGGTAGGGGGAAAGCTCCTCGATACGCTCCTGCCACACCGCATCAGGCTCGCCCATCGATACCCACACATCGGTGTAGATGACGTCCGCGCCCTTAGTGGCGACGAGGGGGTCTTCGATAAACTCGAGAACGGCGCCGGTTTCCCGGGCGACCGCCTCACACTGCGCAACGAGGGCGTCGTCGGGGAAGTATTTGCGAGGCGCACACGCCACGAAATGCATACCCATTTTGGCACAGCCCACCATCAGCGAGTTGCCCATATTGTAGCGGGCGTCACCCATATAAACGAGCTTCTTGCCCTTCAGCGAGCCGTGATGCTCACGAATGGTGAGGAAGTCGGCGAGGATCTGGGTGGGGTGGAACTCGTTGGTCAGGCCGTTCCATACCGGTACACCGGCGTAGGCGGCGAGTTCCTCTACGATCTCCTGACCGAAGCCACGGTACTCGATACCGTCGAACATCCGACCGAGAACACGGGCGGTGTCGGCGATGCTTTCTTTTTTGCCGATCTGCGAGCCCTGCGGGTCGAGATAAACGGGATGCATACCGAGATCGGCGGCCGCTACCTCAAACGCACAGCGGGTGCGGGTACTGGTCTTTTCAAACACCAGCGCAATGCTCTTGCCTTCACACAGACGGTGGGGGATGCCCGCCTTTTTCTTCGCCTTCAGCTCGGCGGCAAGGTCGATAAGACCTTCGATCTCGGCGGGAGTAAAATCAAGCAGCTTCAAAAAGCTTCTGTTTTTCAGAGACATAATCACTCCTCCTTGGCGCACGCCGCCTTGATCACGGCGATCGCCTCTTCCAGCAGTTCCATCGGGATATTCAGCGCAGGCAGCAGACGCACCTTATGCTTGGCAGTAAGGCACAGTACGCCGTTTTCACGACACTCCGCCACCACGTCGGCGGCGGGACGTACCGTCTCGATGCCGATCATCAGGCCCATACCGCTGACCGACTTGACGCCCTTGGCTTTGATCAGCTCGTTGAACAGGTACAGGCTCTTGCGGCGCACGTCCGCAAGCAGCTCGTCGTCGATGCGGTCAAGCACGTTGACGGCGCCGGCACAGCAGACGGGGTTGCCGCCGAAGGTGGAGCCGTGATCGCCGAAACCGAGTACATCAGCCACCTTTTCGCCGAGGATCGCCGCACCCAGCGGCAAACCGCCGCCAAGACCTTTGGCCGTGGTGACGACGTCCGGCTGGATCCGATAGTGTTCATACGAGTACAGCTTGCCGCTGCGGCCGTTGCCCGTTTGTACCTCGTCGATCATCAGGACAATATCCTCACGGGCGGCGATCTCAGCAACCTGGCGGACATATTTCAGCTCCAGGCTGTTGACACCGCCCTCGCCCTGTACGCATTCCAGTAAAATGCCTGCCACCTTGTGCTCGGCAACCAACGCTTCCAGCGCTTCAATGTTGTTCGCCGGTGCGTGGACAAAGCCGGGAGTGAGAGGCTGGAACAGCTCGTGGAAGTGATCTTGACCCGTGGCGGCAAGCGTTGTCAGCGTGCGGCCGTGGAAGCTGTTTTCCAGCGTAATAATGGTGCTGTATTCCGCACCTTTATGCTCGGCAGCGTATTTTCGTGCTACTTTAATGGCACACTCGTTCGCCTCGGCGCCCGAATTGGCAAAAAACACCCGTTTCATACCGGTACGCTCGCACAGGCGCTCTGCCAGCGCAACGCAAGGCTCAGTGTAGTACAGATTGGAGGTGTGCTGAACACGGCCCAGCTGCTCGGTCACCGCCGCCTGCCAGGCATCGTCCGCAATGCCGAAGGCGGTCACGCCGATGCCCGAGCCGAGGTCGATGTAGCGCTTGCCGTCGGTATCCCACAGCAGCGAGCCCTTGCCGGACACGACCTCCACCGGAAAACGGCGGTAGGTGTTGGCGACACAGGCGCTGTCACGTTCCATTAACGTACTCATACCGGATCCTCCGTTACCAGCGTGCCGGCACCCTCATCCGTCAGGATCTCCATCAGAATAGAGTGCTCCACACGCCCGTCCATAATAACCACGTTTTTTACGCCCTTGTGGATCGCTTCGATGCAGCAGTCCACCTTCGGGATCATACCGCCGGAGACCACGCCCTCGGCACAGAGCTGCTGTGCCTCTGAGATAGTGACCTCGGGAATGAGGGTGGAGGGGTCATCCTTATCACGCAGAATGCCCGCAATATCCGTCATCATCACCAAGCGCTCGGCGTTCATTGCGCCCGCAATATAAGCGGCGGCAGTGTCGCCGTTGATGTTATAAGCGTTGCCGTCGCGGTCGCAGCCGAGGGTGGAGATGACGGGAATATAGCCCTTTTCCAGCAGGTCGAGCACCGGCTGAATGTGGATCTTGGTGATCTCACCGACGTAGCCGAGACGCTCATCACGCATTTTGGCTTCGATGAGACGACCGTCCATGCCCGAAATACCCATTGCCTTGCCGCCCTTCTTTTCCAGGAGGTTGACGAGGGTCTTGTTGACCTTGCCGGCCAGCACCATTTGCACGATGTCCACGGTTTCCTTGTCGGTGACACGCAGACCGTCCACAAACTGCGGCTTTTTGCCGAGCTGGGTCATCATCTCGCTGATCTCGGGGCCGCCGCCGTGTACCAGTACGACCTTGACGCCGATGAGCCACAGCAGAACGATGTCCTCCATAACCTGCTGCTTGAGCTGCTCGTTGATCATCGCATTACCGCCGTATTTGACGACGACGATCTTGTTATTATAGCGCTTGATATAGGGGAGAGCCTGGGTCAGTACCTCAGCACGCTCCGCATTGGAAAAACTGTCGATCATTGCAGTAGCCTCCGTTTTTAGGTGCGGTAATCACCGTTGATTTTCACGTAATCGTAGGTCAGGTCACAGCCCCAGGCGGTGGCGCAGGCGTCGCCGCTGTCCAGCGTGACGAGAATGTCGATCTCGGGCTCCAGTAGGATTTCCTTGGCAATTTCCTCGGAGAAGGGAATGCCTGCACCGTTGACGCAGACGGGAATCTCGCCCTTGGCGGAGCGGAAGGAGACGCCGACCTTATGGACGTCTACCGCCGCACCGCTGTAACCGATCGCACACAGCACACGACCCCAGTTGGCGTCCGCGCCGAACATCGCCGCCTTCAGCAGGCTGGAGCAGATGACGCTCTTTGCCACCGTTTTGGCGGTGGCAAGATCGGCGGCGCCGCTGACGTGACATTCCAGCAGCTTGGTTGCACCCTCGCCGTCACCCGCAAGCAGACGGCAAAGCTGCACCGTGACGGTGTTCAGCGCTTTCATAAACTCGGTGAAATCGTCGCCCTCGGCGGTGATTTCCGGGTTACCTGCCAGGCCGTTGGCAAGCACCGTCACCATATCGTTGGTGGAGGTGTCACCGTCGATGCTGACCATATTGAACGTGTTAACAATATCACCCGACAGTGCTTTTTGCAGCATGGCGGGGGCGATGGCGGCGTCGGTGGTGAGGAACACCAGCATAGTCGCCATATTCGGGTGGATCATACCGCTGCCCTTGGCAATACCGCCGAGGTGACACTCCTTGCCGCCCAGCGTGAACTTGACGGCAACTTCCTTCTGAATGGTGTCGGTGGTCATGATCGCCTCCGCCGCGGCAGTGCCGCCCTCGACCGACAAGCCCGCTGCCAGAGCAGGGATGCCGTTGGCAATGGGAGTCAGATCCAGCGGCTGACCGATCACACCGGTGGACGCCACGACGACGTCCTCAGCCGCCACCGACAGTGCCTCAGCAACCAGACGGCTCATTTGCTCAGCGACCTCAACGCCGTCAGCGTTGCAGGTGTTGGCGTTGCCGCTGTTGCAGATGACTGCTTGGGCGATGCCGTTTTCTAGATGCTTCTTGGTAACGAGCAACGGCGCACCCTTGACCAGATTGGTGGTGTATACCGCCGCCGCAGATGCCGGCACCTCACTCAAAATGAGAGCCAGATCACGCTTGGTGCGGTTGCGGCGGATGCCGCAATGAATGCCGTTTGCCGTAAAGCCTTTTGCGGCACACACGCCGCCGGAAATCAGTTCGATCATACGTAATCCTCCTTGGAGTTATACACACAGCCCGGTGGTTTCATCCACACCGAGCACGATATTCATATTCTGGATTGCCGCACCCGAGGCGCCCTTGCCCAGATTGTCAAACAGAGCCGTGACGATCGTCTGCGTCTCGTGACCGGTGACGATCAGGCGCAGAGTATCTTTGCCGGTGAGGGTGGAAGCGTAGATGACGCTTTCATCACCGCCGAGCGGCGCCACGCTGACCATACCCTGGCCGGCGTAGTGCGTGTTCAGGCAGTCCCACACCGTCGATGCCGCCATATTGGGCAGCAGCACCGAGGTGGCCATACCCGCATAAAAATCACCCAGAATGGGGGAGAAAACGGGCGGCTGTGCCAAGCCGCAGATCTTCTGCATCTCGGGCAGGTGCTTGTGAGTGAGGGTGGTGCCGTAGATACGGTGGCTGTCGTGACGGGGGTCACGGTGCTCATCCTCATACTCCGCAATCAGCGTTTTCCCGCCGCCGCTGTAGCCGGTCAGGGAATATGCTGTCAGCGGGAAGTCGGGAGATACGACGCCGTGGGTGATCAGCGGATAGACCGCCGAGATAAAGCCGCTGGCGTGGCAGCCGGGGTTGGCGATACGCTTGGACGTGCGGATCGCTTCACGGTGTGCCGCCGACAGCTCCGGAAACCCGTAGGCCCAGCCCGCTTCGGTGCGGTGGGCGGTGGAGGTGTCGATGATGACGGTGTCGGCATCGCCCGCCAGTGTAACTGCCTCACGGGCAGCAGCATCCGGCAAGCAGAGGAATGCCACATCCGCCTTGTGCAGCGCTTCGGCACGGGCAGCGGGGTCCTTACGCACCTCGTCGGGCAGGATCAGCAGCGAGAGATCCTCACGTGTCGATAAACGGTCATAAATCCGCAGGCCGGTGGTGCCGGCGCTGCCGTCGATAAATACAGTGGTCATTTTTCTAACATCTCTTTCACATAAGTGATCTGCGCTTCCACCGAGGAAACGGAGGTGCCGCCCTCGCTGATGCGGCGTTCCACACAGGCGTCGAGGTCGATCGCCTCAAACACGCTTTCGTCAAACAGCTCGCTGTATTCCCGATATACGGACAGCGGCAGCGTTTCCAGTACCGCACCGTCGGCGATGCAACGGGCGACAAGCTGGCCCGAGATCTTATAGGCGTCACGGAACGCCATACCGTGAGCGACCATCCAGTCGGCGAGGTCGGTGGCGTTGATGAAGCCGTTTTGGGCGGCACGGCGCATATTGTCGGTGCACAGCCGCATTGTGGCGATCATACCGGTGAACACCTGCAGGCACATCTTCACGGTCTCCACCGCATCGAATACGCCCTCCTTGTCCTCCTGCATACCCTTGTTGTACGCCAGCGGCTGGCCCTTGAGCATGGTCAGTGCCGCCATCAGATCGCCGTAGACACGGCCCGTCTTGCCACGTACCAGCTCCGCCATATCGGGGTTCTTTTTCTGCGGCATAATGGACGAGCCGGTGGTGAAGGCGTCGGACAGCTCGATAAACTTGAACTCCCAGCTCGACCAGAGGATGACCTCCTCCGAGAAGCGGGAGAGATGCATCATCAGGATCGACAGATCGCTGAGCAGTTCGACGCAGAAGTCACGGTCGGACACGCCGTCCAGACTGTTGCGGCAGATGTCGTCAAAACCGAGCTGTGCCGCTTCGAAGCGGCGGTCGGTGGGATAGGTGGTGCCGGCCAAGGCACAGCAGCCGATAGGGGAGCAGTTCATACGGCGGCGGCAGTCAGTCAGGCGGTCACGGTCACGCAGCAGCATCATGGCGTACGCCATGAGATGATGCCCGAAGGTGATAGGCTGTGCACGCTGCAGGTGGGTGTAGCCGGGCAGGATTGCTGCCTTGCCTATCTCCGCTTGAGCGGTTACGACTTCGAGCAGTTCCTCCACCAACGTGAGGATCTCCGTAACCTCGTCACGCAGATACATCCGCAGATCCAAAGCAACCTGATCGTTACGGCTACGGGCGGTGTGCAGTTTTTTGCCCACCGTACCAATGCGCTCGGTCAGCACCTGCTCGACGAACATATGAATGTCCTCACAGGTCATATCAAACGTCAGAGCACCGCTGTCCAGATCGTCCAGAATGCCCTGCAAGCCGTCGATCAGCTGAGCGGCCTCGTCCTTTCCGATGATACCCTGCGCACCGAGCATAGCGGCGTGCGCCATACTGCCGGTGATGTCCTGGCGATACATTTTGTGGTCAAACCGAATGGAGGAATTGAAGTCATCCGCCAGTTGATCGGTGGCACCGTCGGTTCTTCCTGCCCACAATTTTGCCATGGTATTGCTCCTCTCCTAAAAACCCGATAGTCCTGCACGGACATTCCGCGCAGGACGTATCGACGATACTTCGTGTGTGATTATTTCTTGCCGTCAACCAGCGCCTGCACCGTGATCGGCAGACCGTACAGGTTGATGAAGCCCTCGGCATCCTTCTGATTGTAGTCGCTTTCGCCGAAGGTAGCGATCTCCTCGCTGTACAGCGTGTAGGGGCTCCACACACCGGCGTTGATGATGTTGCCCTTGTAGAGCTTGAGTCTGACCTTACCGGTCACACGCTCCTGCGTCTTGTCGACGAAAGCACTCATCGCTTCACGCAGGGGGGTGAACCACTGGCCGTTGTACACCAGCTCGGCGAAGGTGATCGCCATACGCTGTTTCTCGTGCAGCGTCATCTTGTCGAGGCAGATGCTTTCCAGCACGCTGTGTGCCTTGTACAGAATGGTACCGCCGGGAGTTTCGTACACGCCACGGCATTTCATACCGACGAGACGGTTTTCCACGATGTCGCTGATACCGATACCGTTTGCACCGCCCAGCTCGTTGAGCTTGAGGATGATGTTCTTGGCGGTCATCTTCTCACCGTCCAGCGCTACCGGGATACCCTGTTCGAAGTCGAGCGTGACGTAGGTGGGAGCGTCGGGAGCCTTGATGGGGGAGACGCCCATTTCCAGGAAGCCTTCCTTCTCGTACTGCGGCTCGTTACCGGTATCCTCCAGATCCATACCCTCGTGGGACAGATGCCACAGGTTCTTATCCTTGGAGTAGTTGGTCTCTCTGGTGATCTTCAGGGGAATGTTGTGTGCCTCGGCGTAGTCGATCTCCTCTTCACGGGACTTGATATCCCACTCACGCCAGGGAGCGATGATGGGCATGTTGGGAGCAAAGTGCTTAATGGTCAGCTCGAAACGAACCTGGTCGTTGCCCTTACCGGTGCAGCCGTGGCAGATAGCGTCAGCACCT
>JAZQSX010000026.1:0-54843 GCA_045630285.1 Acutalibacteraceae bacterium | reverse complement strand
ATCATCGCCTCGTTTTCGTCACGGAAGACCTTGCCTTCACCCGGCTCACCCGGCTTTTCAATGGTCAGGGAGTAGGGACCGAGGACCATATCCTGCGTGGGAACGGAAACCGGGCGTCCGTCGGGGGGCTTCAGCAGGGTGCCGGCCGCGAGCATCAGGAAGCGGGCTTCAGCCTGCGCCTCTGCGGACAGCGGTACGTGCACAGCCATTTGGTCACCGTCGAAGTCGGCGTTAAATGCGGTACAAGCCAACGGATGCAGCTTGATAGCACGGCCTTCAACCAGTACCGGCTCAAACGCCTGAATACCCAGACGGTGCAGGGTGGGAGCACGGTTGAGCATGACCGGATGATCCTTGATAACGATTTCCAGTGCATCCCACACCTCGGGACGCACACGATCCACCATTTTACGGGCGGATTTGATGTTGCCTGCGGCGCCGGTTTCCACCAAACGCTTCATGACGAAGGGCTTGAACAGCTCGAGAGCCATTTCCTTCGGCAGACCGCACTGATACATCTTCAGTTCCGGACCGACGACGATAACCGAACGGCCGGAGTAGTCAACACGCTTACCCAGCAGGTTCTGACGGAAGCGGCCCTGCTTACCCTTGAGCATATCGGACAAGGACTTCAGAGAGCGGTTGTTGGGACCGGTGACCGGACGGCCACGACGGCCGTTATCGATCAGGGCGTCCACCGCTTCCTGCAGCATACGCTTCTCGTTGCGAACGATGATGTCCGGTGCGCCCAGCTCCAACAGTCTCTTCAGACGGTTGTTGCGGTTGATAACACGGCGATACAGATCGTTCAGGTCGGAGGTGGCAAAGCGGCCGCCGTCCAACTGCACCATCGGGCGAATATCCGGGGGAATGACCGGAATGACATCCATGATCATCCACTCAGGACGGTTGCCGGACTGGCGGAAGGATTCCACCACTTCCAAGCGCTTCAGCAGGCGAGCACGCTTCTGACCGGAAGCGCTTTCCAGTTCTTCTTTCAGCTCGTTTGCCAATTTGTCAAGGTCGATTGCGGCGAGCAGCTTCTGGATGTACTCGGCGCCCATACCGGCGTCGAAATCGTCCTCATACTTTTCGCGCATATCACGGTAATCTTTTTCGCTCAGCACCTGCTTCGCCTGCAGCGGCGTCGTGCCGGGATCCGTTACGATGTAGGAAGCAAAGTACAGCACCTGCTCCAACAGACGGGGCGAGATTTCCAGGAGCAGACCCATGCGAGAGGGGATACCCTTGAAATACCAGATGTGAGACACGGGTGCGGCCAGCTCAATGTGGCCCATACGCTCACGACGCACCTTGGCACGGGTGACCTCAACACCGCAGCGGTCGCAGATCTTACCCTTGTAGCGGATACGCTTGTACTTGCCGCAATGGCACTCCCAGTCCTTCGTGGGACCAAAGATGCGTTCGCAGAACAAGCCGTCACGTTCCGGTTTGAGCGTGCGGTAGTTGATCGTCTCCGGCTTTTTGACCTCGCCGTAAGACCACTCACGGATCTGATCAGGAGAGGCGAGACCGATCTTGATCGAATCGAAAATGTTGAATTCCATCATGTTATTCCGCCCCCTCTCTTACAGTTCATCGGAGTCGCCGAGAAAGCTATCCTCGTCGCTGCCGAACAAATCCATACCAAAAATATCTTCCGGTTCCGGCTCTTCCACACCGTAGCCGTCCAGCTCGTTTTCGTCAGTGACGGTGCTGAACGCCTCCTCATCGGCATCGCCGACGGTGATGAGCGTGAGTTCCTCGTCATCCTCGAAGGTCTGCTTGAGGTCAATCTCCTGCTTGTCTTTGTTCAGGACCTTGACGTCCAGACCAAGCGACTGCAGTTCCTTGACCAACACCTTGAAGGATTCCGGAACGCCGGACTTCGGCACGTTCTGGCCCTTAACGATCGCTTCGTAGGTCTTGACACGGCCAACCACGTCGTCGGACTTCACCGTCAGGATTTCCTGCAGGGTGTAAGCGGCGCCGTAGGCTTCCAGTGCCCACACTTCCATTTCACCGAAGCGCTGACCGCCGAACTGCGCCTTACCGCCCAAGGGCTGCTGGGTGACCAGCGAGTACGGGCCGGTGGAACGGGCGTGGATCTTATCGTCAACGAGGTGATGGAGCTTCAAATAGTACATATAACCGACGGTGACCGGGTTGTCGAACTGTTCACCGGTACGGCCGTCATACAGCACGGTTTTGCCGTTGGGGTTCTTGCCGGCCTGCTCCAGGAGCTCCTGAATGTCGGCTTCGTGTGCGCCGTCAAAGACGGGAGTCATCACCTTGAAGCCGAGAGCCGAAGCGGCATAACCCAGATGCACCTCCAGAACCTGACCGATGTTCATACGGGAGGGAACGCCCAAGGGATTCAAAACGATATCCAGCGGCGTGCCGTCGGGCAGGAAAGGCATATCTTCACTCGGCAGAATGCGGGAAACAACACCCTTGTTACCATGGCGGCCGGCCATCTTATCGCCAACGCTGATCTTGCGCTTCTGGGCGATGTAGCAGCGGACGACCATGTTAACGCCGGGGCTGAGCTCGTCGCAATTCTCACGGGTGAACACCTTGACGTCTACGATGATACCATACTCACCGTGCGGCACACGCAGGGAGGTGTCACGCACTTCACGTGCTTTTTCACCGAAGATAGCACGCAGCAGGCGCTCTTCGGCGGTCAGCTCGGTCTCGCCCTTGGGAGTGACCTTACCGACCAGAATGTCACCGGCACGGACTTCTGCACCGATGCGAATGATACCACGCTCATCCAGATCCTTCAGCGCATCGTCGCCCACGTTGGGGATGTCACGCGTGATTTCTTCCGGCCCGAGCTTCGTATCACGGGATTCCATTTCATATTCTTCAATATGAATGGAGGTATACACGTCCTCACGCACGATACGCTCGTTGATGAGAACAGCGTCTTCGTAGTTGTAGCCTTCCCAAGTCATGAAGCCGATGAGGGCGTTCTTACCCAGAGCAATCTCACCGTTACAGGTGGCGGGACCGTCGGCAATGACGTCACGCTCCTCCAAATGCTGACCGGGAGCCACGACAGGGCGCTGGTTGATGCAGGTGCCCTGGTTGGAGCGACCAAACTTGATCATCTGGTAGGTATCCAGAATGCCGCCGTCGTCACGCTTGACGATAACGCGGTCTGCGGACACGTCGGTGACAGTACCGGCGTGCTTTGCCAGTACGCAGACACCGGAGTCAACGCCGGCCTTATACTCCATACCGGTACCGACGATGGGGGATTCCGTCTTGAGCAGCGGCACAGCCTGGCGCTGCATGTTGGAGCCCATCAAAGCACGGTTGGCGTCGTCGTTTTCGAGGAAGGGGATCATCGCCGTAGCAACGGATACGACCATCTTGGGCGAGACGTCCATATAGTCGATCTTATCGCTTTCGATCTCAAGGAACTCACTGCGGTAACGTGCGTTGACACGGTTGCGGACGAAGTGGCCCTGCTCATCCAACGGCTCGTTTGCCTGAGCGACGATGAAATCGTCTTCCATATCGGCGGGCATATAGACCACTTCGTCGGTGACGATGCCGGTCTCTTTGTCCACACGGCGGAAGGGGGCCTCCACGAAGCCGTATTCATTGATACGGGCGAAGGTAGCAAGGTAGGAGATCAGACCGATGTTGGGACCTTCAGGCGTCTCGATCGGGCACATACGGCCATAGTGGCTGTAGTGAACGTCACGCACTTCGAAGCCGGCGCGGTCACGGGACAGACCGCCGGGACCCAGAGCCGACAGACGGCGCTTGTGGGTCAGCTCAGCCAGCGGGTTGTTCTGATCCATGAACTGGGACAACGGGGAAGACCCGAAGAATTCTTTGATAGCAGCCACGACAGGGCGGATATTGATCAGCGCCTGCGGCGTCACGGTATCCATATCCTGCGCCTGCAGGGTCATGCGCTCACGAATGACACGCTCCATACGGGAGAAACCGATGCGGAACTGATTCTGCAGCAGTTCACCGACCGAACGGATACGGCGGTTGCCCAAGTGGTCGATGTCATCGGTGGTGCCGATGTCGTGACCCAAGCAGTTGACGTAGTTGATAGAAGCGAGCATATCGTCCACGATGATGTGGTTGGGGATAAGGTCGGTGGCACGTGCCAGCAACTGCTCGATCAATGCCTCGTCGTTCTCGGCGTTCTCCAGAATCTCCTGCAGGACCGAGAAGCGCACACGCTCATTGATGACCTTCTTGACTGCCTCGTAGACCTCGGCACTGACGAACTTGGAGACGTCGACCATACCATTCGAGATGATCTTGACCTCGTGCTGCTCGCCATGCTCGTCGGACAGGACGTAGGCAACGCACACGCCGGCGTCCTCGATCTCACGGGCACGGTCACGACGGATGACCTCGCCTTCCTCTGCCAGGATCTCGCCGGTCACGGGGGAGACGATCGGGCGGCTCAGACGGCAACCGGCCAAACGGTTGCTGATGCCGAGCTTCTTATTGTACTTATAACGGCCCACACGGGACAGATCGTACCGACGGGGGTCGAAGAACAGGTTTTCCAAGTGCTGCTGAGAATTTTCGAGCGTCAGCGGCTCGCCGGGGCGGAGCTTGCGGTACACTTCAAGCAACGCTTCCTCGGTGTTTTTGGTAATATCCTTCTCGATCGTGGCAAGAATGCGCTCGTCCTCACCAAAGAAATCGAGCAGCTCGGCATCGGAGCCGAGGCCCAACGCACGGACAAACACCGTGATCGGGATTTTACGGTTCTTGTCGATACGGACGTAGAACACATCGGAGGAATCCGTCTCGTACTCCAGCCAGGCACCACGGTTGGGGATGACGGTGGAGGTAAACAGCTTCTTACCGGTGCCGTCGTAGCTCATACCGTAGTAGACGCCGGGAGAACGAACGAGCTGAGATACGATAACACGCTCCGCACCGTTGATGACGAAGGTGCCGCTTTCGGTCATGAGCGGGAAATCGCCCATGAAGACCTCAGACTCCTTGATCTCTCCTGTTTCCTTATTAATAAGACGTGCACGGACACGAAGGGGTGCGGCATATGTGACGTCGCGCTCCTTGCATTCCTCGACGGTGTATTTCGGCGTGTCGTCCAGCCGATAGTCCAAAAACTCCAGCGACAGGTTGCCGGTGTAATCGGTGATGGTGGTCGTGTCGTTAAACACGTCCTTGAGACCTTCTTCCAGGAACCACTGGTATGATTTTTTTTGGATCTCAATGAGGTTGGGCATATCCAACACTTCATTGATTTTGGCGAAGCTCATACGGGTGGTCTTACCCAGCTGTACCGGTTTGATATTGACCATAGGCTTCCATCACTCCTGTTCTTTATTCGACGGTTTCATATCATTGGCCTTCCGTTGGAGATCTTCAAAAAACCCTTGCATTTTTCGTGCGTTTGTGCTACACTTTTACTGGTATCTTTTGGAGTCCCCGCTGGTTGTGCAGTATACTATAATACAGGATTTGGCTGCCGTTGTCAATGATTTTTTGAGAATTGGCAGGTTTTTTTATATATTTTTTTAATTTTATGGTCATTTGGGAAAAATTACCGAATCGGCAGAGAGATAACAGCGGAGAAGACCAACAAGAAACACTTGGTTGGGTTGATTGTTTGTTTCGAAAGGAAGGCGACGAAAATGAACATTGTGGTCGTGGTGCTGGGGGTATTCTTGGCCCTTGCTGCGTTGATTTGCGGTATCGTAGCCGTGGTGCAGCTGTTGGGTGGCAAAAGACGTGTCCTCGCCGGTTCCTTGGTGCTGTCGGTGATTGCCGTGGTTTTGGCGGTCGTGTCAGTAGTTTGTCTGCTTTTCCTGTCGGGCTATAAGGCCGGTGCCGTCGGCTCGGACGAACCGAACGGGGAGGGCGCTGCCGATCCTACCGGTCAATCCACATCCTCCACGACCGTTTCGACCGGCACCACCACACGGATGCCCATCCAAACCAGTTCTGCGGCGAATGCGGGGCAGATTTTAGTCAATATTCCCGCCACGGACAAGATGGCGCAGGATTCGTTGGCCCAGTTGGTGGAGCTGTGCCAGAAATACAACGGCAAGGTCTCCTTCTACTATATTGATCTGGAAAGCGGCTATGAGATCGAATACCGTGCCGACCGTGCTTATCAGGCGGCAAGTGTGATCAAAGCGCCGTACATCAAGTACCTACTCGCCACCGGCGTGGACGGTTCGAAGAAGCTGACCATGACCGCCAAGCAGGGTGGCTCGGGCATCATCGATAAACAGCCTGTCGGCACGACCTTCACGGTGGATCAGCTGATGGAATATGCGATCCGTTACAGCGATAATACGGCATACTATATGCTGAATAAGGAGTTTGGTTTTGCCGGCTTCAATAAGTATGCACAGGAGTTAGGTATTACCGCCAACGCCAACAGCAACTGCGTGTTGGGCTTCCCTCGTCCGAGATTCGGCTATCTTTCGGCACGGGACATCGGCTTGTACATGGAGGACATCGCTAAGTTCATTGCCACGGACAGCGAGGATGCCAAGCGGCTGAAGTCCTGGATGACCTCCAGTTCGGAAGAAAGCCAGCTGGTGAACGCCTTCTCCGATAAGAACGTGCTGTACGGTAAAAACGGAACGGAGCAGGTCGTGGATGGCGACAGTGCTGATGCGGTAAAGTTCCATTACACCGTAGCGCACAAATACGGCGACACCAAGAACATTGAATATGCGTTCCACGACGGTGCAATCGTCTATGCGGAAAAGCCGTTCGTGTTGGCGGTAGCCACCTCGCTTGAGCCTTTCTCTAAGGAGTCCATCGAGGTATTCCACGAGATTGCCTTCCAAATCAACAAAATCCATTATGCGTATCACGCCAAATAAAAGGAGTCTTTCCGATGCGTATTGTTATTAAAGTCGGCACATCCACCCTGGCACACACCACGGGGCAGTTGAATATCCGCCGTGTGGAATTGTTGTGCAAGGTGATGAGTGATCTAAAAAATGCCGGGCACGAGATCATTCTGGTCTCCTCCGGCGCTATCGGTATGGGTGTTGGTAAGCTGTCGCTGAAGGAGCGTCCCACCGATATGGCGACCAAGCAGGCTGCGGCGGCGGTAGGTCAGTGCGAACTGATGTATACCTACGATAAGCTGTTTTCCGAGTATCATCACACGGTGGCGCAGATCCTGCTCACCGGCGCCGATCTGCGTGATGCGGAGCGGCGGGATAACTTCCATCGCACGCTGTTCCGCTTGCTGGAGCTGGGTGCGTTGCCCATTATCAACGAAAACGATACCGTTGCAACCGAAGAGATCAGTATTGGCGACAACGATTCACTGGGCGCTATCGTGGCGGTGAATGCAGGTGCCGATCTGTTGATCCTGTTGTCGGATATTGACGGTTTGTACGATGCGGATCCGCATACACATCCCGATGCCAAGCTGCTTCCCGTGGTGAGCGAGCTCACCGATGAGGTGCTGGCACTGGCCGGCGGTGCGGGCTCGACGCTGGGAACCGGCGGTATGGCGACCAAACTGCATGCGGCGCAGATCGCTACGGCAGAGGGGATCGATATGGTGATCGCCAACGGTGCTGCTCCGGAGGTGCTGTACCACATCGTTGACGGCGAGACTGTGGGAACACGGTTTGTCGGAAAGGGACGGTCGGTATGACGACGCAAGAGATTTTAAAAGCGGCAAAGGCTGCGTGCCGAGAGGCGGCACGGTTGACCACCGCACAAAAAAATGCGGCCTTGGAGGCGATGGCAGCATCGCTTTTGGAGCATACCGAGGCTATTCTTGCCGCAAACGCCTTGGATCTGGAGGCGGCACGGGAGACGCTGTCGACGGTGATGCTGGACCGCTTGGCACTGAACGAACAGCGCATTGCAGGTATGGCGGACGGTATCCGTCAGGTTGCGGCACTCCCGGACCCGACGGGGCGTGTGCTGGAACGCATTGAGCGTGCCGACGGCTTGCTTATCGAAAAGGTCAGCGTGCCGATCGGTGTTACGGCTATGATCTACGAAAGTCGCCCGAACGTGACCTCCGATGCGGCGGTGCTGGCGTTCAAGAGCGGCAACGTTTGCGTGCTGCGAGGCGGTAAAGAAGCGTTTCGGTCCTCGCTTGCCATTACCGAAGCATTGCGTGAGGGCCTGCGTCGTCAGGAAATCTGCGAAGATATGATTCAACTGGTGCGGGATACCACCCGCCAGAGTGCCAACGAACTGATGACGGCGGTCGGCTATGTCGATCTGTTGATTCCCCGTGGCGGAGCGGGGCTGATTCGTGCCTGTGTGGAAAACGCCACGGTGCCTTGCATCGAAACAGGTACCGGTATCTGCCACGTGTACGTGGATGCCGCTGCAGATTTGAATAAAGCGCTGGCAATCATTGAAAATGCCAAAACCAGCCGTCCGTCGGTGTGCAACGCCGAAGAGGTCTGTCTGGTGCATCGGGAGATCGCCTCTCGATTTTTGCCGCTGCTGCACGAGCGGTTGGTGGAGAAGCGGGAGCAACCCGTGGAGTTGCGTCTTGACGAGCGTGCTGCTGCGATCATTCCCGGTAAAGCGGCGAGTGAGTGTGATTTTGATACCGAATTTCTGGATTATATCCTGGCGGTTGCTGTGGTGGACAATGCCGAAGCGGCGATCGCACATATCGGCACCCATTCCACCGGACACAGCGATGCGATCGTTACGGAGGATGCGGCCGCTGCTGAGCGGTTTGTTGCGGCGGTGGACAGTGCGGCGGTGTATGTCAACGCTTCCACACGGTTTACCGACGGCGGCGAGTTCGGTCTGGGGTGTGAGATCGGTATTTCCACCCAAAAGTTGCACGCCCGTGGCCCGATGGGCTTGCGTGAGCTGAATACGTACAAATACGTGATCCGTGGAAACGGACATATCCGATAAGGAGTGGATCCTATGGCAAACTATATCGCTGGATTTATCGGCACCGGTAATATGGGCGGCGCTCTGGCTGTGGCTGCGTGTAAGAGTAGCAAAGACGTTCTGCTCGCCGACCGTGATGTCGCCAAGGCGCAGGAACTCGCAGACAAGTGCGGATGTGCGGCAGGGGAGACGGCTGCTGTAGCGGGTCAGGCCCGTTACATTTTTCTTGGTGTTAAGCCGCAGATTCTCGGTGCGGTGCTGTCTGAACTGAAGCCGCTTCTCGAACAGCGCAACGATCGGTTCGTGCTGGTGAGTATGGCGGCAGGTGTGACGATCGAGCGTATCAGTGAATTGCTCGGCGCGGAGTACCCGATCATTCGCATTATGCCGAACACGCCTGCGGCAATTGGCGAAGGAATGATTTTGTACACCGCCAATGCGGCCGTTACCGCTGAGGAAGAAGCGGCGTTCACGCAGCTGATGCAAGCGGCGGGTACGTTTGACCGCTTGCCGGAAGCGCTCATCGACGCCGGCAGTGCGTTGTCCGGCTGTGGTCCGGCGTTTGTGTATTTATTTATCGAAGCATTGGCAGACGGTGCCGTCGAGTGCGGTCTGCCTCGTGATAAAGCGCTGCGCTATGCGGCGCAAACTGTGAAGGGTGCGGCACAAATGGTGCTGACCGACGGACGTCATCCCGGTGAACTCAAGGATGCTGTTTGCAGTCCCGGCGGCAGCACGATCGTTGGGGTTCACACGCTGGAGGACGGTGCGTTCCGTGGCGCAGTCATGGGAGCAGTTCAGGCAGCGTTTGACCGCACAAAGGAGCTCGGCAAATAAAAGAGGAGATGTTGTAAAATGACCAAGCGGGAAAAGATAGCGGCGTTTTTGAAGCGTAAGGACATTGAGTTCTCGTGGAAACGCTATTTTATCGATGCACTGGGTGCGATGGCACAGGGCTTGTTCTGCTCACTGCTGATAGGTACGATCATCAGTACGATCGGTAAGCAGTTTGATGTTGCCGTACTGACTGAGATCGGCGGCTATGCCTCTTCGGTGTCCGGACCGGCGATGGCGATCGCGATCGGCTATGCGCTGAAAGCTCCGCCGATGGTGCTGTTTTCTCTGGCTGCTGTGGGTGCTTCGGCGAATGCATTGGGTGGTGCCGGCGGTCCTTTGGCGGTGTTGGTTATGGCAATCGTCGCTGCAGAATGCGGTAAGCTTGTCAGCAAGGAGACCAAGGTCGATATTCTCGTAACACCGGCGGTGACCATTTTTGTTGGTGTGGCGTTGGCTACCTTGATCGCTCCGCCGATCGGCGAAGCGGCAACGGCGTTTGGCGATCTTATTAAGCATGCTACCACGCTGCAGCCGTTTTTTATGGGCATTTTGGTGTCGGTGCTTGTGGGTATTGCACTCACCCTGCCGATCTCCAGTGCGGCGATCTGTGCCGCTTTGGGACTGACCGGTCTTGCCGGTGGTGCCGCTGTGGCGGGCTGTTGCGCCCAGATGGTTGGTTTTGCGGTAATGAGCTTCCGTGAGAACCGCTGGGGTGGTTTGGTGTCGCAGGGTCTGGGCACCAGTATGCTGCAAATGGGCAATATTGTCCGCAATCCTCGTATCTGGATCCCGCCGACGCTGGCTTCGGCTATTACCGGCCCGTTGGCAACCTGCGTGTTTAAGTTGGAGATGAACGGTGCGGCGATTAACTCGGGTATGGGTACCTGTGGACTTTGCGGTCCGATCGGTGTGTGGACCGGTTGGGCAGAGATGGGATTCACGCCGCATGCCATGGATTGGATCGGCTTGGTGCTGATTTGCATCGTACTGCCTGCTGTTTTGACGTGGCTTATTAGTCTGCCGATGCGCAAGATCGGTTGGATCCGTGAAGGCGACCTGAAGCTCTCGTAAAGAATAAAGCGACCGAAAAGAAATTTCGGTCGCTTTTTTGTATACTCCTCGATAGATGCGGCAAACTAGGCGTTGAGGAGTGGTAAGATGAAAATTACCAAGCAGGAATATCAGAGCATCGCCCAAAAGCGTGCGCCGAAGTCGCCGCTTGTCAAGGACTGCTTGTGTGCCTTTCTGGTGGGTGGACTTTTGTGTGCGCTGGGGGAGGTCGTGATTTTGCTTTCCGCCGATGCCGGTCTGGAGGCGAAGGAAGCACGTCTTATGGGGTCTCTGACGCTGATTTTTCTTAGTGTGCTGCTGACGGGGCTGAACGTTTATGATAACCTTGCCAAGCACGCCGGAGCAGGCACGCTGGTACCGATCACCGGTTTTGCGAACTCTATGGCGTCTCCGGCAATGGAGTTTAAGAGCGAGGGCTTCGTCCTCGGCGTCGGCGCCAAGATGTTCTCCATCGCCGGCCCCGTCATTGTCTACGGCACGGTGGCAAGCGTGGTGTATGGTCTAATTTACTGGATCATGCGGACAATATAGCAAAGAAGGCTTGACCTTTCGGTCAAGCCTTTTTAATAGGTTAGAGTTGTTCGCAAAATTTTACAAATTTAGGTGTCCACCATTCCGCATAGCCCTGTAAGGTCGGGTGGATCGGGTCCCTCATATATTGTTGATATTTTTCTTTGCTGACCTTCAACATTTCTTCATCATTATACAAATCCAAAATATGAAAACCATATTCGCTTTGCAAACGATATAAAAGTTTTATCATTTCCAAATATCGTTCATTTTCAAAATACGTTCCCGTGTAAAACACCACAGGGCAATCAAAAACAGTTTTTACATAGTCTACTATAAAGCGGAGTGCCTTTTCAACTTCAGTAATAGCAACATTTCTTGTAGGACTGGCATCATTGGTGGAAAGCTGACAAATAAACAAATCAATCTGCGCCGTTTGATCAATTTTTTTAAGTCGGGAAACATACGAAGCGTCATCAATATCCGCTAATGTTGTCCCGGAAACTGCTTCTTTAATACAGTATATTTCGCACTTGTCAGCCATTAAATCTACAAAAGAAATTCCACCTGCGGAAGCACCGTGTGTTACGGATGAGCCTAAAAATAGTATGGTTTTTCCTTTTAACTGCATAATGTGACCTCCTTGTTTTATTACATTATACCACACCGCCGATTTATTGTAAATATTTTCAAAGTCACTGTGTCCTATATTGATACAAGCAGAAGGCTTCGTCCTCGGTGTCGGCGCCAAGATGTTCTCCATCGCCGGCCCCGTCATCGTCTACGGCACGGTGGCAAGCGTGGTGTATGGTCTAATTTACTGGATCATGCGGACAATATAGCAAAGAAGGCTTGACCTTTCGGTCAAGCCGTTTACATTTTATACAGGATGTTGCTTTCGGCATAGTGCGTAGGCGTCATACCGGTTCGTTTTTTGAACGCGCGGCAAAAATGATAAACACTGGAAAACCCGCACGTCTCAGCAATGGCAGTGACGGTGAACGGTGTGTCAACAAGCAGCTGCTTTGCCTTGCGGATTCTTGCCTCCAAAAGATATTGCTTTGGGGTGATACCGCAGTGCGAGACGAACAGCTTGCGCAGATATACTTCGCTGATTCCAACCTTTTTTGCAAGGGCCACGTTGGATAGCTTGGGATCGTGCAGATGCTTTTCGATATACTTAACAGCAAAATCCAGAGGCCCGGGGGCTTGGGTACTTGCGGGGAACACCTTGCTCAACAGATCATAAAACACGCTATAGATTTCCAGAGAGCTGTCGCCGCGCTGAAACAAGCTTTTCAAAGTCTCGAAGCTTTTCAGGCAACTGTCGGCTTGCTCCAACGGGAACACCGCAATCTCGTCACAGTGGAAATTGGTGCAGGTAAAATTGACAACCGGAAATAGGCCCTCTTTGTCACCAAACAAGGAGTACGAGCCGCCTTGCGGCAGCAGTACGGCACAGTTCGGTCGAGATACGTACGTTCGATCGTTCATCGTGTACGTGATCTGACCGCTGATGCACAATGACAATCCGTAGCTTTGACGGTCTGTCATTTGAAACGTTCTTCCTTGCTTGGAGTGAACGATCAAAGGCTCCTGAATGTCGGTTACGATCATACGGCGGGGAGTATTCATTGTCATCACCGCTTTTATTATATCGTATTTGATAAAAAAATCAACAAAACAGTGGAGAAAAGTACCAAAAATGTTAAATTCTTATCATTTTTTCTATTGCGTTGCCGTCGCATAGAAATTATAATGGAGGCGAAGGAGGCAGGAAGTATGGAGTTTACGGGTAAAGTTGCCATTGTCACGGGGGCGGCCTCGGGTATGGGGCTTTTGTTCTCTCAGAATTGGGCGGAGCTTGGCGGAAACGTGGTCATGTGCGATGTGAATGAAACGGTTTTGCAGGATAAGGTGGAGGAGATCAACGCCAAAGGAACCGGTAAGGCAATTGGCGTTGCGTGCGATGTTCGGGAGTATGCGCAGGCTTGCCACGTTCGGGATCAAGCGGTTGAGACGTGGGGACGCATTGACGTGATGGCAAACTTTGCGGGCGGCACCGCTGTGCGTATGCAGCAGGTAGACCGTAAAGCATATCCCGAGTTTCCCGACGTGCCCATTGAGGTTTATGATTGGGGGATCGACGTCAATCTCAAAGGGCCCTTTTACTTTGCCCACGCCGTTTTGCGGCAAATGCGGGAGCAGAAAAGCGGTCTGATCATCAACATCGGCTCCATTACCGGTCAGGAAGGCGACAGCTACGGTATGGATTATTCCACCGCGAAGGCGGGGCTTATGTTTGGACTTACCAAGTCGATCGCACAGTTTGGTTCCCCACACGGGATCCGCTGCGTCTGTGTTTCGCCCGGACCCGTCCTCACCCGTGCCGCCATGGCCAATATGAAAACCTTGCTTGGCCGAGCCGCTGAGCCGCAGGAGATCATTGATCTTTGCTTGTATATTGCCTCGGAGAAAGGACAGTTTATCAACGGCGAGAACATTATGATTGACGGTGGCAGAAATGCTATGGGCAGGTGGCAATGATGGATGCTTCGTTTTTGAATCGTGAGAAGCCGCTGTTGACGGTTATGCTTCAGTGCAGGACGCCTGAGACCGCTATCGGCAGAATACGAAACGCCAATTGTCTTGGCGCCGATGCCTATGGATTACAGGCGGAATCTCTTCAGCCGGAATACCAAAACGAAGAGACCTACAAAGCAATTTTTGCCGAGGGACGGGGGCGCCCGTTTTACGCAACGAATTACCGTACGGCAAGCAACTGCGGCAAGACGGATGAGGAATTGGCATCCGGTTTGATCACCCTCTCCGAAAGTGGTGCGACCCTGTGTGATGTTATGGGGGATATGTTCTGCAAGCACCCGGAAGAGCTTACCGACAACGCAGGAGCTATACAAAGGCAGATTGAGCTGATCGACCGATTGCACAGTCTGGGGTCGGAGGTGCTGATGTCGTCGCACCTTTACAACTATGCGCCGGCGGAGCGGGTGCTGGAGATTGCTTTCGAGCAAAAGCGTCGGGGAGCCGATATTATTAAAATCGTCACCGCTGCAGACAATATGGAGCAGCAGATCGAAAATCTGCGGATCACCGACTTGCTGAGCAAAGAACTCGGCGCGCCGTTTTTGTTTTTGTCGGGCGGAGAATGCCGCATACACCGACGGCTTGGTATAACACTCGGTTGTTGTATGGCGCTGTGCGTGCTTGAGCACGATGCGTTATCAACGGCGGCGCAACCGCTTTTGAGCACGATGAAACAGGTGAGGGACACTCTTGATTTTTGAGCACATCGATCTTATGAAGAGACGATAACGGTTTTAGGCAGCGTTTCTAAGATATTGTATACCGACAAAGGTTGTGGTATACTGTGTATCGAGAGGTGACAGCGATGATCACGGCCATACAGCGGATTCACTATGGCGATACTACCCTGCCGGAGAGCAGTATTCTGCCGGGAGGCGATCCGCACCGGGCGGTTCCTATCATCTTTTCCGTGTTTCTCGTGCAAACCGAGAAAAAACGGATTTTGGTAGATGCCGGTTGTGAGACGATGCCGGGGTTTGTAATGCACAATTTTACTACGCCTATGGCGGTGCTGCGGGAGCACGGCGTGGCAGCGGAGGAGATCACGGACGTTGTGATCACCCACGCTCACCACGATCACGTGGAATGCGTCAAGTATTTCCCCCGTGCGACGGTACATATTCAGGAGGACGAATATCGCATCGGCAGCGAGTACCTGAAGGAGAACACCATAGTGCGCCCGTTTGCGGAGTCTGTCGTTGTGGACGAGGGCGTGACGGCGATACGGGTCGGCGGGCACTCCGTGGGGTCGTGCGTCGTGGAATGTGAGTGGAACGGCAGGATCCACGTGTTGTGTGGCGATGAATGTTATACGTTCAGCAATCTGAAGCAACGGATCCCAACGGCGTCAACCGTTTCCCCGGACAACAGCCGTCGCTTTATTGAAACCTATACACAGCCGCAGTACACCTGCCTGCTGTGCCACGATGTCGAATAAAAAAACTCCGTATGCCGTGTGCATACGGAGTTTTTTGCTTGTATGAACTATTATGTACGCAATATCGCTTCCAGCCGTTGCATATCCGACGCCGTCGGCTCGGGGAGGTGCCCGAACGGAAAGGGGAGGGAAAGGGTGTCATACTTCACCTGACAGAGCTTGCGGAACGGCAGTAGTTCGATCTTGTCGATGCATATATATCGATCGGCAATCGCTTTTAATGCCTGCACATCTTGTGTTGTATCGTTCAAAGTGGGAATAATGACCTGCCGCAGTGTGGTGGGGATCTGCTGCTCGTTCAGTTCGGCAAGGAACTGAAGCACAGGATCCAGCCCGCAGCCGACGTGCTGCCGATAGCGCTCCTCGTCGGTGTATTTGACATCCAACAGCACACGGTCGGTCTCTGCCAACACCGTGCGTACGGCATCGGTCAGGATGCTGCCGGAGGTGTCCAGACAGGTGTGAATTCCTTCCCGATGACATAAGCGGAATATCTCGCAGACGAAATCTGCTTGCAGCAGCGGCTCACCGCCGGAAAGGGTAATGCCGCCCGTTGAACCGAAATATTCTTTGAATCGCACTGCCTTGGCGACAACCTCGTCGGGGGTATACACCGTACCGTCGGTCAGTGACCAGGTGTCGGGGTTGTGACAGCAACCGCACCGCAGATGGCATCCTTGCAGGAACGCCACGAAGCGCACACCGGGGCCGTCGACCGTGCCGAGGCTTTGAAAGGAGTGGATGCGTCCCGTTACCGTACTCATAGCGCTTCGTGGAAGGTGCGGCTGATCACTTCACGCTGCTGTTCACGGGACAGCTTGTTAAAGTTGACCGCATAGCCGGACACACGAATCGTGAGATTGGGATAGGCTTCGGGATTCTCATACGCCTTCATCAGCGTCTCGCGATTCAGTACATTGACGTTGATGTGATGCGCTTTTTTGGAGAAATAGCCATCCAGAATGGTAACAAGATTATTCATACGCTCCTCTTCGGTTTTTCCGAGCGCTTCGGGTGTAATGGAGAAGGTGTTGGAAACACCGTCACGGCAATCGTCAAAGCTGATCTTTGCCACCGAGTTGAGCGACGCCAAAGCGCCGTTTTCTTCACGGTTGTGCATCGGATTGGCGCCGGGTGCAAACGGCTCAGCGGCCTTGCGACCGTCGGGAGTAGCTCCCGTGTGCTTGCCGTACATCACGTTGGAGGTGATCGTCAGCACCGACAGCGTGTGAATGGCGTTGCGATAGGTGGGGGTCTTGCGCAGCTCGGTGATGACACGGTGGGTCATATCCTTGGCAATTAGGTCGACACGGTCGTCATCGTTGCCGTATTTTGGGAAAGCACCGACGGTGTTGAAGTCGGTGATAAAGCCGTTTTCATCCTTGATGGGGTGCACAGCGGCAAACTTAATGGCACTGAGCGAGTCGGCTACCACCGACAGACCGGCGATACCGAACGCCATAAATCGAGTGACTTCGGTATCGTGCAGCGCCATTTGTGTTTTTTCATATGCATACTTATCGTGCATATAGTGGATGACGTTCATGGTATTGACATACAACCGGCTCAACCAGCTGATATAGACGGCGTACCGCTCCATGACAGTGTCGAAATCCAGCGTATCGCCTTCCAAAACGGGCATCTGCGGCCCGATGTGGATACCGCTGGTCGTATCGTAACCACCGTTCAAGGCGATCAGCAGCAGCTTAGCCAGGTTGCAGCGTGCGCCGAAGAATTGCATCTGCTTACCGACCTTCATGGCCGAAACGCAGCAGGCAATAGCGTAGTCATCGCCGTACAACGGGCGCATAATATCATCGTTTTCATACTGAATGGAGTCGGTGTCTGCGGAAACCTTGGCGCAAAACCGCTTGAATCCGTTAGGCAGGTAGGTGGACCACAGCACCGTCAGGTTAGGTTCGGGGGAAGAACCGAGGGTGTACAGCGTGTTCAGGATGCGGAAGCTGCTCTTGGTGACCAGCGTTCTGCCGTCCTCGCCCATACCGCCGACTGCTTCGGTGATCCACATCGGATCGCCGCCAAACAGCTCGTTGTATTCGGGG
Organism: Acutalibacteraceae bacterium; assembly: GCA_045630285.1. Taxonomy (GTDB): domain Bacteria; phylum Bacillota; class Clostridia; order Oscillospirales; family Acutalibacteraceae; genus RGIG3009. The sequence continues at coordinate 37,452 of JAZQSX010000026.1, read as the reverse complement.
GTACGCAGATGACGGGCAATGCGGAGCTTGATGACGAAATCATCCAGTAGCTCCTGCGCCTCGGCTTCAGTTAGCGTGCCGTTGGCAAGGTCACGCTCAATATAAACATCAAAAAAGGTGCTGACACGGCCGAGGGACATAGCGGCACCGTTTTGCTCTTTGATCGAGGCAAGATAGGCGAAATACGTCCACTGGATCGCCTCACGGGTGTTGGCGGCGGGTGCGCTGATGTCATAGCCGTACATCGCCGCCATATCCTTCATATAGCCGAGGAAGGTGATCTGCTGGAACAGCTCCTCGCTTTGACGGATGTGATCGGCGTCAAACGGCATATCGCCGAGTGCTTTCTTGTCCTTTTCCTTTTCTTCAATGAGGTGATCGATGCCGTACAGTGCCACACGGCGGTAGTCGCCGATAATGCGGCCGCGGCCGTACGCATCGGGCAGACCGGTGATGACGTGGCACCGGCGTGCCAAGCGCATCTCATCGGTGTAGGCACGGAATACGCCGGAATTGTGGGTGGTGCGGAACATAAACTCCTGCTCCACCTTATCACTCAGCTTATATCCGTATGCTTCGCAGGCTTGACGTGCCATACGGATACCGCCAAAGGGGTTGACGCCTCGTTTGAGAGGACTATCCGTCTGCATACCGACGATCAATTCCTTTTCACGGTCAATATATCCCGGGGCGTAGCTGGTCAGGGAAGAGACGGTGTCGGTGTCAATGTCCAATACACCGCCACGCTGACGCTCCAGGGCAAACAGTGCCTGTACCTTCTCCATAACAGCGTTGGTACGTGCCGTCGCATCGGCGAGAAAGCTGCTGTCGCCGGTGTATTCCGTGTAATTTTGCTGAATGAAATCACGCACGTTGATCTCATCCTGCCAGGCACCTTCGTGAAATCCGTTCCAGTTCTGATGTTTCATATGTTTCTCCTTCGTCACTGAAAGCCCAAAACAAAAGGGCAATTCAGTTCCTTACAAACTGAATTGCCCAGACGGTCGGCATAGATCCTTTACACTCCCCTGCGGTACACCGCAAAATCCGTCAGTTATGTAAAGGCTGAGTATAGTATACCGCACATTGTAGTGCTTGTCAATTCCAAAAAGTCAACAAATCCGAGCCTCTTTTGCCGAGAAAATCGTTAAAAATTCTGTTTTTGTTCATTTTTTGGCATTAAAAAGTCAAAAAACTTCGTAGCCAAGAGCGAAAATATCTGCTACAATGGAACAGATGGCTTTTTAGGTACAGTACGAAGAAAGCGAGAGCGTGGCATGGCGTCGGAGAAAATGAGCAGGAAAGAGATGTGGTTAGCGGCATTGAAATTTGTGCCGCTGATCATTTTTGCGTTGCTGGTCATCGTGTTCCAAATGGATCTCCTCCTTGCGGCACCCATGGCGACGTTCTCGGCAATCGTCGTGTATATGATCGTTAATCGCACCTCGTTTGATGCGGCGTTTGAAGAAGGGCTGCATTCCGTTCGCAAGATCGTGATCGTCTGCTTTATCCTAATGTTTGCGTACGGCGTGGCGGAATGCTTTATGGCGACGGGCGTAGGTGCGTCGCTTATCAAACTGGCGTTGGCGCTGGGTGTCACAGCCCGCACGGTGGCGGTGGTGGCGCTGGGCGTCACCTGCTTGCTGTCCATCGCCACGGGAACGGCGTGGGGTACATTTGCCGCTTGTGCGCCGATCTTTTTGTGGTTGAATCACTTGGTTGGCGGTGATATTACGCTGACGCTGTGTTCTGTAGCAGGCGGTGCCTGCTTTGGTAATAACATTGGTATGATTTCCGACGTCACGGTGCTGAGCTGTGAGATGCAAAACGTCAAGATCCTTGACCGTATTCGCCACCAAGGCGTGTGGTCGTTGGTGTGCTTGCTGATTGCGGTGGTTGCCATTTATTTTGCCGGTTCCTCGCTGCCGGATACGCAGGGTGATGTTGTGGCGGCAATCTCGCAGATCCCGGAGGAGGCACGGGAGGCATTGGCGGCGGAGCGTCCTTCGGCGCTGACCTTGTTGAATCAGGTGGCGGAGGGCGTACCGTATTATATGATCGTGCCGCTGCTTGTGGTGATCGGTCTGTCATTCATGGGGCTGAACACGCTGATCTGCCTGGCGGCGGGGATGGTGTCGTCGCTGGCATTCGGATTGATTGCGGGTACGACGGATATTCATACGTGGTTTAACGAGCTGTTGCTCAAGGGCTTTGGTGACGCCGGCAGCTGGACGGTGGTCATGATGCTGTGGGTGGCGGCGCTTGGCGGCATTATGAACAGCATGAACGCCTTTGAGCCGTTGGCACGCTTGGTGGTGCGTATTTCCCGCAACGTCAATCAGTTGATGGGCTGGTGCGGTATTCTTGCCTTGCTCGGCAATGCGGCGTTGGCAGATGAGACCGCCGAGATCGCAACGATGTCGCCCATTCTTCGCAATATCACCGACAATCACGTGGAGTGTGCCGACGAGCAGGCCGACTACACGTTGCGCTTACGCTTGGCGACGCATACCGCATCTATGGGCATTTACGGCTCGCAGTTGATCCCGTGGCACTGTTTCCCTGTGTTTTTTGCGGATATTGCCTGTGCAGTGTATCCGCTGGATACGTTTACGCCGTTTGACATTATCGGTCAGAACTATTTGAGCTTTATTGTGGTCGGGTCACTGTTGCTGCTGTCCTTTACGGGCTGGGATCGATTTATTCCGCAGTTCGGTTTGCCGCACAAGACCCGTGTAAAACTTAAAAAACAACAAAGCTGATTGCTTCAACAAAAAGAGGTGCCGATTGCGGCACCGCTTTTTATGATAATACATCCAGTATGTGATACAGGTTTTCGTCAGAGTATTCAATTTCGGCGGAAAACTGACGTGCCAGTTCGACCTGATCGGCAAACGTAAACGCGCCCGTTTTTGTCCACTGCACCGCTCCGAGGGCGTGGAGAAGTCGGTACGCCAGGGCGGCAAAGGCGGCACGTGCCGCAGCATCAGCCGTATCGGAGGCGTTGGCCAGGTGGCGGTAGATGAAATACACCAGCAGCTGTTCGTATTCCGTCTGCCGTTCGGCGATATGCGCATCAAATCCGCTCCGATCGACAGAGGACAAGCCGTCCCGCAGTTCTTCCAAACGCTCGGTCCAGGTCGGTTCCAGCCGTTCCAGCGTCAGCAGAAACGAGGCCCATTCCTCAAGCGGTACGGGCGGCAGGCTCGCACCACAGCGTGTCAGCATCGCATCGACACGTTCGGGGAGGCTGCGTGAGCGATCCTGCAGCAGTGCGATAACCTCGTCTCGCAGGAGCAGAATGTCATCGTCCGTTTCGATATCACCGATGAGCACGGTGGGCTCCGTCGTGCCGAGTATTAGCCGTGCCGCCTCTTCACAGCACAGACCCAGCCCGATTTCCGTCCGTCCCGGCAACTCATTGCGAAAGCGTGGATGATCGGCGCAGATGTCGCATAGGCGGTCTTCACCCAGCCCGAGAATCAGGTTGCACAGATTGTCGCCGTTGAGAAACGGACAGCGTTCATTGCCGTCCAGCCTGAAATGCGGCACGGCGTCAGTATATTCGATGCACGTCTGCAGGCGGCAACCGAGTTCACCGCCAACGGTGCGGTAGAAGGCGGCGGTGTCGGGATCGATATCAATCTCCCAGCCGATGCAGCAGTTGTGCCGACACGCACTGCCGATACAGCGAAAAGCCGCATAATAGGAAGGAACGATTTGTTGCACAGCCTGCACCACCTTTCGGTATCAGCATACCACACGGCAGCAAAAAAGGAAAGAGAAAAATCCGGGCGCATATTTTTTTATCCCACAGTGATACTAACCCTTGGGGGGATGAACATGCCGGAGAGAATCGGAGAGCACACCATTGCGTTGTCGGGTCGGCCACGGGTGCTCGGTTATGCGTCAGCGGTTGGCAAAAAGGAAGGCGAAGGGCCGCTTGGCAGTGGATTTGACGTGATCTTTGACGACGCCCGACTCGGTGAAAAGACGTGGGAAAAGGCGGAGAGCCGCTTGCAAAAGGAGGCACTTAACCGTGCCTTGGATAAGGCGGGCTATTCACCGTCGCAGGTGCAGGTGCTGTTTACGGGAGATTTGCTGAATCAGAACATCGCCTCAACCTTCGGTATGCGTGAGACGAATATCCCACTCCTTAATCAATTCGGTGCTTGCTCAACGATGGCACAAACGCTGTGTCTGGCGTCGTTGTTCGTGGACAGCGGTGCGGCCGACGTAGCGGCGGCGGTGACCTCGTCGCATTTTTGCACTGCCGAGCGGCAGTTTCGCTTTCCGCTGGAATACGGCGGGCAGCGCACTCCCACGGCGCAGTGGACGGTCACGGGTGCCGGCAGCGTTCTCGTGGGTATGGGCGGTGGCGGCGTGCGTATTGCGGCGGTGTGTATCGGACGAATCGTAGATATGGGGATTCGGGATATGAACAATATGGGACCCGCCATGGCGCCTGCGGCGGCAGACACCTTGCTACGTTTCCTGAAGGACACCGAAACGAGCCCGGATGACTACGATTTTATTGCTACGGGCGATCTGGGGATCGAGGGCAGTGCGTTGTTCAAAATGTTGCTGGCACAGGAGGGGCAAAAGATCGGGGATAATCACTTCGATTGCGGCTTGCGTATCTTTGACCGTGATTCGCAGGACGTTCACGCCGGCGGCTCGGGCTGTGGATGTGCGGCGTCGGTGCTGTGCTCTCATATTCTTGGGGAAATGGAGCAGGGACACTGGAAAAGCGGGCTGTTTATGGCGACGGGGGCGATGATGTCGCCGACCTCGTCGCAGCAGGGGGAAAGCATCCCGGGTATTGCACATCTCATCCATTTACAGTGTGATTAAACAGCGGCGGCATCGAAAGATGCCGCCGCTTTCGTTACAGAATGTTTTCTAACAGTGGTTTTTCCTGATCCCACACCCGTTGCAGCATCAGACGACAACGCCGTGCCTCGGCAGGGAAATCACGGGGATCGCCGTACCGCAGGATCAGCGGTAAGCCGGCGGTGCCTTTTTCCAGCTCGGACAGTGCCTGATGAGGCAGAAAGACGCATAGAAGGTGGGCGTTTTGAGGAACCTGTTTTGACAACCGCTCGGCGGCAGCCAGCGCCCCTTCGACGTCGCCGTTTCGGTAACACGTTTCGGCGGTGTCGATGAGGTCGGTGAGGTCGCCGAATACTTGCCTTTCAAACAGTAGCATAACGACGCAACCGATCGCGACGGCAGCAAATAAAACTATGGCGACGATAACACGTTTCATGAGGTACCCTCCCGTCGGACGATATAGACCTTGTGAGATTTATCGGCAGTCATCAGCAAGACATCTTCGAGATTACAACCCCGTTTTTTGAGCTTATCATGCACCCACGCCTCCGAAACACCGCACAGTGCGATGCCCCATTCGATCAGATTTCCGTCGCTGACGATCGGCACCGGTGCCCCGTCATCGGACAGAACGGCCTGCGTATCGGCACGGGTGGCGTTTTGGTCGGCAGGATTCAGAAACAGGCTGATTTTCCCGTTGGTTTCCACAATGGCATACTGTACCTCACGGATATCAAAGACGTTTTGCTGCCGCATCGTCTCCATAAGATCTTCCACCGTCAGCCGCAAATGCTTGAGGGCTTTTTGATCCAGCTTTCCGTTGTTGACGATGACCACGGGATTGCCGCTGACGAGGCGGGACAGCCAACGCCATTTCAGCATCAGTGCCGATAGGATCAGCTCCAGTGCGACCAGCACCGTAATCGGCACGAGTCCGTTGAGCAGCGGAATACCGGTGTCCTGCATCGGAACCGAGGCTAAGTCGGCAATCAGCAGCGTGACGACCAGCTCACCAGGTTGCATCTCACCAAGCTGTCGCTTGCCCGCCAGGCGAAGTGCGGCAACGATCACTATGTAGATGATGACAGTGCGCAGTGCGGCGATCACCATAGATATCCCTCCTCACCGCTAGTATGCACAGCGATGCGGGCGGATATTCCGTCAGGTTCGGGATATGCTGTGAGTGGGAGGTGATACCGTGGGTGCAAAAACGCCGCTGTCGGTGTCGCTGTCGGACAATTTGGCGGTGCTGCGTGATCGGTTTGACATCAGCTCCGATTTGGTGATCCGTGAGGTGAAGGTGGCAGGCTATGACGCTGCACTCGTCAGCGTGGAAGGTATGGTGGACCGTCATATGATGGCCAATGCCGTGATCCTGCCGTTGCTTCGGATGCGTGACAACTACCCCGACGCTTCAGCGGTGATGCGGGAGATCCGTGAGACGGTGCTGGGCTTCGTGGATCTGTTGGAGGCGGAGACGGCAGAGGAGCTGATCGAGCTGATCATGTCGGGGTTTGCGGCGATTTTGATCGACGGGGTGAACACGGCGTCGCTCGGGGGCTTGCAGGCGTTTATGATCCGAGGCGTGTCCGAGCCGTCAACCGAGGTCAGCGTACGTGGCTCACGGGAAGGCTTTACCGAAGCGATCCGTGTGAATATTTCCATGATACGGCGCCGATTAAAGACGCCGCTACTGACCTTTGAAATGACGAGTGTCGGTAGCGAGAGCCGCACGGCAGTGTGCCTGTGTTATATGCGTGACCGTGTTTCACGGCCGCTGCTACGGGACGTGCGTCGCCGTCTGAAGCGTTGTACGCTGGAGACGGTGCTGGATTCGGGGTATTTGCAGCCGTTTCTCGAGGGAAAGCGACGATCGGTATTTACCGGGGTGGATGCGACAGAGCGCCCCGATACGCTCTGCGGCAAGATTACCGAGGGCCGAATCGGGGTACTGGTGGACGGGACGCCGTTTGCTTTGGTCACACCGCACTTGTTTTCCGAGCATTTTCAGTCGATGGACGATTATACGCAGCATCCGCTGTACGCCAGCTTTATTCGCATGATCAAATACGTTTCCTTTTTCGTGAGCTTGCTGTTGCCGGGGTTGTACGTGGCGATCGGTACGCACCACGTGGAGATGCTGCCCTCTGCCTTTTTGCTGTCGTTTATCAATTCCGATCGGTCGACACCATTTTCGCTGACGGTAGAAGCGCTGCTGATCCATTTTGTGTTTGAAGTGATGCGTGAGGCGGGATTGCGTTTTCCGAAATCCGTCGGTCACGCCGTCAGCATCGTGGGGGCACTTGTCATCGGCGAGTCGGCGGTGCGGGCGGGGCTTGTCAGTGCTCCTATGGTGATCGTCGTGGCGTTGACCTCGATCAGTGCTTTCGTCATTCCCAGTTTGTATGGAAGCATTGCTACGCTCCGCTTTGCGTTTATCGTGCTGGGCGGTACGTTCGGTGTGTACGGTGTGGTGTTGGGGGCGTTACTGCTGGTTGTCAGTGTTTGTTCGTTGAACATTCACGGGATCCCCGTCACGGCACCGCTCACGCCGTTCAGCTTTCAAGCAATGCGGGATGTGTTTATCCGTTCGGATTGGCGCACGCTGTCCCGTAAACGGTTTTTGGTGCAGAACGTGGTAGGATCAAAGATTGTCGAGGGAGAGGAGGAACAGCCGCTTGAGTAGAGCGTCGAGTATCAGTGGCGGTCAGTGTGTGGCGCTGTTGCTGGCAAGTCGGTTGTCAAACTGTCTGCTTCTCACGCCGGAAAGCGTTGCCGAAGCACATCTCACCGACAGTATATTTTCGAGTGCTTTGAGCGGCGTGCTTTTGTTTTTTCTATTTTTGCCCACGCTGCTGGTGCTTCGCCCGTTTCGAAATCAGGGACTGGTTGATATTGCCTATCGTCACAGCCGCGCGGTGGGACGGAGCGTGAGCGGACTGTATCTTCTCGTTTGTTTGTTCATTTTGTGCCTGGATGTGGCGCAGTTTTACGATTTTGCGGAAAAGAGCATGAAATCCGAATTTTCGGTGACGGCGTTGACGGTCGCCATCGTTGGGGTGGCGTTTCTCGCTGCATTTTACGGTATTCAGGCACTGGGGCGTACCGCTTTGCCGGTTGCGGCGTTTTCAACGGTATGTCTGCTCGTATTCAGCGCTGTACTCACGACTGAGGTCCGCTCGGTACATTTTTCGCCTGCTGTGGGCAGCGGATTTGCTGAAATAACGTGGCGCGCCGTGCGGGAATTGCCTCGCACGGCTGAAATCGTGGCGGTTGGCTTGCTATATCCGTACATCAACGGGTCGAAATCGGGCGTTTTTGCGGCGTTTTCGGGACTCACAACCGTGTTCACCATCCTTGTCAGTTACACGGCAATGGGTGTGCTGGGTGACTTTTCAGCGCAGGTGGCGTATCCGTATTATGCTGCTGTGGGTGCCGTTCGGTTCGGTGCGTTTCAGCAAATGGATATGTTGGTCACCACCGTATGGCTCGGCACGTTCTTCGTGCGATTGACGCTGTTTTGTTCGTTGTTTTTAGGTTTATGCGGACGGCTGCTCGGCAGACGGGCTCGTGTGCCGGCGGCGGTAGTGGCTACCGTGCTGCTGGCGGGGTTTACTTGCTTCATCGGCAACGGAGGCTTTGACGGAGGATGGGCGTGGATTACCGCCGTATACTGGTGGGTGTTGGGCGTTATCTGTCTGGCATTGCCGCTGCTGATAGGGATCATCGTGCGTAGGAAATGGAGGCGTGTGGTATCAAACGGTGTGTCGTGATAGCGGTGATGCTGCTTGTGATGCTGTGCGGCTGCCGATCGCACGTGACGGTTTCGGAGCAGGTAGTGGTCACGGGTATCGGTATTGATCGGCAGGCGGGGCGGTACGTGCTGTCGATCCAGGCGGTGGAGCCGCTGAAGACGGCGGGAAGCCTGTCCGAGCAGAGCAAAGTGGCCACGGCTGTGTACACGGCGGAAGGGGAGTCGGTTGCCGAAGCCTTGCAAGCGTTTCTTAACAAAACGGGAAAACGAACCTATATTTTGCAAAATCGGCTCTTGATTATCAGCGAAGAGTTATATCGAAAGGAATCACTATTCTCGGTGCTGGACTATTTCGTGCGGAATCGGGAAGGACGGGCGTTGGTCGATGTGTTGATCTGTCGGGGGGACCCGGCGGAATTGCTGGGGCTGGAGACCGGTGGCGATGCGATCCCGGCGGAGTACGTTGCCGGATTGCTTGAAGAGGGATACCGTTTAGGCCGTTCGGCACAGACACAACTGCTGGATGTTGAGCGTGCCGCAAGCGGAATGTACGACGTGATGCTGCCAATCGTGGAGTTGCACGGCGGTACGCCGACGCTGGCCGGTACGGCACTGCTTCGTGACGGTCGGGCGGCAGGCACGTTGACAGAAACGCAAACGAGAGGGTTACTGTTGGCAAACGGTGAGGTGACGTCCGGCCTGTACACGCTGGACCGTGTTACCGTGCAGTGCGATAAGATCAGCGCCGAATGGTTGGTCCAACCGCACGGCGAGGGATGGGAATACCGTGTCACGATCGATGCGACCGCACGTGTAGTGGAGGAGGGTGCTTCGATCTCTGCCGAACGGAACGATTTGCTGAGGCGTCTGGAGGAGCGGATCGAGACGGAGGTCGTGGCGGCACTGGAGCTGACGGTGCGGGAGTATGACAGCGATCCGTTGGGTTTGGCACGGAAAACCGCTTCGCTGTATCGCAACAGCGGGGCGACACCGTCGACGGTCACCCTTGCGTTTCCGAAAAGTCGGTTTCTGGCGGAGGTAGAGCTTACGCTTGCCGACAGTGGATTTTTGCCGTAAAGAAAAAGCCGAGACGTGATGTCTCGGCTTTTTGTAATAGGGGTTATACCTCCACACGGATCGATCGGCCCAGCGCAAAGGAATACAACAAGCATTCACGCACCCGAACGCCCAGCGCCTCGCTGAGTGACCGGCGATATACGTTCAGCTGTGCCGTATAGCGATCCAGCAGCTCACGGTCGCTATTGACACGGTCGGTTTTGTAGTCCACGATGATCAGCTCGCCGTCTTCGTAAAATACGCAGTCAGCGATACCTTGCATTACCATAAACTCGCCGTCTTCCTGCTCCAATGCCGCATCCAGGCAGTGGGCGGGGAGGAGTGCTGTGAACGGGAACTCACGCAGGCATTGCGGTGATTTACGCATTCGTTCATACAAGGGGCTGCTGAAGAAGGTGGCCAGGTGCGAGCGGTTGATGATTTCAGCCTGTTCGGCGGTCAGCAGTTCCTCCCGCACCAATCGGGCGATCTCACTCTCCGGGTCGTTTTCTGCAGCGGCGTAGTCGGAGAACAGCATAAAGTTATGCATAGCTGTTCCACGCTCGGCAGGGGACAGTCCGCTGTTGCTCAAAAACGTCGGTCGGGTAGCGGCGACAAAGCGTCGTTGAATGGTGTCGTCGGCCGCTTGTGAGGCCACGACCTTCACCGGAATGCGTGCCAGTGCCGCATGGGGATAGGTATAACGGATTTTCTCGTGGATCAGCGCTACGGTAGTGGGATCCGGCAAAGCAATCGTCTCATCCGGCGATTGCGTTTCTTCACACAGCACTAACGGTTTTTCCAGACGGAATTGCCAATGCCGTTGATCCGACAGAAGCGGCAGATCCTCTCGGTTGATTTCCCGTCTCCACGCCGTAGCGTCGGGATGCCGAAGCAGTGCAGCAAGCAGCCATTCACCCATTGTTTTTGCGTCACGCACCGTATAAGCGGGCAGTACGGGTTCATCGTTCAACGTCGCCGCCAAGGCAGCCAGCTTGTCGGTCGGGTGCTTCAAAGTCATACTGATGCATAGCTTTTCACGGGCACGGGTCATCGCAACGTAGAGAACACGCAGTTCTTCGGCGCATTCTTCATCAATGATCGCCATCGACAGTGTACGGTGAGGAAGCGTGGTATAACGGTTGCAGGAAAGGGGATCACGACGCTTAATTCCTGCGCCGAGCTTGGCGTGCAGCAGCAGGTCGTTGTTGAGATCCATACGGTTAAACTCGTGACCCAGGCCGGCTAAAAACACCACCGGGAATTCGAGGCCCTTGGAGCCGTGGATTGTCATAATATGCACGGCATCCTCCGCACCGGCCGAGGCTGAACCCGGAAGCTCGATGCCTTGCGCCTGCAGGCGATCAATATAACGAATAAAGGCGGACAGACCACGGAATCCCCGCTGATCAAAGCGACAGCATTGGTCCTGAAGCAGCTGCAGATTGCGACGGCGCCGTTCTCCGTCAGCTCGGGAACTCATCAATTCGGGCAACGCCGTTTCTTCGTACAATCGCAGCAGTAGGCGGTCCACGGTCATCTGGCACGCCAGTGTACGGTAGCGATCCAAGAAAGCAACGACATCACGGCACCGCTGCGCGAGCAGGGGATCATCCGTATTGTTTCGTGCAGCTGTCAAGGCGTTGTACAGCGCCGTCTTGGGACGCCCCATACGAATTTTCGCCATATCATCGGGGGTGAAGCCGCACAGCGGCGACATCAACCAGGCGGCGAGCGGGATATCCTGCAGGGGGTTGTCAATAGAGCGCAGTAACGACAACGCCAAACGGATCTCGGCAGTGTTGAAAAAGGCACTTGCGTCATCGGCTGTTACGGGAATGCCGTGCTGTTCAAATACTTTGAGGAAAGCGGAACGGCGGGAGCGAAGCAAAACACAGCAATCGCTGTAGCGCAAGGGTCGAGAGCTTTCACCCACGGGCAGGGTGCCGACCAACTCCTTGATGCGTGCCGCAATGGCGGTGGCTTCGGCGATGTCGGCTTCTACCTTTTCGTTCCCGTCAGGGGTGGTGTCAATGATGAGGAATTCGGCGTCGTGCCCGTTCGCCGGCGGGTATTCCGCAGAACGTTTGAGCGCTTCGTTCTCATCGTAGTACATACCGCTGATCTTCTCGCCCATCAATTGGCGGAAGACGAAGTTGACGCCGTCGGTCACTTCGTCACGGCTGCGGAAGTTGTTTCCAAGGGTAATGGTGCCGGGATACCGGTTGTTTTCAAAAGTCGGGTAGCTGCGGCGGCGCTGCAGGAACAATTCGGGCATCGCCTGGCGGAAGCCGTAAATACTTTGCTTGACGTCGCCGACAAAAAACAGGTTGTTTTCGTTGCGGGAGAGCGCAACGTACAGCGCATCCTGCAGGGCGTTGGTGTCCTGATATTCGTCTACTAGGATTTCTTCAAACTGCGTCGACAGTTCCTGAGCCAGCGGGGTGGGGACGAGGGCGCCGTTTTCGTCTGTCTCCGACAGCAGCCGAAGCGCATAATGTTCAATGTCGGAGAAATCCAAAAGACGGGCGGCTTTTTTCTTTTCCAAAAACCGCCGCGAGAACTGCCGCGTTACCTCGTACAGCGACAAAACCAGGCGCCGTGTATCACGCAGATCCTGACGACACTGTTCTTCGGTACCGCACATCAGTGCTGCTTGCTTTTGGAGAATGTCGTTAGCTTCCTTGCGTAACGCTTTGACACGCTCACGAAGTGCCTCGTCGTCACCTTTTTTCTGACCGGGACGGGTCGGAGCATAGGTGCGCAGTGCACCGAGAAGATCGTTCCAGGTACCGTTTCGACAAAGATCGGTGGCGTGCTGTACAAACCGCAGCGCATCGTTCAGTGTCGGTGTGTAATTGGCGTGCAATACGGCATCGTTTTCAGCCAAGGACAACGCCGCTTGCAGCAGACGTTCGACTTTGGCAATATTATCGGCAATATGCTCCAGCAGGAAGCGTCCCCATACGCAGTTTGCCAACGATTCCGGCTCCTCGTATACAGTCGCCCGTTCTTCCAGCCACCGCTCCGGATCGGGGTGTGGCTGCAGGAAATCGTACAGGCGCTCCACGGTGTTCTTCAGCAGAGTGTCGCTGCGGCTGTTGCTGAGCATGGCGGCAAGCTCACGGAAATCGGCATCGCCTTCGGCGTAAAACTCGCCCAGGACCTCATCCAAGGCTTCTTTTTTCAGCAAGGACAGCTGCTGCTCGTCGCCCACTCGAAACTGGGGAGGAATGTCCAGTAAATGGAAATTTTCACGCACCAAACGTCCGCAAAAGCTGTCCACGGTTTCGATCGAAGCCCGTGGCAGCAACAGCTGCTGCCGCTGCAGACGAAGATCGTCGGGGTGCTGTGCGATCAGCTCGGAAAGCTTTTTTGCCAGGCGGTGCTTCATTTCTGCCGCCGCTGCACGGGTAAATGTGACGACCAGCAAGCGGTCAATATCCACCGGATGCTCCGAATTCGTGATGCGCTCAATGATGCGCTGCACCAGTACCGTGGTCTTGCCCGAGCCTGCGGCTGCCGACACCAGCAGCGTACCGCCGTGGGAATGGATACAGAGCTCCTGAGCGGGGGTGAACTTAGTCTTGGAGTTACTCACGGTTCGCCACCTCCTCGTCGCTGTCCAAAGAGGCTAACGCCTCGTTCAGTGACAGCTCAGCAATGATATGCGTGGGGTCGGTATCCTCCCGACCGCAGATATCACGGAATTCACAATAGCGGCAGGGAGAACTTTTGATCATCTGGGACGGCGAAGCGTTATATGGCACCTTGGGGATAGCGGCAATGTCACCGCTGTGCAGCTGCTGTACCATAGCGGTCAGTAACCGCTGAATATGTCGCTGGATACGACCGAATTGGGCCAATGAGGCAACGGAAGCACTTTTTTTGAGTGAACCGTCTCTGTTGAGCGATACGGGGATGAACAAGCCCTCCAGCTCGGGCTCCATTGCCCGCAGGACAGGCTCCTCATCCAGCAACAACCCACTGGCCTTCATTTCTGCCAGGCGTTTGCGCTCCATGGCGTCGGGAGATAGGTCTCGATCGGCTTGAATGAAGGGAATTTTTGCAGGCTGGTACAGCACGCCGGCGGGTACGATATTGCCATAGCGATGCTCACCGTTTTCGGAAAGTGAAAACAGATAGATCAGCATTTGCAGATTGATGCCCTCCAGCACATCGGAAAGAGCGAACTCTTTTTTGCCGGTTTTGTAGTCGACCACACGCAGATAGGTGGTATCGCCGTCACGGTACGTGTCGACACGATCGACGGTTCCGCATACACGAATGGAACCGCCTTCGGGTGTGGTAATGACCCAGGCGTGGACGCCGTCTTCGTCCGGACGGCCGATCGGCAATTCAAAATCGGTGGGTTGGAACCGACTTTCCTGCAGTTCACAGATCACACGCCACAGTAAATGCTCACACAGCAGGATCAAACGATCAATAAGAGCACGGAAATGGGCATCCTGACGATCGTTGCCACCAACAGACGTTTCAACATACTGCTCGACGGCGCGGCGTGTTTCGGCAGCAATATGCTCACGGGTGACGGCACTCAGATCCTCACGGCAGAAGGCAGGGAGCAATTCCTGCATCACGTAGTGCACCATAGTGCCGGATTCGGCAGGATCCATTTCGGCACAGCGGCGGGCATTGGCATGCAGACCGTATTTACAAAAGTAGGAGAAGCGGCATTTGTGGAACAGATCCACACGGGTGGGATACAGCGATAAATGGTTGCCAAACAGCTCTTTGGCGACTGTGGGATCATGGAACGAGAAGCCCTCGTTGATATGGCTCATCGCTTCGACCTGCGCCGTATACTCAGGCAGAGAAGCAAATACTTCACGATAAGAGGCGGAAAGCGGTGTGTTTTCACGGAATTGTGCCGCCAACGCAGCAAACGCATCGGTTTTGGACTCGCTGTCGGCCGTGTGTACGTGAGTGGCTGTATCCTTCTTATGGTTGGGTATCAGGCGACCTACGGTTTCCACCAAAGCCGACGGCAGAGCGGTTTCGCCGTCACGCTGGCGCACGTAGGTTACGATAAGTCGCTCGGCAGGAGCAGCAATGGCGGCATAGGCGTAGAAACGCTCCGAGGCTGTTTCCCAATCCGCATCGTCTGCCATTGGCAGGCCCATAGCAATCAGGTGTTTTCTTTCGTGATCGGTCAGCATACCGCTGCCGTTGGGATAGGCAGGGAAAACGCCTTCATTGGCACCCAACACGATTACGGTGCGAGGCTGTGCATAACGGATGCGGTCGGCTGCGCCGATGACGACACCGTCCAACCCCTGCGGGATGCTGCCGAGATCATCGGAGGCTGCTGCCAGATGGAATAATTCAGCAAACCGTTTGGCAGACAACCGAGTTTCCGGTAACGCCAGCGCAAACTTGTCCAGCAACGCCACGGTATAGTCCCACAGACGGGACTGGTGATCGGCAAGCGCATGCTCGTGGGCGGCATCTAAGCGGGCAACCTGCAGCCGCACTAAACGGGGCAGGCGGATCTCTTGCAGATATCGAAATACCGCATGGGCAAACTCACGGCCGGTAACGGTGCCGCTCAATCGTGTCTGAAGCCGCTGCAGAGGAACGATCAAACGGCGGCGCAGCAAATCCAAATAGGCGATGCGGCGGGCCGTGCTTTCATCGGTTTTGGCGGTAAGGCCGTCAGGGTTAAAGTCAAAGGGGGAGAGCCAGGTGCGTCCCCGGATGTTCCAGACGAACACATAGTTTTCCAGAAGGGAAGCGGATGCAGTGGAAAAGCCAGCCAGACCGGATTTGACAATACGCAGGATGTCGTCACTGTCCCAACCATTGTTGATGGCAGACAGTGCCGATTCCACCAGCGTAATGAGCGGTTGGGTCAGGATCGGTTCACGGTAATCGCGGTTGCAAGGGAGCTCCTCACGTCGCAAAGCGCTGTCCAGCAGATCGGTGTACTCCGTAATATTTCGGGCGACGATCGTGTAATCACGGCTGTGCCCACCGTTTTCACGGAGCAGGCGACGAATCAGACGAGCCGCATAACGGCACTCCTCAGCTCGATCGGCACAGGGAGTTACCCACACAGCGTCGGTCGGTTCTTCATAAGGGATACCGTCGGCGGTGAAGCAGCCGATTTCCAAAGCCCGTAACGCAGGATCGGCGGTACGGCGGTTTTCCGTCAAATAGCGGGCGGCAGCCACCGTGACGTGGTTACGGCGGGCGGCGTCACGCAGCTGACGAGCGGTGCGGATCGCCGTGGAGAAACGGTCGATCGCTGACTCGGAGCGTTCGGCAAGGCTGTCGGCGCACAGCGTGACCGTCACAGTGTCGGCACGGGTCATCAGACGCTCTAACACAGATAGTTCCTGCTGCGTAAAGCCTTTGAAGCCATCGACATATACCAGAGCGCCGTTAAACAGATGACACTCGGAAAAGCGTTGCGCCAGCAGGGAGAGGGTGTCCTGCGGATCTATTAGCGACGAGCGGGCGGCAAGAGCCTCGTAGGCACTGAATATTAACGCCAGATCGGTGATTTTATTTTTCAAAAGACCGTTCGGCAGTGCCTTGGCGGTTTCCTCCAGCAACTGAGGGGAGATAGCGCACTGCTTGCATTCAGCAAGCATACCCAAAACAGAACGCAGATATTCGGGAGCGTCAACGTGCTTTTGATAGAGGGTCAGAGAATCGGAAACACTGTGCAGCGCTTCACTCATCAACAGCAGCGACAACGTGGCGTCCATACGGCGACCCGATACACCGCCGATCTCACGGAATACCGTTTCCGCCATACGGGTGAAGCTGAGCACTTGAACCCGCTGTGACAGCACGGGACCCAATGCTTCCAGCAGCCGACGTTCACTGTCAAAGGATGCCTGCTCAGGCACGACCAAAAACAGAGCACGCGAATCAGAGGCGTGGCTCTTCAATTCTTCATATACGGTATGTGTTTTTCCCGAACCGGAACGGCCGACGATAAACTGAAGCATACAGTTCTCCTTTTCGGATGATTTGCCTTTCTATTTTACCAAAAAAAAGTGCGTAAATCAACTAAAAAGAGAAGTTCTTGTCGAATGGCAAAAAAGTTCGGCCAAACAGTTGACAAATGAGTTCAAAGTGGTGTAAACTATAAACAGTTATCTGCTTTTTTGGTGTTTCTATCATATTTTAAGGAGTTGTGTTTCTGTGAAAAAGGTTATCTCTCTGTGCGTTGCTTGCCTGCTGATCGTTGGCATGATGGCGTTTGCCGGTTTCTCGGCTTCCGCTGCTACCCCGAAGGAAGACATCGTTGCTGCTGTGAAGGCTGCTATGCCTGACAAGTACGAGGAAGAGTATCTCCCGATGCTGGAGAACGTGCTGAATCAGATCGACGTTACTGCTGCGCAGGCCGAAGAGGTTATCGGCTACATCGACGCTGTGAAGGCTGCCGTCAAGACGGACAACGGCACTTCTCTGTCGGAGTACACCAAGGAAGAAGTCAGCATCGTGTTGGACAACTTTGACAAGTCCTGCACCGCTCTGGGCCTGACCTATGAGTTCGTGGACGCTGAGGATCCCGATCATGCTGGCGACGTCGACTGCATCGTCTACACCGACGAAGGCAAGAAGATCGGTTCGGTTGACGGCGACGGCGTGAAGAAGACGGGCGCTGCCGAAACCAACACGACCCTCATGATTGCTTTTGCTGCGTTCGTGGTTGTGGCCGCCGGCGCTGCTGTGTACAGCAAGAAGCTGGTTGCTTCCCGCTAATCGTCGAAATACGATGAAACGTGTCGCTACGGCACTGAGAAAAAGCCCTTTTTACAAGGGCTTTTTCTTGTTGTTGCCCTATATTTTGGCCGTTGCAGTTATTCTGAGCGGCGTCATATTGGTACATCGAATGGTTATTGCTTCTTCGGAACTGTACCGGGTGTTTACGGGAAATGCCGACACGGCGGCAGGTGATTTGCCGAGCAAGCCTGTCACGCCGCCTGAGCCGGAGAAGGGGCATATACCGGTCGTGATCCCGTTTGAAAGTCAATGGGCTACGCTGAACGTGGACGGCTGGGAGGAGCGGGATATTCCCGTGTTTTTCGGCGACAGTAAGGCGATCCTTAAGAAAGGCGCCGGAATGTGGTTCAATTCCCGCTTTTGCGGTCAGGGCGGTAAGACGGTTTTGTCTGCTCACGTGACCCGCCATTTCTATGAGATCGAAGATACCGTGGTGGGAACGCGCATCACAATGGATACCGTATACGGACAGTACGTGTATGAGGTGTCAGAGATCAAGATCTTTAACTATAAAGACAATTCCTTGATCAAGCAGGACGGCAGTGAAAACACGTTGGTGATGTATACGTGCTATCCCCGTAAAAACGGTTATCAGACCAAGGCTGATCGTATGGCACTGATCTGCACAATGGTAAGCGGAGAGGAGTGGGCGACGTATGGGTAAGCGGATTGCTCTCTCTGCATGGAACGGTATCGCCTTCGTGCTGTTGATGCTGTCGGCGATCGTGACGATTGTATCGTTTTGCTTGCGGTACGTGGTGCTGAACGAAGCGACATATCACGATATTCCGAAATCCCCGGGATTTGTGGAAAAAATGACCGAGTACGTGCTTGCGGATCTTGAAAACGAGTGCGACGTGTATGCAGGCAAGGAAGCCGGCGAAGCGTTGTACGAGCATTTGAAGCAGGCGGTAACGTCGGAATGGGTAGCGTCGCTGTCACAAAAGTATGCAGAATCCATGTATGCGTCGCTGATGAGCGGCGAGAGTCCGCAAGTAATCGACGTGGACCCCACGGAGTATCAACGGGCGATTGAAGCGTTCTTTATGACGCTTCCCGCCGAGGAGCGCCCCGAGGATACAGTTGCAACGGCTCGGACGATGGCAACCGAGCTGGCTGACAGTACCGCCACGACCGTGCAGAGCGGTCTGGTCAGCAAGGTATTACCGCAGGCACACCGCTATCTGTACGGCAACCCGACTGTACATACGCTGGCGTCACTGTTTTGGTGGTGCGTCGGTGCATCGGTGCTGCTGGCATTGCTCAATCTGATATGGCTCGGCAGTACCCTTCGCAACCGTGCGTATGCGGTAGCAGGTGCGCTGTTTTTGGGAAGCGCCGTGTTGTTCGTCCCGCTGTGGTTGATTCAACGGCACGATCTTACCGAACGACTGGTGCTGGGCAATTCGCCGCTCAAATTGTACGTCAGCGGCCTCGTTAACAGTGTGGTCGACGGCATTGCAACGGTGACGATGTGGGCAGCTATCATCAGCTTTATATTACTTTTGTTATCGGTCGTGTGGGCGGTATGGCCGCCACAGAAGTTGAAAGAGGGAAAGAAGACTATGAAAATTTTGTGTATCGGCAACAGTTTTTCTATGGATGCGACCCGCTATCTGGAGCAGATGGCGGACGGTGAGTTGATGGTGCGAAACTGCTATATCGGTGGTTGCAGTCTGAAGATGCATTGCAGCAATATTGCAGCGGATGCCGCAGCGTATGAATATCAAAAGGACGCCGTTGCTGTAAGTGAGGAACACGTAGCGTTATCGGATGCGTTGACCCGTGAGGCGTGGGATTGGGTTACGGTGCAGCAGGTTAGTCACCAGTCAGGACAGCTTGGGACGTACGAGCCGTATTTGACGGAGCTGCTGGCATACGTGAAGAAGCTTTGCCCGCAGGCGAAAATTGCATTTCACCGCACCTGGGCGTACGAGACAGGTTCCAATCATCCGGGCTTTGTAAATTACGGCAACGACCGTGAAGCGATGTTTGATGCGATCCTTTCCGCCGGTGGACAAGCCGCCGAAGCGCACGGCCTGCCGACGATTCCGTCGGGTGATGCCGTGCAGTGTGCGGGGCGTTTACCCGAGTTTGATGCTGCACAGGGTGGGCAGTCGCTGTATCGTGACGGCTTCCATATGCATCTCATATACGGCCGCTACTTAACGGGCTTGTGCTGGTACCGCTTCTTCACCGGCAAGAGCGCCACGACCGTCACCTGTGTTCCTGACGGTGCCGATGTGGACAAGCTGAACAAGCTCAAAGAGATCGTTGGATAAAATAAAAGCGAGGACTTGCACAAATGCAAGTCCTCGTTTTTTATGTCAGCAGGTAATATAGGGCGATCTGTGCCGCCATGATCAGCGGTAATCCCAGCATAAAACGCTTATGCTTGGTTTTGTGACGGATGAGAAGCATAGTTACATACATCACAAACGAGCCGCCGAGCAGCGCCAAAATAAAGAACAGCTGTTCCGGCACACGTCGCCGTCGGCCGCCGGCGATGCTTTTATCGTATACTGTCATCAGAACAGATAGTCCGTAAATGATCAGCAAACAAATTTCAATCGGTTTCATACGAGCACCTTACCACTGCTTTAATGCGACGCTATCTTCAAATGCCACCACGCCGTTGTTGTCATTACAGACTACCTGAGCTTCGGTGTCAGTTAGTGTGATCGCCGCACCGGTAAAACCACCATCATCCTCTTTGTGATCCACCATACCGGGACGGCAGGTGACGATGATGGGGCAGGGTTGATCTTTGTTATCCTGCTCGCATCCCTCACGGAAAATGATATTTTTGTGCAGATGGCCGCACAGCATGAGATGAGGCTTGACACGCTCGGACAGAAGCTGCGTCCATTCGGTGAACAGCGGGACCTCAATGCCGAAGGGACCGTGCATTATGTGAGTAAACGGATTATGACTAAGCACCAGACGATACTTGATTCCGGGTGCATCGTATCCTTCGACAGTTCTTAAGAACTCCGTTTGTTCCTCACGGAAGATGTGGCAACAAATCGTTCCACCGTATGCCTCGTGCTCATCAATCTTGTCTTCGCCGCAATCCAAAATGATGCCCCAGATACAACCGATACGGAAAGTATGATAGGTGAGGCCGTTCTTGTGAGGCATATAGTCAATGAGATGCTCTGCATATATACCGCGAAGGTCGTGATTACCGCGCGCACAGACGCAAGGGAAAGCTCCTGCCGTTACCTCGGAGGCGACGAACAACATAGTGCGCATCTCATCGAAATTGCCGCAATGATTGGGAACGTCGCCGTTAAAGATCAGCACATCCGGTTGCTCTGTAGCCTTGACGGCGGCAGCAGCTTCCTGCCAGTGACCATGCGAGTCGGACACCTGATACAGGCGAATATTGGTGGTTTTGGTCAATGGATGAAATGTATAAGTGTAGCTTTGTAATTCGCCAAGGACAGGGAAGGCGGCAGGCCGTTCAATTGCTTCACACAGCCGCAAGGTATAGCTGCCTGCGGCATCCAACACCGCTTGCGGGATGATGATGCGATGCGTTTTAGTATCGGAGCAACGCACGCCGTTGGAGTGGTAAAAATACTCCTTTTCTCCAACAATCACAGACGCTAATATCGCTTTGTTGGTCAGCAGCAGAATCTGATAGGTATCCTCTACCGCAAATACAGCCGGGTGGCAGAGTAATCCGTTAGGAATCATACAGTATCACCTCTTACCATTTTATTGTTATTATAAAAATGGCGGATGATAATGTCAAGAGTTTCTCATCTCAAAGTCTTATTTCTTCGCAAATATGCTGTATACCGATAGATCAATGCGTCCGTCATCACCGAAAACAACACCCTCCGCCTCCAGCATTGCCCGTTGCACGCCTTCGCCTCCAAAAGCAAAGCCCGGAGCGGGCTCGCCGAAGCGGTTGACAACACGGTGGCAGGGAATGATACCCGGCTGTGGGTTGACGTGTAAGGCGTAGCCGACAACACGTGCCCATCTCGGATTTCCGGCAAGCATAGCGACCATACCGTAGGTAGCGACACGCCCCTTGGGAATGGTTTTGACGACCTCATAAATGCGCTCGAATACCGCACCGCTCATAACAGCACATCCTTTCGGGTTTAGTATACCCGTTCCGGTACGGGTTTGTCAAACTGACAAAATTCTCTTGATTTTCCTTGGTGAGTATGGTATCATACCACTATCGTTATATGCGGGAGTAGTTTAGTGGCAGAACTTCAGCTTCCCAAGCTGACCGTGCGGGTTCGATTCCCGTCTCTCGCTCCAAAGAAACAGCGTGCATTTATGAAAAGATAAATGCACGCTGTTTTATCGTTTGGGGTGTGCCAGATGTTCCGGAAGACCCAAAAGATAGTCTGCGGAAACACCAAAGCACAAGCAAATTTCACGAATATCATCTATGCTCGGTTCGTATTTGTCGTTTTCGAGATAAGAGATCTTTCGCTGTGTCATATTTAACCTGCTTCCGAGAGCTTGTTGAGAAATACCCACCGTTTCACGAAGAACTCGGATGCGTTCACCAACCGTCATTGTGCAGTCCGCCTATCCTTATAGTTTTCTTTAGTATTGCCCTTACTATACAATAGACGCAAAACTTCTATTGACAAATAGACGGAAACTGTCTAAAATGAAAGAAAACCGATGAAAAGGAGATAGGGTTATGTTTTGTCCCAATTGCGGTAATCAAGTAGTTAATGGCGCGAAGTTTTGTGGCTCGTGTGGCGCATCCATAGAGATGATTGCTATGCCGACGGCGAATACGGCACAGACATATGTTCAACAACCCATAGCGGGGGTTAATCCGTTGCAAGCGAGTCTTCAGCAACCGGTGGCGGTGCAAGCGGCAAAACTGCCGTTGGCAGATTATTTGGCGATACACCCGGAATATCAACAGAAGAAAAAGGAATATGATAAAAAGAGCACAACGATGACACTGATTGTCACGATTGCCATTTTGGTGTTGTGCGCTGTTGGTGTCTACATTTTCGTTGACGGAATACTTAGCGGAGACGGAATGAGCGTAGCTTTGCCGGGATTTGGTATTCCGGTGGTTGGCATGTTGATACTTTTGGTTATTACCAGCAGTATTGGCAATAAGGCTAAGCGTGATTTGGAGAATTATGGCGCTGAATTGTACAAATGGTACTTAGCGCAGTAACAACCAATTCAACATGGTGTGTAAAAAGCAGGCGGCTGTGAAAACAGCCGCCTGCTTGCGTATTGTACGATATGCGGTTTACTCTTCGTCCTTCTCCTTGGACAGGATCTGGTTGACAATGATGCCCAGGATCAGCGCGACGGCAACCTTCGTGATCTTCACGTCGCCGAAGGTTAATTCCAAACCGCCGATGCCCGCAATGAGGATTGCCGAAGCGGTGAACAGGTTGCGGTTCTTGCCGAGGTCGACCTTCTGCAGCATTTTCAGACCCGAAACGGCGATGAAGCCGTAGAGCGCCATGCAGACGCCGCCCATGACACACTTGGGGATGGAGTTGACAAACGCCACGAAGGGAGAGAGGAAGGAAATCAGAATCGCTCCGATAGCGGCAAATACGATCGTGATAACGGAGGCGTTGCGGGTGATCGCTACGCAGGCCACCGACTCGCCGTAGGTGGTGTTGGGGCAGCCGCCGAAGAACGCACCGACCATCGAGCCGACGCCGTCGCCCAGCAGGGTGCGGGAGAGACCGGGATCCTCAAGCAGGTCCTTACCGATGATGGAGGAGATGTTCTTGTGATCAGCCACGTGCTCCGCAAACACGACGAACGCAACCGGCAGATAGGCAACGGCGATGGTGCCGACATAGCTCCAATCCCATTCTTTGATGCCGTCAACAGCGGTCAGGAAGGTGAAGGAGGGAACGTCGAAGAAGGTTTTCAGCGTTACGCCATTATCCCACAGTGCAGTGATCTTCGAGAAATCCAGCACTTTCAGGGCGTCGATTTCAGCGGCGTTACCGATCACGGTGAGGATCGCCGCCAGCGCATAACCGGAGAGGATACCGATGATGAAAGGAATGAGTTTGCTGAACTTTTTTCCATAGGTGGCCACAAGAGTGGTGACAACCAAAGTAACAATACCGATCAAAACGCAGATTAACGGATTGGCAACCGAAGCACCGCCGACTTGGACGCCGCCGGTCTGCAGATCGCCGACAGCATTACCGGCCAGCGACAGACCGATGATCGCCACTGTGGGGCCGATGACGACGGCGGGCATCAGCTTGTTCAGCCAGCCCACGCCAACGAACTTGACCAACAGAGCGATGACTACGTACACGAGACCGGCGAACACGGTACCGAGGATCAGACCGAGATAGCCGAGACTCATAGATACGCCGCCCGCAAAGGCTGCGCTCATCGAGCCGAGGAAGGCGAAGGACGAGCCAAGGAACACGGGGCTGCGGAACTTGGTGAACAGCAGGTACACAAGGGTGCCGCAACCGGCACCGAACAGTGCGGCAGCAGGCTCCATGCCGTTGCCGATGATAACCGGCACGACCAGCGTCGCCGCCATGATCGCCAGCAGCTGCTGGATGGCAAACACGACGGTTTGCCCAAACTTGGGTTTGTCTTTGATGTCGTAGATCAGATTCATGCTTTCTTCCTCCTACATTAAACACTTTATGAATAAAGGCGGTACGCCTTAATTCCCGCTGTAAAGAAATACGCCGGTTTCTTCGTCAAACGGCGGCAGCTTCACCGACACACGCTCCGAGTGGGCAGTGGGAATGTTTTTCCCCACGTAGTCGGCACGAATGGGCAGCTCACGGTGTCCACGGTCGATGAGGATCGCCAGCTGGATCGCACGAGGACGTCCAAGCGAGAAAATCGCTTCAATGGCGGCACGTACGGTGCGCCCGGTGAACAGCACGTCGTCCACCAAAATCACTTTTTTGCCGACAATATCAAACGG
This sequence comes from Acutalibacteraceae bacterium, assembly GCA_045630285.1. GTDB lineage: Bacteria > Bacillota > Clostridia > Oscillospirales > Acutalibacteraceae > RGIG3009. The sequence continues at coordinate 13,114 of JAZQSX010000026.1, read as the reverse complement.
CAGGCTCGCCTGACCGATTTCGGTGATTTCCAAGTCGTCACGGTAGGGGCGGGTGTCCAATTCGCCGCAAGGAACGGTGACGCCCTCGATACGGGCGATATTTTCCTGCAAGCGCCGAGCGAGCGGTTCGCCTCGACGACAAATACCAACCAGGCAAAGATCACTGACGCCTTTGTTTTTTTCGGTGATCTCGTGTGCCATACGCATCAGGGTGCGATTGGTGGTCGCTTCGTCCATCAGCACGGCTTTAAGCGTTTCCATACAGTTTACCTCAACAAAAAATGACCTTGCCGCTGCACCGCTGACAAGATCACGCACTGACTCCTATGACACCCTCTTGTCGGTATCGCGGTACCGCTTGTTAAAGATGGCTTTACTGTATTTACTATACCAGTTTTCTGTCGCAAAGTAAAGACTTTTTTATAATTTTGTCGAATGAGATTGTTGGCTTGCAGATTTTGTTTTTTTGTGGTATGATGTTTCGAAGAAATGGGAAAGGAGGGGAGTACCAATGGCACACGCATTGCGTCTCGGTAAGCGAACGGATGTGGATATGACGACGGGTGGTATTGTTGGTAATCTCCTCCGTTTTGCGTTACCGCTGATGGTGGGTAACTTGTTTCAGCAGCTGTATAATATGGTGGATACTTGGGTCATCGGACAGACCGGCGACACCGCAGCGTATGCGGCGGTGGGCAGTGTCGGTCCGATCACCAATATTCTGATCGGCTTTTTTTCGGGACTGGCAAGCGGTACCGGCGTGGTGATCTCGCAGTATTACGGTGCCAAAAAGCACGAGGATGTCAATCGGGCGTCGCATACAGCGATGATGATGACGGTGTGGCTCGGAATCCTGTTTACGGCAATCGGTGTGTTGGGCACACCGTTGATACTGCAGCTGATGCTGCCGGGCGAGGAGACCCGTTCGGTGTTTGAATTTGGTCGTACGTATCTTACCATTTATTTTTCCGGTGTGCTCGGCTTGATGATCTATAATATGGGCGCCGGTATTTTACGTGCGATCGGTGACTCGAATCGCCCGTTTTATTTCTTGGTCGTTTCTTCGGTCGTTAACATTGCGCTGGATCTGTTTTTCGTTTTCGGCCCGTGGAAAATGGGCGTGGCGGGTGTTGCTCTCGCTACCGTTATTGCGCAGTGGGCGTCCGCTTTGCTTACCTTATTCACGTTGTTCCGCAGTAACACGTGCGTGCGGCTTGTGTGGAACCGTTTGCGAATGGATATGGCACTTTTGCGGCAAATCATCCGCATTGGCTTCCCTGCCGCCATACAAATGGCGATCACGGCATTTTCCAACGTATTTGTGCAGTCGTATATCGCCGGCGTCGACACGAGTGCGACTAACTGCCTTGCCGGTTGGACCTCGTATTCCAAGATCGATCATTTCATCTTTTTGCCGGTGCAATCGGTTTCGTTGGCAGTTACCACGTTCGTGGGGCAAAATCTCGGCGCAGGCGACATTCGCCGTGCCCGCCGGGGTACGTTGGTAGGATATATCATTGCGACGATCAGTGCGGTGTGTATCATTGTTCCCGTGATTTTATTTGCTCCGGTATTGGCACCTATCTTTAATGACGATCCCGAGGTGGTTCGTTATGCGGTGCTTCTTCTGCGGACGATCACGCCGTTTTATCTGTTGTGCAGTGTTAACCAGGTGTTGGCGGCATCCCTGCGCGGTGCCGGCAACACCCGAGCGCCGATGCTGATTATGATCAGCACGTTTGTTGGTTTCCGTCAGGCGTATTTGTTCCTGATATCGAACTACGTATCTAACGAATTGTTACCGCTAGCATTGGGATACCCGGCTGGCTGGTTTGCCTGTTGCGTATGCTTTATCTTATACTATCGGCGGTACCAATTTGGAAAAAACAGTGTGATTCAAAATAAGGAGGAGTTATCATGAAATTGACGCTGATGAGTTTTAACACTCAGCACTGTTCCAATTTTATCACCGGAAAGATCGATTTTGACGTTATGGTGAAAGCGATCCGTGACTGCGGAGCAGACATCGTTGGCCTGAACGAGATCTACGGTGAGGGCGAAGCGGAATTTTTCGAGCCGCAGGCTAAAATTCTCGCTGAAAAGTTGGGATACTATTACTACTTCGCGAAGGCGATCGACGTGTTTGACGTGCCCAGCCCGTACGGCAATGCGCTGGTATCCCGCTATCCCATTTTGGAAGCAGAAACGATCATGGTGCCTGATCCCGAAGGGCCGAGAACGGGAGACTGGTATGAGACCCGTTGCCTGCTGAAGGCGAAAATCGATGTGGGCGGCGTGCTGACTGTTTGTGTGACGCATTTCGGCTTGAACGCCGACGAGCAGGTCAATGCAGCGCAGACGGCGGTGGAGAATATTGAGGACAAGGCATGCGTGCTGATGGGCGACTTTAACGTTCGCCCCGAGGATCCGGTGCTGGCGCCCATTCGTGAGGTGCTGTATGATACGGCCGAGCTATTTGAAGGCGAGCGCCTCAGCTGGCCCTCCGATGTTCCCCAGCGTAAAATCGACTATCTGTTCACCTCGAAGGACATCAAGGTGTTATCTGCAGATATTCCCGCCATTGTGGCATCGGATCATCGTCCGTACGTGGCGGAGATTGAATGGTAAACCTAAGAAGCGTACTTTAACGGAGGCAACGATATGAAGCGTGTGTTTTTGGTGGTGCTGGACTCTCTCGGCATTGGTGCGTTACCGGATGCTGCGGCCTTTGGCGACAGTGGAGCAAACACGATGCGCCGTATCGCCGCATCACCGAAGTTTTTAGCGAAAAATTTGTGCAAATTAGGTCTCGGAAACATCGACGGTATTGAGTACTTGCCGAAGACGGACACGCCGCAGGCAGCAGTATGCCGCCTGTCGGAGCGTTCCAACGGCAAGGACACCACGATCGGGCATTGGGAAATTGCCGGCGTGGTGTCCGAAAAGCCGCTGCCAACGTATCCTGACGGGTTTCCGACCGAGCTGCTGGAGGAGTTTTCGCGGCGAGTTGGTAGGGGTTGGTTGTGTAACCGCCCGTATTCCGGCACCGACGTTATTCGGGATTACGGTGCCGAGCATTGCGAGACTGGCAAGCTCATTGTGTATACCTCGGCCGACAGCGTGTTTCAAATTGCGGCGCACGAGGCAATCGTGCCGCTTGAGGAATTGTACGAGATCTGCCGCATTGCCCGAGAACTTCTCGTTGGCGAGCATGCAGTCGGTCGTGTGATCGCCCGCCCGTTCGTCGGCGAAGAACCACAGTTTACACGTACGGCCAACCGCCGTGACTTTTCACTGCAGCCGCCCGCAGAAACGGTGCTGGATGCGGTATCGGCAGCAGGAAAGACGGTATGGAGCGTTGGCAAGATCGCCGATATCTTTGCGAGCCGTGGGGTGACGCACAGCGTGCCGACTCACGGCAACACCGAAGGAATGAAGGAGGCCCTGCGTGCCGTACAGAGTGATTTCGAGGGACTCTGCTTCATCAATCTGGTGGATTTTGATATGCTGTACGGGCATCGGCAGGATATCGACGGGTATGCGGCGGCACTTGCCGAGTTTGACGCTTTTTTGCCGCAGCTGTTGGCGGCACTGCGCCCCGATGACGTGCTGATGATCACGGCGGATCACGGTTGCGATCCCGGTGATAACAGTACGGACCATACCCGTGAGTACATTCCGTTGTTGGTAACAGGTCCGTCGGTGCAGCCGGTAGCGTTGGGTACACGGCACGGGTTTACCGACATTGCCGCAACGGTAGCGGAGCTGCTGGATGTTCCCTTTGCGTGTGACGGCCACAGCTTTGCCAAACAGATCGTGGGGTGAAAACTATGACGAATCGTGAACTCTGTGCGGCGGCGCTGGAAGCTCGTCGAACGGCGTATGCGCCGTATTCCGGCTGTCTGGTCGGCGCAGCGCTGCTGACGGCATCGGGTAAGGTGTATACCGGCTGCAACGTGGAAAATGCGTCTTATGGTGCGACGATTTGTGCGGAACGCACAGCGATTGTCAAAGCGGTCAGCGAGGGCGAGCGGCAATTTGTGGCTATCGCCGTGGCAGGCGGCGTCGGTGACACCGTAGACGGCGGATTCCCGCCTTGCGGCGTCTGCCGTCAGGTGCTTGCCGAGTTTTGCAAAGCCGATTGCTTGGTGTTGGTGGTTACCGATGCCGAGAACTACAAGGCATATTCACTGGGCGAGCTACTTCCGCACGCATTCGATGCGGATGCGATGCAATAAACGCATAAAGAAGGATCCCGCCTCATACCTTTCACTAAATGGAAGGTGTGAGGTGGGATTTTTGGTTTTGGTACTGAAAAAGCGGTGGCTTGCCGTGGTAGCGTGCTGTATGGCGGCGTTGGTTCTCGTTCCGTATGTACTGACGAGAGAGCCGTCTGTGCCGGCGGCGACATCCGATTGGGGTTTGGGGTTCCACGGCGAAGGACAAGTGCCGACGGGCAATGCCGACGCTGAGTTTTTGGCCCGATATAATGCGCATTACGTGGGGAATACCAAAGAAAAAGTGATCTATCTCACGTTTGACGCAGGGTATGAAAATGGGTATACGGCATCGATTCTGGATGCACTGAAAGAGCAGGGGGTGCCGGCGACCTTCTTTCTGGTCAAAAATTATTTGGACAGCGCTCCGGAACTGGTACAGCGTATGGTGGCAGAGGGACATACCGTTGCCAATCACACCGCAACGCATCCGAATATGTCACACATTACCGACAAGCAAGCGTTCAAGAAGGAGCTTACCGATCTGGAGGAGGCGTATCGAGCGGTTACCGGCAAGGATATGGTGAAGTTTTACCGACCACCGCAGGGGAAGTTCAGCGAACAGAACCTTCAAATGGCGTCGGAACTGGGGTACCACACCTTTTTCTGGAGTCTGGCTTACGTGGATTGGTACGTCGACCGTCAGCCGACGCGGGAGGAGGCGCTCAGCAAGCTGACGTCCCGCATTCATCCGGGTGCGATCGTGCTGCTGCATAGTACATCCGCTACCAATGCGGCGGTGCTCGGCGAATTGATCACGCAGTGGAAATCGATGGGATATACCTTTGCACCGCTTAGCGATTTGGTGAAAACGGACACGAAACACCGCCCGTCCGCCGACATATAGTGGAATTAACTCAAAGAAAAGGGGCGGGTTGAGGTGTCGGAAACCGTTTTTCTGGCAGTAGGATTACTGCTTGCCGTGTACGGTGCGGCAGACATTTTATGGCGGCTGATCTGTCGCATACTTTTATTTGACAAAAACGAGAAGGCCTATCTGCTGGTGCCGCTGTGCGGTGAGCGGGATGATGCCGAGTACCAGGCACGCCGTGCAAGGGTGCTGTGTCGGGACGGCTACGGACAGCATATTTCTCCCGTTCTTTTAGACAACGGCCTGACACGACGAAGTGCCGCGTTGGCAAAGCAGGTGTGTGAACGGCTGCAGGTGGATTTTGTGGATAAAAAAGAATGGGACGAATTGCTGCAAACCGCTTTACAAGACGAAAAAAAGGGAGTATAATCAAAATCGAAAATATGTTCGGTTTTGGAGAGGCACAGTATGGCAAAGGACGAACGGCTGTCCGGCATGGTCGAGCGAGTGGTGTATCGCAATGAAAATAACGGCTGGACCGTGCTGGAAATAGCGGCAGAAGAGGAGTTTTATACCGCTGTGGGGATTCTTCCGACGATAGAAGCGGGGGAATATCTTCAGATGACGGGCGATTGGGGAGAGCATCCCCGGTACGGCCGTCAGTTTGTGGTGGAAAGCTATGAGCACCAGCTTCCGACTGATACGGATTCGGTGTTTCGCTATCTCGCCTCCGGAGCGATCAAGGGAATCGGTCCCGCCACGGCCGCTGCTATCGTCGAACGGTTCGGTGGGGATACGCTGCGTGTAATGGAGGAGGAGCCGGAGCGCCTTTCGGAGGTGCGTGGCATCACGAAGGCACGTGCTGCAAAAATGGCACAGGCCTATGCTGAGCAATTCGGTCTGCGTGAAGTGATTCTGGCGTTTTCGGCCTACGGCCTGACGCAGAGCGAGGCGCTGCGGTGCTGGAAGCGGTGGGGTGCCGCTACGGTGGACACGGTGCGTAAGGACCCGTATTGCTTGTGCTCACCGGGCTTACGCATTGGATTTGAGCGTGCGGATCGCATTTGTATGAGTATGGAGCGTCCTGCGGATGATCCACGCCGTGTTGAGGCGGGGATTCTGCACGTTCTGCGTCACAATTTGCACAACGGACACACCTGCCTGCCGCAGGATAAGCTGATTGCGGCAACGGCGGTCTTGCTGGGTGTCGGTGAAGCGGTCGTGGTGTCGGCGCTGGATGAGATGCGGGGCAATTTTACTGTGCGTGTTGAAGCTTTTGACGAGCGATATTTTGTCTTTTTGCCCGATCTGCATATGGCGGAGCGGTATATCGCCTCACGTATCCGGTTGATGACGGGATTTCACACGGCGATCACGCCGCTTATTGAGAAAAATCTTGCCACGGCGGAAAAAAAGAATAGCATTACCTATCAGACACAGCAGCGACAGGCGATCTTGTCTGCTATTGAAAAAGGTGTGTTAATTCTGACGGGTGGCCCCGGTACAGGTAAAACCACCACGCTGAAGGCAATCATTATGCTACTGGAAGGATTGGGCGAGCGTGTGGAGATCACGGCGCCGACCGGTCGTGCTGCCAAGCGGATCTCGGAATTGACCGGCTACGAGGCGCGTACCATCCACCGCTTGCTTGAGGTGCAGTGGGATGGCACCGACACGCCGATATTTGAGCGTAACGAGAAAAATCCGTTGGATATTGATGCGCTTATCGTCGACGAGATGTCGATGGTAGATACTGTGCTGTTTGATCATTTATTGCGCGCCCTGCGTCCGGGTTGTCGGCTGATTTTGGTGGGGGATACCGATCAGCTGCCCGCCGTGGGGGCGGGTCGTGTACTGCATGATCTAATCGAAAGTCGGGTATTGCCCATGGTGGAGCTTACCGAAGTGTTTCGCCAGGCACTGGAAAGTGAGATCATCGTGAATGCGCACCGCATCGTGGACGGCGATATGCCGATTTTGTCGGGGCGAACGGGCGACTTCTTTTTTCTGCCGCAACAAAGCAGTGAGGACACGGTGAAGACCGTGGTGGATCTGTGTGTAAGGCGGCTCCCTGTCAGTTACGGTACCGATGCATTCAATGATATTCAGGTACTCTGCCCCGGTCGCAAGGGCGATGTGGGAACCGGTCATCTGAACGAGAAATTACAGGAGGAGCTCAACCCGCCGCAGGATAAAAAGCACGAATGGCGGGGTGAAAACGGGTTGTTGCGGGAAGGTGACAAGGTGATGCACATTCGCAATAACTACGATATTATGTGGACACGGGACACCGGTGAGACCGGTACGGGCGTTTTCAACGGCGATATTGGGATCCTGGAGGAGATCAACGTTCGTGAGCAGACGATGAAGGTGCGATATGAGGATCGCACGGCACTGTACACGTGGGATCAGGCGGAAGAACTGGAGCCGGCGTATGCCATTACGGTACACAAAAGTCAGGGCAGTGAGTTCCACACGGTAGTTGCGCCGATTTATCGCAACCCTACCCAGCTGTGTTATCGCAATTTGCTGTATACCGCTGTGACCCGTGCCCGATCGTTGCTGATCTTGGTGGGCAGTCGTGAGACAATCCAAAGTATGGTGCAAAATGACCGAAAGGTATTGCGTTATACCGGACTTTGTCGCTTCCTTCAGGACGCACAGCGTATGTTTTAACGAAAAAGCCACCGACTGTCTTGGTCGGTGGCTTTTTTGATGATAACGGTCAAAAAGCGAACAGAATACTCGCCGCAACAGATAATCCGATACACGCAACCGTGTAGAGATTGATCTTCTCCTTGAAGAGAAACAGTGTTAGCAGCGGGGTAAACACCAGCGTTCCGCCGGTAATAAACGGGTACATCATAGAGGCGTCGACCGTGGATGCGCAGTACAGCTGCAGGAAGGTGGCGGCAATGTGGACGAGACCGAACCCCAGTCCGCTGATGAGTGTGTTTTTGTTGACAATACAGCGGTACTTTTCCCGTGGACGACAGCCGAGAAACAAAACCAGGCTGATAGCGGTTTCAAACATATAGTCGATGATGAGAAAATCCAGAATATCAACAGCTGACTCGTCGATCTGATGCAGCTTTCCCAACACGGAGTTGGCACCGTTCAGCAAAAAGATCACGACGCACAACATGAGAAACAACAGATACGATTTTTTCCCTTGACCCTGTGTCTCCGAAGGGTCGAATACCGGGAAAAGCATAGCAACCAACAGCAGCACCGAGGCGAGAACGTATTCCCATTTCAGCGGCTCATCCAGCCAGATCACGCCCACAATGAAGGGGACCAGCATACCGCCGAGCATCAAAAAGAGCGTATAAACCGATACCTTGCCGAACGCCATTGCCTTGATACTGAGCAGATTGGCTCCGACGGTGACCGCCGCCAGCATACCGCCCATCAGTAGAGAAAAGGGTGTAAACTGCACGCGAAATCCTGCGACGGTCAGCAAAATGATCAGCAGAAGTGCACTGCTGACAAAGGTAAAGCATGTTGTGGCATAAAACGCTTTGCCGCATTTTGTCTCAAACATCTTGGTGAAAATGATTTGCATGGAGAACAGAAATGCTGAGCCCAGCAGAAGAACGTAGTCCATACGAATAACACATCCTTTGTAGAGCAAGCAGCTGCTTCATTTGGCAGCTGTGATCATTTTTGCGTCAGTTCCAGGAAGAAGCAGACGCCGTTTTCGACGTTTTCCACGCCGTACGGCATACCATGCGCCGTCATCACGGCGGCTACGACCGACAGACCGATACCGGTGCCGCCGTAGGAACGGGTGTGTGCCTTGTCCACTTTATAAAAGCTTTCCCAGATGTGAGGAAGATCCTCGTCCGGAATGGGATCGCCGGTGTTGAAAACGGCGATACGGACGGTACCTTGCGGGGTGGTTTCCCACGTGATGCGGATCTCGCCACCGGGTGTGACGTGGTTAAGGGCATTGGTCAGATAGTTGATCGCAACATTTTCGATCAATTCAGCATCACCCCAGGCGAAGCACGGTGTCTCGGGCAGCGGAACAGCCGTGGCATTGCGCTCGTAGAACAGCGGCTCAAAGCGTTCAAGCAACCGTTCAAACAGAGCGCGAACGTCGAAACGGTCGATCGTCAGCTCCTCGTTCCCGGATTCTAGCTGCATCAGTGTGGTCAGCTTTGACAGCATCTGTGTCAGCCGTTGTGCCTCATCCTCGATGACGTTGCAGTAGTAGGCACGGCTTTCCGGGTCGTCGACGGCGTTTTCACTCAGTCCTTCTGCATACGTCTGAATAAGTGCGAGCGGCGTTTTGAGTTCGTGCGATACGTTTTGGATGAAGCGTGTACGGGCTTCGTTTTGCTGCTCTTGCAGCACCATATCGCCTTTCAGACGCAGGTTGGCAGTTTTCAGCTCCGAAACCGTGCTTTCCAACGTTTCGGACACCGTATTCAGATGCTGCCCCAGCTCGGTCAGCTCGTCGCTCCCGTCGCCGACGTAACGCTCGGAAAAGTCAAGCTCTGCCATATGGCGTACCATGGAGGAAAGCTTGCGCATCGGGCGGGTAAGGGAGCGGGACAGTACCACAATAGCTAAGCCACCGACAAGCAAAGCAACCAACGCCGACCACAGCAGAAAACGGTTGTTGATCTCGGTGGTGGATTGTGCATCGGACAGTGAGACCCACAGGGACAGATTATATCCGTCGGTCGTGCGGGCCGTAAGCGTCAGCCAGCTGCTGTCACCCTGTGCCATAGGCGGCGGTGTGTTGGAAATCTGAAATTCGCCGTTTTTCAAACGGATCGGAGCGGGCCTTGCATTGAAGCCGAAGGCCGGGCTGGTGCGTGGAGGGGCGTAGATCACGTGAGTGTCCGACCACATCATCGCCTGCACGCCGTGCTGCATACTGTAGCCGTCCAGCAGACCGGTCAGGGTACGTGGCGAGCGTGGTGCATCGTCGATTTCTTCGTAGGCGGTTATCAGTAGTTCACGCTGTTCTTCCTCGTAATACTCCGTAAAAGCAAAGCTGTTCAGGAACCAGTTTGTCAACACGAGCAGTAAAATGCACAGCACAAAAATACCGGTAACTTTACCGGCAATGGAATGAAAAAATCGGGTAATGGGGTTGGTCTTCATACTTATCCCTCAAACTTATAGCCGATTCCACGGATAGTTTTGATCATTTCACCGGCTTCGCCCAGTTTGCTGCGCAGTTTCTTAATGTGAGTATCGACCGTTCGAGCATCGCCGTCGTAATCGTATCGCCAGACATTATCCAAAATGCGGTCACGGGACAGGGCGAGTCCTTTGTTGGTCATCAAGTATTCCAACAATTCAAACTCGGTATACGTCAAGGCCACCGGTGCGCCGCCGACACTGACCTCACGTGCCAGGTGATCCACCCGCAAAAGTGACGGGGAAACGTTGGCCTCGGGTTGCCCACTGTTACGGCGCAAAACCGCCTCAATGCGGGCGAGGAGGATCTTCAGGCTGAAGGGCTTGGCAATGTATTCGTCGGCACCCAGCTCAAAGCCTTGCAATTCATCGGCTTCTTCACTGCGTGCGGTCAGCATGATGATCGGTGTGGTGGTATCGATCTGGCGAATGGCACGGCAGACATCCCAACCGTTCATACGGGGCATCATCACGTCCAACAGAACCAATGAGGGATGCAATGCACGGAATTGCTCCATGGCCTCGACACCGTCTGCCGCTTCAGCGGTACGGTAGCTTTTCAGGTGCAGATAGTCGGCGATAACACGACGCATCCGTTCTTCATCATCAACAATGAGAATGATGGGGTTGTCCATAAGTGCCTCCTTAAGGAAGATCGATGACGATCTGCTCCGGCATATGCTTTAACGTGGCATCGCCTGCCAAAACGCCGATCATACTTTGGTACAGCAACAGCGGATCGCTTAAAAACCGATCCCGCACCTGCTGAGCCTGTAACTCGTCACCGACCAGCAATTCAAAACGCAGCAGCGGTGTGGTGGTGCCGACCGAGCAGACAACCTTCCAGCCGCCTTCCTCGGCGGGCAAAATCTCGGCAGAATTATCCCGTTCACTGCGCTGCCGTGCAAGTAATCGCAGAGCGGCGTCGACCGACCGTTCCCGCAGGGTAAAGGGAATCATATCCGCCAATGTGGTGGCAGCGTGACGTCCGGTCTCGGTAACAGTCAAGAGGTCGTCGTCGGTCTCGCACAGGTTATGACGCTTTAGCAAATCATCGATCGCAGCGCTGGCATCAAAAAAATTAGCCATACCGCCGCCGCTGAGAATATCCAGTACGGTGGTGCGGGGAAGTGGCTCACGTACACTACTCAGCATGTAGCAGATCAGAATTTTGATTTCGTGATGAGAATGCAGGCCGCCGGGCTCAACGCCGGCAGAAAACGCATCGCGTTCCATAAACGATCACCTCACCCGTCATTGTAACACACTTTATTAAAAAAAGATATACCAAATTGAGCGGATTTTTCGACAGATCGAAAAAAGGTGCGGCGGGGATTTACTTTTTTGAAAAACTGTGGTATCCTAATGGTGAAACAGCATCGGGCTGAAAAGGAGATGCATAGTGATGAAAAAAGGATTAGCGTGCGTTGCCGTTTTGTGCGTTTTATTTTGCGCTATGACGATCGGTGTCGTAGCGGAAGAGACGACCACGACGGCCGAAGAAACCACGACCACCGAATCGACGGGCGAAACGATCACGACGACCTCTACGGAGCCTTCTGAGACGACGGGTGACGAGACGACCACGACAACGATCGGGGAAACCACTACGACGCTAGACGATTCTACCACGACCACGACGGTGCCGACAGAGCCGCAGGAGCTGACAGTGGAATTGGACGTTGCCGTACAGGAGAACGGACGGTTTTCCATTACGGCGACCGATGAAACTGGCCGCCCGGTTGCCGGGTATCCTTTGCTCATTCAAGTCGGACTTACTACCAGCCACGTTGAGACTAATGCCAACGGCGTCTACAATTCGTTCGGCTGGGTTCCGGGCAAAACGTTGACCTACAGTGGCAAAGGTCTGACGGTTGGCTTGATCACGTATCTGCCGGTCGCACAGACGGCGGTGGAGCACCCCAACACGGCACCCACAAGCACGACGGCAACGACCGAAACGACGACGACCGTTACGGAGTCGGCAACCACTACTACCACGACCACCGTTCCCACGGGAGCAGGCACGACCTCCACTACGGCGATCCCAGTGGTGGGCAGTACGGCGGCTGACGTGATTATGGGCAATCGCACCACGGCAACCAGCGGGAGCAACGTGATTATCGGTGCGGCAACCGACAGCACGGTGCTTGGTCTGTTTGGTTACGAACAAGCGGCATTTCTGCGTATGGCGTCGCTCCAGCTCAGTGCGAAGGATTATACCACCCTCATTGGTACGTACGGCAACTATTCGGTGATGCTGAATGTCACCGTGGCGACGGCGCTGCCCTCGGAAACGATGCTGAATGCCGCACTGAAGGGCTCGGAAACGTTTGGTCACTATTCCACCAACGAGCGCAAGGCGATCAGTTTCCGCTTGTCGTTGCTGGTGCTGGATTCTGCAGGTGAAGTCGTGCCGATGGAGTCGTTGCCCGACGGAGTATCCTGCTTGGTGAAGCTTCCGGTGCCGAAATCCATGGAAAATGCCGATGAGCTGGCAATTACTATCCCGGGCGGCAAGGGTTTGCAGACGCCGGTGTCGGTAGAACCGAAAGACGGCTATATTTTGCTGGATGTCAATGCGCTGCCGGAAAATTATACGTTGATCGAGTTTACTGAAGACGAAGACGGTTCGAGTCTCGTCAGCTTGTTGCTGTATATTTTTGGTGCCGTATTCCTGGTTGGCGCCGGTCTGCTGTTGTTCTTCTTTGTGTTCCGTAAACCCAAAGCGGCGAAGAGTGAGGAAGAGCCAACTGACAAGCCCGAGCTGATCACGGAGTTCGAAGCGGACGGCGACGATTTCTTCAGCGGACGCACGGATCTGCCGGCGTATGAAGAACCCGCCCTTGAGGCTGTGGAGGAAGAACCG
>JAZQSX010000025.1:0-11037 GCA_045630285.1 Acutalibacteraceae bacterium | reverse complement strand
GCCAGGGTACACCGAAGCGCCGCCCTCGAGAACCTCGGTGGCGATCTTCATACCCTTACTGCCGTCTTTACCGTTGCCCTCGGCAATGGTCGCCGAAGCACTGGTTCCCCAGCCGGTGCCGCCCTGTTCAAAGTCGCCGTTAGTAAGCAGATTGTCATCTGCGGCGACAGTGGGCAACACCAACCCGGAGATTGCGCAAGTCGTCAGCAAAGCCAATGCCAACACCCACGACAAAATCCGACGTGTGTTCTTCTTCATAGCATTTCCTCCTTTGTTCCGAAAGAAAACGGGCAGCACCACAAAGCGCCACCCACTCCCTTACTCTCGGATGCTATCTCATTGTCATTATATCATAACCGTTTTTAATAAAACAGTGGCGTTTTGCCGATTTTTATTGTCATTTTTTGTTCATTTTCACTAATAAACCTGCCAAGTATTGTGATTTTACACATTTCTGATGCGCACTGCTTTGCAAAAAACAGCGTGGACGCCGGTTTGCCCACGCTGTTAGTCACTTATTCCTGATCATTGCTGGCATCACTGTCATCCGTCGGCTCCGACTTCTTGTCTTTCCTTTTCGGCCAAAACAGCAGCACAATAACAATGATGCAAAGCACCATAATCCCGCCGAGAATGTACGGCGTATTTGACGGCTTTTCACCGGTCCCCGGAGAAAGCAACATGCCCTCTCCGTTCTCGGAAAGCGCCAGCGCTGGTATACCCGAAGCACCGCAGGTCACCAATACCAAAACCAGAGATAGCACGGTGCGCAACCATCTTTTTTGTATCTTCACCGCCTGATTCCTCACTTTCATTATCAATCTCGCCCAAAAATCAGTTTCAGTATATCACATAACGTCCGTTTTTGCAATTTTTCTTTAAAAAACAAGCAGCAAACGGATGATTTTATCCGTCTGCTGCTATGTCGTATTCAGAAATATGTCTTACGCTTTTTTGGATTTCTTCGTAACCAACAGAATTACCAGACCGATCACCAGACCGATCACCAAACCGGCAGCGGCTGCTGCGATCAGCATCCACAACGGGAAGCCTTGCTCCTCCTGCGGCTCAGTCCCGGTCGGCTCCTCCTGTTTGGGATCCTCTTCGTCGGGCTGCTCCTCTTCGGGAGTCTCCTCCTCCGGGAGTTCTTCCGCACCGTGCGCCGCAGCACGCTTTGCAATCAGCGTATACTCCTTTTTGGTGCCGTCCTCTGCAGTGCAGATAATCGTCACGATATTATCCTGACCTGCCTGCAGGTCGTCGCCGCCGACAACCTTGACGCTGGCTTTGCCGTGCGCCGCCGTACCGCTTACCGTGATGCTGTCCGTCTCGAACGGCAGCCACACCACGTACTCCGTCACCTGCTGATCAAATCCGGGCGACAGCACGAAACCGTCGATCGTAATATCCGACAGCGAGCTATTGCTGCTTGCTTTATAGTTGGGATCCTGCTCACGGGTAACCGCAATGGTATACACCTTCTTCGAGCCGTCCTCGGCCGTAACTGTCACCTTCACGTTGGTGGTGCCGCCGGCGGTCAACTTCGGCGAGGAGACCGAAACCTTGGCGTTATCGTCCGCCGCCGTGGCAGACACGTTCAGTTTGGTTACGTCAAACGGCACGCTCGCTGTGTAGCTCGTCGTGTCGGCACGGAACGCCGGGGACAGCGTCACGCCGTCGGCCGTCAGACTCGCCAACGTGTTGTCGTCGGACTTCGGCTCGGCAACCGTCGTGGAGAACACCGGGCCGCTCATCGCATATTCCTTCTGACCGTCAGAGGCGAGAATATCGGAGAACGAAACGCTGATTTTGGTGCCGGCCGCAGCCTTGACTCGGAACTGCGCCGAAAATACGGCAGTCAATTTATTGATCGGCTTGCTCAAGTTGTTGTCGTAAGCCAAGAAATTGTTTCCGCTAAACTCAACGACCCACGGCGCCGCAATCGACTGCTTGGTGCCGACCAGCTGAAGCTGCTTGCTATCGTATTTCAATGCGCCGGACAAGCCGGACAGGTTGGTACCGCCAAGATGAAACACCACCGTGAAGGTCTCCCCTTCACGCACGGTGGTGGGGGCTCCCAACGCCGCCGACGGAGCAGCTGCCGATACCGACATCGCCATCGGCAGCATCAGCATCAGGCACAGAATAACAACTGTCGCCAAAGAAAGTATCTTTTTCATATACGAGTCCTCCTCTTATTTCAGCGTACTCTTACCAAGGATATGTGCCTTGATCTGAAGGAAATCGGTGATCGTGATACCGCCGCTTCCGTTTGTATCCGCAGCGGTTGCCGCATCGCCCGTCAACTTGGATTTGCCAAGCAAGTGGGCCTTGATCTTCAGCAGGTCCGTCACTGTAATGCGCCCGTCACCGTTAATGTCACCCTTCTTTTGCGCGGGTTGCTGTGGTTCGGGCGGATCCTCTGTTTCTTCCTTATCAGGCATCGCCTTGGCAATCGCCAACAGCTCCTCGTACGTCAGCTGTCCGCTCGCCTGCAAGTAGGCATCGATTTCCTTTTGGCGCTGCGAGGACAGGCGGTCCCACAGTTCCTCGCCGTTCAAGATGTTCTGCTTATTCTCCGGTGTAACTTCACGGATCGCATCTGCCCAATCGTCGGTGCAATAGTTATACCAGAAGGCGTCAGCGTCCATATCCACAAGCGATCCCGACATATCCACCACGCCGTCACCGCCTTGCCAGATCTGCACGTAGTCAACCTCCATCGGGTTGTCAATGGCACCGCCGAGGAACAACGCCGCATACTGGTAATTCATACCGGAGAAAGCACCCTCAACCGGCAAACCGGATTTCACGTTCATCATCGGCTCAGGGAAGCCTTCCAGATCATAGGTCTGGCGGAAATACTCCTCGCCGTCCAGATAACCGACGAGCAGATCGCTCGCCCACAGCCAGCCCATAGTATGCCATTCACCGTCACCCAGACCGTTTTGGCTAGAGTTGGAGTTGTTGTACCAATGATCCTTGGAGCCTTCGCCCGAAATCTGATCGTGGAAGGTGGTGGTAAAATAGCCTTCGGGGTACTTGGGCCATTTTTTTGTGTTTTTGCCCCAATACTCCAACCAGTCCATTTCAACCCAACGTGTATTCTCACCGGGCTTTTCCAACCATTTGGTATCCGGGAAGCCCCACACGGCGGGAATACCGCCGGTAGCACCCGGGGCACCGGTGTCGTGCGTCGGATTCACAACACGCAGGCGGATCTCCATATACCCCATGCGGTAGGTAAAGCCAGCACCGGTCTTACCGTCCAGTGTCGTGAGCGTAATGTTGTACGTCGGCTCCGCCGCATGCAGCTTGATGATGCCGTCTTTGATTGTGTAATCGTTCGGCGTAATAGTCGAAGCGTTCCACTGACGGTTGACGTACCACTTATAGCCGTCTTTACCGGTGGCATACATATCGATGCTGTTATAGTTATCGAAATCGTCGCTGAACACCAGACTGGTCATACCCGCCTGCTTAGCCACCTCGGGGGGGGCGTAGATCGTGTCGGAAACACGCAGGCACGCCTGTGCCGTGTTATTTTCGGTGTTCATTTCCAGGATCTTTTGGTCAGCATTAACACGGGCGGAGATGACATAGTCGCCTTCCTCGGCGATCCATTTGTCATCACTGATGACGATAATGGTACAATCCTCTTCCAGTTCACGGCGATCCTTACACGTGTATTCCAACGTACGAATAACCTCGCCGTTTTTGCAAATATCGACCGAGAACGTCTCGCCCACCGGCACACGGTCTTTACCACGGTTGGTAACGCAAACCGCCAGTGTCAGCTCGGTGCCGGGCGCAACCTGTTCGTTGCCACCGCCCCATACGACCGAACTTGCCTCTAAGTCGATCAGCGACGCCTTCTGCGCCAGAATAATGTTGTCAAAATAGATCGGACCCGATGCCGTAGTCGACAGCACCAGCTCAGACTCGGCATTCACACGATTGCCCGTTGTGAACTCATACGTCAGCGTCGTCCAGCCTGCGTCACTACCGCTGGATTTTTGCACCAGCGTCGTTGTGCCGTTGGTCAGCTTGATATCTGCCGTGCCACTCATGGAATAATACCGCAGGATCAGCTGATACGGCGTGCGGGCCTTCAAGCCGGTAAACTTCTGCGAAAGCTTCGCATTCTTCGTCAACATGGCGGCGTTTCCGGAAACCACACCCTTATCGGGAGCAATAGACGCACCGTCGGCCAGCGTCCAAGAGGTGTCGCCCGCAATATCAAAACTACCGTTTTTGATCAGTGCGGGGTCACCCGCCACCGTCACAACGCAAGAAGCAGTCTTGCCGTTCTTGGTGGTAGCGGTAATCGTCGCCTTACCGTTGCCGACACCCGTGATCACGCCGTATTCAACGATAGCGACATTCTGGTTGTCGGAGGTCCACACCACGTCGTTGGTATCACCGTTAGTGGGTGCGGCGTGTACCGAAATAGCTTCGCTGCGTCCGGGAATCAAGGTGAGCGCTTCAGAACTCACCTTGATGCTCTCAGGAGCAATGCCACTGGTATATTTTTTTAGTACCAAGTTATCAACAACCGCCGGAGATTTACCGGTCTTGTCACAAACAATACCGAAATCCCATCCGGTTCTCAATTCCATATCCACCGGCGTGGTGAAGGTGATCGACGCCGTACGCCACTGCGTACCGTCGCCCTCTTCATAGGTCGGGTTGCGCAGGCCAAAGCCGTACGACCAGAAGCGGAAGGAACAATCCTCGGTTGCCAAATAATCCACCGAGAACAGGTAGGTCGTTGCAGGCTTGAGCTGGAACGCCGCCTTATAGTACGCCGTTGTGCGCTCACCCGTCACCTGGTTATGTACAAGCTCAAAGCCGTAGCCGCCGTCTTTGCCGACACCCGGCTTGATCGTCTCATAGTTTGCCCAGTTCACGTGTGCGCCCTGCTCAAAATCGCCGTTGAAGAACTGATTGGCATATTCGTCGATCTTCACGGTCAGTGTTGCACTCTTGCCCTTGTCATTGGCAACGGTGATCACCGCCGTACCGCTGTTGGCAATCGCCGTGATCGTGCCTTTTTGGTCAACCATCACCACATCCGGAGCACTGCTGCTCCAGGTGAGAGCACCGGCGCTCGCCGCTGCCGGCTCCGTGTGTATCGTCAACGACGCCGTGCTTTGCGGTACCATTTCCAGCGTACCGGACGGCTGAATATCGATCGACGTTGCCACCGGCAGCTCCACCAGCGAGAAATTGTCAAGATACAGCGTTCCGCCCTTCATATTATCAAAGCCGAACACGTAGTTGCGATTCAACGCACCCGTGGTGCCGTCGTCCAGATTGTTAGTGGTAAAGGTATACGTCACCTTTGTCCAATCCTTGCCGGCCGCAAAGTAGGTCCAGGAACTTGTGGTAACCGACGCTCCGTGCGTATACATCGCCAACTGCTGACCGCTTGTCACGCCGTCGCCCTTCAAATCGAAAGTAAGGGTGTAGGTCATTCCCGCATTCAGCGGCAAACGACGAATCCACAATGCTGACAATGCGTCGTCGTTCTTCGGCAACGCCAAAACACGGTTCCCGACCAACGACGGATCCGCAATCACCGACCCGTTGCCCTCCTTGATCAGCGAAAACGTCCACGCTTCGGTATTCCAATCCTCTGTCTCAAAGGTGCCGCCGCTCAGGCGTTGACCTTCCTCTGCTACCGTAACCGTGCACGTGTCGGTCAGCACACCGTTGGAAACGGTGATTGTCGTCGTGCCGATACCACACGTCGTAATTTTACCGTTGGCATCCACCGTAGCGACAGTCTCGTCGCTGCTTTTCCACGTCAAGGCACCGACATAGCTGTTCGCCGGCTGAGGCACCACGGTAGGCGTATAGTACACGGCGTACCCTTTCACAGGGGGTGCCAACGTAATGGTGTCCTCGGCAAATCCAATAGCCGTCGCTTCGACCATAACGATCACCTTGCAGGTAGCGGTCAGCGGTGTCGTACCGACCATCGCCGTAGCGGTAATCGTTACTTCGCCTGCTTTGGTAGCAGAAGCCGTCACCGTGCCGTCAGCAGTAACCGTAGCGATCGTATCGTCGCTGCTCTTCCACGTCAGCGAATCATAGCGAGACGCTGCCGGCTCGGAGGTTGCCGTCAGTTTTTGGGAAGCACCCTTAACCAGCAGAATCTCCGTTTTATCCAAAACAATCGCTGTTGCTTCGCCAGGATCCTTCACCTTTACAGTGCAGGTAGCGGTCAGCTTGCCACACGTCGCCGTGATCGTTGCCGTACCGTCAGAAACAGCCGTCACCTTGCCGTTAGCATCGACCGTCGCCACGGCGTCATTATCGCTGCTCCAAACCACGGTTACGCCGGGCGGCGTAGTCGTTGCTGTCAGCGTCACGGTGTCAGCAGGCATCAGCTCCACTTCCGTCTGATCCAGCTTCAGCGACGTTGTCGAAGTGACCTCGTGCAGTGCAAAATCGTCCAAATACACATCGCCTGCCGTCTTAAAATCAAACAAGAAGTTGGAATTCAGCGACGCAGTTGTCTTAATGTACATCGTCACCGTCTTCCAAGTCGAGGACGGCGTTTCGGGATCGCCTTCAACAGACAAAACCGTAGCGTAACCGCTCGTTACGTTCGGCTTGGTCGTACCCGCGCCTTTTTGACGGTAGGTCAGCTTGTACACGGTATTCGTCCGATACCGCAGGCTGGGCTTTGAATGATTAGCATCCTCGATAATGCGGATGTTCGGCAGGAAATACGCCTGTGCATCCGACATCATGTGCAGCACCATATTGTCGGCGTTGCCGGGATCCTTTTCCAGTTTACCTCCGTCCTTGAACAGGCCTTCGTAGTTATAGTCGTTCAACTCCGAGCCGGCGACGTCCATCGCACCGTTGTACAACAGATTGAGTTCGTCCTCGGATTTGATATTCATCTTGGTAAGCGCCACATCGTCCAGATCCAGCGTAAGGCCGGCAGTGGTGTTGCCCGTCAGCTCCATAAACACCAGATAAAAGCCGCTGGTATCCATGGCCGCCTTGGCGTACATCGTATACGCTAACCACTCACCGTCATTACTGGTCTTGCTTTCGGATGTGGAAATGATCCAGTCGGGCTGACCGTAGCCGTTAAAAATACCGCCCTGCAGCTGCATCGCAAAACGCATTTTGCCCGCCTGATTTTTACGCACCTTAAAGTCGACACGGATCCAATCGCCCGCTTTGATGTCGTAGGCGAGCTTCGGGCTGACAATCTGTGCTCCATTTGCCGGAATCACAAGGTAGTTGTTCCCATCGACACTGTCCGTTGTTACCGGCACAGCATCTCCCTTAGAAAACAGACCGCTGACCGTCGTGTTATACGTCCACCCGGAAGGAGAGGCACTGAAATCACCGTTCGGGAACGGCAGTGGCTCCTCGAGCGGCACTTCAACAACCGTCACGATACAGGTGGCGGGCGTCAAACCGTCCGCCGTGGCGGTAATAGTGGTAGAACCGAGCGACACACCGGTAACCTTGCCGTCCTCAACCGTAGCGATAGAAGGATCGTCCGAGGTCCAGGTGATTTCCGGAATCGGCGCACCTGATGGAGTTGCAGTAACCTGCAAAGTAGTTGAGAAGCCTTGCGCAACCGTCGTGGTTACCTTATCCAACGCAATGCCGGTAGCCGCCGTCGGCTTCTTGACTAATTTGAAATTGTCAAAAGTAACGACACTACTACCGTAGTTCGCAGCGTTGCCGTAGTGTACAATGCGCGGCTGCCATTCCCAACCGGGCACAGCGTTCATATTCGCATATGATCCCGTTGTGAATTCGATCGTTTTTGTCGTCCAATCCACGTTGGAGGGAAGTACCGTATCAACCCAACCCGTCCAGTCTGAACCGCCGTACACAACGTCCAGCTGCGGAAAACCTTTTCCCTCGTGCTTATAGTCAAAACTGAAGATATACGTCGTGTATTCTTCCAAAATGGCGTTAAATTCTCCCTTATAATACACACCAGGGTTAACAGAGGCCTCTCCCTCGTTAACGGTGGTTTTGATCTGGATACCCCGGCTGCCGCCCGTGCCAACGCCGTCGACGACGTACGGGCTATTGCCCCACGCCACAGAGGCTCCTTGCTCAAAATCACCGTTGACAATCAGATTGGTATCCTCTGCTGCAACAGGAAGCGTCAATCCAGCCAAGGCGCAAGCCATGACCAGCGCCAGCGATACCATCCAAGCCGTCATCCGTTTCGCTTGAATTCTCATAAAAGTCCTCCTCCCGAAATCTTCGGTATCCCATTTTCGCACGTCAATCATACTATGGTTATTACACATTTGTAATTGTATCATAAAAATACCTTTAAAATATATCCGCAAATTGCACAAACTGTTGGTGGAGTTCTTAGTAAATATCACCAATTGCATATGGAAAAACAAAAAACGGAGAGACCGCAGTCTCTCCGTTTGTTCGCTTATGTTGCGCTCTGCTTATTTCGTCAGCTCGATGATCGCCATCTCAGCGGCGTCGCCACGGCGAGCACCGGTCTTGATGATGCGGGTGTAACCGCCGTTAACACCTTCGAATTTCGGTGCGATCTCATCAAACAGCTTCTTGCAAACGCTTTCCTTAGTCACGAAGGAGAACACCAGGCGCTTGTTAGCCAGCGTGGGGTTCTTTGCGATCGTGATCATCTTTTCCGTCATGGAACGCACTTCCTTAGCACGGGTAACGGTCGTCTCAATACGGCCCTTTTCCAGCAGGAAGGTCACCATTGCTCTCAGCATAGCCATACGCGAAGCGGTGGGTCTGCCAAGTTTACGGGTTCCGGGCATATGGATTCACTCCTCTTCAGAATTCTGTCGAATGTCTTATTCCTCGTCGGCGCGCAGAGCAAAGCCCAGCGATGCCAGCTTGTTGATAACCTCTTCCAACGATTTGCGGCCGAGGTTACGCACCTTCATCATATCGTCTTCGGTCTTGTTGATCAGATCCTCGACGGTGTTGATGCTGGCACGCTTCAGGCAGTTGAAGGAACGCACCGAGAGATCAAGCTCTTCGATGGTCATTTCCAAAGCCTTTTCCTTGTGCTTGTCATCCTTCTCCACCATAATGGAGTCGCCGGCAAATGCTTCACCGGAGAGATCCACGAACAGCTGCAGGTGATCGGTGATGATCTTAGCGGCCAGCGAGACCGCTTCCTGAGCCGAAATGGTGCCGTTCGTCCAGACTTCCAAGCTCAATTTGTCATAGTCCGTGATCTGGCCCACACGCGTGTTGCTCACAGCGTAGTTGACCTTAACCACAGGCGTGTAGATAGAGTCGACCGGAATAACGCCGATAACCGGCTGCATGATCTGCTTGTTGCGCTCGGCAGGCACATAGCCACGACCCTTGTCCAGTGTGATCTCCATAAACAGTCTGCCACCCTCGGACAACGTCGCGATATGGGTGTCGGGCTGCAGGATCTCTACCTCGCTGTCACACTTAATGGAACTCGCCGTAACCTCACAAGGACCTTCCGCTTCGATGTACACCGTTTTGGGACCATCGCCGTTGATTTTAAGAACCAGATCCTTGATATTCAGAACGATCTCGGTAACGTCCTCCTGCACACCTTCAATGGTGGAGAACTCGTGCAGCACGCCTTCGATTTTTATCGAAGTGACAGCCACACCCGGCAGCGAGGACAACAGAACACGACGCAGGCTGTTGCCCAAAGTCGTACCGTAGCCTCTTTCCAGCGGTTCAACGACAAACTTGCCGTATGTACCGTCGGCTGCGAGATCCAGAGCTTCAATGCGGGGCTTTTCAATCTCAATCATTCAAAACCCTCCTTATATTCGATGGGAGGTTCGCCGCCCAAAAGCGGCTATACCGTCCGCGGTGTTTCCGACGCTGCTCACGCAGCAAACCGGATTACTTCGAGTACAACTCGACGATCAGCGTCTCTTCGATCGGCAGATCAATGTCCTCACGAGCCGGCACCGCTACAATCTTGGCTTCCCAAGCTTCACGGTTAATTTCCAGCCACTTCGGAATCGGACGAGAGCTATTCGCCTCGGAGATGGTCTTCATCTTGTCCAGAGAACGGCTGTTCTCCTTAACAGCGATGACCTGACCCACCTTCGTCAGGAAGGAGGGAATGTTCACCTTGCGGCCATTGACCGTAAAGTGACCCTGGGTAACCAACTGACGCGCTTCCGCACGGGAGCTGGCGAAGCCCAGACGATAGACAACGTTGTCCAGACGGGACTCCAACAGACGGAGCAGGTTTTCACCCGTCACGCCCTGCATCTTGGTGGCCATCTCAAAGTAATGATGGAACTGACCCTCCAAAACGCCATAATAACGTCTTGCATACTGCTTGGTGCGCAGCTGCTTGCCGTACTCGGAAACCTTGCGGTTGCGAGCCTGACCATGCTGGCCGGGGGCATAGGCACGACGCTCAACAGCGCACTTGCCGGTGTAGCAACGCTCACCCTTCAAAAACAGTTTCTGTCCTTCGCGGCGGCAAAGTCTGCACACCGCACCGGTATATCTTGCCATAGTGGTTGCACCTCCTGCTTTCTCGTGTTATACGCGTCTTCTTTTGGGAGGACGGCATCCGTTGTGCGGGACCGGGGTCACGTCTTTGATCATCGTGACATCCAGACCGGCAGTCTGGAGAGCGCGGATCGCAGCTTCGCGACCGGCGCCGGGGCCCTTCACATACACTTCAACGGTCTTCAGACCGTGTTCCATAGCCGCTTTCGCAGCAGTCTCCGCAGCAGTCTGAGCTGCGAAGGGGGTGGACTTACGCGAGCCGCGGAAGCCCAGTTCGCCGGCACTTGCCCAGGACAGAGCATTCCCCTGCGTATCCGTGATGGTCACAATCGTGTTGTTGAATGTGGACTGGATATGTGCGGCGCCACGCTCAATATTCTTGCGTTCCTTGCGACGGACAGTACCTTTTTTCGCCGTTGTTTTTGCAGCAGCCATTCTCAATATCCCTCCTGCTTACTTCTTCTTGTTAGCAATGGTCTTCTTCGGGCCTTTGCGCGTACGAGCATTGGTCTTGGAGCGCTGACC
>JAZQSX010000024.1:0-6906 GCA_045630285.1 Acutalibacteraceae bacterium | reverse complement strand
GGCGGGGGGTCGTTGTGGGTTGTGCGGGGTGGGGAGGAGTTTGCAGAAAAACTTGCTTTGGGGGGTGGGGCGTGGTACACTGGGGTGGAAAGGTTGCGGTGCGCGTATGGCGGCCGCAGGAGAGGAAAACGTATAGGGAGTGTTTTTATGAAACGGTTGGGTGCGTTGCTGCTGATCGGTTGTTTGCTGCTGTCGCTGTGTGCGTGCGGCGGTGAAACGGGGAGTGTTACCACCACGGGCGGTGGTGTGACTGTCACGACTGACGTAAGCGGTGTGACGACTACGGTTGCCGACGGCGGAACGGTGACGGCTGATGCCGAGGCCGAAACGACCACGGCAGGCGGTGCGGTGACGACAACGAAGCCTGCCGACACGGTGGCGTGTGCCCATTGCGGAAAAGCGATTGCCAAGACGGCAGCGTTTTGTGCGTATTGCGGCGGTGCGGTGAACGGTGTGAAGGCGTGCAAGAACTGCGGCGAAGCGTTGGCGGAGGCGGCTGAATTTTGCGGACGCTGCGGAAAGCCCGTTAATCCGACAACGGCGAAAACGACCGTGAGAACAAAGAAAACAACGAAAACAACAGTCGTCATTAATCCGACAACGGCGAAAACGAACGATACGACCACGGCGAAACCGACGGAGAAAACGACAGCGGCGGGTGAGCCGTATAACGGTCCGTTGACATACACGGTATTCGGCGGTAAAGTCGAGATCATCGATTGTGCAACGAGTACGACGAGCGTGGTGATCCCCGAAAAAATCGACGGGCTGCCCGTGACGCGTATTGGGGACCGAACGTTTAAGCTCTGTTGGGGGCTGACCAGTATCACCATCCCGAACAGCGTGACGAGTATTGGGAACGAGGCGTTTATGAACTGTACGGAGCTGAAGAGTATCACTATCCCGAACAGTGTGACGAGTATTGGGAGTGATGCGTTTAGCAACTGCACGGGGTTGACGTGCATCACCATCCCGAACAGTGTGACGAGTATTGGGGGCGGTGCGTTTGACGGCTGTACGGGGCTGTGGAGTATCACTATCCCGAACAGCGTGACGAGTATTGGGGACTGGGCGTTTTACGGCTGTTCGGGGCTGAAGAGTATCACCATCCCGAACAGTGTGACGCGTATTGGGGACAGTGCGTTTTCCTACTGTAGGGGGCTTACGAGTATCACCATTCCGAACAGTGTGACGAGTATTGGGGGCTGGGCGTTTTACGACTGTAAGGGGCTGAAAACCGTGCAGTACGGCGGCAGCAAAGCCGACCGCGAGAAAATGACGATAGGCTTAAGCAATGATTACTTGGAAAATGCCGAGTGGGTGTACGCGAAATAAGGATAGGAAAACGGCGTTGCGAGATCGACGCCGCCACCGGCGCCGTCCTCCGCTCCGAAAAAGAGTTCAACGATTGAGAAGACAACGCAAAACGAGCCCGCAGGAACGCCTGCGGGCTCGTTATTTTCCCCTCCACGCCTATGCCAACTTTTTCTTGCAATTCCCCTGCGGTTGTGCTATAGTTTCAACGAAAAGGAGGGATACCGATGCTCGACGTGCTGTATCTCGTCGCTATCATTCTCGGCGTTTCAGGCCAAAACATCCTCCAAAAACCCTACACGCAAAAGGTCGGCGGTAGCGGCGTCTACGTATTCGGCGCACTCACCGGCCTCGGTGCGCTGCTGTTTTTCGTGCTGACCTCGTCGGATCTGCAATTCAGCACGGCCTTTCTCCCTTACTCCGTCGGCTTTGCGGTGTCCTATGCGGTCTCGACCGCCTTCACCGTGCTGGCGATCGCCCACGGCTCGCTGTCGCTGACCTCGCTGTTCGTCTCCTACTCGCTGATGATCCCGACCGCCTACGGACTTCTCTTTTGGGGCGACCCCGTTCGTGTCGGCTCGATCGTCGGTCTCGGGCTGCTGATGATCTCGCTGTGTCTGGTCAATAAGACCGAAAAAGGCGCGCGCTTCTCCTTTAAATGGGTCCTGTTCGTGCTGCTGGCCTTCGCCGGCAACGGTATGTGCACCGTCGTGCAAAAGCTGCAGCAAAACGCCTCGGGCGGTGCGTACAAAAACGAGTTTATGATCGTCGCCCTCGCTCTGGTCACGGTGTTTATGCTGGTGATGGCGCTGCTGCGCAACCGTCGGGACTTCAAGCTGTGCGTCACGTCGGGCTGGCACCTGGCGCTCGTCTGCGGCCTGCTCAACGGCATGGTCAACCTGTTCGTGATGATCCTGTCCCACCGTATGGTTGCCTCGCTGATGTTCCCGCTGATCTCGGCGGGCGGTCTCATCATCACCTATCTCGTCTCCCGCTTCGTGTACAAGGAACAGCTGACGACTCGGCAAACGGTCGGCTTTGTGTTCGGCCTCGCTGCGATCGTGTTCCTGAATCTCTAAAGCCACCAAACGAAACCCCGCCCTCGGTGCAGCACCGAGGGCGGGTTTTTTTGACTTATTTGTTGCTTTGCGACCATTCCCAATAGATCTGCGTGAACAGGTTGAACTGCTTGACCAGCAGCGCACCGCCCACCATACACATCACGAACAGCCCCGCATCCGACAGCAGCTGTATGGCGATGCCGTAGTACCCGAGCACGGCGGCGGCAAACACACCGATCAGCATCAGCCCCACGCAGAAGCACAGCAGCAGCGCACCGACGACAAACAGCGTCACGCCCGTACCCTTGCCGAGCACGCACAGCATCTGCCCGAGGCACGCACCGTCCTCGGTGAAGCAGTCGAGGTTCTCGTCGCAGGCATCCACCGCATTGGCGGCGCTCCAGAACAGCCGGGTCAGCAGAACGTACAGCACAATCTGCACGCCGATCGCCACGAACAGGTAAACGTCCGAAAAATCGGCGAGATACGTCCGCACCACGCACCGCACCACCTGAAACGCAACGTGCAGGATCCAGCGGATCGCCATGACCTTGAGGCCCCACTTGATAAACCGCAGGCCGAAGCCGGTGACCGCCACGCTTTCGGAAAAGCCGCCACGCAGTACGTTGACACTTCCGAACAGGATCATCAGCATCCCGATGGCGGTAATGGTGGTGGTAATAAACCAAAAAATGGTATCGTTATCAAAGCCGCCGTTGGGGTAGATCATCACGAACGACTCGTCCGCCAGACGAGCGATCAAGCCACCCACCATGATGACCGTGGCCGCCAGCTGAAGCAGGGTAAAGACAAGCATCAGCGGATGACGGTACAGCGCCATCATGCGCACCTTCGGCGGACGAGGATCCACGGGTGCGGCAGGCACTGCGGGTGTCTGCTGTACCGTTTCTTTCTGCACGTGTTGAACGGAGGCCATGAGCTTCGAACCGCACTGATCGCAAAAAACCATGCCGTTCGGCTGCTCGGCGCCACATTGCTGACAGAACATAACCGTCCCTCCTTACATCAGCACCAGTATATCACGAATGCCGCCATAAATCAACACCAAATCCCCTCGGCACTGTGTTGCTTTTTGGCGAGACGTGTGATACAATGGAGCCACGATGAAGGGGCGTGTGAACGATGATCAACCGCATATTTCTCTGCCTGACGGCACTGCTGCTGACACTGTCGCTGTGTGCCTGTGCCGCCGAGACCCCGCCGACGACGCCGTCTGCCGCACCGTCTGCCACCACACCGAGCAAACCGACCGAGTCGACAAACAGCCCGTCGGTGCTGACCGCCGAGGTGGGAGACAATCGGCTGCGCATCGAGTGGTATAAGGCAGAGGGCTACCGTGCCTCCTGCGGCAAAGACGCCATGACCCTGCCGATGCAGGACGGCGGCGACGCCCCCGTCTCCCTCGCCTTCAAAACCGACGGCGAGCTGACCTACCCCGCCGCCCAACGCAGTCTGCGCCTGTCTCGGTTTGCCGAGGAGAGCAACGCCTATCTTGTCCAGCTCACCGTCGGCTTTTTCCCGAAGGACGTACACTCCCGCATCCGCAAGGATGCCTCGTGGCAGCCGATCGGCGATCTCACCTCTGCCGTAGGCACGACCTACAGCGCCTACACCGTGGGCGACGCCTACTATCTGGTAGCGGCGCCGGAGGGCTCCGCTCTGTGCGTGGTGCTGCACACCGCCCGGGACAACCCCGCTATCGATATGCTGACCTTCAGCCGTTATTAAAAACACAGCGGAGAGCGCTCGCTCTCCGCTGTTTCTTGTTGCTATCACCGAGGCTATTCTTGCAAATTCTCCAAAAATATGCTATGCTCTTGCCATACTTGTTGAAACTCAAGGAGGTCTTACTATGTTTGAAGATGTAGGTAGCAGCATTAAATCCGCTGCAAAAACGATTTGCGCTTTGGGTATGATCACGGCGGTTATCCTGGGCGTTATCCGAATTGCAGAAGCCGTTGACACCCCTCGGCTCAGCGACGATCAAGAAGGTGTCGAGGTGTTTTTGGGCTTTTTGACCATGATCGTCGGCAGTGTTGTCTCTTGGCTGATCTCCATACTGTTCTACGGCATCGGTCAGCTCGTTGAAAATTCCGATACGCTGGTAGCTATGGCAAAGGATCAAGAAAAGGCAAAGGCAAAGGCTGCTGCAGTGACCCCTGCTGCGCCCGTCGAAGCCCCCATTCCCGTCACGCCGATCGACGATGCGGAAACTCACGACCCGTCGGTCGCTGTACGCATTTTCAAAAACAACAGCGGTCGCATCTTCTGTCCCATGTGCGGTACCGAGCAGAACGACAATCGCCTCTGCTGCCAGCATTGCGGAACCCGTTTTATTAACCAATAATTCTGTTTTCCTTATCATCCTGTGCTTCTTTTTGCGCCGTGTCGGTACCGAAAGAGCACCGTAATTCTCACTCAACTAAAACAGCGGAGAGCGCTCGCTCTCCGCTGTTTCTTGTTATTTCAGGCAAATGCTGACGATCTCGCAGTCCGAGCCGACCCGCATCGGCAGGCCCCACGTGCCCGCACCCGAGGTCACGACCACGTGCGAGCCGTCACCGCCCACACGGTACAGCCCGTAGTCCCCCTCGTACAGCAACTCGGTGATGAGGGTGGCGGGAAACACCTGCCCGTTGTGCGTATGCCCCGACAGCACCACGTCGGCTTCGGGATTGTCGGCGGCACGGGCGGGATTGTGGTCCATGACCACCACCGGCAGCGTCGGATCGGCGCCGTCGAGGATCGCCGCCAGCGATTGTCGTTCTCCACCGTCGCTTCCGCCGATCGGCGACTCGTTCCGCCGCCCTGCCAGCACCAAGCGCCCGTCGATGACGGTGTAGGCATCCTCCAACAGGGTAATGCCGCACTGCTTGACGAATTCCCGCATCTGCGGCATCGTTTCGCCGCCGTCGTGGTTGCCGAAGCACGCATACACGCCGTAGGTGGCTCGCAGGGTCGCCAGCACGTCCCGTACCGCCGCAGGATCACGGATCGCCGTGAACTCCGTGTCAAAAATGTCACCCGCAATACAGACGACGTCGGGTTTTTGGCGGTTGATTGCCTCCACCACGTCGGGAAGCCGTGCCTCCGAGCCCACCGCACCGAGATGCAGGTCGCTGATCAGTACGATATTCAGATCCGACACGTCGACGGCGTTGTCGAGCGGCACGGTATAGGTCACGTGCTGCAGACTTTGCGCGTGCAGCACCCCGTACAGCACCGTCACCACCGTCAGCCCCACCGTGACCAGCGAGGCGATCCACCGTGTGCGCCGATGCTCTGCCGCCGACCGACGCACCCACCGCAGGATCAGCAGCACGGCGTCGGCGATGACGGTAAACATCAGCAGATACAGATACACGCCCATGGCGTACGCCCCCACCGTGGCGAGCACCTCCGTGACGGCATCGGGAAGCGGCAAAAACGAGGAGGTAAAGTTGAGAAGCAGCAGCACCGACAGGCCCACCGTCACCCCCAGCACCGCACCGAAGCGCACACGGGGCCACACGGCGGATAACCCCCGCCACAGCCGCCGTGCCACGTAAAAATCCACGCCGGCAACCAGGCATAACATAATGAACGCAGCCAGCACAAACGCCATGCAAATCACTCCTTACAGCAGCAGTATATCACAGGAAAATAGGTGTTGACAACCCGAATTTTGACGAGTATAATGTAACACATCATTGAATTTTAGGAGGAAACTACTTATGAAACGTTGGCTTGCTTTGCTGCTCGTGCTGCTGCTGTGCTTTGCACTGACCGCTTGCAACAAGGATGAGGATGACTCGACCGATCTCGAGGACGAACTCAAGGATGCGTTGGGCGATCTCGGCGATCTGGACATCGATCTCGATGACGGTGACAAGGGCACCATTAGCGGTTCTACTGATATCGTCATTGATAACAGCGCCGCCGACAAGGTCGAAGCGTATGTCGAGACCTTCAAAGAAGCGCTGGAAGCCTCCAGTACCTCGATGATGACGATGAGCGCTGAAGCACGTGGCACCGAGGTGGTCTACATCTACCAATACCGCTCGATCTACGACGTCACTGACGATATGTCTACCACGATCGTCGACAGTCTCAAAGCACAGGAGAGCACCATGAAGATCGCTCTGAAAGCGATGCTGCAGGAATGCCCGTCGATCACGGGCATCTCCGCCGAATACTACACCGCAGGTGGCGAGTGCTTCCTCACGACCGACATGCTGGAGCTTTACGGCATCAACTGATTTTTTCAGCCCGAACCGGACACGGTTCGGGCTTTTTTGCTTGACAAGCCAAATGGCGGGGGGTATAATGAAGGTACTATCATAATCTGTTGTTGAGGAGGACTCCATTATGGCAAAGTTTTGTAGTCAGTGCGGCGCTCCCTTGGTAGAGGGCTCCGCTTTCTGCACCTCGTGCGGCGCTCGTCAGGCAGCCCCCGCTCCGGCTCCCGTGGCCCCCGCTCCGGCTCCCGTAGCCCCCGCTCCGGCTCCCGTGGCCCCCGCTCCGGCTCCCG
>JAZQSX010000023.1:0-53707 GCA_045630285.1 Acutalibacteraceae bacterium | reverse complement strand
CGGGACGTTTTTTATTTTCCTAAAATGACGTCGTAGTAGTCCTCTTTAAGGATCAGGTTAGAGAACGTAAACTTGCGGCGCACCACCGTGTTGACCGCTTTGACGTACTCCTTCTTGTTTTCCTCTGACCACTCCTGACCTTCGAACAGCGTAAAGGTCCTGGTCTTTGCATTGTAACGGCCGTACTCGGTGATCCAGCTTTGGTCGGAGAAGCACACCAACGGCGGCGCATCCGACAGGAAATCACGACCCATTAACAAGCGAGAATCGTATTCCACGCCAAACAGGTTGCTCAACGTCGGCAGCAGGTCGATGCTGTACACCGGCTCGTCAATGACCATGCTTTCCATACCCTTATGCCACATGATTAGCGTATTGCGATATTTTTCAAACGTGGACGTGGTGTCCTTGCCCGCCATTTCGCTGTAAAAATCGGTACCCTGCTGCAAACCGTAGGGATAATGATCCGCCGTCACGACAAGCAGTGTATCCTCAGCGAGGCCCTTCTCTTCCAGCTTGGCGATCAACTCCTCCAGCATCAGATCCAACTCAATCTGGCAAGCAAGATACGCCTTGACCTCCTCGGAATACGGCAGATCCTTCACCTTGGCTTTGTGATAGGAGGACATACTGTTCCCCATAAAGGTGTAGTTCATATGCCCGCTGACCGTCAAATAATAGGTGTGGAACGGTGCATCCGTCGTCATATACTCGTCCGCCGTTGCCTTCGCCATCAAATAATCCGAATTGGGCCAACGGGTTTTGGTATTCTTACCCGGGTAATAATCGGAATAATCCAGCGTCAACCCGTTGCCGATGCCTTTGTAAGTATAACCCAAATTGGGGTGCGATTTGTCGCGCCCGTAATACGTATAGGTATGGTTATGATAAGCGTAGGTGTTATATCCTTCGGCCTTCAATTGGTTGCCAAGCGCAAAATACATATTCCGATCAGCGGAATACTCCATACTGCGCACACCTGTCGCGGGCATCAGGCCAAGCAGGCTGGTATACTCACCGTCGGAGGTGGAAACGCCCCAGCCGGGTGTGTAGTAGTTAGTGCACTGAATACCTTCGTGGGACAGTTTATACAATGTCGGCGTCAGATCTTCCCGCACTGCGTAGGGCGAGAAGCCTTCAGCGACGATAAATATCAGATTTTTCCCTTTAAACTTGCCGGTGTACTCATTTTTCATTGTCGGATCCACCGACGCAAAATACTCGTGCAGCTTTTTAAGATTCGTGTCGGAGGTACCTTTCGCCAGCGCCTCAAAATCCAGCGATTCGATCACGTTCGGTGTATACACGATCGGCTCAGGCGGCTTCTCCTCGCCATCGCCCTCATTCGGGGTCTCTTCCCCATCTCCCGCCGGCGGATCGTCGGGAGTGTCATTACCCCCGTCCTCAATAAAATCAAAGTCGCCAAGCGAGGATGACTCGCCGGAGAAATCCTCCTCAATTGCTTCGGGAATGATGTCATAACGAATATCCAGGCGGAACATACTAAGCAAGCCAAACTGCTCCACCGACGCTGCCGAATCAAAGCGGCTGATGTAATAATACCGAGGACCCATATCTCCGGAAGAACACAAAATAATAATGACCATTACCGCATGAAGCACAACAGCTGCTACACCGGCAAAAATCTTGAACAAGCCTTTGGCACGCTGTGCAGGACACCACTTTTTACCAAAAGCGATGTACAACCCGACGGGAACCCACAACAGCAGAATATAAACAATTCTCTCCATCGCCTTTTCTACGACGTTAGGGCCGTAATCGCCCATGGCTTCGCCTGCCATCGAGATCTTATCAAGATCGTAGAACAGACCGGGAAAAATCCCCTCATAGATCATTTCGGAGGTCAGCACTGCCGCCGCAATCGCCAAAAAAACGATTGTGATCCGGCGGTTGACCTTGGGCGAAAACAGCGTGCACAGCACGTACACGATAGCCGCCGCAGATACGGTAAAACCAAAGACGAACAGCAATCCTATTCCGAAGAACTGCTCGACCGTTACGGCTCGGAAAACCAATTCCATCCACAAAAACGCCACCGGCAAAAACACCATAAACCGCCACCAAGGCGTCTGCTTACGCACCTCGGCGACGTCGACGGTATCCGCCGGCGCGCTCTTTGCATGTCGCATCAATTGCATACAACCGCTTCCTTTCCTGTAGAAAACTGTCGAACTCACACTGAAAAATTAACGATGATCCAAAAAACGAAGCAACCGTCCGCTCGGCAATCCCATCACGGTATAAAAATCACCGTTGATGCCCCGAATGTATCGGGCGCCGATGCCTTGTACGGCGTAAGCCCCCGCTTTATCATTCGGTTCGCCCGTCGCCACATACGCCTCGATATCCTCCTCAGTCATAGGAAAGAAGGTCACGTCGGCGCAATCGTAAAATCCGTTATCGTACCCGTCGCCACACACCCATACAGCGGTGATTACCTGATGCGTGCGGCCCGAGATCAAGCGCAGCATCTGCTTTGCCTCGGCTTCGTCCTTCGGCTTGCCCAGAATGCAATCATCCACTACCACGGCTGTGTCGGCACCCAACACAATCTCCGCAGGGTGCTGTGCCGCCACTTCCTCCGCTTTACCCCGTGCGACCTGCAGGATCGCCTCACCTGCCGGTAAGGTGGGGTCAGCGGGCAATTCGGCAACTGCGGGGCGCACCGTATAGGTAAGCCCCAACAAATCACAAATCTCCCGACGGCGCGGCGAGGCCGACGCCAGCATAATCGGTCGAGTCATTTTTATCTTCTCCTTTACTCTGTGCAAGCAAAGCGCCGTATTCCTCTTCGGTTAACAACGCATTGAACACCTCTATCATGCGATTGGCAGACAAACGATGCGGCAAACCCAACCGACGAAGCAGCTTTTCCCGCAAGGCGGCGCTGTTCTCTCGGCCGGATAACCCGTCCTCGTACAACCGTGCCTTGGTCAAAAACGCCTTGGGACGCAGGAGCGTCTTGGTATCCTCCAGCGTGGCCCCCGCTTGCGCCAACGCACGAAGCAAGTGCTCACCGTCAATACCCTCCACGCCAAGCAATCCTTCCTTGGAGGGCACGCTTTTGCGGCGCTCCTTACCCACGATCTCAGGGGCGTAGGCGTGTAATACCTGCGACGGCGGTAACGAGCCGCTGATACGGTCACGAATCACAAATCCGGCAGCATCACTGTCGGTCAGTACGACGATTCCTTGTGCCGCCGCCAGGCGCCGCAGCAATTCCATTTTTTCCGGCTGCCGAAAAATTCCAAAGCCGTCCGTCGTGACAATGGTGGCGTCCACCACCGACTGCAAACGGATCGCATCGTATTTCCCTTCAACAACGATCGCTTCTTTTATTCGGGGAATCATTGGATCTTCCCCAATTTCGCAGTAACGATCAGCTTTGCCGCCGTTTCCTCCAACACCGTGCGCTTGTCACTGGTATACGACTTCAGCCGACGGTCAGCCTGCGCCAAAATGTCCAGGCTTTCTCGCAGGGCCTCCAGCGACAAGCGACTGCAGTCACGTGCCGCATATTTCAGGCGGAAGGCACGACTCTTGTAATCAAATTCCTCTACCAGCGTTTCGGCACGCTGGCCTGCATTGGCCGCCAGCTTGGCACGGTAAAGATCGGTATACGAGCCGGAAAGCGCCGCCAAAATGACGACCGGCTCTAATTTGCTGGCAAACAGCTTATGTAAAATGGTATACGCACTTTCATAATTGTGCTTCAGGATCGCATTGGACAACTCAAACGCCTGCGCATTCAGGTTTTTGGTAGCCACCTCACCCACGATCGCCGAGGTGATCTCGCCATGTCCCGCTACCGCACACAGCTTATCCAATTCGTTCAGCAGTAAGTTCAGATCATTGCCGCACTGCTCCACCAATTCTCTGGCAACCTCCGGGCGCAAAACGCAATGGCGGCGGGTAGCACCTGCACACAGCAGCCGTACCGCTTCCTCCATCGTCTTCCGAGGAAAACATACGCAGATACCCGATTTATCAACCGCCTCAATAAACTGCCGCCACTTGGCATTGGGTTTGCCTTCGGACAGCAGTGTGGTCATCCAGAAAATCAGCACCGTCTCCTCCGGCGGATCCGACACAAGTGCCATGGCACGGTCAAAGACCGCTGCCGAAGTAACATCACAATTGCATACTGCTACACATTTGCGGTCAGCCATCAGCGGCAGAGCCTCTGCGGCCTCTTCAATAGCATCAAAGGAGCATTCCTGACCGTCAAAGCGGTGCATGTTGAACTCCGCCAAGCTGTCATTCGGGCGCACCCCTGCCAGGCGAATCACCTGCTCTGCATAATGCACCGTCAGGTAATTTTCCTCACCGTACAACAAGTACACCCGTGCAGGCACCCCTTGCTTCAGATGCAGCTTCAGTTCCTGTTCCGATAACGGCATGAGACCCTCTCCTCGCTCCATTTATTTGATGCTTACGCTTCCGTCGCTCTCAACCCAGATCCATAATTCTTCTTCATTCGGTGCAGCGATACCGTGCGGTGGCAACGCATATAAGGCGGATGCCTGCTGTATCACCTGTACCGTATCATCGGCCGTGTCGACAGCCTGATGCGTACAAAACAGCACGTCGACCCGTTCGATCGGGGCTTCAGTCGTCGTCTCCAAGGAAAACGCGGCCTCCACCGAGCCACACCGTACGATACACCACGATCCCTGCCGATATACTCGCAGGTCGTCGGCTAATACGGCGGCATCCTCGACCTCACTATATACGGTCGCCCCTTCTAGGCAGCTTCCCAAAATATGGGGCATATACGGGCTGCCACGGCTTTCGTTATGCGGCAGCACCACAGCATCCAACGACAAAACGCCCTCCCGCTGCAAAGCGGAACGGATTTCATAGACGGTGTTTGCCTCGGACGGAGCGGTTATCAGCACCGCCTGATCACGGTACATCATACAAACCGATAGATCGGTTTCGTTTGGAATCACTAAAAACCGAACAGTATCTGCCAATCGGTAATGATAGATTCCTGCACCAATACACACCGCAGTCGTACAAATACCGGTCACCAGCCACACGCCTCGCCCGTGGAACAAACCCCAGGTCACTGCGACGATCAACAAGCTTCCGATGATGCCGACCACCAAATACGTCTCCGTCACCGATACCACAGCGAACGGAAGCTCAGCAACGCCGCCGGCGATCCACAACAAGAAACGTGCCAACCACCCAACCAGCATCAGCAGCGGATAATATACGAACGACAAACCCAGTGGCAATGTCAATATCGCTATCCAGCCAACAATTAAAAGCAGAGAAGCCGGTAACGTCATCAACAGATTGGCGATCAAACCGACCACGGAGACCGTGCCGAAATACAGTATCGTAATCGGCAACGTCAAAAACATCGCACCGGCCGTCACCGAAACGGCGCCGACGATACCGTTCCATACCGTTGTCAACGCTTCGGGCAACGGTATCTTGAGCATAACGTCCCGCAGCTTCGGGGTTACAAATAACAATCCGAACGTCGCTGTAAACGAAAGCAACAATCCGACGTCGTACACCGCAAACGGTTCGGTAAATAACAAGAGAAGCAAGGCGGCACCCAACGAATTGCGGGCATCCGCACGGCGACGCATGCACTCACCGAGAATCATGATCAGGCACAGCGTTCCGGCACGCAGCACGGAGGGCGTCCACCCTACCAGTGCGGAAAACAAAACCACCGCCAGCGCGCAAATCACGCCACGAAGACGCCTTGGCGTGCGCATCTGCCGAAGCAGCCACAGCAACGCTTGGGTCAGGATCGACAAATGCAATCCCGAGACCGCAAACAGATGCGATACTCCGCACGCACGAAAATTAGCCATTGCTTCGGATGACAGATGCTCATCCATACCGAGACAAATCCCGGTAACCACCGCACCCACGTCGCCGGGAAGCACCTGCTGTATTTTCACAGCCAGTTCCCGCCGCATAGACGTCAGCGCCGACACCTCGGCCTCGTCGCTTTCGAGAATGTGCCACGTTTCTCCCGAAAGATCGGTGGGTATAACAGCCAGCCATACGCCGTCTGCTTTGTCCCACATCATGGTAAGTCCCGATTCCGAGGTAACGTGTACGTCAAACGTCGCTGCAACCTGATCATGGGGATCCAACGCTGTACCTAACGGCTCAGCCCACAGTTCCAAACGTGTCCCGGACGGTAAATCGCCCGACAGCACCTCCAACTCCGTGAACGCTTCGTTCTCCTGTACCTCGGCGTGTATAAAGACCTCTCTGCCGTCCATCTCCCGTGTTGGTTGAAACCTTGCAGCTTGCCAATACAGCAATACACCGCAAGCTACGACAGCGGTTATCACGCTCAGCACCACACCGTGGTGACACCGCAGACGAGGAATCGTTACAGTAAGTACGGCGCAAACAATGCCAACGGCAAGCACGGCTATCAAAGCATCCGTCGGCAGCCACGCACCTCCCAAGCACACAAGAGCCCAGGTCGCACCGGCAACCCACAACGGACGGATCAACCGTTGCTTCACGCCTTCTTTTTCGCCGCCTCTTTCATGCGCAATTCCCGTGACAAAATACGCTTGCGCAAACGGATACTGTGCGGCGTTACCTCAACCAATTCATCGTCGTTGATAAACTCCAACGACTGTTCCAGTGACAGCACCGTCGGCGGAGTCAGACGAAGCGCTTCATCCGAACCGGCAGCACGCATATTGGTCACGTGCTTCTTTTTGCACACGTTGACGACAATATCTTCATTTTTGGGCGATTGACCGACGATCATACCCTCATACACCGAAACCGCCGGGCCAACGAACAACGCACCACGGTCTTGTGCGTTAAACAAACCGTAGCTGCTGGTCTCGCCCGTTTCGAACACCACGAGCGAGCCCTGTATGCGCTGCGGAATATCACCCTTATACGGCTCATAGCCGTCAAACACGCTGTTCATAATACCGTTACCGTTGGTGTCAGTCAAAAATTGCTGACGGTATCCCATCAAGCCACGGGACGGAATGCGGAACTCCAGATGACTGGCTCCCGTTTCACGGGTACCCATATTCACGATCTCCGCTTTGCGAGAGCCGAGCTTTTCCATCACGACGCCTACGTAGTTTTCCGGCACTTCGATCATCAAAAGCTCCATCGGCTCCAGCAAATTGCCGTCTGCATCCTGTTTATAGATAACCTGCGGGCGACTGACGGCAAACTCATATCCCTGCCGCCGCATCGTTTCGATCAAGATCGACAGATGCAGCTCACCACGTCCCGACACCTCAAACGCATCGGTCGTTTCGGTCTCCCGTACCCGCATACTGACGTTGGTCTCCACCTCTTTGAACAGGCGGTCACGCAGATTGCGTGACGTGACGTATTTGCCTTCCTTACCGGCAAACGGGCTGTTATTGACCATAAACAGCATTGAAATCGTCGGTTCGTCAATGCGAACGAACGGCAACGGCTCAACGCACAACGGATCGCAAGCGGTCTCGCCGATATTAAGATCGGTCAGACCCGTCACGGCGATCAGATCGCCCACCGACGCCGATTCATGCTCTACACGATGCAGACCTTCAAACTGGAACAGTTTGGCAATGCGGCACGACTGCGTACTGCCGTCGGCGCGGCACAGCGTCACTGCCTGTCCATTGCGCACCGTGCCACGCTCCACACGGCCAACACCCACACGACCGACATATTCATCATAATCAATATTCGAAAACAAGATCTGAAGCGGTGCCTCTGCATCGCCTTCGGGTGCGGGAACATACTGCAAAATCGCTTCAAACAGCGGCTGCATCGTACCCTCGCGCATCGAGGCGTCGGTGGAAGCGTAGCCGTCACGCCCCGAAGCATAGATCACAGGGAAATCCAGCTGATCCTCGTCTGCACCCAGCTCGATAAACAGATCCAGCAGCTCGTCGATCACTTCGTCAGGGCGGGCGCCGTCACGGTCGATCTTATTGATCACCACTACCGGACGCTTACCAAGTCCCAACGCCTTTTTCAAAACGAACCGTGTCTGCGGCATGCATCCTTCAAACGCATCGACCAACAGCAGCACACCATCGACCATCATCAGGATCCGCTCCACCTCACCGCCGAAATCAGCGTGACCGGGGGTATCCACAATGTTGATCTTGGTATCGCCGTACATCACAGCTGTGTTTTTTGAGAGAATGGTGATGCCACGCTCCCGCTCCAGATCGTTGGAGTCCATCACTCGCTCCGACACCTGCTCGTTGGCACGGAAAATACCGCTTTGCCGCAGCAGCTGGTCCACCAACGTCGTTTTACCGTGATCTACGTGTGCAATAATAGCAATATTGCGTAAATTGTCTCTTTTTGCCATGCCCATAACTACTTCCTATCTGTCTTCAAACTATCCTCTGCATCGAGTATACCACACTGCCGCATTAGCGGCAAGGCTCACTCGCTGATTTTCTCAAAGCGGGCGCAGGTTTTCCCCTCCCGCGTTACCGTTTCGGTAAAGTTCTCAAGCGGACGTACCCACACGCCGCCCTCGCCGTACAAAGCACGGTACACGACCAGCGGCTCCAGCGTTTCGCTATGCCGTCCAATCGCCAGCACCTCGTACATATTTCCTTTGAAGTGGCGGTAGATTCCGCCAACGGTCACTTCACGTTCCATGGCGCTCCACCTTACTTCAAAAACTTCATCGGGTTAAGCAGCACGCCGTTCCGCTGCACCTCAAAGTGCAAGTGCGGTGCCGTGCTTCGTCCGGTGTTACCCACCTCGGCAATGTGCTGCCCTTGGCGCACGATGTCGCCCTCCTTGACCAGCACCTCACTGCAATGCGCATAGACCGTGCGGTAGCCGTTGCCGTGGTCGATGATCACAAACTTACCGTAGGTTTTATAGCCGGGATATTCGCCCGCCATAACGACCTTACCACCGTCCGCAGCCAAAATATCCTCGCCCGTCATATTATCCCGCCAGATATCGATGCCACGGTGACCTTCGTTTCCGAACTGCTGCGATAGGAACCGTGTGTGCTCTGTCGGCCACACGAAGAATCCCTTGGCATGTTGACCGCCCACATACCCGGAGCCGGTCTTCTTTTTGGTGCCGTACGCCCGAATTTCCGTCACAGGCGCCTTGGTGATCTCCGATTCGGTGATCACGCTGAACTGTTCCACGCCGTTGACGGTCGTGACCGTCGCCGTGATGAGGCGTACACCCGACTGCCCCATCACACGTACACGCTCAGTGCCCTCATACATCGTCGCATCGGGAATACGCATCACGGAATACGCAATCTCCGTCTCGTACTGGATCGTGCCCGATACCTGCACCCGCAGGTCCTCCAAAAGCAGTTCCTTCAACTCCTGCTTCTCATGCACCGTTTCCTCGAGGAAAACGCCTTCCACCAGCTCCACGGTTTCCACAAACGAGGCCTCGACATCATCGTTTTCGTTGATACTCGCCTCCAGGATCTCGTCCAATATCCGTGAAGCAACCCGCTCACTGTCCGCCACGCTGTGCAACACGCCGTCCACGTACACGCCGCAGGCATCCTGCATCGGCAGGTCGGTCTGCTCCAACAGATAATCACAGATCTCGTGCTTATCCAGCACGCTGGACTGCGGTATGATCTGCAAGGACACGTCAGAGGAGGCTTCAAACGACAGCTTGTGTGCATCGTCACCCAGCCGCTCCTTCGCCAGAGCGACGCCGTCGTGCAGCACCCGCTCGTCGGCCACGTAGCCCCAAACATCACCCGTCTCATCGGTCAACGCCAGCGCAAACGTCGTATCGCTCCAATAGTACAGCGTGCTGCCGAGTACCGCCACAGCGATCAGCGTTGCCGTCGTTCGCACCAGCCAGCGTGAAGCGCTGTGATAATGCTTTACGGCGTGAACGGGCAAATACAACGCTTGCAGTATACCCAAAAGCGGATGCCGCTTCCACGCCGTACGCACACGATCCTTCGCTATGCGAAAACGGCGGAACAAGCCGGTAAAGCCCTCACGAATACGACGATTGGCCCGCTTTTGCCGTGCGGCGTTGCCGAGGCGCCAGAAAAGCACCCGAATCGGTACAAAGACCAAGGCGAAAAACCGCCCCACACGGTGAGACAAACGCACCATTTGCACGCCGGTATAGTAACACAACCGATAGAATTCTTCCCATCGTGTCATACGGTTTTCCTCCTTTCTTTACACATAACTCACCGCCCCAGCAGCGGCTTTAAATACTGTCCGGTATACGATTCCGGAACACGGATCAATTCCTCCGGCGTGCCGGCAGCCACCAGCGTACCGCCCCGCGTGCCGCCCTCCGGACCGAGATCCAGAATATAGTCCGCATTTTTGATCACATCCAGATTGTGCTCGATCACAACGACCGTGTTGCCGCCGTCCACCAGCGTTTGCAGTACACGGATCAGCTGCGCCACGTCCGCCGTATGCAGGCCCGTGGTCGGCTCGTCCAGAATATAGATCGTCCGCCCGGTCGACCGCTTTGACAGCTCCGTCGCCAGCTTCACACGCTGCGCCTCGCCGCCCGACAGAGTCGTCGCCGGCTGCCCCAGCTTGATATACCCCAAGCCAACGTCCAGCAGCGTCTGCAAACGCCGTGCGATCTTCGGAATACTGTCGAAAAAGGCACGTGCCTCCTCGACCGTCATCTCCAAAATATCGTAAATGTTTTTACCTTTGTAACGCACTTCCAGCGTCTCACGGTTGTACCGCTGGCCCTTGCACACCTCACACGGCACGTAAATATCCGGCAAAAAGTGCATTTCGATCTTGAGAATACCGTCACCCTGACACGCCTCACAGCGACCGCCGCGGACGTTGAACGAAAAACGGCTGGCGGTATAGCCCCGCATTTTTGCGTCGGTGGTGGAGGCAAATAGCTCCCGAATATCGTTAAATACGCCCGTATATGTCGCCGGATTGGAGCGGGGAGTACGTCCGATCGGGGACTGATCGATCGCAATGACCTTGTCCAGCGCCTCGATCCCTTCGATGCTCCGATGAGCACCGGCACGGCAATACGCCCGATTCAGCTTGTTCGCCAACTGCTTGTACAGGATCTCATTAACCAACGACGATTTGCCTGAGCCGGACACACCTGTCACGCAGTTAAAGGCGCCCAAGCGGAACGACACGTCGATATTTTTCAGATTATTGGCGGCAGCGCCCAACACCCGCAGTTCGTGACCGTTACCCGGGCGGCGCTTCTCAGGGACCGGAATACGACGCTTCCCGCTGAGGTACTGACCGGTGATCGACTGCTCACAGGCGCAAATGTCATCCACCGTACCCGAGCAGATCACTTCACCGCCGTGAACACCGGCACCCGGCCCGATGTCGACGATCCAATCCGCCGCCAGCATCGTTTCCTCGTCGTGCTCCACCACAATGAGCGTGTTGCCCAGATCCCGCAAACGGCGCAGTGTATCCAACAGCTTTTGGTTATCCCGTTGATGCAAGCCAATGCTTGGCTCGTCCAAAATATACAGAACGCCCATCAGCGACGAGCCGATCTGCGTTGCCAAACGGATGCGCTGGCTCTCGCCGCCCGACAGCGTACCGGCAGCACGAGACAGCGTCAAATACTCCAATCCGACGCTGTTCAGGAAGCCCAAGCGCTCACGGATCTCCTTCAACACACGATCGGCGATCTGATGCTCCCGCTCAGTCAGCTTCGCATCCAGTTCCTGCAAAAATTCCAGCATTTCCGTCACGGAATAGCTGCACAAATCAGCAATATTGATCCCGCCTACCGTCACGGCTAAGCTCTCCGGCTTGAGTCGCTTGCCGTGGCAATCGGGGCACGGCACCTTGCTCATATACGTTTCCAGTTCACTGCGCATCCACTCACTGTTCGTCTCCTGGTGGCGACGCTGCAGGTTGTTGACAATGCCCTCGAAAGCCGTAAAATACTCACCGGATCCGTATTCCATGCGCCGGATCATACGGATCTTCTCGCCCTTGTTTCCGTACAGAAGGATCTCCTTCGCCTCCGCCGACAGATCCTTCCACGGCGTATCCAGCGAAAATCCGTAATGGTCAGCCAACCCCTCGTAATACATCTGTGCAATGGTGCCACCGTCCAGATAGTTCCACCCGCTGGCACGAATCGCACCCTCACGGATCGACAGATTTTCATCCGCCAGCACCAACGCCGGATCAATCGACATAAAAATGCCGATACCCGTACACTTCGGACAAGCGCCAAACGGGTTGTTAAACGAGAACATCCGTGGCGTAAGCTCTTCCATGCTAAACCCGTGATCGGGGCAAGCGTAATTCTGCGAAAACGTCAGTTCTTCCCCGCTATCCGGCAGATCTACGGTCAGCAGCCCCTCCGACAGCGAGGTCGCCATTTCCACCGAATCCGCTAAGCGACCACGGATCTCTGGTGCAATGACCAAACGGTCGACCACGACCTCTACGGTGTGCTTCTTGTTCTTATCCAGCTTGATCGTTTCCGACAGATCGTATAGCGAGCCGTCAACGCGCACCCGCACGTAGCCCGATTTGCGAGCTGCTTCAAATTCCTTCTGACATTCGCCCTTGCGACCACGGACGACGGGCGCAAGCAGTTGAATGCGTGTGCGTTCCGGCAGTTCAAGCAACCGATCGACGATCTCATCCACCGTTTGCTGACGAATCTCCCGACCGCACTTCGGGCAGTGCGGAACGCCGATGCGTGCATACAGCAATCGCAGATAATCGTAGATCTCCGTGACCGTGCCCACCGTCGAGCGGGGATTCTGCGAGGTGGTTTTTTGGTCAATGGAAATGGCAGGCGACAAGCCGTCGATCGACTCAACCTCCGGCTTTTCCATCTGCCCCAAAAACATACGGGCATACGAGGACAGGCTCTCCATATAGCGGCGCTGCCCCTCGGCATAGATCGTATCAAACGCCAGCGAAGACTTGCCTGAGCCCGACACGCCGGTAAACACCACCAGCTTGTCACGGGGGATCGTCACGTCAATATTCTTTAAATTGTGTTCCTTTGCGCCCTTGACGATCAGTTTCTCCAACATCGTTATTCCTCACTGTTCAGCCTTGCTTCAGCTTCTCAATTTCATCACGCAGCCACGCCGCATGTTCAAATTCAAGCAGCTTGGCGGCGTGCTTCATCTCTTTGGTCAACTGCTCAATACGCTGTTGACGCTCCAACTTCGATAATTTCTTGCCGTTCTTGGCATCCCGTACCGCAGACGGTGTGATCTGCAGCACGTCACGAACTTCCTTAATAATGGTTTTCGGTACGATCCCGTGCTCCTCATTGTACCGCAGCTGGATCGCACGGCGGCGCTCCGTTTCACGGATCGCCTGCTCCATAGACGGCGTGACCTCATCAGCATACAAAATAACCTTACCCTCAGCGTTTCGTGCCGCACGCCCGATCGTCTGAATGAGCGAGGTTGCCGACCGCAGGAAGCCCTCCTTATCGGCGTCCAGCACCGCTACCAGCGACACCTCGGGAATATCCAGGCCCTCACGCAACAAATTGATACCGATCAGCACGTCAAACTCACCGAGACGCAGGTCACGGATGATCTCCATACGCTCCATCGTATCAATATCGTGGTGCATATACCGCACCCGAATACCGACGTTTTCAAAATACGTCGTCAGGTCTTCCGCCATTTTCTTGGTCAGCGTGGTCACCAATACACGCTCTTTCCGTTCGGCACGCAACCGGATCTCGCCGATAAGATCGTCAATCTGCCCTTCGACAGGACGCACCATCACCTCGGGATCCGGCAAACCGGTGGGACGAATCACCTGCTCCACGGGCGCACCGCTGCGGTCA
Organism: Acutalibacteraceae bacterium; assembly: GCA_045630285.1. Classification (GTDB taxonomy): domain Bacteria; phylum Bacillota; class Clostridia; order Oscillospirales; family Acutalibacteraceae; genus RGIG3009. Next base: position 39,904 of record JAZQSX010000023.1, on the reverse strand, counting down.
CGTTCGAACTCGCCCGGCGTGGCGCTGACAAACACCGCTTGATGAACACGGTTATAAAACTCATCAAAGTTCAGCGGACGGTTGTCAAACGCACTCGGCAGACGGAATCCGTAATCGACCAAGTTCTTTTTACGGGCGTAATCACCGCCGAACATACCACGCACCTGCGGCAGCGTGACGTGTGACTCGTCCACAAACAGTAAATAATCCTCGGGAAAATAATCCAACAGCGTAAACGGAGTCGAACCGGGCGCACGCCCCGCCAGTACACGGGAATAGTTTTCGATACCCTTACAGATGCCGATCTCACGTAGCATCTCAATATCATAACGAGTGCGCTGCAAAATGCGCTGTGCTTCCAGCAACTGCCCGTTGGCCTTAAACTCCTCTACCCGTGCTTCCAGCTCCTGCTCGATCTCGGCAATCGCCAGCTCCAGCTTGTCCGGCGGTACGATATAGTGCGATGCCGGATAGATCGCAATATGCCCCAGCAAGCCTTTCAGCTCACCCGTCAGCGGATTGACCTCACTGATGCGATCGATCTCGTCACCAAAAAACTCCACACGGATCACCGTGTCGTTGGAGTAGGCAGGAAAAATCTCCACCACGTCACCACGCACACGGAACTTGTTGCGAATGAAATTGATATCATTCCGCTCATATTGCAGATCTACCAGCCGTGCGAGAAGCTCATCACGCTCCTTGCGCATACCCGGGCGGAGCGAAATGATCATATTGCGATAATCAATGGGGTTACCCAAGCTGTAAATGCAGGAAACACTGGCAACGATAATAACGTCACGGCGCTCCGACAGAGCCGAGGTGGCAGAATGGCGCAGCTTGTCGATCTCATCGTTAATGGCGGAATCCTTTTCGATATACGTATCGGTCGACGGCACGTACGCCTCAGGCTGATAGTAATCGTAGTAGGAAACAAAATATTCCACCGCATTGTTGGGGAAAAATTCCTTAAACTCCGAGCACAACTGCGCCGCCAGCGTCTTGTTGTGAGCGAGAACGAGGGTCGGACGGTTGACCTGTGCGATCACGTTCGCCATAGTGAAGGTCTTACCGGAACCGGTCACGCCAAGCAGCGTTTGCTCCCGCTTGCCGCTGTTAATACTCTTCACCAACTGCTCGATCGCCTGCGGCTGATCGCCTGTCGGCGCATACGGTGCGTGTAGTTCAAACCGTTCCATTTCCTTCACCTCCCGCACGATATAGACATATTCGTTTTATTATATCACAATATATTAAAAAAATAAAGAGGAAAGCAAAAAATAACGAGCAGGCTTCTCGCTTGCTCGTTATTCTTAACATCGTCATTCTGTCCAACGTTCATATCGAAACTCCGTCGTTTCTACTGTCACAAATTAACCGTGTTGACACCGGGCAACATTTCGTGGCTCTTGCCGTTAACAACAAGACAGTACCGCTCATTCGTTTTCACAACACACGTATCCCCAACCGCTTCTATATCGGTTACAATATTGCCGAAGCGAAGGTTTTTGATACCGATTTTCCCGGTAACAGTTTCGGGCTTTGCCCACTCCACTTGTTTCTTAAATGCATCAATGGTGTGAAACCCCAGCACAAATTCGATATACGACGAAATAGGGCCCAGTGCCGACCAACCGCAAAAGTCAGGGCGAACGTAAGTGGCTGTCCCGGTTTCATTGTACGCCGGCTCGTGTTTTTCAGGAGAATAAGCTTCCCATATGGTATGAGGTTCAAACTCTGCATAGGTTTTGCACATATGCTCAAGCAACCGGCATGACAGTTCATGTGCTTCACGATAAAAACCGTAATTTTTAAGACCGACAAGCGCTGCATACGCCGTGGGCAACCACACCGAACCGCGCCAATATTCTCCGTCGGCCTGAAAGTCACCGTCGTTGCGCGCCAAAGACGGAAACGGAACCGGTCCTCCAAATGTTTCGGCGTTTTCAAGTTCCTTGACCAGTACAACAGCACGATCATTCGGTGCAATACCCGCCGTCATCGTCCAATAAGACGCAATCGACTTTACTTTATAAGCCCGATGCGTATGGCAATCAATATCATAATAGAAGCCATCCTCATCATCCCAATACAGCTCATTGATGATGCGGTTCTTTTCTAAAAACCGCTCGTTCCAAAGTCGGCAAGCATCCGTATCCCCTACAATCGAAAACAATTTTGCAATCATGTCAGCAGACAATGCCTGCTGACAAATCGCATCAATCCACAGCATATCCGGATTGTTGGGACGCTGTTCTTCGGTGCGCTCACCGCATCGTCCACGCGGGGTGTTGTCCATTCCCGAGCGTCCGCCCTCCCATTTATACCCATACGGATCGGCGATCAGACAGGTGGGAACAAAAACGCCCTTCACTATAACCGATTCACGCAAACTCTCGATCCACTCATAGTGTTTCTGCAAGAATTGCTCTTCATAGAGCAGACGTTTCAGATAATTCTTGTCTCCACGCAGTAATGCATTTTGATACTCGCCCCAAGCGAACAACGGTGGATTGTCTGCAATGTGTATTTGCAATTCATACGGTTCACCCGGCACTCGCCCCGTCCATACGGCATCGTCTTCCGTGGCGATGACCGCCGGCAATCGCCCATCCGCATGCAACACTTCGTAAAAGTTCCGAAACGACTCCACGCCGGGAAACACAGATCCGGCATATTTACAAAACAAAGACATAAAGCAGGTATCCCAGATCCATATGTGCAGATTGCAAAACGCCTCGTCCATGTACGGTGTTTGAGGCATCCCGGGGATCTCTTTGATATGAGCAAACGCCAGCTCCCACGCTTTATAATACAATTCCGTGTACTCGGGATAATCCTCATAAATTGGATTGGGAACAGCCTCCCGCCACGAACTTGTGAATAAGCTGCTGCGATCCATGACTTGCCCTCCTTTTATAACCGATCAACACATTGCCTCAATTATACCACACCATTTTCAAAAATAAAGAGGAAAGCAAAAAATAACGAGCCGGCTTGATGCCTGCCCGTTATTCTTAAAACTGAAATTCTACCCACTGCTCGGGACGGAAGCCGATCTCCACGGCCGCCTTTTCCCATTCTTCAAACCCAACGCCTAACGCCTCGGCGGTATGGCAATCACCCGACAGCAACACCCGTGCGCCGTGCTGCGCCAAATACCGTTGGATAGCCAGCGTGGGATACGGCTCGTGCCGTCCTGCACGCAGGATACCACCGAGATTGATCTCAAACGGAATACCGTAGGTCAGCAAGCGATCTGCCGCCGCCTGCCATGCCGCCACGTATCGGGGATGTGCTTCGTCAAACAGATCGCCCTCGCCGTTGTACTTGGCAGCAAGATCGAAGTGCCCGATAATATCGGGGCGAAGCTTTTCTGCCACATCCGACACCGTGCGGAAGTAATCCTCGGCATAGCTGTACCAATCGCCGCCGTAGTAGTCACGCACGATCGCCAGCGTATGCTCACGGTTGTCGTCCACCGGCGGGTACTCCTCCCCGTGCTTCAGATAATGCACCGAACCGATGACGTAGTCAAACCCCTCGGTGGACTCCGCAGAATAATAATCCTGCTCCACACCGCAATACAACTCGATCCGTCCCCGGTATTTCTCCTTCAGTTCCGCCATTGTCGCCTGGAACACAGCAGGGGCATCCTTGCTCGCACAATAGCTTTCATCAAAGAAGGTGTACGAGTGGATCAGCAATCCCAACCGTGTAAACCCACGCTCGATAGCGGTCTGCACCATAACTTCAGGATCGGCGTGCCCGTCGCAGAAGGTGGTATGATTATGAAAATCCTGACCGATCATTTCGTCATCTTCTCCTGCTTGATCTTGTGATCGATGACGTGACGGGAAGCCAGCTCACGGTGGATATCCTCCAGCGAAATACCCATCTGGATCATCAGTACCAGCAAATGATAGGTCAGATCCGAGATCTCATAGATCGTCTCCGCCTTATCGTCTGCCTTACCCGCAATGATGACCTCGGTGCTTTCCTCGCCCACCTTTTTCAGGATCTTATCCAAGCCCTTTTCAAACAAATAGGTGGTATAGGAGCCTTCCTTCTTCTCGGTCTTGCGGCCTTCGATCAGCGTCATCAGCGCCTGCAACGAGAACTCGGAGCGCTCCTCGCTCTCCCACACGGGATGCGTGAAGCAGGACGTCGTACCCGTGTGACACGCCGGGCCGTCCGGCTCTACCAGCACCACCACGGCGTCGTTATCGCAATCCGCCGTGATCGAAACGATGTGCTGATAATTGCCGCTCGTTTCACCCTTGAGCCACAGCTCCTGCCGAGAACGGCTCCAGAAACAGCAAAGGCCCTTCTCCATCGAGATCTTCAAGCTTTCACGGTTCATATACGCTAGTGTCAGCACCTGCTTGGTCACAGCATCCTGCACGATTGCAGGAATGAGGCCCTGCTCATCAAATTTCAAGCTTTCTACATCAATCATGACGGTATTCTCCTTCCAAACGTACCGGAATATCGGCTTTTGCAAGCAACTGCTTCAAATCACGGATCCGCACCTCGCCGAAATGAAAAATCGACGCCGCCAAGCCCGCATCCACCCGTGGCAACGCACGGAATAATTTGACAAAATCCTCGGCACAGCCGGCTCCGCCCGAAGCAATGACGGGCACCGACACCGCATCGCACACCGCCGCCAGCATCTCGTGGTCGAAGCCACCACGCACACCGTCGGTATCAATAGAATTGACCACCACTTCGCCGGCACCGTCTGCAACGCAACGGCGGATCCAATCGATCGCTTCCATACCCGTGTCGTCACGACCGCCACGGGCAAACACACGAAATTCGCCGTCAACACGCTTCACGTCCACCGACAGCACCACACACTGGTCGCCGTAACGCTTGGCAGCTTCCCGCACAAGCGAAGGATCACGGATGGCACCCGAATTGACGCTCACCTTATCCGCACCGCATTTCAGAACACGGTCGAAGTCGTCTACCGTATTAATGCCGCCGCCAACGGTCAACGGAATAAACACCGTGCTTGCCGCTTCGCACAAAATATCGGTAAACAAGCGGCGCCCCTCCGCCGAAGCGGTAATATCGTAGAACACCAGCTCGTCAGCGCCGTTTTCGCTGTAATACCGTGCCAGCTCCACGGGAGACGACACGTCGCTGAGTCCTTGAAAATTGACTCCCTTGACCACACGTCCGTCCCGAACATCCAGGCAGGGAATGATTCGTTTGGTTATCATTGTGCCACCTCGATCGCTTCACGGAGCGACAGTGCGCCCGTGTAATACGCCTTTCCCACAATCGCACCGTACAGATCCATAGCGGCGAGCTCTTTCACATCGTCGATCGAGGAGACACCGCCCGAGGCGATGATCTGCAAGGAAAACCGCTGTGACAGCTCACGGTACAGTGCCAGATTGGTGCCACGCATCGCTCCGTCACGGGAAATATCGGTACAAATCAGCGTTTTTACGCCGATTTTTTGCATTTTTTCGCAAAAATCAAAAGCTTCCAGCGAGGATTTTTCGGTCCAGCCCTTCACAGCGACCATACCGTCCTTAATATCCACGCCAACCGCAATATGCTCTCCGTGCCGACGCACCGCCTCCTCTACGAAGCCGTCCTCGGTCACCGCCGCCGTGCCCAGAATAATGCGGTCAATACCCGCTTCACGGTAGCGATCGATCACGGCGTGGCTGCGTACGCCGCCACCCACTTCGCAAAACAGACCCGTCTCCGCCTTCAGCTTCCGCACGACCTCAAAGTTCGGCGTTTCTCCGGTGCGGGCGCCCTCCAGATCGACAAGGTGGAGATGCGTCGCACCCTGCGCCACAAAATCACGTGCCACCTCAACGGGATTTTCATTGTAGACGGTCATTTGGGCATAATCGCCCTTGAACAGGCGCACCGCCTTGCCCTCGTATAAATCAATTGCAGGAAAGATCTGCATCGTGTTACCTCGTTTCTTCACAAAACGCTTTCAGTATATTCAGTCCCACCGTACCGCTCTTTTCCGGGTGGAATTGGCAACCGAACACGTTATCCCGTGCCACAGCCGCCGTGAGCGGTGCGCCGTATTCCGCCGTAGCGATCACGTGCTCATCGCACTTCGTTGCATAATAAGAGTGCACAAAATACACGAAATCGCCGTCATGGATATGACGGAACAGCGGATTGTGTTTTTCCCCGAAATCCAGCGCATTCCAGCCGATGTGCGGAATCTTGTATCCGGCGGGAATGACCTCCTCGATCGGGCGGATCTCACCGGGGATCAGACCCAAACCGGCGTGCTCACCGTATTCAAAGCTGCGGTCAAACAACAGCTGCATACCAAGGCAGATACCGAGAAGCGGCTTGCCGCTTCGGGCCTCCTCCACCACAACGTCCGCAAGGCCGGAGGCACGCAGCTTCTCCACCGCATCACCAAAAGCGCCAACACCCGGTAACAAAATGCGATCGCTCTGCCGCAGCACCTGCGGGTCGGCCGTCACGACGCTGTCCGCACCGATCGACGCCAGCGAGCTTTTTAGCGAAAAGAGGTTTCCTACGCCGTAATCCACAATGGCGATCATGCCAGGACTCCTTTCGTGGACGGAATCTCACCGCCAAGGGACGGATCGACGCACACCGCTTGCCGCAAGCTGCGGGCAACCGATTTGAAAGCGCCCTCCAGAATGTGATGCGAATTGCTGCCCGCAAGCTGCTTTATATGCAGCGTGCAGCTCGCTGTCCGCACAAACGCAAGCCAGAACTCCTGACCCAGCTCGGTATCAAACGTACCGACCTTCTGGGACGGAATGGTCATATCATACACCAAAAAGCTTCTGCCCGACAGGTCCACCGCCGACAGGATCAGCGCCTCGTCCATCGGCAGGATCGTGTCACCATAGCGGCAGATACCACGCTTTTCACCCAGCGCCTCCGCAAACGCCTGTCCCAAACAAATGCCGATGTCCTCCACTGTGTGATGATCGTCCACCTGCGTGTCGCCTTGGCACGTTACCGTCAGATCAAACCGACCGTGCTTGGCGAACAACGTCAGCATATGATCCAAAAAGCCACAGCCGCTGTCAATGCTCGACACACCGGTACCGTCCAGATTCAGTTTCAGAGCAATATTCGTCTCTGCCGTCGTTCTGTTAATCTCTGCCGTACGCATTTAACATTCCTCCACTATCTCACGCAGTGCACTGACCAGTGCCTGCATTTCGGTTTCACTGCCGATCGTGATGCGAACGTACGCCGCAATCCGAGGCACCGCAAAATGTCTCACCAAAATTCCCCGATCCTTAAGCTCACAGTACAACCGCTCGCCGTCAATGGCGGGGTGCTTCGCAAACACAAAGTTCGTTTTGGAATCCGCCACCCGGAAGCCCAGCTTGCGAAGAGCTTCGGTCGTCGTTTTCCGTGTCTCGATGATCGTTTGGCAATTGGCACGTGTATATGCCTCATCCGCCAGTGTACCCAATCCTGCCGCCATTGTCAAGCGGTTAATGTTATACGGGTTGGTAGAATACTTGATCGTGTTCAGATCATTGATCAGCGCCGCTTGTCCTACGCCAAAGCCGAGACGAGCACCCGCCATAGAGCGTGATTTGGAAAACGTCTGCGTCACCAACAGGTTATCGTACTTCTTCACCAACGGAACGCAGCTCTCACCGCCAAAATCCACGTACGCCTCGTCGATCACCACCACGTTGTCGGGGTTGTTCTTCAAAATCCCCTCCACCTCAGCAACTGACAGCATCAAACCCGTCGGCGCATTGGGATTGGCGATAAACACCGTGCCGCCGGCATGGTAGTACTCCGTAGGATCGATCGACAGATCCTCCCTCAGCGGCACGGTACGATACGGCACGCCGTTCAGCTCGGCAAACACCTTGTAAAACCCATACGTAATATCGGGAAACACGGCCGGGTGCGTCTCGTCACAAAACGCCATAAACGCAAAGTTCAGTATTTCATCCGAGCCGTTGGTGAGCAACACCTCATCCGACGAAACGCCGCACACAGCGGCGACCGCCCCCGTCAGTTCACGGCAGGTCGGGTCGGGATAGAGCTGCAGCTGTGCCGCTGCTGCCGCACCCGCCTCCACCGCTTTGGCTGACGGAGGAAACGGGGATTCGTTGGTGTTCAGCTTGATATACTTCCGTTCTGTCGGCTGCTCCCCCGGCGTGTAAGGGGTCAGCGTGCGATACTTTTCGCTGAAAAAGCGACTCATGCTCATTCCTCCAAACGGATGCGGGCACTGCGTGCGTGTGCCGTCAATCCCTCTTGGTCTGCAAAATACGCCACCTTTTCCGCCACACGCTTCAAGGCGTCGGCGGTGTAATAGGTGTACTGCGTTTTCTTCACAAAATCATCCACCGACAGCGGACTGGAAAACCGTGCCGTACCGCTGGTGGGCAAGGTATGATTCGGGCCGGCAAAATAATCGCCGAGTGCCTCGGGACAATAGTTGCCCATAAAGATCGACCCCGCATGACGCACCTGATCCAATATGGCAAACGGATCGGCAACACACAGCTCCAGATGCTCCGGCGCAATGGCGTTGGAGATCTCAATGGCTTCGTCTAACGTCTCCGCCACGATGATCTTGCCGTTTTTATCAATCGACTCACGGGCGATCGCCTCCCGTGCCAGCAACGACACCTGTGCCTCCACTTCTTGCTGCACAGCCGCAGCCAAAGCGGCGTCATCCGTTACCAGCACCGCACTCGCCAAACGATCGTGCTCGGCCTGCGAGAGCAGATCCGCCGCCACGAATCGGGGATTCGCCGTGCTATCTGCCACGATGAGGATCTCGCTCGGACCGGCGATCATATCGATTGCCACGGTACCGTACACCTGCTTTTTGGCCTCAGCAACGAACGCATTGCCGGGACCGACGATCTTGTCCACCCTCGGAATACTCTCGGTGCCGTACGCCAAAGCGGCAATCGCTTGAGAACCGCCGACCTTGTAGATCTCGTCCACACCGGCAACCGATGCAGCCGCCAAAATCACAGGATTGATCTTGCCCTCACGGTCGGGGGGCGTTACCATTACGACCTGACGGCATCCCGCAATGCGGGCCGGAATCGCATCCATCAGCACGGTGGACGGGTAGGCCGCCGTGCCGCCCGGCACGTATAAGCCGGCACGGTCCAGCGGAATGATCTTCTGTCCCGTCACGACGCCCGCCTGTTCGTTTTGCAAGAAGGAGGTGCGCACCTGCTTCTCGTGAAAACGGCGAATGTTCGCCGCCGCTTCACGCAGGATTTCCAAAAACGCAGGATCCACGGCGGCAACCGCCTCGTCGATCTCCTCTTTGGTCACCCGAAGCTGTGTCAGCTTGGCACCGTCCCATTTTTCACAATATTCCAGCAGCGCACGGTCGCCCTCGGTACGGACACGCCGAATTACCTCAGCGACGACCTCCTCGACGTTAACCTGCGGTACAGCACGGGAAAATACCTCGCTGTCATCTACCTCGCTGCGTTTCAAAATGCGGATCATACCGTTCCCTCCGTTTGTGCGGCAATGCTGCGCACGATTTCTTCGATCGCATCGCCTTTGAACTTAAATCCCGATTTGTTGGCGATCAGTCGGGCACTGATCGGGACGATCGTCTCCACGACCTCCAAATCATTTTCCTTAAGCGTGGTGCCTGTCTCCACGATATCCACAATGACATCCGACAACCCCAAAATCGGCGCAATCTCGATCGAGCCGTTCAGATGAATAATATCAATATCCCGTCCGCAGGAGGCGTAATACTGACCGGCGATGTTGCTGAATTTGGTCGCCACCTTGAGCGGACGGCGGGTATCATCCCGAAAATCCTTCTTCGCCGCTACCGCCATACGGCACCGACCGAGATTCAGATCCAACAGTTCATACACGTCCGGCTCGTATTCGAGCAAAATATCCTTGCCGGCCACACCGATATCTGCCGCTCCACGCTCCACATAGATCGCTACATCGGAGGGCTTAACCCAAAAATAGCGCACTGCTTTTTCCGGGTTTTCGAAAATCAGCTTGCGATTGTTTTCACGGATCGAGGGGCACTCGAAACCGGCTTTTTCAAACAGATCATACACTTTTTCGCCAAGGCGTCCTTTTGGAAGGGCGACATTAAGCATCGTTTTCAACCGCTTCGACCCCACTTTCCGTTAATTTCCAGATGCGACGGCAGCGCACCTTCTGCGGCATCGCACGAAGCGCCAGCACCCGACGGCCGTCCTGCTGCAGCATGGCTACTGCCTTCCCGACCTCCGCCGGTGACGCCGTATCGTACAACAGTATGTCGTCGGCATCGTACGGCTCTTCCGGAACGATTAGCTCCGACAGCATATCCAAATAGATTGCAAAACCGATCGCTCCCGCATTTTTACCCATTTTTTGAAGCAAGCGGTCGTACTGACCGCCCGTCAGCACCGCTCCGGGAATACCGCTGACAAAGCCCTTGAAGACAAATCCGTTGTAGTAGCGGGTGTCACCCACCACTGACAGATCCAAGCGCACAGCATCTGTCGCATCCGTTTGCGCCACCGCAGAAAGCACCGTCTCGAGCTCCTCCACCACAGTGACAAGTTCGCTGTCAGCAAGAAGTCCCCGCAGGCGAGGCAACACCTCTGTCGGCGCACCGTACAAGCCCGCTACCTCACACAGCAGTGCCGCTTCCTTCTCGGAAACACCTGCTTCCGCCAGCCGTTTTGTCAATTCGTGACGGTTTTTCTCGCCGATGCATTTCAGTATCGCACCACGGGTATCCGCCGCCACACCGCACCGATCCAAAAGACCCGTCACAATGCCGAGGTGAGAAATATCCAATACGGTTTCTGCCGCAATACAACGCAGGCTATCCGCTGCCAGGCGCAGCACCTCCGCACGGCAATACGCATCCGGCTCACCCAGACATTCCAGACCCATTTGGCGAATCTCACGGAAGGTATGCGAGCTTTTGGCAACACGGTACACGTGCTCGTCATAGTACACCTTGCGCACGCCGCCCTCAACGTCGCCCGTGTTTTTCACGATCGACAGCGTCACGTCGGGCTTCAGCGCCATCAGCTTGCCGTTCGTGTCGGTAAAGGTGATGATGCTGTCCGAAATAAGAAAATCCTTGTTGCGGACATACAGATCGTATTCCTCGAACTTGCTCATTTTATACGGCGCATAGCCATACCGACCGTACAGCGTACGCAGGGTGCCCACGATCATCTCTTCATCTCGCAGACCGGTTTGTGTATTCATTCCTGCCCCTCCGTTTTCTGCCACTTGTCCAGCGCCTCACGGTATCCGCCGCCGCCATACAGCAGGCAGCGGTTCACACGGCTGATCGTCGCAGAGCTTACCGCCGTCTCCGCTGAGATCTCCTGATAATTCTTGCCCTCACGAAGTAAAATGGCAACGTCCAAGCGCTGTGCCATATCCTGAATCTCGCGGATCGTACAAATATCCTCAAAAAAACGCCGATATTCCTCCGGCGTCTCCAGACTTTGCATGACACGGAACAGTCGTTCCACCGAAGCAGAGTCAAAAACGCTCATCAGAAGCCCTCCTTTAATCGATTTTTTACCATAGTATCACTTTATCACGATAAAGTCAATAAAAATATACGGACTTTTCGTGGAATTTCAAATAAAAAACCGCCGTATCGGAAGGTTTTTCCCCTACGGCGGTTTCGACTCTTATTTTCTGTTACCGTTTTTGTCAAACGTGCGTTTCAGTGCCAGTTCTGTTGGTAGTGCTGTTCCGAGAAGCAGGACCACGATCTGTGTGCCGCAAATAAGTGCGGCGGCGATACCCAACGTCTCGTTGGATTGATCGATCAGACACAGTATGGCGATCAGTGAAAGCGGCAGCAATATCAAACCGCACACGAGCCACAGCTTGCCGCAATAGCGATGGGCAAAGCGCCAGGTATCCTCGTTGAGCATCGCCCTATGCGTACGGTAGCCGTAGACGTGATTGATCTTTTTGGGGCCGCCACGGCGAAAAAAGATGCCTTGAACAATCATAATCAGCGGAAGAAATACGCTGATAAACAATGCGGCAATCCACTCCATTTGTACGACCTCCTCCTAATTACAGATCCAACGCCGTAATATCTTCCAATGTTTCACGACGCACCGCTACGTACGACGCACCACCATGCAGCATGACCACCGGCGGACGGGGAACCCGATTGTAGTTTGATGCCATGGAATAGTTATACGCCCCCGTCGTTAAACAGGCAAGCAGATCGCCTCGACCGATCGAGGCAGGCATCGGGACGGCTTCCTGAATAATATCACCACTCTCGCAGCAGCGGCCCACCACATCGCATACCAGCGTTGCAGGCTCGTTCAGCTTTCCGGCCGCCAACACCGTGTACGGTGCTTGATACAAGGCGTATCGGGGGTTATCCGTCATACCGCCGTCCACCGAAACGTAGTTTTTGTAACCGGGAATCCTCTTCAGTGAGCTGACGGTATACAGTGTCAAACCCGCATCCGCCACAATGCTGCGACCCGGCTCAAACAAAACCTCCGGCATCGGCACATTCCACTCGGCAGTTTTCTCCTTGATATAGGCACCTACCTGCGCCAAGTTCGCCGCAATATCCAGTTCGGGATCGCTCGGCAGATACCGCACGCCGTAGCCGCCGCCTAAGTTCAGTTGCTCCGGAAGATACTGATAGGTATCACGAATCATCGCAACGTATGCGATCAAAATATCTACCATTTGCAAGAATACATCGGAATCAAACACCTGCGAGCCCACGTGGCTGTGAAAACCAACCAACTTCAGGTGAGGCTGTGCCAACGCCAGCCGGGTGACCTCTTCCGCCTGTCCCGTTTCAATGGCAAATCCAAACTTAGAGTCCACCTTGCCGGTGGCGACCGCTTCGTAGGTGTGCGGATCGATACCGGGGGTCAAGCGAAGCAAAATACGCTGGTGCACGCCTCGTTCTGCCGCAATCCGCTCCAACGACAAAAGCTCCTCCGTGTTGTCCACCACAAAATACCCCACGCCATGCCCCACTGCAAAATCAATATCGGCATCGCTTTTGTGGCTGGAGTGAAAGTAGACACGCTCCATCGGAAATCCCGCACGGCAGGCGGTGGCGATTTCACCGGGAGACACCACGTCAACATACATATTTTCTTCCTGCACGATCTTATATATACGTTTGAAGGAGGCCGCCTTGGAGGCGTACAGCACCCGTGCTTTGCCGTCAAGCGCCCGATTAGCGGCTGTTACATAGGTGCGGCAGCGCTCACGGATACGGTCTTCATCCATCAGGTACAACGGCGTACCGTATGTCGCCGCTAAAGCGGCGGTATCCTGCCCGGCAAACAACAGTTGTCCATCCTCACGGACGGAGAGATTCGGGCAGATCATCAACTGTTCGGATATCATCGGAAACGGTTCCTTTCGTAGTAGAATGCCTTACAGCATATGCGCACGAAGCTCTTCGGGTGACAACGGCGACAGATCCGCCGGCGCTACGTCAAACACCGTCTTGCATCCGATGGTGCCGCGGGCACGCATCCGATAAATCGCTCGGGCATACGCCACCAGAACGCTGGCTGTGAACTCGGGATTGGAATCCAGCTTCAGGCTGTATTCAATCAACTGTCGGTTCTCTCCGTTCCACCCCGTAACACCGGAGCGGATCACCGAACCGCCATGCGGCAATGCCGCATGATCCCGCTTCAGTTCCTCAGCTGTAACAAAAAACACATGGGTGTCATACTCGGCAAAGTAGTGCGGCATGGATCGGATCTCAGCAGCAATGCGCTCACGATCGGCACCGTCCTCCGCTACAACGTAGCACTCACGAATATGTTTCTGGCGGGTGGTAAGCGTCGGGGTTTCGCCATTACGCACCGCCGCCATTGCCGACTCCACCGGAACCGTGTACTGACGGGCGTCACAAACACCGGCAATACGGCGGATCGCATCCGAATGGCCCTGGCTGACGCCACGTCCCCAGAAGGTGTAGTCCTTCCCGTCGGGCAAAATTGCCGAGGCATATAAACGATTCAGCGAAAACAAGCCCGGATCCCAACCGGCAGAGATCAGCGCAATATGCCCTGAATCCGTTGCGGCTTGATCCACCGCTGCGAAATGCTCGGAAATGGCGGCGTGAGTGTCAAAGCTATCCACCACGTTGAACTCTGCCGCCAACGATGGCGTCATTTCCGGCAAGTCTGTGGCACTGCCGCCGCACAGGATCAACACGTCCAGCGTGTCACGAAATTGCGGCAATTCCGCAGCGGCGTACACCGGCACGTTGCCGTGCGGCTTCACCGTCGACGGATCACGACGGGTAAAAATGCCGACGAGCTCCGCATCCGGCGCTTGACAAACAGCATACTCCACGCCACGTCCCAAATTACCGTAACCGTAAATACCGATCTTCATACTCACGTACTCCTTTAAGGTTAGTATGCTCATTTATACGTCTAAACCGTTCTCCCTCATCAAGGCAAGCAGCTGCGCTTCGTGCTGCGGCTCCATCGGAGTAAGCGGCAAACGCAAATAGTTATCACAATACCCCATAGCAGCCATAGCCGCCTTGACGGGAATGGGATTCACTTCACAGAATAATGCATCGACCAACGGGAGAAACTTCAACTGCATCGCCGCCGATTCCTTCACCTTGCCGTCAAAATACAAGTGGCACAAATCCGACGTTTCTTTCGGAAACAGATTGGACAGCACCGAGATAACGCCCTTGCCGCCAAGTGACATGATCGGCACGATCTGGTCGTCGTTCCCCGAATAAATATCCAGCTTATCACCGCACAGCGCCGCAATTTGTGCGACCTGCGAAATATCGCCGCCCGCCTCCTTGATACCAACGATGCGGGGATGCTCGGCAAGTGCTGCCACCGTTTTCGGCTGCAGATTGCAACCGGTACGGCTCGGAACGTTGTACAAAATACACGGCTTGGTACTGGCATCCGCTATCGCCGTAAAAAATTGAATCAAGCCTGCCTGCGTGGCTTTATTGTAGTACGGTGTCACAAGCAGCATCGCATCAGCACCGGCCTCACAAGCGAATTGGGTCAGGCTGATAGCATACGCCGCATCGTTGGAGCCGGTACCGGCGATCACCGGCACACGGCCTGCCACCTGCTCCACGCAAAACCGAATCGCTTCACGGTGCTCCGCGTCGGTCAACGTCGGGCCCTCGCCCGTCGTGCCGACCACCACGATCGCATCGATCCCCTCGGCGATCTGCCATTCGATCAGGCGGGCAAACTGCTCAAAATCAATGCCGTTTTCATTTAACGGCGTGATAATGGCCGTTGCTGCACCTGTAAATACCGTGTTTTTCATCGAAATACTCCCCTTTTGACTAAAAAAAGATAGCCGACGTGCAAAACGACGGCTATCCCAAAATAATCCAAAAGGATCTCTGAAATACGATAGCCCTCCGCATTGCTGCGACAACAGCACAGGTGTTTCCTGTGTTGCCAGCCAAAATGCCCGCCACGACATCCGCTTCGGCACTCGCACCTTTCCCCTGTGGCTTTGGCAACCGTCCTTCGACTGTAACACGGTACTCTTTGCTAAGTGCGCCTCTATCATTCAGTATGTAATTTCCTGTATTTTAACACACACTTCGGCCGTTGTCAACCCCAGTGTTAAAACCGACTTTTACGAGGCGCCGGGAATAAACCCATCGGTAACACCGAACACCCGTCGAACAACTTCACACAGCTGTGCCGCACGGCCACCGTTGATGACGATCACGTCGCCGTCACGCACCGCCTCCGTCAGGGCGATCTCCAACGCTGCGACATCCTCGCAGATTACCGCATTTTCCACGCCCACATCGTACAACGTGAGCACCTGCGTCGGATTCCAAGCTGCCAACGCCGGGGCAAACGACTTCGTGTACTCGCCGTGCGAAGGAGCCGCCAGCACGGCAATGCGGCGTCCTTCCTCCGGTGCGGCACGCAAGACCGAGCAAGCCTCCGCCTCGGTGTGACACGCCGTATTTAGCACGAGCGTCACACCGTCCGTCGGCACGATCGCCTGTGCGAATCCGGGCGCTGCATACGAGGAAATGGCAGAACGCATGGCCGCATCCTCGACACCTTCATAGTTCCCCACGGCGAGCGCTGCCGCCGTGTAACGGGACAAATACGCAAACGGTAACGACGGGCAATCCGCCGTCACATCCCCGTACGGAATCCGTAGGATCGCTTCTCGATCGCTCTTCTCCACCGCACGGACAAGCGCAGCATCGGCCGCATTATATACAACCGCACTGCCGTCGGGCAGACCGTTTATCAACGCCTCTGCCTCACACGGAGCGGCCGTCAGCACCAACACGTCGGGACGATACAACGCCACCGCTTCGGTCGCACTCAGCGGATACCCGTCACGAAGTTCCGACACGATATACCGGTGATACGGATGCGTGTCCTGCCACAGACACAGATCCATGTGCTCCGCATCCTGTGGGGTCAGCACCCCACCAAGCGTACGCAGTACACGGGCAATCGTCTCCCGTGCAACCGTCTTCCCCTTAGCGCCGGCAACCAGTACCGCTCGTGCCGCATCGCCCATTGGGCGAACGACCGCATGTGCCGCACGATAGGCAGCGGTTACGTCATCCGTGAGTAAGCACGGTAGATCGGCGATCGGCTCGCGGCTGACAATAGCCGCAACCTCCGCCGCAACCAAGCGGCGACGGTCGGCAAGAGTTTGCTCACCAAACGCAAAATACACCGCACCACGGCACAGCGTTCCCGATTGCGTACACAGCTTGGTAACGGGACGGTTTTCCCGTCCCTCGGGACACGGCAGCCACATTGCTTCGCACAGTGTCGACAGCTTGACCTCACGGGTCGGTGCAAAAGCGAGCGATTCACCGACACGACCGCGAATATAGGCGTTAACTGCCTCCATTCGCTCGTGTGTGTAACCGCCGTTGAGCCGTCCGTCAGTGGGTACGACACAGAAGTGACCCGTGCCGAACTCATCAAACACATAACACGGGATCAGTTGTTCTTCCACGATGATGTGCCCGTCTTTTTTGGAAAGGACAAGCTGTAGAATTCCGGTATGTCGGCACAGCTCACGGCGCTCATTGGTCACAAAATTGCCCATGGAAAAGATCATGGGGATCTCCCGACCATCTTCCGCCTTCGCGGTGGTGTGCTCCTGCAAGCAATGAGTATGACTACCGACAATATAGTCGACACCACAGCCTTTTAATTCCTCTAAAATACGATATTGCTGCTCATTCGGCTGTTCATCGTAATCACAGCCCCAATGCTGATAACACAGCACAAACTCAGCACCGTTCTCCCGGGCATACGCCACGTCACGCAGGCAGACGTCCCGACTGAACCAATTCAGGCACGTATCAATGCCTTCCTTGGTAAAATGCCGTTCATCCAACCCGTTATACCGATTGCCGTAGCCCAAAATCGCCAGACGGATGCCCCCAACCTTGACCAGCAAAACACGCTCGGTCTCGGATGGTAAAAAGGAACCGGTACGCATAAACCCGTGATCGTCCACCGCACGCAGCGTGTCCCACAGGCCCTCGACACCCGAATCGCAGTTGTGATTGTTCGCTGTGATCAACGCATCAAAACCCGCATAACGCACAGCGTCCAAATAACACGCAGGAGCATTGCAGTGGTATTTCCCCGCGATACAATGGTACTCGCCCGCATAGGGCGTGCGTTCGCTCAACGTCGTTTCCAGATTGGCAATGGCAAAATCCGAGGAGCGCAAAATCTCCCGCACGTGGCGGAACAGTGGATGAAAGAAATACGCATCACCATAACGGCAGGCGTTTGTCATTCTCGGTTCTGCCATAAGGTCACCCACACAGCTGATCAAGACTGTATCGGATTCTACGGCAGTCGGATCGTACCAATACCCGTCCTCGCCCCGCTGATAACGAGGGGCGTCCTCCCTCGTCGATCGATTCCACGCATAAGCAGGCGGTACGGAGATTTCATACCGTACCGCCTCTGAATGGCGATGTTGACGCAATGAGCTCACACGATCATCTCCTGCAACTATTCAGCATCGCTTAGAACAGGCCGATAATACGGCCGTCCTCGTCGACGTCGATCGCCTCGGCAGCAGGAACCTTCGGCAGACCGGGCATCGTCAAAATATCACCCGTCAACACAACCAAGAAACCGGCGCCCGCCGATACCTTGACGTTCTTCACCGTCACGGTGAAGCCTTCCGGTGCACCAAGCTTGGTCGGGTCGTCCGAAAAGCTGTACTGCGTTTTGGCAATGCAAACAGGCAATTTGTCAAAGCCAAGTGCGGTAAGCTGGGCAATCTGCTTCTTGGCGGCAGGCATCACGGTAATACCGTCACCGCCGTACACCTTCTGCACAACTGCCGTGATCTTGTCCTCAATCGTGACGTCCAGTTCGTAGGAGAAGGTGAAATTGCCCTGCTCCTCTTCGCACAGACGCACCACTTCACGAGCAAGCTCCTCGCCACCCTTGCCGCCTTCTGCCCACACGGTGGACAACACGGTATTGACGCCGAGCTCACGGCATTTTTTGATGATAAAATCGATCTCCGCATCGGTATCGGTCGGGAAACGGTTGACCGCTACCACGCAGGGAAGCTGATACACGTTTTTAATATTGGATACGTGACGGAGCAGGTTCGGAATACCACGCTCCAGTGCACCGAGGTCCTCCTCGCCAAGCTGGTTCTTTGCCAAACCGCCATGCATCTTCAGTGCACGGACGGTGGCAACGATCACCACCGCATCCGGCGTCAGACCCGCCATGCGGCACTTGATGTCGAGGAATTTCTCGGCACCGAGATCCGCACCGAAACCTGCCTCAGTCACGGTATAATCGCCCATTTTCAGCGCAAGGCGGGTCGCCATAACGGAGTTACAGCCATGGGCAATGTTGGCAAACGGTCCGCCGTGCACGAACGCCGGCGTGCCCTCCAAGGTCTGCACCAGGTTCGGTTTGATCGCATCCTTCAGCAGAGCGGTCATCGCACCTGCAGCCTTCAGTTCGCCGCAGGTGACCGGGCGATCATCGAAGGTATAACCGACAATAATGCGGGACAGGCGTTCTTTCAGGTCGGTGATAGAATCCGCCAGACACAGCACCGCCATAATCTCGCTCGCCACGGTAATGTCAAAGCCGTCCTCACGGGGCACGCCGTTCGCCTTGCCGCCCATACCGTCAATGACAAAACGCAGCTGGCGATCGTTCATATCCACGCAGCGCTTCCACGTGATCTTGCGCACGTCGATGCCCAGTTTATTACCTTGCTGAATGTGATTATCCAGCATCGCCGCCAGCAGGTTGTTCGCCGCACCGATAGCGTGGAAATCACCGGTAAAGTGCAGGTTAATATCCTCCATCGGGACAACCTGAGCATAACCGCCGCCTGCGGCACCGCCCTTGACACCGAACACCGGGCCGAGCGACGGCTCACGCAGAGCCACCGTAACGTCCTTGCCGATGCGGCGCAGGCCGTCAGCCAGGCCGATCGTCGTGGTCGTCTTGCCTTCACCAGCCGGCGTAGGAGTGATCGCCGTCACAAGAATGAGCTTGCCGTTTTCACGATCGGTTTCCTTCAGCAACGCCGGATCGATCTTTGCTTTATAAGTGCCGTACGGCTCCCAATATTTCTTGTCGATCTTCGCCGCTTCAGCAATAGCGGCAATGGGCTTCATTTCACACGCCTGAGCAATTTCAATATCGGACAAATAGGCCATATCTGCCACTTCCTTTTTTAATAAATCGGGAACTTCTCGCAGAGCGCCTGAACCTCGCGGCTGATGCGCTCACGACTGTTCTCAAAATCATAAATGGTGTCATAGATCCAGCCGGCGATCAGCTCCATTTCCGCTTCGCCGAAGCCACGGGTCGTAACCGCCGGGCTTCCCAGACGCAGACCGCTGGTCACGAACGGGCTCTGAGGATCGTTGGGAATGGTGTTTTTATTCGCCGTAATGTGTACCTCATCCAACCGATGCTCCAGTTCCTTACCGGTTACGCCGGTATCCAGCAGCTTGAGCAGGATCAAATGGTTATCGGTACCGCCGGAGACGACCTTCAAGCCACGCTTGGTCAAGCCGTCACACAGTGCCGCCGCATTCTTGACGACCTGCTGCTGATACGTGCGGAACTCCTCGGTCAGTGCCTCACCAAGCGCTACTGCCTTGGCAGCGATAATGTGCATCAGCGGGCCACCCTGTGTGCCGGGAAATACCGCTTTGTCGATCTGCTTTGCCAGCGCCTCACGGCAGAGAATCATACCGCCACGGGGACCGCGCAGCGTCTTGTGCGTCGTGGTGGTTACCACGTCCGCATACGGCACGGGAGACGGGTGCACGCCCGCAGCGATCAAACCCGCAATATGCGCCATATCCACCATAAGGTAAGCGCCGACCTCATCCGCAATCTCACGGCAACGAGGGAAATCGATCACACGGGAATACGCACTGGCACCAACCACGATCAGCTTCGGTTTGCATTCCAAAGCGATGCGGCGCATCTCATCGTAATCAATCATCTCGGTATCTTCACTAACGCCGTAGGGCACGATGTTGAAATATTTACCCGAGATATTGACGGGAGAACCATGGGACAGATGACCGCCCTGCTGAAGATTCATACCCATCACCGTGTCGCCAGGCTGCAGCAATGCAAAAAACACTGCCAGGTTGGCGTTGGCACCACTGTGCGGCTGAACGTTAGCATGCTCAGCACCAAACAGCTGCTTCGCACGCTCACGGGCAATGTCTTCCACAATATCCACGCACTGGCAACCGCCGTAGTAGCGCTTGCCGGGATAGCCCTCGGCGTATTTGTTCGTCAATACGCCGCCGGCAGCCAGCAAAACCGCCTTGGAAACAATATTTTCCGAAGCAATCAGTTCAATATTGTGCTGCTGGCGCTCCAGCTCCAGATGGCAGGCATCGGCAACCGCCGGATCATACGCTTTTAACTCTTCAAAAAAATTCATGGCTTTCTTCCTCCCAAACCTATCAGCGGTAATATTTTACAGCCGCTTCAAACATACGGATCTCATAATCGCCCGGAACATTGCGGTACAAGCCCGAGCCGATACGCTCACTGTGGCCCATTTTACCGAATACACGGCCGTCGGGCGAGGTAATACCCTCAATCGCAAACATCGAATCGTTCGGATTAAAGTGAATATCTGCTGTTGCCTTGCCGCACTCGTCCACATATTGCGTTGCAATCTGACCGTTTGCCGCCAACTGGCGGATCAACGCTTCGTCGGCAAGGAAACGACCCTCGCCGTGCGAGATCGGCACGTTATACACGTCGCCCACGTTGGTAAGCGCCAGCCACGGCGACTTGTTCGACGCCACACGAGTGCGCACGATACGGGATTGGTGACGGGCAATAGTGTTAAAGGTAAGCGTCGGGCAGGTCTCGTCGGTGTCGATGATCTTGCCGTACGGCACCAGACCCAGCTTGATCAGCGCCTGGAAACCGTTGCAGATACCGCACATCAAGCCGTCACGGTTATCCAGCAGATCGGTCACGCCCTCCTTGACAGCGGCATTGCGGAAGAACGCCGTGATAAACTTGCCGCTGCCGTCCGGCTCTTCACCGCCGGAGAAACCGCCGGTAATGAACACCATTTGAGACGTCTTCAGCTTCTGTGCAAACTCCTCCACACTTGCCTGAATGCCTGCAGCCGTCAGGTTTTTGATCACCACAATTTCGGGATCGGCACCGGCATCACGCATCGCTTTGGCGCTGTCGTATTCGCAGTTGGTTCCGGGGAACGCAGGGATCAGTACCTTCGGCTTTGCTACCTTAATGGCGGGAGATACCCGCTCGGCTGCTTCGTAACTGAAGGTCTCCATCGGGCCGTTACCCTGCGAGATATTGCAGCTATACACGCTTTCCAGCTTGTTTTCATAAATGCCGAGCAGATCTGCCAGCTTGAGGCTTTCCTCACCAAACGAGATGCATCCATCATCGGTCACTGCACCAACCGTCCGTGCGCCTTCGATTTCTTCTGCAACTTCCAGGAGGAAGCTACCGTAGTTGTAACCGAAAATGCATTTCGGGCACATCGTGTCCGCATAGCGGAAACCAAGGCCGTTACCGAAGCACATCTTCATAACCGCTTCGCCGATACCACCGTGACCCGGCGTGTAGCAGGCGACCGCCTTGCCGCTGCGCAGCAGTGCGGTGACCTTATCAAAGGTTGCCAGCAGAGACTTCGTTTTGGGCAAGCCGTTTTCGTCATATTCGGGGCACAGGCACACCACGCGGTTGCCCGCCTTCTTAAACTCGGGAGACACGACCTCGTCGGTCTTACCGGTGGTGACGGCAAAGGACACCAGCGTCGGCGGAACGTCGAGATCCTCGAACGAGCCGCTCATCGAGTCCTTACCGCCAATCGAGCCGATTCCCAGCTCTCGTTGGGCACGGAAGGCGCCGAGCAGTGCCGCCAGCGGCTTGCCCCAGCGCTTGCCGTCCTTACCGGGACGCTCAAAATACTCCTGGAAGGTCAGATAAACGTCCTCAAACGAAGCACCCGAGGCGATCAGCTTGCTGACCGACTCCACCACGGCGAGATAGGCACCGTGGTACGGACTCTGCTCCGCTACGAAGGGGTTGTAACCCCAGGACATAAACGAACAATCGTTGGTGTGGCCCTTTTCGACCGACACCTTCTGCACCATGGCCTGGATCGGGGTGAGCTGATTCTTACCGCCGAACGGCATCAGCACCGTGCCGGCACCAATGGTGGAGTCAAAACGCTCGGACAGACCACGCTTGGAACACACGTTGAGGTCTGCCGCCAAAGCGGTATAGTTTTCCGTAAAGCTGCCGGACACCTCACGATGTGGCATCGTCGGCTTCTCCGGCGTGATCACAATGTGCTTCTCAGCACCGTTGGAATTGAGGAACTCACGGCTGATGTCCACAATGCGTTTTCCGTTCCAGTTCATCACCAAACGGGGCTCGGCACGCACCACCGCCACCGGACAAGCTTGCAGATTTTCCTCCGCAGCCAGCGCAAGGAAACCGTCGACGTCCTGCGCCTCCACGACCACCGCCATACGCTCCTGCGACTCGCTGATAGCCAACTCCGTGCCGTCCAAGCCTTCATACTTCTTCGGTACGGCATTCAGGTCGATTTCCAGACCGTCTGCCAGCTCGCCGATCGCAACCGACACGCCGCCGGCGCCAAAATCGTTGCACCGTTTGATCATACGGCACGCCGTCGGGTTGCGGAACAAGCGCTGCAGCTTGCGTTCCTCAGGAGCGTTACCTTTTTGCACTTCGGCACCGCAGGTCTCCACCGAATGAGCGTTGTGCGCCTTGGAAGAGCCCGTTGCGCCACCGATACCGTCACGGCCGGTGCTGCCACCGAGCAAAATAACAATATCGCCCGGATCAGGACGCTCACGACGCACGTTCGCCGCCGGAGCCGCCGCTACCACAGCGCCGATCTCCATGCGCTTCGCCGCATAGCCGTCGTGATACAACTCATCAACAATACCGGTCGCCAGACCGATCTGGTTGCCATAGGAGGAATAACCGGCGGCCGCTGTGGTCACGATCTTACGTTGCGGCAATTTGCCGGGAATCGTCTCGGAAACAGGCTTGAGCGGATCCGCCGCACCCGTCACACGCATCGCACCGTACACATACGAACGGCCGGACAGCGGGTCGCGGATCGCACCGCCGATGCAGGTTGCCGCACCACCAAACGGTTCGATCTCGGTGGGGTGGTTATGCGTCTCATTCTTGAAAAGCAGCAGCCACGGCTCGGGCTTGCCGTCGACCTCAATCTCGATCTTCACCGTGCAGGCGTTGATCTCCTCCGATTCGTCCAGCTTATCCAGCTTGCCGTTTTTGCGCAGCCATTTCACCGCTACCGTTGCCAGATCCATCAGGCAGATCGGCTTGGTGCGGCCCAGCTCCTTACGAACGGCGATATAGTCTTCATACGCCGACTGCAGCAGCTCATCTTCAAACTTCACGTCGTCGATCACCGTTAAGAAGGTGGTGTGACGGCAGTGATCCGACCAATAGGTGTCGATCATACGGATCTCGGTAATGGTGGGGTCCCGCTTCTCCGAGCGGAAGTATTCCTGACAGAACGCAATATCATCTGCATCCATTGCCAAACCGTACGAGGCAACAAACTGCTCCAGACCCGCACGATCCAACTCGATAAATCCGTCGAGCGTCTGCACCTCGGTAGGAACGGTATACTCCCGTGCCAGCGTTTGCGGCTTTTCCAAAGCGGCCTCACGGGCTTCCACCGGGTTGATAACATATTTTTTAATCTCGGCAATTTCCGCCTCGGTCAGCTCGCCGTACAGCGCATACACCTTGGCAGTAGCAACCGTGGGACGGTCGCCCTGCGACAGAATTTGAATGCACTGTGCCGCTGAATCCGCACGCTGGTCAAACTGACCCGGCAGAAACTCCACCGCAAACACGGCAGCACCTGCGAGATCGACCTCTTCGGAAACGATATCCAGCTGCGGCTCGGAAAACACGGTGCTTTTCGCACGGGCAAACAGCTCTTCCGAAATGTTTTCCGCATCGTAGCGGTTGATAACACGCACGTCAGTCAACGAGGTAATACCCAACAGGCCGTTGACATCAGCGAGAAGTGCCTTCGCTTCGTTCGCCAATTCACGCTTCTTTTCTACAAATACACGGTATACCATTAGTTGCCCTCCGTTGCTTTTAAAGCTCTTGCGCCGATGTCACGGCGATAATACTTATTATCAAATGAAACGGTATCTGCCAAGCGATACGCCTCTCGAATCGCCTGCGGCAACGTATCCGCTACCGCAGTGACGCCCAATACACGGCCACCGTTGGTAACCAACTCACCTTCGGCGAGCTTGGCGCCCGCCACATAGGTATGCGGTGCCGTCTCGGCGGGAATCGTCAGTTTAAGACCCTTATCGTACGCCGCCGGGTATCCTGCCGAAGCCAAAATAACGCAGCAGGCATTTCCCTTACGGAATTTGACTTCCGTGTCCCTTAACGTACCGTTGGTGACCGCTTGCATCACCGTCAGCAGATCACTTTCGAGCAACGGCAGCACCACCTGCGTCTCGGGATCGCCAAAGCGGCAATTATACTCGATCACCTTCGGACCGTTCGGGGTCAGCATCAAGCCGAAATACAAGCACCCTTTGAAGGTTCGTCCCTCCGCATTCATAGCACGCATCGTCGGCAGGAAAATGGTTTCCATACACTGTGCGGCAATTTCCTCCGTGTAGTACGGGTTAGGAGCGACAGTGCCCATACCGCCGGTGTTGAGACCGGTATCGTTATCGCCCGCACGCTTGTGATCCATGGAGGATACCATAGGAATCAACGTTTCGCCGTCGGTAAACGCCAGCACCGATACCTCCGGGCCGGTGAGGAACTCTTCGATTACGATCCGATCGCCGCTGGCACCGAACACCTTATCCTCCATCATCGAGCGAACGGCATCCTTCGCCTCGTCTCGGGTCTGTGCAATCACGACGCCCTTGCCGAGTGCCAAGCCGTCCGCCTTGATCACGGTCGGGATCGGGGCTGTTTCCAAATAAGTAAGCGCCGCCGCCTGGTCCTCAAACACCTCGTACGTTGCGGTCGGGATCGCATAGTTCTTCATCAGTTGCTTGGAAAACACCTTGCTGCCCTCGATGATCGCCGCATTGGCACGAGGTCCAAAGCACGGGATCCCTTTTGCCTCCAGCGCATCCACCGCACCCAGCACCAACGGATCATCCGGCGCAACGACCGCATAGTCTACGGCGTTGTCCACCGCAAAGCGGACAATACCGTCAATATCCTTAGCACCGATATCCACACAGGTGGCGTCCGCCGCCATACCGCCGTTGCCGGGCAACGCAAAAATCTCGGTTACAGCAGGATTTTCCCGCAATTTACGGATAATGGCGTGTTCTCTGCCACCGCCGCCAACCACTAACAGTTTCACTTGGAATTCCTCCTCCGGTAGGGATCAATGATGGAACAACCGCATGCCGGTGAAGGCACAGATCATATTGTACTTGTCGCAGCACTCGATCACCGCATCGTCACGGATAGAACCACCCGGCTCTGCCACATAGCTGACGCCGCTGCGATACGCACGCTCGATGTTGTCGCTGAACGGGAAGAACGCATCCGAGCCTAAAGCGACACCGTCGATCGCATCCAGATACGCACGAATCTCCTCGTCGGTCAGCGGCTCGGGCTGACGGGTGAAGTATTTCTGCCAATTACCGTCGGCACAAACATCCTCCTCGTTGCGGTTGATGTAGCCGTCGATGACGTTATCACGGTCGGGGCGACCCAAGCCCTCACGGAAGGGCAGTGCCAACACCTTGTCGTGCTGACGCAGGAACCAGGTATCCGCCTTGCCGCCGGCGAGACGGGTGCAATGAATGCGGGACTGCTGACCGGCACCAACGCCGATCGCCTGACCGTCCACCGCCTAGCACACCGAGTTGGACTGCGTATATTTCAACGTAATGAGCGAAATGATCAGATCGCGCACCGCCGACTCGGGCAGATCCTTGTTCTGCGTCACGATGTTGGTCAGCAGCTCACGGTCGATACGGAAATTGTTGCGACCCTGCTCAAAGGTGATGCCGAACACGTGCTTGTGCTCGACTTCGGCGGGAACATAGTCGGGATCGATCTGAACGATGTTGTAGCCGCCCTTGCGCTTTTTCTTGAGGATCTCCAGCGCCTCCGGCTCATATCCCGGAGCGATCACGCCGTCCGACACTTCACGGGCGATAAGACGCGCGGTGGTAACGTCGCACACATCCGACAACGCCACCCAATCACCGAACGAGCACATCCGATCGGTACCACGGGCACGGGCGTATGCACACGCCAGCGGCGAAGCGTCCAGCTCTGCCACATCATCCACGAAGCACGCCTTCTTCAGCTTATCAGACAGCGGCAAGCCCACCGCCGCCGATGTGGGGCTGACATGCTTAAACGACGTTGCTGCCGGCATACCCAGGATCTCCTTGAGTTCCTTCACCAGCTGCCAGCTGTTGAAGGCGTCCAGAAAATTGATGAAACCGGGACGACCGTTGAGGATCTCGATCGGCAGCTCAGCGCCGCCGTCCATAAAAATCTTTGCAGGCTTCTGGTTGGGGTTACAACCGTATTTCAGTTCAAACTCGTTCATCGTTCTTCCCTCTCACTTGTTTTTGTTGATGATGATCTCGGTCGGTTCACTGCCGTCCAGCGGAACGCAGCGCACGAACAACGAGACCTTGTTATCCTCGTTGAGGTTCTCCCACACCAGCGCCGCCAACTCTTCGGCGGTATTCGGCAGTGCAACCTCCTCCGGCTCGCCGTAGAACGACGGAATGGGGTTACCGTCACACTTGTAGGTATGGATGAAATGGCCGATGCCATTTTCGGGGGTATTATAGTCGAAGAAATATCTTCTGCAAGATTCGCCTCTGCCGTCCGCACTTTTCAGGATAGACAGCTTATAGGCAAATGTGCTTCGGGGGAAACAATAGTAAAGAATACCCGAAATTCTGGGGGTGAAGTTGGGGGCATCATCTTCAAATTCACGAAGGCCACAAGCTTCTTCGAAACCATAGTGGTGCTCGTTTTTATTGATGCAATCGTAAATGGTGTTGGTCTGATCACCGTTGGTGATGATATCTATGTTACCGCCCTTCGTGGAGAGGTACGGATTGTAGATAATCAAATGCGGATCCGACAGCTTGGATTCATCAAACGCCTTGGTACGCATGCCGCCGTCGAACCGCTCGAAAATGCGGTTGCGACTATTGACGCTGCGCCCCATGATAAAGTAAGCGATCATCGCATTTTTGCCGTCTGCGGATTTGCCGATGACAATGCCTCGGCCGGGATAGCTGTTTTCCGCCAACAGCGTTTTCAGATCATACAGAGCCATACTGTTCACCTTTTCTTTCTGTTACTGTATCAGTTCGGCAGAGACCTTCTCCACCGCCGCCGGAAGGATCTTCCACTCTGCCTGCTCCATTACACGTTTTTGCAACGATTCCGGCGTATCGTCCGGGAGAATATCCACTGCTTTTTGCAGGATGATCTCCCCGCCGTCCGGAATCTCATTCACAAAATGCACCGTGGCACCCGTAACCTTCACACCGTAAGCCAGCGCCGCTTCGTGCACGTGCAGACCGTAAAAGCCCTCGCCGCAAAAGGACGGGATCAGCGACGGATGCACGTTGAGAATACGTCGGGGATACGCCGACGTAAACGCTTCGCTGAGAATGACCATAAACCCGGCAAGTACGATAATGTCCACACGGTATTCTGCAATCAATTCATGAATCCGCTGTTCGAACGCCTCCGCCGAGCCAAGCTCCTTTTTCAGCACTACCGCCGTATCAATTCCGGCGTTTTTGGCACGCTCCAAAGCGTAGGCATCGGCACGGTTGGCAATCACCAGCACGATCTCGCCCGAGGAGATGATACCACTCTGCTGCGCATCAATGAGCGCCTGTAAATTGGTACCGCCCCCGGAAACCAAAACGGCTATACGTGCCCGGCTCATACGATCACCTTTTCATCCGACTCGACAATCTCGCCGATGACGTAGGCATCCTCGCCGTTGTCACGCAAAATCGAGAGCGCCTTCTCTGCCTCGTCGGCAGGAACGATGATACTCATACCAACACCCATGTTGAAGGTGTTGAACATATCACGCTCGCTGATGCCACCGACCTTGGCAATAAGATCGAAGATCGGCAGCACCTTGACAGCCGATTTATCGATCTTCGCACCCAGGCCGTCAGGAATACTGCGCGGAATATTCTCATAAAAACCGCCGCCGGTGATGTGCGAAATACCACGCACCTTGACCTGCTCAAGAAGCGCCAGTACCGGCTTGACGTAAATGCGGGTAGGCGTCAGCAGGGTCTCGCCCAGCGACTTGCCGCCCAGCTCCGCCATCGGAGTCTTAAGATCAGCATTTTCCACATCGAACACTTTGCGGACCAGCGAGAAACCGTTGGAATGAACGCCGCTGGAGGGCAGTGCGATCACTACGTCACCCGCCTGCATCGTCTTGTTATCGATGATGCGGTCGCGGTCCACCACGCCGGTGCAGTAACCGGCGAGATCGTATTCGTCCACGGGGTAGAAGCCCGGCATCTCCGCCGTCTCACCGCCGATAAGCGCCGCGCCCGACTGCACACAGCCATCGCACACGCCCTTGACGATTGCTTCAATGCGCTCGGGAATGTTCTTGCCGCAGGCAATGTAGTCCAAGAAGAACAACGGCTTCGCACCGCTGCAAATGATGTCGTTGACACACATGGCCACGCAGTCGATACCTACCGTGTCGTGCTTGTCCATCAAAAAAGCAATTTTCAGCTTGGTACCGACACCGTCGGTACCGCTGACCAGTACCGGACGGGTGATGCCCGTCAGGTCCAGTTCAAACAAACCACCGAACCCGCCGACGTCCGAGCAAACGCCCGCCGTCATCGTTTTGGCAATGTGCTGCTTCATCAGTTCTACTGCTTTATACCCGGCGGTAATATCCACGCCTGCGGCTGCGTAGCTTTCGCTGTGACTTTTCATATCCAATCTCCTTTTCTGTCTCACACGCCGCTGTTCAGCGCCGCATCTTTTTCCAACACTTTACGAGCATCGTCCGCTCGTTTGGCATCCAATTTAGCCGCCAACTCGGCATCCTCCACCGCGAGGATCTGGGCACACAACAGCGCCGCATTGGCACCACCATTGATCGCCACCGTCGCCACCGGAATACCGGTCGGCATCTGCACCGTGGACAACAACGCATCCATACCATCCAGCACCGAGGATTTGCACGGAATACCGATTACAGGCAGCGTCGTATTCGCCGCAATCGCACCTGCCAGGTGCGCCGCCATGCCGGCCGCCGCAATAATGGCACCGAACCCGTTTGCACGGGCATTCAGCGCAAAATCACGTGCCTCCACCGGCGTGCGATGTGCGGAATAAATGTGCGCTTCGTACGGAATACCTAACGACGCAAGCATATCCATCGCCTTCTGCAGAATGGGCAGATCGCTGTCGCTCCCCATCACGATTCCTACTTTTTTCATGCAAAAACCTCCTTGTTAAACAAAAAAGGGCGCACTTACTCACAACAAGCAAATGCGCCCAGACGGTCGGCTGAAAACATCCGAAATTCCTGCTTCCCTGTGGTGCTCCACAAATCCCGTCAGTCGCAGGAAAAGGTATGTAATTTTACATAAAATATTTTACCATATCGGCCGCTTTGTGTCAAGGAAAACGACCGCATATTTTGCCGATTTTTCGCAGCTTCAGCGGACGGCACGTGCCTCGCAATAAGCACAACGGTAAACTCCTGCTTCAGCGTCGGTCAGGTGGAATTCGGGAGCCAGCTCCTGCTCCACCGCCGTGATGCAGCGAGGGTTGCAGCAACGCAATCCCGTCTCGGCTCCCACCGTCGGTTTTTCGGCATCGTTTGCGGCCGTATCACCAAGCAGCTTCAGGATCAGCGCCATACGCATATACTTACCGTTCTTGACCTGCTCGAAGTAGCAGGCGCGGGGATCCTTATCCACCGCCACGCTGATTTCGTTAACACGGGGCAGCGGGTGAAGAATACTCATCGTCTCGCCGGCATACTGCATCTTCTCAGCGGTCAAAATATAGCGATCCTTCAGGCGCTCATATTCTACGGGATCGTCGAATCGCTCACGCTGCACACGGGTCATATACAGAATATCCAGCTTCGGCATCGCTTCCTCCAGCGTGTCGATCTCCTCAAATTCCATACCGTGGCGCTCGATAATGTTCCACTTTACGTGACCGGGCAGACGCAGCTCCGGAGGTGAGATCAGCACCAGCTTGATGCCGCGATACCGTGCTAGTGCCGCAATCAGCGAATGCACGGTGCGCCCGTATTTAAGATCGCCGCAGAAGCCGACGGTCAGGTTGTCAAACCGTCCCTTTTCACGGTAGATCGTCAGCAAATCGGCCAGCGTCTGCGTGGGATGGCAGTGGCTGCCGTCGCCCGCATTGATGACCGGCACACCGGCATTACGGGACGCAACCAACGGTGCGCCCTCCCGAGGATGACGCATAGCGATAATGTCGGCGTAACAACCAACGGTGCGCGCGGTATCCGCTACGCTTTCGCCCTTTGCCGCAGAAGAACTGTTTGCCTCTGAGAAGCCAAGCACACTGCCGCCCAGCTCCAGCATCGCCGCTTCAAAGCTCAAGCGAGTACGGGTGGACGGCTCAAAAAACAGCGTCGCCAGCTTTTTGCCGTCGCAAGCGTGCGCATATTGCTGCGGATGCTCAATAATATCCTCCGCCACACGGATCAGCTCATCCAGCTCTTCCAAAGACAGTTCGGCAATGTCGATCAGACTGCGCATAGTACAGCCGCCTTTCGTTTATTATTCCTTCGCACCGTTGATCGCCAGATACTTCTTGATGCGATCCACGTTTTCACGGTTGCTTTCATCTTCTTCCAGATACTCGATAATATCGTACACATCAACGACCGAGTACACCGGGAAGCCGTATTCTTCACCAACCTCCGCCATCGCTGATTTCTCGGTCTTGCCCTTTTCCTTGCGGTCAACCATAACGAACACAGCCGCAACCTTAACACCCTCAAGCGGCGACAAAATCGCCATACTCTCGCGAATTGCCGTGCCGGCGGTGATGACGTCCTCAACGATGACGACCTCTTGACCCGCCTGCGGCTTGTACCCGACGAACACGCCGCCCTCGCCGTGATCCTTTTCCTCCTTGCGGTTGAAGAAGAACGGCACGTCGAGGCCTTCCTTAGACAGCGCCACCGCCGCCGAAACAGCGATCGGAATACCCTTGTACGCCGGGCCGTACAGCACTGTCTGCTTCTTGCCCAGCTTCTCAAAATACGCCTTGGCATAGAACTCGCCCAGCTTGGAGATCTGATCGCCGGTCTTAATATCGCCCGCATTGATGAAATACGGAATTTTTCTGCCGCTTTTCGCCGTAAAATCGCCAAATTTCAGCACACCGGCGCTTTCTAAAAACTGAATAAACTCTCTCTTATAGCTTTCCATATCCGTTTCTCCCTTTAACCCACGAATTCACGCACGCAACGCTCATACGCCGCTACCGGATCCTCGGCTGCCGTAATGGGGCGACCCACCACGATATAGTCCGATCCGATCTCCCGTGCCTGTGCCGGCGTCATCACACGCTTCTGATCCCCCACGTCACCGTCGGCAAAGCGCACACCGGGCGTCACCGTAACAAAATCGGCACCGCAGGTCTCGTGTACCTTTCCCGCCTCCA
Organism: Acutalibacteraceae bacterium; assembly: GCA_045630285.1. Taxonomy (GTDB): domain Bacteria; phylum Bacillota; class Clostridia; order Oscillospirales; family Acutalibacteraceae; genus RGIG3009. The sequence goes on along the minus strand of JAZQSX010000023.1, from coordinate 7,622 downwards.
GCGGCGAGCACACCACGCCGTCCAGGCCCGCCTTTTTGGCGTTGGCGGCATAGTGCATCACGACCTTATCGATCGGCTCACGGATCAGCAGATCGTTTTCCATACGCTCCTGATCCGTGGAGGTCAGCTGTGTCACGGCGATCAGTAACGGCCGTGTGCCGTCGGGGCGGGTTAAGCCCTCGATCGCCGCTTCCATCATGCTCACCGTGCCGGCTGCATGAAGATTGGTCATATCCACATCCAGGCCCGACAGTACTGCCATAGATTTCTTCACGGTGTTGGGAATATCGTGCAATTTCAGATCCAAGAAGATCTTGTGGCCCCGCTGTTTGATCTCACGAACGATCTGCGGGCCCTCGGCATAAAACAGCTCCATACCGATCTTCACAAACGGTTTTTTGCCCGTGAACTTGTCCAAAAAACTGAAAACCTGCTCTGCGCTCGCAAAATCGCAAGCAACAATGACGTCCTTACCCATTATTTTGCGCCTCCTATAATATCCTCCAGACGGTCAATGCGATACCGTTCCATTGCCGCCGGCAACTCTTCAATAATGCGCTTGCACGCAAACGGATCCACCAGATTGGCGGCACCGACCTGCACGGCGCAAGCGCCTGCCATCATCATTTCGATGACGTCCTCCGCCGTGCTGACACCGCCCATACCCACCACGGGAATGTCCACGGCGTTGGCAACCTGGTACACCATACGCACGGCTACCGGGAAGATCGCACTGCCCGAAAAGCCGCCCATTTTGTTGGCAATCACCGGTCGACGGGTACGCAGATCAATACGCATACCGAGAAGGGTGTTGATCAGGCTGATACCGTCGGCTCCCGCCGCCTCACACGCCTTGGCGATCGAAACGATATCCGTCACATTGGGAGACAGCTTGATGATCACCGGCTTCGTAGTGGCTCGTTTAACGACCGCCGTGACCTCTGCCGCTGCCTCAGGCGAGGTACCGAAGCTCATACCGCCGCCGTGGACGTTGGGGCAACTGACGTTGACCTCCAGCCAACCCACCTGCGGACACTGATCTAACAAATAGCACGTCTCGATATACTCCGCAATGGAAAATCCACTAACGTTCGCCATAACCGGCTTATCAAAGCAGGTGGCAAGCTTCGGCAACTCTTCGCTGATGACCTTCTGCACGCCGGGGTTCTGTAATCCCACCGCATTGATCATACCGGCGGTGCACTCCGCAATGCGGGGCGTCGGATTACCAAAGCGGGGCTCAAGCGTTGTGCCCTTGAACGAGAAGGTGCCAAGCATATTGATGTCATACAAAGCGGCAAACTCATATCCGTAGCCAAACGTACCGCTGGCAGGAATTACCGGATTGTCCAAACGAATGCCGCACAGCGTCGTACTTAAGTCTCCCACAGGATATCCTCCTTTCGCAGCACAGGGCCTTCCTTACAAATGCGTTTGTTGCCGGTAACGGTCTTGCAGGAACAACCCATACAAGCGCCGAACCCGCAGCCCATACGCTCTTCAAAACTGAACTGACCGCTCGTTTTCGTCGCTTTATACACCGCTTTCAGCATCGGCTCAGGACCGCACGTGTAAAAATAGGTGTAGTCCATTCCCGCCATAGCGTCGGTCACAAAGCCCTTCACGCCGTAAGAGCCGTCCGCTGTTGCCACCGTTACCGCAGCGCCCAGCGCACGGAATTCCTCTTCGTAAAACACTTCGGCTTTGGTGTTAAACCCCAAAACGACCGACACCTGACGTCCTTCGGCAATCAGCTCCTTCGCCAGCATATACAGCGGCGGTACACCGACACCACCGCCCAGCAGCAGCGGGTGGTCGCCGGCAGTAGACAACGTATAGCCGTTGCCAAGCCCTGTGAGCACATCCAACGTGTCACCGACACGCATTTCACTCATCTGGCGGGTGCCCTTGCCGACCACCTTGTACACAATTGTCAGCACGTCACCCTCACAGTCACACACCGAGATCGGGCGGCGCAAAAACAGGCCCTCCAAACGAATGTTAACAAACTGACCCGGTGCATAAATATCCGAGGTATCTCCCTGCAGACGCATCCGCCACACCGTTTCGGTGAGACGGGTATGCTCCACAATCGTAAACAAACCTTGTTTCATACCGTTCTCCTTATGCGTCAATCGTCGAAATCGTCAACGTGGTTTCTTCCAGTACATCAAGCAACACCTTCACCGTATCCAACGCCGTGAAGATCGTCACGTTGTTCTCGGTGGCATAGCGGCGGATCTGATAACCGTCACTTGCCTGACCGGCCGAGCCAATGTCACGGGTATTGATAACGTAGGCAATATGACCTTGCCGCAGCGCCTCGGGGATCTCGTCGCTGCCGTCACCGATCTTACGCAGCACGTGCGTGCGAATTCCGTTTTGTTTCAGGAAATTCGCCGTCCCCTCCGTCGCTTCAATGTTAAAGCCGAGATTGTAGAACCGACGGATCAGCGGCAACGCTTCCTCCTTGTCTTTGTCAGCAATGGTTGCAAACACCGTGCCGTAGTTCTGCAGGTGCATACCCGACGCCTGCAACGCTTTGTACAAGGCGCGGTTGAGCTTATCGTCGTAACCGATCGCTTCGCCGGTGGACTTCATCTCCGGCGAGAGATACGCATCCAAACCACGGATCTTGTTGAAGGAGAACACCGGCACCTTCACATACCAGCGCTCTTTCTCGTCGGGATAGATACCAAAGATACCAAGCTCCTTCAGGCTCTTGCCGAGAATGACCTCGGTGGCAATATCCGCCAAGCTGTAGCCCGTCGACTTTGACAGGAACGGCACGGTACGGGACGAACGAGGATTGACTTCGATGATATACACGTCTTCCTTGTCGTCCACAATAAACTGGATATTATACAGGCCAATAATTCCGATACCGAGGCCTAATTTTTTGGCATACTGCAGCAACACGCCCTTCACCCTGTCGGAAATGCTGAAGGTCGGATACACGCTGATCGAGTCGCCGCTGTGGATACCGGTGCGTTCCACCAATTCCATAATACCGGGCACAAATACGTCACGGCCGTCGCAGATCGCATCGATCTCCACTTCCTTGCCCTGAATGTATTTGTCCACCAGCACCGGCTTGTCTTCGTCGATTTCCACGGCAGTCTTCAGGTACTGCCGCAGCTGCTCCTCGTTGGCAACGATCTGCATGGCACGGCCGCCGAGTACGAAGCTCGGACGCACCAGCACGGGATAACCGATCTCCGACGCTGCCGCAATGCCGTCCTCAATGCGAGTGACCGCACGACCCTTCGGCTGCGGAATCTCCAGCTCCTCCAGGATCTTTTCAAATCGATCCCGGTTCTCCGCACGGTCGATTGCCTCACAATCGGTGCCGATAATGCGAACGCCCCGCTTCATCAGCGGCTCGGCAAGATTGATAGCCGTCTGACCGCCGAGCGAAGCAATCACGCCCTCCGGCTTCTCAAACTCCACGATGTTCATCACGTCTTCGGGAGTCAGCGGCTCAAAATACAGCTTGTCTGCCGTCGTATAGTCGGTCGACACCGTTTCGGGGTTGTTATTGATGATGATCGCCTCGTAACCTGCCTTTTTAATGGTGGTCACAGCGTGCACGGTAGAATAGTCAAACTCCACACCCTGTCCGATACGAATGGGACCCGCACCCAGCACTACGATCTTTTTGCGATCGGTCAATCGGGAGTCGTTTTCACCCGTATAGGACGAGTAGAAATACGGGATATACGCATTGGTATGGCAGGTATCCACCATACGGTACACCGGGAACAAGCCGTGCTGACGGCGCAGCTCGTACAGCTCGGTTTCGGTCATGCGCCACAGACCGGCAATAAACTTATCCCCGAAACCCATCTGCTTCGCCTGACGCAGCACGTCAATATCACCAGGGTTGGCGCACAGCGTGATCTCCATATCCACGATCTTTTTGATGGATTCCAGAAAATACGGCGTGATCTTGGTTAGATCGTACAGGCTATCGATGCTTTCCTTGCGACGAAGCAGCTCCGTAACCGCAAAGATGTTATCGTCGTGGAACTCCAGAAGATAGTCCCGCAGCTCCTGATCGCCGAAGCTGTCAAACTTCGGCAGGTGGAAGTGGCACGCACCGATTTCCAGAGAACGTACTGATTTCAGCAGACATTCCTCCAAATTGGAGCCGATACCCATGACTTCACCCGTTGCCTTCATCTGGGTGCCCAGCGTATTGGGCGCTGTGGCAAATTTATCAAACGGGAAGCGGGGCAGCTTTGCCACCACGTAGTCGAGGCGAGGTTCGAAAGCAGCGGTGGTATTGGCGATCGCAATATCCTTCAGCTCCATACCGACCGCAATCTTAGCAGTCACACGGGCGATCGGATAACCGCTCGCCTTGGACGCCAGCGCCGACGAACGAGACACACGAGGGTTGACCTCAATGAGATAATATTCGCTGGTCTGCGGATGCAACGCAAACTGCACGTTACAGCCGCCCTCGATCTTGAGCTCACGGATCAGCTTGATCGCACTGTCGTTGAGCATTTTCAGATCGTGATCGTTCAGCGTCATGATCGGCGCTACGACCAGCGAGTCACCGGTATGCACGCCAACGGGGTCGATGTTTTCCATACCGCAAATGGTGATGGCGTTATCCTTGGAATCACGCATCACCTCGAACTCGATTTCTTTATATCCCTTGACGCTCTTTTCGATCAGCACCTGATGTACCGGCGACAGCTTAAACGCATTCAGGCCGATCTCACGCAGTTCTTCGGGGTTGTTGGCAAAGCCGCCGCCCGTGCCGCCGAGCGTAAACGCCGGACGCAGCACCACGGGATACCCAATGCGCTCTGCCGCCGCAGCCGCTTCTTCGAGGCTATACGTGATCTCGGAAGGAATGGTCGGTTCACCGATAGACTGGCAAAGCTCCTTGAATAACTCACGATCCTCTGCACGCTCAATGCTTTCACTGCTGGTGCCAAGTAGTTCCACGCCGCACTCCTTGAGAATGCCCTTCTTCTCAAGCTGCATGGCTAGATTCAGACCCGTTTGTCCGCCGATACCCGGCAGAATCGCATCGGGGCGCTCGTAGCGCAAAATCTTCGCCACATATTCCAGTGTCAACGGTTCCATATATACCTTGTCCGCCACGGTGGTGTCTGTCATGATCGTGGCAGGGTTAGAGTTGCACAGCACAACCTCATACCCCTCCTCACGGAGCGCCAAGCACGCCTGCGTGCCGGCGTAGTCAAACTCCGCCGCCTGACCGATGACGATCGGTCCGGATCCGATGATGAGAATCTTGTGAATATCCGTACGCTTTGCCATAATCGACTTCCTCCTTATCGATACACCGGTTGACCGTTACACACTGTCAGTACACACCGGCCGAACAACGTTTTGCCTTCAAACGGCGTCGCCTTGCCAAGCGACAAAAACTCGTGCGGGTCTACCACGCAGCTGGCTTCCGTATCCCACACGGTAAACGACCCGTCAAACCCAATTCCAAACCGCTCTCTCGGTCGGATCGAAAGCAGGTGTGCCAACTGCTCCTCTGTTAGGATGCCCGGCTTGACCAGGGTGGTATACAGCACTGGGAAAGCCGTTTCCAAACCGACGACACCGAAAGCGCTGTTTTCCAACCCTTTTCCCTTTTCCTCGGCGGAATGCGGGGCGTGGTCGGTAGCGATCATATCGATCGTTCCGTCACATACGCCTTCGATCAGCGCCAACCGATCCTCTGCCGAGCGAAGCGGCGGATTCATCTTGAAGCGTCCATGCTCCTGCAGATCGCTGTCGTCCAGCGCCAAATAATGCGGCGCCGTTTCGCAGGTAACGTCCAGCCCTTCGGCTTTGGCCTTACGGATCAGCTCGACGCTTTCTTTGGTGGAAATGTGACACACGTGGTAGGAGCAGCCCGTCTCACGCACCAGCTCCAAATCACGGGCGATCTGTCCCCATTCGCTCTCACTGCAAATGCCACGGTGCCCGTGGGCGGCGGCATACTCGCCGTCGTGGATATACCCACCCCGAAGCAAGCTGTTGACCTCACAGTGCGCCACGATCATCTTACCGAGCGCTTTGGCACGCTTCATCGCCTCACGCATCATCTCGTCACTCTGCACACCGCGTCCGTCATCCGAAAACGCAATCACATCGGGCGCCAGTTCCTCGAGCACCGCCAGCCGTTCGCCCTGCTGTCCCACGGTAATGGCACCGTAAGGGTATACGGCGATCGTCGCATGCTCACGGATCAGATCCAGCTGCGCCTTCAGATGCGCCGCATCGTCCGGCACGGGATTCAGGTTCGGCATCGTACAAACGGCCGTATACCCACCGTGTGCCGCTGCACGGCAACCCGACGCAATGGTCTCTTTATAAGAAAAACCCGGCTCACGAAAATGCACATGCACATCGCAAAAGCCGGGAAAAACAACGTAACGGGAATGATTGAGATGAGAAAACTCCGGAACGGAAAAACACTCCGACACCCACTGAGGAAGTGACGGCAACGCCGCAGTACCGATCAGTTTCGCCTTGAGCTGTTCTGCCATGGTAGCTTCTCCTTTCTTCAAAAAAAGCCCTGCCGATAACGGCAAGGCGGATACGCATAACGAACCGACGCAGAGTTTCTGCCCCGTGAACCGATATTCCGCAATCTTGCCGATCTCTCTGTATCGCACTTAAAGATTTATTTCTTAAGGATTATACCACACCACGCTCCGTCTGTCAACGCAGAAAACCGTGTTTTTTGTAAAATTTCCTCTTGTGTTTTTACTATCGAATAAGGTACAATGGAATTAGTTTGGACGTGGAGGCGGTTCCGTGGAACGCTCGTACTTTGTTTATATGCTCCGATGTACGGACGGTTCTTTGTACACGGGATTCGCCACTGACTGGAGGCGCCGGTTCCGGGAGCATTGCAGCGGCACGGTCCGCAGCGCAAAGTATACGCTGTCGCATCCGCCGCTTCGTGTCGAAGGTGTGTGGCAAGCACCTGACCGTTCCTCCGCTACGCGATTGGAATACCGTATCAAAAAATCGCTGACCCACGCCCAAAAAGAGCAACTTATCGCATCGCCCGACCTGCTTACCCCCTTGCTCGGCGATCGGTTGGATTGCCGGGACTATCACTTTCTATCGGAGGTATCCTTATGAAAAGTAACAAAATGATCGAATTCCTGCGCGTTGTCAAATTCACCCTGGTATCCATCAGTGCTGGTGCTCTGGAGATTGGAAGTTATACCTTCCTTACCTTGAAAACCCCACTTCCGGTTTGGGCATGTTCGCTCATTTCATTATCGTTGGCCGTTACTTGGAATCTTACCATCAATCGCAAGGTGACCTTCCGTTCGGCAACTAACTACACCGTGGCACTTCTGAAGGTGCTGGCTTTCTATGCGGTTTTCGCACCTACCACCGCCTTTCTCAGCGAGTGGCTCGTCACAACGCACGGCTGGAATGAATTTCTTGTTGAAGCTTTGAAACTGCTGCTCAACTTCGTCACGGAATTTCTGTATCAGCGCTTTTTTGTCTTCCGTGGCAGCATTGATTCCACCAAAAAATAATAACATAACGGCAACGGTAGCCCCCCTAACCCAGGGGGCGGGTTCTTTTTTTTATTTTTCCCAAAATTACACACAATCCCACCC
>JAZQSX010000022.1:0-38837 GCA_045630285.1 Acutalibacteraceae bacterium | reverse complement strand
CGGTGTAGTATTCATTGCTGCCGTCGAGACCTCGTACGTAGTTGTCGTAGTAGAAGCCGGAGCGTACCCGTGGTGTTGATATGTACAGTATGGGTGCCCCTGATACGTCTACCCAAGGTAAGCAGGTGTAGAACACTGAATCCTCGATATAGGCTGCTTCATCAAATACCAGGAGCCCATTCACCGTGTATCCTCGCAAGTTTTCCCGTTGCTCTGCTGATTTGAACAGTATCTGGCTGTTGTTGGCGAGTGTGATCTCAAGGAGCGTGGCGTTGGAGGCTTTGATGATGTCTGACTCACCTACGGCGTCGGTTATTTCCTTGTACAGCTTTCTGGCCTGTGCGAGGGTTGGTGATACACAGATCGAAGTGGTCTTGTCGAAATTTATGGCGAAATACAGCAAGAGATTTTCTGCCATAAGGGATTTGCCCACCTGTCTCTTGCTTACGACGGTGACAACTCTGTGTTTGTGTTTGCTACCGTTGATGAGCAGGTCTATAACATCCCTCTGGTGTTCAAATGGCGTGAACCCTACATACTCTACCGTTATTTTCTTCCTATTCTGAGCCACCAAACTTGAATACCCTGTCCGTACCCTCGATTGTTAGTTTCTGGGAGGTTGTGAGTCCCAGTAATTTATTAAGCTCCGCTGCGGCCATTGTAGCGCTGCGATAGTCACCGGCGCTCTGTGCTTCGGTGATGATGTTCTCAAGGCGTTCAATCTGTTTGTCACGGTTGTACTCCATATATTCCTCGTTACCCTGTAGAAGGTAATCGTAGGCGTCCCTGATGTACTCGTATGCAGCAACAGCCTGGATTTCCCACCTTGACATCAGTTCCTCTACGATGCGGCGACGGCTGAGGCCCTGACCGATCAGATCACAAACAACCTGACGGCGTAACATAAGCATAGGCTCCGTCCATTGGAACCTGTGAGTCTGGTCGCCACCCTGCTTTGCACCGTGGATATGGTTCCTCATCAGGTTGTCGATCTGCTGTGGTTCCATAAACTTGAATACCGGTGGCTGCATCGGTTCTTCAGTTGTCTGTTTCTTCTTTGCCATGGTTACTTGTTAGTTTTTTTTGCTTTGGGTTTATTAGTCTTTTTTGGTTTGGCTGGTTCCTCGTCTGGTACTTCACCGAATACCTCATCGAGGGCTTCAACGAGTTTCTCGGCCTTTTCAATGTACGCAGCCTTATCCTCGCTGTACTTCTTTTCCACTTCCTTCATAAATGAAAGGACGCAGTGTGAGCAGGTTGTGTTCACCTGGTGTACCGTACCGGTTGCTTCGTCGAAGACCTTCTTGATGCCTTCGAGGTAGCGTGGTTCCAGGTTGCGAACGTAGTTGAGTTCCTTTGCTGTCTTCATACGGCTTTCGTACTGTGACAGGTATTCGAGTTCGATCTTATTAAATGGTCTCATAATGTTCTATGTTAGTTGTCGATGTACCACATGTAGATAACATCTATTATTTTACTGCAAAATGCCTTAACAAGCATAAGTATATCTTTGATAATGGGCGTCATCAAGCTCAGGAACAGCGATAGCGTCATCAGGCCGAGCGTCCACTTACCCCATATAAGTAAATAGCCGAGTGAAAGCCAAAAATTCATACAGAACGAACAGTCTATGGGCTTCAGTTCGAAATCCCTGTATTCCTTCTTGTTCTTCCACACCCACTTCCAAATCCACATCTTCAGGTGGTCGATGAAACCGCTTAGGTCAACGACGATCACAGTGCATATTGTAATGAGGAACAGTATTGTTGATGGTTCCATTGTTAGTCCTCCCATTTTTCTTTTGATTTCATTATTTGGTACAACAGTTCAGCCTTGATGCGCTGTAGTTGCTTTAGTATGGTGCTATGACTGACACCGAGCAGTTTTCCTACCTTGCGTGATGATTGCTGGTCGAGGTAGAGGCAGTATATGATGCGGTCCGACTCGCTGATCTGTTGAAGTGCTTTCTTTGCTGCCCTTACCTTATCCGTGTCGTCACACATAACGTCGTCGTTGTATTCGTATTCACCGAGGATCGCTCTGAGTTCCTTTCCGGTTATTTTTGGCTGTTGTTCACTCATCTGGTATGGTCAGTAGTCGGTCATCAAACTCAACGTTGCGTTTCGCCGGTAACAGGTACTTCATATAGTATGGCGACGTTGATGATTTGATGTTATTGGTAACGATGCGGGCGAGGAAAAACTTGATGTGTCCCTCGTTCCATATATCTACGAGTTTGTCCCCCTTGTTCAACAGAGAAATGTATATGTCCTGTTCAAGGTCGGAGATCGACATCAGGTCCTTTGCAGCCTTGCCGTTCTGTGTGACAGTATTGATGATGTCACGTAATATGCCTTGTCTTGCTATTGTGTCAACTATCTTTTCACATTCGGTCATATTTTACAATGTACTTCGCGTCGGAGGGCTTGAAATACACTGCATCCTCCGTTATTGTCTGTCCGGTCTTCTCCGTGTACTTGTTGTGGCTCCACGGTCTGATCGTACAAGGCGACTTGTTGACGTCCCAGAACATTGCCTTTCCGTCCTGGAACGTGTTTGCGTACCAAACCTCCCTTCCACCGACAGTAACGTCTATTCCTCGCAACAGATCGTACTTCCGTTTTGAAAGGCCGAAGTCTTCAAAGGAATTCGAGTTACACTTGCGGTCCTTGGTTTCAACCGCCACTGTGGTAGTACCGCTTGCAAACCACATGTCGTAACGTATCTCGGTCTGTCTGGTCTGGTGTACGTCAAGGGTATTGTTCAATGTAAGTATGGCTTGAAGGCAGTTGAGTCTGCTGACAGTCTCTGCCGTAACCATTTTGTACTGGCTACCGGTTGCTTCTTCCGGCGTCTTGATGATCTTCAATCTAATAGCTTGTTCTATGATATTCATACTAAAATATAGCCGGTGACAGCCCATAAGTAAAACAAAAAAAGGTGGTTGCGAACCACCTTTAGAATATCTTTGCAATCTCGTTGACCGTCGTTTGTTCCTCGACTCTGGCGTAGTGTTTCATCAGCACCTTGTAGTTTGAATGACCTGCCGCCTTTGCCACCGTTTCGGGTCTTACACCGCTGTTCAGTAGCTTGTTCAGATAAAAATGACGACCCAAATGGGTATGAAGGCTCTTGACCGAGGTTACCTTGCAGATGTCGGCCACTTCCTTGAGGTATGCGTTTGAACGTTGGTTGCTCGGAAGTACACCACGGAAATCCCTGTTGTATTTGTCGGCGATCTCAATGGCACAAGGCAGAAGTACGCTGACGAACGTGTTGTTGGTCTTGTGACGCTGCTTGACGATGCACAGGTGTCCGTTGATGGTCTGGAAATCGTCTGGCGTGAGGTTTTTCAGATCAATGTAGGCCAAACCTGAGCCACAGCAGAAAACGAACATGTCCTTAACCTTATCAATTCTGTCAATTCCGGTCGTTTTTTGACAAATTTTATCAAAATCGGTATCACTGAGCATTTCAATAGCCTTGAATCCCTTGGTGATCTTGATGCCGGACCAGGGATTGTTCTTGATGTGGCCGTTGTCCATGCCGTGACGTATTGCAGCCTTGATACGTGTGCAGTAACCGGCAGCGGTAGATGAATCGTACTTCTTATAGAGATTGGTGACAAGTTCCTTGATCATACCGTTGGTGATGGCACCGCATTCCGTCTCAGGGTCGATAACCTCGAAACAACGGCGCTTCGCAAGGTCGTACTTCCAGTATTGGGTGATCGACATATCCACGTCAACCCTCTTGCTCTGTAGTGCGAGGAAATCCTTCCACAGGTCCTTCAGCTTGTATGCCTGGACACCACCGGTACGAATGTACTTCCTGAGGTTCTCCGACGTTACAGGAATTCCTGAGTCCATTAGCTGGTTGACGATCTCGTACATCTTGGTACGTGACACCGAAAGGAAATCGGCAAGGTCCTTAGGCTGACGCTTCTTTGCGAAGTCCGCTGGATCGGCCTTGCGTGGTAGGTTCATCATAACTCTTGATCCGTTGATGATGATGCTGCACTCGATGGGTGCTTCGCCGTTCTTTCCTGCCTTCGATTTACGGCAATAGAACTGGATTGAGAAAGTTGTACGCATGTGTGACTGGTTTTGTGTGGCCCAAGTTTTCAGTCACATACCAGAGCAAAAAAATACACTCCAAGTTTGGTGTTACCCTCGCTTGAAGTGTGTTTCCGGCGCCGTTAGGCGCTCTTAGTGGAGCATAGGGGACCGTAATTTCCCCTGATACGCCATATTGCGAGGTATATTTCTACGACCAGGGCTACAAGTTAACTACATATCTTGATTACTTTTTCTACCGCGTGTTTCCTTGATCAGATTTCCGTCCTGCCATTGGTAGCCCCTAATACGAAAGTGGGCCATACACTCGTCCATACCTATGACAATGGGACGACTCACCTGTGACTGTATCATATAGTCGGCAAGCTCCTTTGCCAGATCGGTAGCAGGAAAATGATTGAGAAGGTACTTTGCCAGTTCCGTGGGATTGACAACACCGGACTTGAGGTCCTTGACAATAATGGGATCGTTGATCGTAAGCATAATTTTCTATTAGCAGTGGCAAAAGTAGGTAATTTTGTCGAAATATCCAAGGTTTCGGACATTATTTTTATGAAAAACCCACCCTGGCGGTAAGTACCAGAGTGGGCCAGAAAGAATTGAAGTTATTGTCCTCAATTGACGGCTGAGGGGACCGTTATTCACTGAGGGCTACCTTGACGTACTCGTCGTAGTATCTGTCACCCTTAACGCTGATCGTAACCGAAGGCATAAAAGACCGACTTTCCCTCTGACCCTGCTTGGCCCATTGTCCACTCTTGCGCTTGGTGATGGTCTCGATGGTCTCTAAACCGAGCTTCCGGACGAGCCACTTGGTGTCACTTTTCTTTTCGACTACCTCGTAAAGGTCAGCCCATTCCTCACCGTAAAAGCTGTGTTCTACGATGTATTCCTTGTTCTCGAAGTCGGGTGTTTCATTTTTTCTCATAGGTCATAAAATTTTAACGTTTGACTACACTAATGCAAATAGCGTGCCAAACACAAAACTTTTTAGAAAAAAATCAGCCTGAGGACCCAATTCATTAAAAATCCGATGGCTATTGCAACCAAGCACACCCAGCAACCGGTGTTATCTGGTTTCTGATACGGATCGTCCATTACTTTTCCTCCTTGATGTTTACCTCGTACAGCTTGCCGTTGAGGTCGGTGTTCTTCCACTCCCAGACAGTACCCTCGAACATTTCCTCGTCGTAGTAGGACTGCTGCAAGGAAGCCAGAGTATCGGCAAACTGTTCGATGCACTCGTACGGAGTCTTGTAGGTATGCCACTCACACTTCTCAGGGTCAGGATCGGGTTTGACGTTGAAGGAAATCAGGAGCGACTCGACGCATTCCTCGTTAAGGTCGTAGTACACTTCAAGGAAGCCAGGGCTGTCCTCGCCTTCCTCTTCGGCGTAGCATTTAAGTAGTCTGAGGCGATGCTTGTTTGCCAGGACTTCCTCAGCGAACTTGGGGTCACCACCGTTGATGCGCTCGTCAGCGGTTGCGATGAGTTGAACGATCTTCTTGCCGTTTTCGATGCTTTCATTGAGGCAGGCAAGCACCTCTTCCTTTGTCTGTGGTTTCATAATATCGATTTTATATTTCTTGGAAGTAATTCCTTATTGGTTTCAATCCATTCTTCAAGATCACGTCCGAGACGCTCATTCAGGTTTCGCTGAACGGTTCTCTGGGCCCTCTTGGTATTGCAGGACCGGCAACTGCACATCACGTTACCGATTGTGTGTCCTCTGTCGTTACGGATGCGATCAAGACCGAGCAAATGCCAGTCCGTTTCGCCACACCATACACAGTGCTGGGTTGTGATCACTTCTTCAATGTACTCGGCAGTCAGATCACACTCGAAGCCCTTGCGGTTATCGAACTGCCTGTAACTTGTAAGTAGATTTTGTGACCGCCCTTTCGGTGTTTGGTGGTAGCGGTTCACGTTTTCCTTCACCTGATCGTAATCGACCTTTCCCTGGTCATAGTATCTCTTGGAGTACGCCCTGGTCTTCTCCCGATGGTTGCGCTGCCACTCAAGCATGTAACCAGGGTGTGCCTCCTTCCAACGGCGGTTCAGTTCCCGTCTGCGTTCCTTACTTACACAATCTGCCATACTACTGTGGTGGTCGCATCATATCATTGAACTTTTTCTTATCGAACTTCTCTCCGGTAAGAATATAGAAGGCCCGATGGCAGTACCTGGCGACCTTTTGTTCGTCTGTCAACTCAGCGAACGGCACTTCTTTCTTCGGTGGATCAGGCAAGGTGTCCAAAAACCTCTGGAGCCAGTACAAACGCCGGAACTCCGCATTAAACTTTCCCATGTTTACAATGTGTTTATAGTTTCCTTGTATTTGGCCCAGAAACCCCTCTAAAAACGACTTGAATATAAAACTGGACAAACTTATCGTATCAGTTCTTAAAGGGGCTCCTACGGCCTTATTTTGACTTAGAACGGAAGACTGTCGTCGTCTGGACCGTTCAAGATTTCATGGACTTTTTTAGCGTTGTCCGCTTTATCGGCTTCGTCAATTTCAACATACTCGAAGTAGCCGGAGTCGAGTTGGGTGAAAACACCGTTGCGCCATTCAAGGACGTACCACTGATCGTCTAACTCGAAGTCTGCCTTGACCGTGAACACCAGATCGGGGTACATTTCGGACATTCTCTTGTACCAGACGTCCGGTATTCCCCAAGGTGATTGGATGGAGAACTCGATGCTGTCTTCCTTCTCTACGATGCAAAGCGGACAATCCCACTTGCAACCGTAGTTCTTGCAGTTCCATTCGTACCATCCGACAGCGCCGTATTTTTCACGCTGTTCCTTAGTGGCCTGCTTGAAACGTTCAATGAGTTCCTCGGTAATGGGCTCGTCGTTGTATTTCTCACCGATAACGAGCTTTTCACCGTTCGGATAGTTGGTGGTGTCGTACTTGTCATAGGTCTCCGGCCTTGGGAACCAGGAGCCCAATGTTATTGCGTCACCGTCACTGAAATGCCTGATGTGGTCCTTGCCGTAATCAAGCATTTTCTTCAAGGACTCTTTCGGTCCAGTTACTGTTGCGTCACTGTAAGCCCAATTTGGCATAACTATGCGGTTTTTTTGAAATTATAGCCCTTGATGACCTTGTAATAGTGGTAGCGACCCTCACCAATCTTGTAGTCAATGTAACCCTTGTCTTTGAGGGATGCCTTGAGGACTGCGATCTGGTGGTAGCCGAGGCCGGTTACACCGTCGAGGTACTTTATCGGAGCCCTGTAGTAACCGTCACTGGCCATCTTACCGTGAGAGTTCTGGATATGCCACAGGAGCATCTGTTCTTCATCGGAAAGTTCAATATCCCCTTCAGGAACATCAACGACCACAGGTTTGACAGCAGGTGTGCCGTTCATAAGCCAGTACTTGCGCTCTTTGAGGTTCTTATCGTTCCGAACGAACTCGTACTTGATGAGACCCTTATTGACAAGTCCGTTCCTTGCAGCACGGAAATCACCGCCACCTCTGATAACGTCCCTGAGTTCAATCGCCGGAGCCTTGAAACCACCGTCAGCGTCTGTGCCGTACTTTTCCTTGCACTTGATGATGGCATTGAGAAGTTTGCGTTCCGGCTCGGTGAGTTCCACGTTGGGTTGCGTCTGATCGTCAACCTGATCTTCCTTATAGGTAAGTTCGGGATCAAGTTCTTCGACCTCGGTCTTGTTAGCAACTGGGCTGGTAGTGTAAACAAGCTCAACGTTCTTGGCTTTCACCTCGATGCGCTGATGCTTCGGTTTCTCGACAACAGCCGGTACGTCCTCGGTGTTGAGGTACTTGTTGAATGGTACAACAAGACGTTTCCATAAAAGGGTTAGAAAACGATCCTTGAAGTCCGGCTCTTTCGGCTTGTCAAGTAGATAGTAGTTACAGATAGCCCTGGTGAAAGTACCGAGCTCCTGATCTGTAAGCATGTGGATTTGGTCCTTGTTTGACCCGCAAAGCTTCTTTACGAAATCAATTGAAATTTGGTCCTTAGCCATGTTGTGAATAGGTTAGAATATTATTATTGGACTGTTATTGTCGGCTCTTCGGTGGTCTTGTCTTTCCTGGCGTTTTGGTTACCTAACATTTTACCACTTTGGCCACCCTCGCCACAGTAACGGTCGATCTGACGCTGCATAGCACCGGCGAAACAATTGTACGCCATTCGCTCTTCCTTGCTTTCAAGTTCCGGCTTGTCAATACCATCTTGAAAGTGTTCGAACAATGCCATAACGACATTTCCTACTTGGGTTTTTGTGAGCTCATCGAACTGAACTCGATCTTCGAAATGAAGCGTGATAACTTTGTTTACTTTTGCCATAATAAATGAAACGAAATAAAACAATTCGAGCCGCAGACATCAGGCACCTCACTTCCGTCAGTCTTTGGCTCTATTGTTAAACTTCCATGTTCGCAGGCCAGTAATGTGAGGTGTGACCGTTGAACTCCATGGCAAAGATACAGACAATTTTTTATTATCCAAACTTTTTTTGACATTTTTTTAGAAATTCTTTGCGTATGGCACGTTTCTTGAAAATGTTGTCGAATTATCCTTCTCGCGTGCGCGTACGTTCCTTATTATATGTTGAGTGACACCGGCCAGATCGTCAAGACACTTCGTTACTTTGTTCCCTAAGAACCTTCAAGGTATTGTTTAATAAAAAACCAATTTGAAGACGAAGACGAACCCAATCCCAAACGAACGATATTATTAAAACTCCGTTTTAACAATATCCGAAAGGAATTGAATAGAAGCGAAGCCAAACGAAGGATTGTTTTACCTGGACAATGATTGTTTTAACAGAAACAATGATAAACAATGATTGTTACTATTTGAACTTGAAGAAGACCCAAAGGGCTAACAGAATAAGGGCTATGATATTGAAGGTAAGAAGACCTTTATAGAATTTGGGAACATAACGAACAGGTATTTCTACTTCAACAGGAACTTCCTTGATCTGAACTGAGTCTCTGTACTCAATAACCTTACGGTCCTGATAGACTATTTCTTTTTCAATCTTGAAAGGTTTGTTAACCAGGGTATGACTCAACCTACCGGTAGAGTCAACCCTTGCTTCGCTATAAGCAACCGTAGTTTCAAGGTGACTATGTTGAACATCGAAGGCTTCACTATGCTCAATGGGTACTTCAAGAATTACCGTGTCCTTCCTGATCACCAAGGAATCCTTGATGATCGTCAGGACCTGTGTCTGAGTCTGAACTGGTATTTGATGATGAACAGCACAACTGAGAGTCAGAAGTGCTGTAACCAATAATGTTGTAACGTTGAAAAAGGACTTCATCTTCAATTAAGCGGCTATCAAACCAAACATCTTGCATCTTTGTTCACCTTTGTTACTGAACAGACTTATATGTACCCAACGGCCACCTGAGGATTTACTTGTTTCCCAGATACATTGATCAAACTTACGACCCTTCAACCAACGTTTGAGGAACGCTTCGAACTCGTTTTGTTTACCGTTAATTGGTGATATGTCCGCTGCGTTACCAAGTATGTGTGCTGAACCGGAGACCCCGCCTACGGCAGCGTTTAGTTGAAGACTGCGGAAGCCTGACGACACACGTATTCCTGATCCCCATGCGTCACGCAACTGGTCGAGGAACTCAGCGAGTCTTTCAAGGTTTTTTATCACCTCCCAGCTTGGTGTGTTATCAATTTTCTTCCTCAAAGCC
This sequence comes from Acutalibacteraceae bacterium, assembly GCA_045630285.1. Lineage (GTDB taxonomy): Bacteria > Bacillota > Clostridia > Oscillospirales > Acutalibacteraceae > RGIG3009. Next base: position 29,063 of record JAZQSX010000022.1, on the reverse strand, counting down.
GTATCGGACCTCAGGAACTCTTCAAGACGGAACCATCTACTCATTCTTCACCCTCCATTATCGAATCATTATCCAATATTTCGTCATTATCGAGGTTTTCTTCAATATGGCCAACGGTTACAGTACCCACCTTGGTGCTGATCTTGACCTTTTTGTTATCGTCCAGGGCCTTTGCAGCAAACGCAAGCGCTGGCCAGCAGAATACGATCGCCGTTGCCTGTAAAACGCTGGGATCGATACTGCCCTGTGGCGGTAGGAAGAAGCTTGTTATGAGCAATCCTACAGCTACGATCAATGTCGAGAAGAACGCGACAAAATAGTGGTTACGCAAACAGTTTTTCATATTACTCATCAATACATATTGAATCTTGTGGTACCTCAAGGTTGACGATGCAATAGCAGCCTCCGCATAGGTCACCAAACTTCTGGGTGAACATCTGCCAAATGATCTGGCCGTAGATGTCGCTGTCGTAGCGTTCACAGAAAATACGCAATATGTTGGTCAGGATTTCCTTTCCGACCGACTGGACCTGCAATGCGTTGTCGCCCTCGGTGTTGTCAAGTCTGGAAATGTAGATCAGGTTAAGGTTGTAGCGGTCATACCCGATCTGTTCCTCGGACGTGTGCTGGTTGGGCGTGATGTACACCACATCGTACTTTATGTTGGGGTCGGAGTCCAGGTCGCGGTACAGGTCGCCGTATCCGGTATAACGGACGTTATGCTGGGTAAGTGCGATTTTCTGGAGCTCTTTTATTACCTGTTGGTATGTCATTATTGTTCTTTTGTTCATAAGTATAGATTGAACCCTTTCCGGCACTTGAGAATGTCCCCGATTTTCCGTATATTTGGTTATACAGAACATTATAAGTATGGGCCGACATAAGATATATGTAACAGAAGAAGAACGTAAAGCACACAAGCTACAGTACGAACAGGAATACCGCCAAAAGAAGCTCGAAAAGCTCGGAAGGGACAACATAGAACATCCTTGCAAACACAAGAGGTACTACCAGGAAGGAGTGCGTGTTGACATAGGCACATTGGACCGTACGAAGCTCGACACCGCATACGTTGATATGATGGTGACCACAAGCTACACCAACGACGAGGACATCATCAACCAGTTCAAGCGGGAAACCAGAAAAACCTTCAACGACTGGCTTTATGGTCAGGACATGTGGGACCGGAAACACCGAATTTGTGTCCTTGAATACGCTGCGATCAGGAAAAGTTACGTTGGTATGCAGAAATCGTTCACGCTACAGTTCCACGTACGCCGTGACAAGATCACACCATGGAAGGAAACCTACACCAATTTAATGGAACTCGTCAACAGCGTCATAGACACAATAAAAAAGACCTGCCTTGAGACAGGTCTGGAATTACGTAGTTGGAACTCGCACAAATCATCTGATCTTACGGCCTCTGATGCCACCGAGCCACAGGCCGGTAGCGGCTTGCTCGTTGAGGTGTGAACTGAGGTTGTGGCAAGTGCAGTCGTCAAGCTCCGGAAATGCCTGGCGGTTGTCGAGAAGGAACTGCACAAGTCTGTCCCCATAGAACTGGGCTTTGTAAGCGTAGTTTTGTTTCAAACGCTGACGTTCCTCGTCACTGATGTTCTCAATGTACTCATCGCGGTTACGGTATGAACCAAGATTGGCCAGTTTCACGTCAAGGACGTCGATGATGTCGCTGAGGACTACGTATAGCAAGTACCAACGGCAATAGTCGTCTACGAGTTCCTTGTAAGGATCAGCAAGACTGCCGTCCTTGATCTTGTTCAGAATGGCCTCATAGAGGTTGGTACCAAGAATGGTCTGAAGGTGTATGTGCTGAGCCTCACGGATCGCCGGTAGCAGGAATTTTCCCCATGCGTTGTCACTGAGGTTGCTGTTTGTCTTAACAAAATCCTCGGACAGGATCAAAACATTGTTTATCATTATTAACGTACGTTTTCGATAAGTATATTTTGTTGAAAGTTTGGCGTCAGAGCTTGTTTTTTTAGTAAAAAAGCGGTACCTTTGTACAGAACAAGAAAGATGGCATTGTAGGGGTAGGTTTTTTCACATTTAGGACATTAAAAGTGATGCACCGATGAGCAAATCAAGTAGTTTGTAATATTCATATAAGTCTCCATAATCAGTTTCAGCCGAGTTCGGCACCACTCTCGGCTTTTAATATACATACAATTGCGGGTTAGAGCAGTCCGGAGTGCTCGTCAGCCTCATTAGCTGAAGGTCGTTGGTTCAAGTCCAACATCCGCAACAAAACTTCCAAAAAAGTAATTAGTTGTAAGCATTATTTTTGTTTATTAGCCATGTCACGGTCCGGCTGAGAAGTCCGACCGTTTTTTTCAAGAAGCTTCAATTTTACTTACCATATTACGAAAAAACCACCGGAGCGATCCAGTGGTTTTTTTTTATAGTACTTCGTAAATCTGCGGAATTAAGTTCAAGTGGTTGAAGTTCTTCAGGTAGGCAAAACCAATTGTTTCATCGTTGAAAATCCAGTTCTTCGCATAGCTTGTATAGGCGCCACCGCCAGAAGATATGAGATAGTACAAGTTATACCAATAAACCGATGTCACTATTTTGTCTTCCCTGGCCACGTTTTTCGATACCACAAAAGACCTTCCAGTTCGTTGACACATGTATGGGCCGTGCCCGTATTGTTCATCGACATTAAGATAGTACCCAGAGCTTGCTTCTTTAATGCTATTACCGTCAATTCTGACCTTCAACGCATTTGGTGGTATGTACCCAATCACTCTACCTTGAGCGTCTTTGTATATTTCCTGCAACGAAATTTTAGTTTCAGGTGCAGAATACGAGTATATGGTACTTGTAGTGTAAAGGAGATCGTCAGTAACAGCTATTCTGTTATCCTGGGTAACGAAAACGTACGTGGAACTTGTTGTTATTTCACTTGCAACTTTTGCAACCGGAGTTGTATTTTTAACCCAAAGCAACGTCGTTCCACTGTAAGCCGCCTTACAATCTATACTTCTATATTCTACTGAGTCTGCTGTCCAAATCATTAGTTCCTGATCAAGTAAATTGTGTTATTATCTTTCACCGCAAGATCAGCGTACTGTTGCGCTGTCATTACTACCGTTGTCGTCGTTGGAACGTTGACAACGACATTGTTATAACCCCCAGCGGAAGGGGTGTACGTGCCATTGGCTGTTACAGTCAATCCAGACAAAGGAACGTTAACCGTTACTTTTTTCCATCCGTTTTCCCTGGTGTAAACACCATTAGCCGTTACCGATGTTGTGGCAAGTAGCGACTTCTGATAGGTCACACCACTTGAATAACCTGCGTTATATGTAGACGCTGTATCAACCCTAACTACGACCTCGTTCCACCCGTAAGTGTTTGATCTTGTGTATGTTTTATTTTCTGTGAATACACCACGGATGTCCTGACTATCACGCCAGGCTACACCAGCGTCATATCCGCTTTGGTATGTCGCACCAGTATCGACGTTTACCGTAACAGAGCTCCAGCCCTCAGGTTTGGTATATGTTCCGTTGGCCGTAACACCGGTTGAACCAAGGAGACCTTTCTGGTATGCCACACCATCTGTATAACCTGATGTGTATCCGCTGTTATATGTTGAAGCTGTAGGAACATCAACTTTCACCTGAATCCATCCATATCCGTTTTGACGAGTGTATGTTCCGTTAGTGGTAAACGTGCCTGGTATGTCCTGAGCGTGGCGCCAGTCAACACCTTCCGTGTAACCACTTGCATAGCCGTCGGTAACGCCGGAAGAGTAACCGTCAATAAACGTCTGGGCTGTATTGATACTAACATAGACCGTAGAAAAGCCGTCAACTCCGGCAGGTGGTGAATATGAACCGTTTTCTGTAAAACCGGTACTGACCAAAGTAGGTGTACTGCCTGTCTGTTCTACATCAACTACAAATTGAAAGTGACCATACGGATACGGATCAGCAAAATAATCATAAGTACCGTTTGTTGTTGCGGTATAAAGCATGTCTCGATAAGGTATGTTGACAGTAACCCCACTTAAGCCATCAGGAAATACCACAGGATCAGAGCCAGTATTGGCTGTAAACAGATGGAAACCAAGAAGTGATTTCTGATCTGCAACACCGGCGTCATAACCCTCTTGATAACCACCGTCTGGGACAGTGACAGTCAACGCTGACCAACCATTTTCTCGCGTGTACTCACCATTACGTGTGATAGTACCGGAAGTAAGCATCGCTTTCTGATTTGCTGCACCGTCAATGAGTCCGGCGTTGTAACCGGCTGTGAAACCGTCTGTGTGGCCACTTGTGTAACCGGCTGAAAATCCGACATTGTAACCCTCCTGATAACCATCAGTTGAGCCACTTGTGTAGCCTTCACTATATCCGTCTTTACTACCCTCGGTATAACCACTCGAATACCCGTCCGTGACACCGGAAGCGTAACCTTCATTGAAACCGCTGGTGTGTCCTGACGCAAACCCTTCATCGTATCCAGCGAGGTATCCGTCGTTGTAGCCGTTGGTGTAACCCTCGCTGTATCCGTCCGTGCGTCCAGAAGCATAACCCTCCGTATGGCCCGAATTATATCCGTCAGTCTCACCTTCCTGGTAACCATCATCGTAACCTTGATCGTATGGAGCCTGAAGATCAACATTAACTGTGACACCACTGTAGGCTGTATCACCAGTAGGAACATAGAGCCCGTTTTCAGTTACATCCAAATGTTCAAAAGTTACACCGGTAGCCGCCGTGACATAGACTCCAATCGATCCTCCGGTGATTGCATCATAACCAGCGTCAGGATGAATTCTGGTGGTACCGTTCTCCGTGATAATGTAGTCCTTGCTCTGGTACGCAACGGTATGACCGGTTACACCAGACGTAGCGCTACCTTCGTCCTTTGGGATGTAGATGCGCTGTGAGTATGATGTATCGTTGTCAATGTAGATCATTAGTTCACGTCAGTTTGATCGCCCATCACAAATGGATCGATGGTTATTGAATTAGCGGTACCGAAAATAAGGTCGAATGCATCACCGATAACTCTCTGGATGTTACGCACAACCGTTGAATTGTAGAGGGCCCAGGAAGTCTTGAACTCGACCTCATTGAAGCCCGTGGAAGCACTCATATCACCGAATAGCTGACCCTGTGCCTGGAACGCCTGATAGATGGTCGTACGAGCCCTTTCAGCAGCAGCTTTGTAACGCTCACCGAAATCGGTAACTTCAAGCTTCTGTATATCCGCAGCGTTGTCCTTTCCGTTGGCGAAATTTAGGATAATTCGACCCGCATTGGCTGTTCCGGCAAACTTTTCCTGGACCTGTTTTTCAATCTCGGATTTCAAGGTTGGATCAGGAACACCGTTGAGGAAGTTGATCAAATAACTGCCCATAAAGCCGTTTTCCAGCGAATTGAGGTGCATGTCGTCTATGTGCCTTTCAATCTCTGCCGCCTTAATTGCGCCACTGTAACGAGGGATTGGATATGTGGTGCCAATGTCGTTCTTAACGTACAAAATTGAACTCGGAGCGTCACCGCCAGGGATGTATTTAGGGTACACCAACGCTTTCGATGTTCTGGCATACTGACGACCGAAATCCTCTGAATACCAGAATGCTTCGTTCTTTTTGTCAGAACGCAAATATCTGAAATCCACATAGTTAACCTCTGCCACCTCGTTCTTTGCGTTACGTATCACGTTGAGTGCAAAACCACCGTAGGTCAGGAAATCCTTTGAACACCAGCGGATGATATTTCTGAGCGTATCACCCTTTCTGTTCAGCACCTTGTTGAAGGTTGGGATGTTGCAGTATGCGTCGTCACCGGCCACGTAGTCGGCTGTGCCGTAGACCACAGTTTTCAAGGTTGAAACGTCGTTTACGAGGTTCCAAAGATACTCAGGATATTTGTTGTCTGTGCCGTAGTAAACATAATCCTTATTTCGGTAGGTGTCCTGGGTGAGGACCGGTATGCTCTGCGTAATAACCCTGTCGATCGCAGAGAAAATCATTGATTGAATTTTGTCTTCCATTATCCGTTATACTGAATGTAACCTGACTCGGTTGTGGTGGCCGAATAGGTCTTATTTTCTGGCCTGTAGTCGCCGATCTGAAGAAGTCCGGACGCTTTGTGCAGTCCTTCCTCGTCATAGAGGTCGTAACTGTATTCACCCTCGTCCATGGTCTCCGTAAGCTGAATGTCGAAGGTGTAGAAAATGCGTGACGTGAGTTTGTCATCGAGGTTGTCGAACTCGTACACCTTCTTTGTTAGATTGTTGGTCAACTTTAACAGCATTTTTGATGTGATTTTACACTAAGTATAAAAAACCCTGATCTTGGCGAGACCAGGGAAACTATTGAGAGAATTTCGCTACGGAGTTACACCGTAACAGTTGATCACAGGTTTTCGTTGTAATCGATGACTTCCTGAATTTCCTGAGGTGTCAGCGTACCCTTTGCAATGAAAATCCAATAGAACTTACCGACGTACATTTCTTCAGTGGTGCCACCAAACCTGTCGTCACAGAAGAAACCGATACCCTCCGAAGGCTGACCCATTGTCACCTGTGTGTAAACCGTTCCGGTGATGCTGTCAGTGAAAGACACACCGTATCCGGTCTGTCCGCTCACTGTCAACATCCAGATGTTCGGTTCCGTAGTGTACTCGATGGTCGGCGTTTCAGTATCCGGGGCACCGACTGAAGTGTGCAGGAACATACCGTCGTTGATTTCACGTGCCATCCAGTTGTAACCGTAGTTACCTCTGTTTCCGACCAACGTATGGTTATGGGCTCCGTTCGTCTGGTCGGTCTTTCCGATAATGGTAAGGCTTTCGTTTCCAGTGCAGTTGAACGGGTTATTCTGAGTTGTACCAAAGTTCCAAGTCCAGAAAGCGTACGGATTTGTCTGAGGATTGAACGTAATAGACACTGAGTCGTATGTGACAGGGACTCCACTCAGTTCTATGTCCTCCTGGAAGAGAGAGTTAGCATCATTTGGAATGATCAAGTGTGCAGGGTCATACAGTTTTGCGTTGTAGTTCACAAGGTGAGGAACTGTCAGACCGGAAATATAATTCTGCGTAACGACACACGTCGCACTCGATGCGCTGTCAGTAGTCATACCGGTGATTGTGACGTTTCGGCTTGTACTGCCTGTGTACTCATCGATCTCGACTGCAACAGTGGTCCTTCCGGACGTACCAGCAGAAGGTGTCAAAGTAATCCAATCAGCACCACCTGCGTCAAGTGTCCAGTTTGTAGGTGATACAATCCTGATGGACGTGCTTGCACTCGACTGGTGTACGGTAATGGCACTCGGAGTCATTTTCCAAGATGGCGGGCCACCTGCTGCAATTTCCATGTCACCGAGGTACAACGCTTCAACCTCATACTCACCAAGGTACATAGCCTGTGCTTCAAGCTGTCCGAGGATGATGCCGCCAAAAGTTGACACCTTCTTCTGAGTAACCGAAACCACAAACGTGTTCACTGAGCTTGAGAATGTAACGCTTGCCGTCCTTGCAGAAGTGGTATCGCTATACTGATCAGCGGTGAGTGTGATCGCACTTGAGCCGATTGTACCGGCAGAAGGACTTACCGTGAGCCAATTCTCTGACGAGGTTGCCGTCCAGTTCATATCTGCGGTAACAGTAAGCTGCGTGTTTGAACCACCGCTGGCCTTGAACACTATTGCACTTGTATCACCGGTAACACCAATGATACCTGACTGGTTGATGGCCAGATCAAAAGTATCTCCACTGCAAGAGAACGTTACCGTCGCCGTCCTACCACTCTGTGAAGGATTGGCTGTTACGGAAACATCAACGCTTGAAGTTCCTGACGTGCCACTATATGAAGACAGACTCACCCAGTTTTCCGATGCACTTGCCGTCCAGTCGTCCTGTGCCGTGATCTCGAACGTATTGTCCGTACCACTAACAGAAAGGAAGTTGATCTCGTCCTTATTACCGTTTATTATACCGCTATCAACATAAACATATACGTCACCAGGTTCCCATGGCATCTGGCTATAAGGGGCATACAATTGATAACCTGAAGCGCCTTGCCATAAGCTGAAATCTACTTCGTAATATGTTTCACCGTCAATTTCAACTGTTGTATCGTAATAACCCTCTGCGTTCCTATAAGTGTCTTTTGTGTGTTCACGGAATAATTCACCATTATCATTCCAATAACAAGTTGGACAGCTTTCTCGCTCTGGGAAGTCGAAGGCACAACAATACATGTCACTATTGAGACGGTGCGCACTAAACCAACCGTAATCTGCGTTACCGTCGGTCCAGCCCATATCGTCCGTGACGAGACCAGGCTCTTCCGAAAACCAACAGTCTCCGGTTCCCCATTGGGCCTTCCAGCGCACCTGCATAAAAGGTGTCTGGTTGTCTATGGTCGTTATGTCAACCCACTTTCCCATTGCTGTTAGCTGTTGTCAGGAATTATTACGTAAAGGGTAGTCGGATCGGTCGTACCACCATCAACAAGATCGTCATAGTCTTCCTGGGTTATGGAAACAAGTTTAAGTACGGTCTTTGAAACAACAAGTTCTCTTACCCATTTGTTGCTTGCTTCATCTGTGGTGTTGTACTGGTGAATCAACAGACCCTTATCAGTTGGTTGTCCGTTATCATACTCAGTCAGTTTGCAAACACAATCTTCGCTATAACGCAATTGAGCAACAGGGTCTTCACCCTTAGTGTAACTTCTATCTTGATGTGCAAGTCTGGATGAAGCATAACTATAAGCTTCATCAGCTCTGGTCATAGCGCTTACCACATCATCACTTGAGGCTGGTTTAACCCAAGCTCCGTTTATGTACATGTAAGACGTCTTAGGAACATACTCTTCTATTCTGATTACATATCTGTATGTGGTGTGTGATGAATGTTCTAAAAGATCGTTATCGTTTGATGATGAATAAATGCCGTAGTCCGTCATATTACATACGAAACTGTCACCAACGGACATTTCGGTTCTGTCAGAAGTGTCGTCAACACCTGCACAGTAACTCCACCCGTCAGTAGAATCACAATGTATTCCATAATTACTTGTGTAGTGGTCTACGCCCCACTCAACGTAAGCGTTCTGATCAGACTCGGACTGCTCGTCCCAATACGGGTTTTCGACCAAAGTAAACTTGAGCGTTCTTGACATGTTTGGGTTGTTATTGAACGTGTTGTATAACACGTTGCCCCAATCCCATCCATAGCCGACATATTGTTCATATTGCGAAGGCATTTCAATAGCAGTAGGTTCAACCACACATACGTCACCTTCTTTTACAGCGAGGTAATTACGGTCGTCGGTAGTATCTGCGGAGAAGAGGGACTGTGTTTGCACCCACTGAGCACCGTCGAACTGACAGATACGAACGTTGTCGTAAGTAATGATCGTAGGGTCCTCATGGACGTTGATACCATCAGCTATTACAATAGCTTCGGCCCAGCTATAGCCATTAGTGTCAACAACCACATTCACCTGCCATTCATCACCAGACTTACTAACCCCAACAGTAATAGTAACACTATCACCCTCTTGTGGTCCTTCAATAGTTTCTGAAACCTCACCTTGGAAAGGTATGCCACCACCGGTATTTGATTGCAAGAAACAAGCTGGGTCATCGCCCTCCCAATATACACTAATATCCCAATCCGAAACTCCACCAGCATAGGTGTCTGGGCAATGAACAGTACCTATAAGAAATGAATTCTCATAGGAGTTGTAACTCCGATCAACAGGAATACCCAAGTGGCACAGAAACTCATAGTCTGGAAGTGTTTCCCAATAGTTATCGCCACCACCGGTTGAAGCGGATGTTTCGAAATACAACGCTCTTACTTCTCCAGTTTCAGCGCTTTCGGGTAGTTCATATACAGGGACGAGCACATCACCTGAACCACCTCCTTCGACGCTGATCGTACCGTCGTTTGAAACAGTTACACCGCTACCGATCTTGACACCACCGAGACGTGATGCCGTTGCGGTTGGAAGATGGTACTCACCGCCACCGCCACCGCCGAGAACACCAAAATTGATAATCATTGTCGGTAAAGGTTTAATAGATTATTTCCACTTCTGACTGATTTCCGACAAGCTTGAAGAAGCTGCCGAACGGAACGAAGTTGACGAACAGGTCTTCATTCGCCGGTGTTTCCTCGGTCCAGGCCGTCCAGTCGATGCCATTGCTTGAATAGTTCAGGGTGTACCCCTCAGCGCTCTGGGAAACCCCGAAGCTGTGAGACAAAACAGAAAAGGGTGTCTCGCCCGAAATTTTGATCTTTGCCATTTTAACTACATTATTTCTTTCACGCCCTATAACGTGTTATTTGTCATAAGTATAAAATAACCGACTTATGGTGACAAAAAAACCGCCCTCATCTGAAGGCGGTTAGTTTCGGATACTGATCTTGGTTAAGATTCAGCGCTGGTCTTTACCACTGTGATAGCAGCCTCGGAAAGCTCAAGAGGCCAGGTGTCGTCTGATCCCTGGAGGGTGAGCTCGTAGTAGGAACCATCGGTCTTCTGCACGCCGGTCTGAGCGCTACCTGCTGAAGGAACAACAGGCTCGTCTACACCGACCATCCAGAATTTACCATTAGCGTCTTCAACCACAACGCGGGTCTCGGCAAGGCAGAGGGCGGTCATTTCGAGTCTCTGAGGTGTGTCGAGCTTGTTAAAGCGGACCAACACATCGCTTGAAACGTAATTAACGCCTGCGGTCTCGTCGATGGACAAGGTGCTTGTAAGTGAAGCGGTGTTCCTACGCATAGCGTACTTGTGCCATTTCACATCAGTAGGTGCGGTTGAAGCAGTGTTCGTAGTGAAGCCGGTAACCATTTGTACCTCGGAAGTACCAGAGTCCCTTGACTTACCAACCTCAGAAATCGCATCGTAGTTGATGATATAAATGTTCTTCACGCCACCCTTTGAAGGATCGCAATCCAGTGCAGTGTATCCTGCGAGAGTTTTTGAACAAGCCATTCTATACTATTATGTTTTCTTTTTTATTATTCTTCAATAATTGGGGTTGGCCCGATTGTCAACCCCAAGTCGTCTGTTGTTTAGGCGCTGAAGTCGCCGACCACAACTGCGTCTGGATAGAGTGTGTTCACACCGGCCACCCAATGGATGGAGTACTTGAAGAGCTCGCTGTTGTCGTCGTACCAGAAGCGAATCTTCTCTTCGTCGTTCATAAGGTCGGTACCGTACACCATGTTGGCGAGTGGTGAAGCATAAATCTTGTCGCTTCCGCTGAGGCCAATGGTCTTGTGGACCTTGATGCTTGTGCCAGGGAATACGATGTCCTTATCCTCAACCTCTGAGCCGAACATGTTGGCGTTGTACTTGTAGGTCTTGACGAGCTCGAATGCAAGCTTGCGGAAGTTTGCAGGAGAAACGAACACGGTGAGTTTGTCAAGGATGTTCTCAGGGATGCGTGCGTCGCTGAGGACTGCCTCGATACGCTCGGAAATGGAAGTTGCAGAAGAACCGGTAACGGTGATCGTAGCTGCGCTGTCTGCTCCTTCGGCGATTGTGAGGAAGCCGTCGAATAGATCGCTGTTGCCAGTCTTGTCACCCTGCCAAACGAGCTTCTCCATCTTCTCTGCGATGTGCTTGGAAACCTCGTCAAGGATTTCAGCCTCGAAAGGCATGTCGCTACCGTCCTTGGTAGCTGCGGTCTTAACAAGATACTCAGCGAACTTGCCAAGGAGGTCCTTGTCACAGTACTGATCCTGTGCTTTAATCTGAGCGACTTCGATTTCTCTCTCGCTGAATTCGGTGCTGCCTGATGGAGTGAAACCACAGTGTGAGCCGTCCTGGAGAACAGGATCAACGTCGAGGTAGTTGAGGCGCTCTTTCGTCTTGATATTGAGCTGCTTACGGAACATAGGGATGGTGTCGCCACCGTTGAATCCGAGCACAATGTTCTTGATCAAAACGTCTTTGTTGGTCTCCACATAGGTGGTAAGACCACTAACAGTGTAACCTGATGCCATTGTTGTTATTCTTTTTTAATTTTATTATTTATTGTCGATTTGTTCTTAAATATTGGAAGTCAGATAACTGGAAACTTTTTAAGCGTTGACAATCCTTGCAAGGTTATCAAGCTTCTTGTTTCCGGTCTTCTGGACCTTGGTGACGTTCTCGAAGTCTTCCTCGACAGGGTTTGCCTGTGGCTTCTCTTCAAGCTCCTTGATGCGCTCACGGAGTTCACCGTTTTCCTGTTCCAACCTTGCGACCTCTGCTTCAAGGTTTCTGATCTGCTCGTCCCTTGGGTCTTCCTCAGGCTCTGGTTCTGCCTCTGGCTCGTCATCCTCAGCGTTCTGCTCAGGCTCGGCCTCCGGTTCTGCCGGTGCTTCCTCTGGTGCCGGTTCCTCGGCGGGTGCCTCTGGCTGCTCGGCTGGTTTTTCGTCCTCGCGGATGTCGCTCACCTTTCCGTCCTCGATAACATACACAATACCCTCAGCGGTTCTGTACTCACCGTTTTCAAGCTCGTATTCGTTACCTTCCTCGTCAATGCCGTGAACGGCCATCCCGATCTCGATCTCACCCTCACCGTCATATTCAATCAACGCCTTGTCGGTGCTGATGCGGTCGAAGGTCATCAATGCTTTCTGAAGCATTTCGCGGATTTTGTTCAATTTGCTCATTTGTTATTTAAGTTTGTTGATTATTTTGTCAAGAAGGTCCTCGATGTCGTTGAGGACATTGTTCTTTGGTTCCTGTTTATGGGCTTCAACAGGTACTGGTTCAAAGAAACCGGCGAGTGAGAACCCACGGAAGGTACCGTCCTTGATGGCACCCCAGATTTCGTCATTCGACACATGGAATTCAGCAAAAAGACTGTGATCCGCTATGTCCTCGAAACCTTCTGGGTTAACGCCGTGCTCCTTGTCGCTAATGAACCATTGTACCATTTGAACGCCTGACTCAAGCTGACCGTTGTGCATGGTGTCAACGTTATTCTGGAACCCGTCAGCAAGATATTTCTGAGCCATCAACCTGATCGTAGGCTCGTCGAAAGTGATATAATATTCATACCCCTCCGAGGTCCTGCGATAGATAAGTTTGTCACATTCCATAATGACGCCCCTGACCAGACGTTTTTCCTCGTTCTGGACAGCGAACATCATAGGCTTCTTGTCATTGTTGAAGTACAGGAAGTTGCTTTCCACCGCCGGATCATCAACCAGCGAGATAGCGAACATTCCGGTCTCATCGTCCTGGATTGTGGCCTTGTATATTGGTAGCTTATTGTCCATTGTCAATGTTTGTATTAAGTATATTATTGTCAGTTAATGGCAAGGGTTAAAACCCAGATTCTTCCTCTGTGGTCTTAACCCTGCTCTGTACTGAATTTATGTCCGTTACGCTGACAAACAGCTTGCGCTCGTCCATAGCGTTGCGTAGATAGTCCGTATCTGACTTACCCGTGAGATTTGCGGTGTAGTCCGGCTGGTATTCCGCTGGTTGCATCTGTACCGGCTGCATCTTGGAACCGGAATCGATTGAACTGTTCTTTGAAGCGGCCCTGATAGCGGCGATCTGAGCAACACCCTGTGCAACAACCGCAGCAGCGGCAGCAGCACCGACGATCTGGCCATAAGGCGGTGGAATTGTGGCACTCGCCTGTGTGAACGCACCTAAAGCACCCGATGCGGTGTTGATGATGGCCTGAGCGTACTGAATCCAGCGGTAACGTTCAAGCTGTTCGTTCATCTGGTCCTCGCTGATCTTGCCAGCCTTCACCTGATACTCCAAAGTAGACTCAATGGTGTCATAAATGGAGCCCATAATCTGGGAAATCGAGTCACCTACGCTGGTAATGGTATTGATAAGGGTCTGATATTCGTCCTTTTCAAGGTCAACAAGACGTTTGGTGTGCTGATATTCTGCCTCTTCAAGTGCTGCACGGGCCTCAGCTTCCTTCCTTCTTGCTTCCGTACGCTCTGCATCGGTAGCCGCCATGTCCGTTGCTGCCTGGTGGTAAAGGTCGATCTGCTCCTGAATACGTTCTTTTTCAACAGCAAACGTGTCATTTTCATTACCACGCATCATATCATAGGACTGCTGACCGCCGTTCCAAACGTACTGGAATCCACCACCCCAGGTCATCTTGCCACCGTTCTTGCCGAACTTGCCATTGTCGTTTTCCCTTTCGTTACTACGAGCCTGCATAGCCGCTGCTCGGTCATAAACCTTCTCGATTTGAGCTATTTCAGCGTCGAGTGCTTCCTTTCTGGTCTTGATCTGTTCGAGGGTATGCTGTGTTTCGAGCTTTTCAAGGGCCATTTTAGCGTTGACGTACTTCTCGTAGATTGCCTCACGCTGTTCAAGCGTCAGGTTCTCGTCGTCCTTGATCTTATCCCAAAGGTCCTTCCAGTAGTTCATCTGGCGGGACAATGAGAACTGGTTCTGTTCGAAGATTTCATTCTGCTTCGCCACCAAAAGTTTCATCATCTGTGTGGACCTTTCAACACCGGCTGCTTCCATCTTGTCATACGCAGCAGCCATAGGACCGTTGGACGACGCATACCTTTCGAGTTCCTTGATAGCTCGTTCAATGGACTTTGTGGTTTCCTGAAGCTCGATCTTCGCCTTGTTCTTAGCGTATTCCTTGGTGAGTTCAGTGCTGTCCCTACCGTACTGCTTGAGAATCTTCAGTTCCTTGTTGTAGGTGTCCTGAAGGTTCTGGAGTTCCGTCTGGTTGGAAGCCTTTGCACGGTCGATGATACTTTGTGTCGCTCCAGTTATGATTTCCCAAACTTTCTTGTTGTGGGCCCTCGTCAAAGCCTCGGTGTCGTACCCATATTTTTCAAGGAGTTCCTTCCTGGTGTTGTATCCTTCGTTCTCGATCTGGATTTCGGACTTCACAGCATCCTTTGCTTCCTTGATGTACGTTTCAGCTTGTACAGCAACATCATTCTTCAAGCCAGCAAGCGGGTCAATTTCATACGCAGTCTTCTCAGCTTTCATTGCTTCACCATAAAGGTCAACCACTGTGTAAAGATCACCGAAGGTTTTAATACCATTTTCCTTAATCTTATCGAAGTTCTGAATAGCCTCTGCTGACAGTGTTTTGAAAGCCGCATTTCCTTTCTGTTCAAGGCGTTCAAGTTCCTTCTCAATCACAACAAGGTTGCTTCCGGCTATCTTTAGTTCCTCCAATTTCAGGTTTGAAACAGCACTCTTTGACTTGTTGCCCTTGAAGCCCCAAGCATCCATCTTCCATAGAAGTTCATTAGCAGCAAGAATTTCATTAGTGTAGCTATCAAGGCGTTTCTCGTAGTAGTCGTATTTCTCCTTTGCGAGTTTTAGTTCGTCCGTACCCTTCGCCTTTTCTCTTTCCCACAAATGTTCCTGTTGCTTATCGAGGTCCTCGATCAACTGATCCCTCAGATCAAGGTAGTTGTTCGCCTCGATGCCCATGTTCTTGTAGGTTTCCTTCGCCTTGCTACCGAGTTTGCTGAGCCATCCGATGAGTCCTGAGATTGCAGCGATCGCAAGACCGATACCGAGCGACATAAGGACAGCCTTCAGCGCAGTCATAGCAACTGTCGCGGTGGTAGTACCAACAGCAGCGGTCTGCATACCGGCACCCATAGCCTTTGCACCAGTAGCAGCAGCAGTTTCAGAAGCGGCTACCTGGTTATTAGCAGCAGCATTGGCCTCAGCAGCGCTCGTTGTGGCCTGTATCTGTTTTGCTTCTGCCTTTCTGCCACTTATCGAGTTCTTAATCGAGTCGTATGCCTTTGAAGCCCAACCGACATATCCCTTGACCGCCTTGGTGAGACCATCGATACCCTTCAATCCCTGGACAACAGCAATACCAGCCTGAAGCTTCGCCATAACCTTGGTGAGGTCTTCAGACTCATTGCCGGTGAGCACCATAATACCCTTGATCGCATTGAAACCACCTACGAGACCGGCGCCGATGTCAGCAACGTTGGTAAGCTGTGTTCCGAAATCGTTTGCCGACCTTCTGAGCATTTCCTGCTGTTCAGCGAGGTTGTGCGTGATCTCAGCAGCCCTTTCAAACGCCTTATTGTATGCCTCCGTTGAAGGATCAAGGTTGTCAAGAGCCGCCTTTAGGTCCCTGAGTTCAGCCTTCTGTGTGTCGTATGATTTATTAAGGACCTGCAATGCCTCTTCGTACGCACCCACTTTTCTTTGGTTGTTTCCGATGCTTGAATCGAGCTCCTTAAGCTGGTCATTGATGCCCCTGATCTTCTCACCGAGGGCCTGACGCTGTACCTCAGAAGTGGTTTCACGCCATACACGCTTCAAGGCGTTCATCTGATTCACCAACGCATTGTATGAACCGGTCGCAGCGGACACCTGTGACTTTCCTACGGACATAACCTGATTGAGCTTTGTCTGTGCTTCAACCAGCTTTTCCGTTGTCTGCTCGTATTCCTCGGTCCCCTCGTCGGCCTGGAGCCATGCGTCACGTAGCGAACTGATCTCGTTCTTGAGTTCCTTGACGCTCTGGATTGCCTGGCCGGTGTTGATACTTATGATTTTCTGTGACTCTATAGCCATTTATCAAGATTTTTTCATAAGTATATTTTATCGACGTGGAGGCATTACAAAAAATTGGGGTAGGCTCATCAACCTACCCCACACCCAGTCCATACAATGTGGTAGCGACTCCGGTCTTGCAAACGGCGGGTGTTAAGTAACATCAATAACGGCCCATCCTTCCGGAATGCCAGAAACTCCGGTGGTCCAAGTTGTGTTGGGGTCCTTATAAAATGTTCCGTGCGCGATCACATCTTGTAACCATAGTGTTGTTGAACCATTAGCAAATGTATCAGCAAGACACCTTACTACCATAAGTTTGACACAACCGTTAAACATTCCTCGATAACAGTCAGTTTTTAATTCAGAAGCGTTCAATCCAGGTGCTATCGTCAACTCAGTGCAGTTTTCAAACATCCATGCGTAACATGTGTTCGCAAGAACAGTAGCTGGCAACGTTGGGGCTGATGTTAACGATGAACATCCAGCAAACATGCCGTAATAACACGTATCACTGAGTCCTGTGGCCGGTAGCGCTGGCGCCACACTCAATGACTCACATCCAGAAAACATTTCCCTATAACAAGACCATGTGAGGTTTTTAGCTGGAAGCTCAGGGCCGCTTGTTAGTGAAGTACACCCATAAAACATGCTATCATAACACCTATCAGCCAAAGTGGTAGCTGACAACGTTGGTGTTAGTTTAAGGTTACGGCAGTCTCTGAACATTTCCATATAACAAGCAAAAGCTAACTGTGTGGCCGGAAGATTTAACATAGAAGCATACCGCACGTTGGTGCAACTAAATAACCGTACAAATGTGTTTCCTGATGGAAGTGTGTTGTTTCCAACGAAGTTGTTTCCATAGATCAATGACATAATGTTGCCTCTTATGTCAAACTCCGCTGTTGACCCTGAGAATGTAGCTTGCTGATTGAAGTTTCCTGATGCGTAACGACTGTTTGTACCTCTGAACTGAACTACGTCACCAGCCGTAACATTGAAATGTGTTCCGGCGGTTGTGGCCACCATGCTTATCCAACCAAGGTTGTTTTTATTGTACTCTATAGTAGTTCCTGTCCAGTCATTAGAATTGCTTTGCCAGTTAATGGTACCGCCACTAATGATATTGAAAGACAGATAATCTATGTTTGGTGACAGATCAGCAACACTATTCCACTCCCAATAACTGAATGTATTTTCTTGACCATTGCCGATCCAATAACTATAGTCACTGCCAACAGGATAGTGGAACGTACCACCAGTCGGAGGGTACTCAAACGGGCTCCAATTTCGCTGTATTGATGGTGCTACTGGCGCATAACAATACACTTCCCTAAGTCTACTCGGTGCTCCGGACCAAACAAACCAACCAATTTTCTTAACGGTTGATGATATAGTAAGAGCTGTGGCCATTCCACCGCAACAAGCGGCTATAATCTCTGTAACACCTTCGGGTATGTCAGAAGTGTAATGTGTTCCTTGTATCATTAACCCGTCAGAATATCTTATGATACAGTTGTTCTGCGAGTAATAATACTGGTTGTCAGGATCAACACTTATTGTTGTGAGGCTTATCGGTGGCCACTGAAGCGGAGCACTATAATCTTTGTAAGGTGGATCAGAGGTATCGAAACCACCTATGCTCGACACGTTTTTGGGTACATGGAACGAGGTAAGACCGCTACACGTACCATCAATGGCCCTACCCTCAATACACTCCGTTGATTCTGGTATGGTAATGTTCTGTATCCTTCGACAATAACCGAAACTCTGGACACCTATCGTTTTGATGTTGTTACTTAGCGTAACGCCAGTAAGCAACGGCAATCCACCGAACACGTAGTTCCAAGATATTCGACATCGTATAGTTTCGACCGTATTTGGCAAAACAATATCCGTGATCGGACTACCAGTTGGAAACATTGGGCCAGCGATGCTCGTAACCGGACCGTCGAACGTTATTTTACCCCATCCGTCTTCATAGACGTTACTTATAATGTGGGCATCAAAAATGATGGCGGTATCACCATATTCAGTCCTCGACGTGAACGGCTCCACCGTGGTAGAACCTGTGGTCTTATACATAAGAACACTCGACTCCTGTGCCTGGTAGATTGGAAATTCGATACTCTTCGTCTGGCCACTGATTACTACGGTGGTTGAACGTCCGGCCATTGTTGTGTCCCTGTCAGCCGTGATTGTTATGAGTGTGTCGCCAGTTCCACTTAGCGCACTAAAATGTAACCAATTCTCCATTATGCTATAATCCAGTTATCGTTCTTTTTTATTGTTGTAGGGTTATCAACTTTCTTCGGCGTAGCAAATGCTTTAACCCTTGATACCATCATCATCTGTGGCGTGTTCTGTGTCGTCCATCCTTGTGGAAGTACATTTATGATCTGTGCGTAGTCCGAACCGGCTGGGTAAACCATCGTACCACCGGTAGCAGAGTTACCAAAAGGATTTGACCCAGAATATATCTGACCACCTTTCGGTGCGTTGAATTCGAGATATTGCAACGAGCTACAATTCATAAACGAACCACGTTCAAGGTATATTCGGTTTGTTTCTTCAACGTAAGTAGAAACAAAGCGTTGTAAGTTCGTACACCCATTGAAGAAGCTGATCATAAACGTGTACTGGTTCAACGTGGCCGATGTCAACTGAGTGCATGCTGAAAACGAACCCGAATTGGTCGATCGAGAATTAGGAAGATATACCTCTTTTAAGGAAGTACAGTTGTTCATCCTCGGATCAAGTTTTGCTTCAGACCTAACCGTTTCAAGTGTTGTGTTACCAGAAACATTGAACCCGAAATAACCAAGTGAAGTCAACTGTCTATACAATGTAGCACCTGTATCCGTATATGTTGTAGAACTCCATCCTGTGCCCCTTGGGGTTATCGTCTGGTGATCGGTCGTAGTGTAGTAAACGTATATGTACGTCTTTCCTGTTTGTGAAACACTTGCTACCGGTGTTGAATATTGGAACGAATCACCCCATGTCGCAATAATGTTTCCCTCCCTCGGTTCACCACTGTTACTCGATACCCTGTACGGAATAGTTGAAATAACTTCAGGTTGTCTTACCGATGTGTCCGTTATTGAAAGCCAGGACTCTGACGAGGCCGGTTTCCATTGAACATTTCCACTTATAGCAAACGAGCCATTTGTGGAAGCAGTAGATTTTGTTTGTGCGCTACTTCCAGATACAGTAAACACAGCACCTGACTGAATTATGGTTGCCGTTGCGGTAACACCCCTAACATTAACGGTTAATATGGCCGCCCTGTTCGAGGTTGATGGCACTATAGGTGCTGTTATCACAATAGTGTTGTTTTGACCGAGCGTAGCCGTGAAATTGTTATTGTTCAAACTCAACTGTGGAACATCGTTGGCCGTGTACGTGATCGCGGTTGTTCCACCAGAAGCATCAAGTAAAACATAACTATCTGATAACGTAATTTCACCCTCACACCATTGAGTTACGTGAAGTGTCGCTGTCTCAGTGTCACCATAGGCCACCACGTCACTTGTCCTGTCAACGTCACCGGTATATGTGTCAGCGGTAATGGTAATTGTTTTATTACCACTACCACTGAGTTCACTAAGATGCAACCATTCAGGTATTGCCATTACTGTATCGTCCAGCTTCTATTGCTTATTATTTGAACTGTAAGAACGCCGCCAGATGAAGGGAACGTTATTGATGTTGGTGACACTGCAAGTATTTCACCGCCGGTACTCGCATCTTGAATAACCGTTACAATACTCGGTGTGTTTGTTGCCATATCAACGAAAACCACACTTCCCTGACGTTGCTGCTCTCCACTATGCGGATCGGCACTAACACTAACAGTAGCAGAACCTATTCCGGCAAGAGGTTCACATGTTATCCAATTAGGGCGTCCAACAATCTGCCATGTGCCAGGAATATTACAAG
The DNA here is from genome assembly GCA_045630285.1 of Acutalibacteraceae bacterium. Classification (GTDB taxonomy): domain Bacteria; phylum Bacillota; class Clostridia; order Oscillospirales; family Acutalibacteraceae; genus RGIG3009. The sequence goes on along the minus strand of JAZQSX010000022.1, from coordinate 8,573 downwards.
TTACTGTTGCGGTACCGCCACTCCAATCGTACACAATCAACGACGGATCAACCAAACTTGCCTGCCCGTAACCAGCTTGTGACTGGGTGTACGTAATCGACGTAATACCATTGTTGAACGTAATCGTAGCTGATCTCGACGAGCCTGTATTCTCCGTGAACGTCACATATACGCCTGTTGAAGCGGTATGTCCCGTCGGCGTGAAACTAATGAAGTTATCCGTGGTCGTAGCAGTCCAACTATGGTTTGGTGAGGTCACTTCAAGGTAGCATATATTGCTTGAACCACCGGCAGCAGGGATGTCACCACTTCCGTTTACACGTGCGACTTTGAAAACATCACCAGTCGCCTGCTGTACAGAAACAACGTAGGTCTTATCCTTCGTTCTGTTCCATACGACAATGCTACCGCTACGCTCCCAATCGAGACTCTCAGGAACCGTTACAGAAATCGTAGTAGAACCTGTGCCACCCGTTGAAGACACCGTGGTCCAACTCGGCTTGCCAACGATCTGCCATTCATCGGTTGTGTTGATGTTGAAGGTCTTCGTCCCACCTGAAGCGTCGAATATCAACGCCGTAGGATCGACGAAATTGTCGGTGTTGATACCGTTCTGCGTCACTTCATAGTAAATGGTAGGACCACCGCTGTGCTGGAATATGATGGTGCCCCTTCTGGCCTCGTCCTCGTTCTGGGAGACAGCAACAGTCAACGTCGCACTCGTCGTACCGCTTGTTATTGAAGGTGTACACCAGTTGCTGTGATTGGTGATCGACCATTCTCCATTTGCCGTCACATCAAGCGTGATACTTCCACCGGTTGAAAGCACACTACCTGTACCGTCAGTTCTCTCAACATTGAACACAGGACCAGCATATTGGAATACCTGAAGCAGTTGTGAGTTTCCTGTAACACTCGTAAGGAACATCGTCACCGTACGTGGATCGAGACCTGGGTTTGGAGCAGCGGTGATGTTGTACGTGTCGTTACCGTTGTCAACCATTGTGATCCATTCAGGCGTCGTTCCTGAGTAACCTGAAATGAAATCCACTGTTTTCGTTTCACCGGATGCAGCGAATATGATACCGCCACAGGCTTGCTGCCACTTCCAAGTATCGACCGTGTTTCCGAGGCTGTCTGTGATTGTGATCTTGACGTTTCTTGGTGCCAGTGAGTCGCTCGGATCGAAAACCAGTTCGAAGGTCTCTCCGTTTACCGGATCACCCTGGCCTGAGGTCGGTGAGAAGGAAGCGTATGACCTGTCGTCGGTACCGGTCCAAGGATATGTTGACCACACCTTGAAAAGACATGGTGAAGACGTGTTTCCGGTCCAAGGAACATCCTGATGAACATATACGTTGGTATGCTCGACCCTCAGAACGACATCACCCTGAACAACCTCGCACCAACCCCACTGATCGTAGCCGTTCTCGACCGCAATCCTATGTACAATTCTCTCCGTCCCCTCGTTACGTGGAATGGTGATTGTGAAACTTCCGTTGCCGTGGCCACTTGAAACACTCGCATTGTAAACATCGACAACGTAGTCACTGACGAACCAGTCACCGCCGTCAGATACGTTCACATATATGGTAACCGTTGCGCCGTTGTTGGTAACCGCAGTCGTTGAAGGTGTAATGGTGATCGCAGGGATCGAACTAACATCAACGTTGGAATAGTTATTCATATCCTGAACCTTGACGAACTCGACGTTGGTCGTTTCCACGTTCTTGACGTTGGCCTCGTTGATACGATTGATCCTCCAAATGGAATTGTCGAACCAATAGAAATCCCTGAGCCATTCCTCGGTAGGACGCTCATCGAGACGCACGTAACAACTCAGCTTCTTGGTGTCCACGTCGTACATATCCTTGATGTATGAACGCCAGTAGTTGTCATACAAAGTTGTCGAGTAATCCGTGGTGTAACCTGGGATGTACAACTGCTTTGGAACACCGAATCCCCAGCTTTGCATAATGCGTCCGTTGGTAGGATTGGCAATGTACCTTGTGAAGTGAGGAATATCCGTCACCTTCAATGCGATGCTGTCACCACCTGAGTCCTGTTCGCTGGTTGTATAGAGCCAGCAAGGATTTCCGTCGTTCAGCGTTGACATGTAGCTGTTGTCGTCGGTGATCCAGTAATTCAGGGTCTCATCGGTGTTAAGAGTCTTTGTAGGAACCAAACCATCAAAGAATACCAATATGTTACCGCCGTCGGCTGCATTGTTGTCATCGCCGTGAAGCTGTAGCTTGGTGTAGAGGTCGTACTGTGCGTTGTCGGAGTAAGACCTGATCACACCCTTCTTGGTCATCGGATTGATGCTGATCTCAAGGGTGTCTGACAAATCCTCGGTTGAATAGAGGTTGTACTTGAAACCGTCATACATCCAGGGCTTGTTCTTGGTGTCACCTGAAACGTAACCGAACATATCGGATTTTTCAAGACATTCGACACCACCCTTGAAGATCGTATCCTTGTAAAGGTCCTTCTCGGAAGCGTCGAAGTTGTATCCGGTGTTCACACGTTGGATTTCATAGGGTACACCGTAGGTATGCTCATAGTCCTCGGCGAACTCGCTCTCACCATATTCCAATCTCCAGTTATACCACTTGCTGTCGAACATAATCGGTGTGATGTCAATGTCCTTGCTTCGGTCGATCTTCTTGCTCAGGTCGATTACATTGTTCTGACGATAGAAGGTCGATCTGGTCATAACCCTGATCACGTCCTCGTATTTGTCCTTGGTGATGTACATGCCGAAAAGCTTCATATATGAAAGGAAGAAATCGGCAGGGGTGTAGTCGGTATTGAGAAGGTCGCCCTTTGTGAACTTCGCACCGGTCCTGATACCTTCCTCCGACATCAAGCTGACCTCGACGTTTGACACTACCAGATTGAAATGGTTGACCGTGGCAGGGTTCCTGTAATAAGTAGCATAGCTGCTGTTGAGGTACCCCTGGCTGTCCGTTGTGTAGTCCCCATAGTAACGCTGGAAAAGACACATGGCCTTGTTTGAATAGTTCTGGCCGGTGCCGTTCAGTTTGCTAATGACGAGCTTCAAGGTACAGGTCTTCGGGAGTCGCTTGAGATTGAAGGTAAGCGTGTCATACATCTGCCAGGTTGAACCGTTCACGTATTTGAAACCACCGTTCTTTGTGATGTATCCAGCCTCGAACTCAGGCTCGAAGTGGAAGTCGTTCGGGTTAGGGACGTACGTTGTGGTCGTAGTCTGTGAACCCCTTCCACCAGTAGAAGTCCTGTGAGGGTTGTAACCTGATGTGCAGTTGTAGACGTCCGATCCGGCGATGACCTTTCCGTCCCTTGAGTAAGCAACAAGCTGAACACATATCGTTCCAGGATACATGGTATTCGACCTGAGTGAGTACGCACAAGGATAGATACCCTGAGGACTCATAGCCATATCACCACTCCTTGCTCCGGTATGGACATAGTTGGTGTCAGCGGTTACGTACCCTGAAGGCAGGCTGTTCATAATGGCCTGAATATTGAGGTCCATGCTGAAGTTGAATGACGAACTCGCACTGATCTCACCAAGGATGATTGAAGTGGTCTCGGTGTATGCGGTGCCGGTCTTCGTTCCACCTGTGGTTGTCGATCCTACGGTGGCGGTAACGCCGGTCTGTTCATCACCCTCGACACCCTCGAAGTCCATTGTGCTGAGAAGTGGCAATGTCATCCACGCATTTTCCCAATATGGATTGTTCACATTGAAGAATGTCGGATCAAGTTCAACCTCGTAACCGCCGTTGTTCTCTGAAGCACAGCAGGCGTTGATGACTTCCTTAACTCGAAGTACCGGCCTCATCAAATAGCTTCGGAACTCGCGCATTTGTGCTGATGTCTTGTCCTTCGGAAGTTGTGCGACCGTGTATCCGTCAAATGTGGCATAATCTCCCTCAGTCGTTGAAGATGAGGTAGGGATCGAAGTCCCTTGGGACCCACCGCCAGGTCTTCTCACCGGTTTGGTAGGGGTTGAGTCCGTTGAAGCAGTTGCAGCACTGGTACCCATGTACATCAACACCTTGTCAGCATCGAAGTCGGAAGGTACACCGTCATAGCAATCGGCGAAGTTTATGTAATGCCATTTTGAAGACTCTGAAGCCTGCACATTATTCCACGCATCCTGAATGGTTTCCTTCTTGATGGCAAAGTTGAACTCGTTCTCTGACGGCGTGTTGGTGTCCCACGTCATAAAGTGAAGGTCGCTCAGCTTGCGTTTGTTGTTGTCGTTGGTGCTGTTGTCGTCAAGGTATGAAAGATTGTACAGGAACGATCCGAGCCCACCAAACAATACAAGCTCGTACAGATTGTTCTTACCGTTTTTCTTAACGTTGGTAAGTTTCGCATAACCGCTTTCGTAGATGTCACCGTTTGCGTACAGCGTGAACGGCACCCTCTTGGAAGGATTGAAAGAAACACCGAACTCACCCTCGTATGACTGGGCCCTTTCGACGTTCCAGAACTGGCCGAATACCTTTGAGTTCTCCGGCGTGTCCTCGATCGACAGGGTTTTTGAGTATGAGTTGCGAACTACCGTGGGATTGGTGAGATCGTCGGCTGCGTATGTGAACAGCACATCAACATTGTCCGACAAATCCACCGGCATTCCACCGATGTAAAGCTGAATATTGTCCTTCATTTATCGTCTGATGTTTGTTTGGGACGCCTTGACGTTTATTACGTAGTTGAATTTCTTGTGACCCTGGTTCCTGTAGGTCTTGTGGTCCACCGTGGAGTCAACTATCACCACAGGTATGATTTCATTCTGCACCAAGTTATGGGCAAAAACTCTCGTACTTTGCAGAACATTGTCCGCAAAAATAGCGGCTTCCTGATCGCTCATCCATCCGGTGTACATCTGCCACCTTCTGTCAACGTCGTTAGAATAAACCGTATCCTCGAAATCGATTGAAGTGTTCTTGACCGCCTTGCTGTACTTGTGCTGTGTCATTGAGTCGGTCCTCTTCACATTACCTTCGATCAGCAGACTGTCCCAACCTCCGTACCTGTTCTGGTAGTAAAGGGCCCAGTCACCACAGTAACCGTTGTTGGTGTGAGTGATGCTGTTCGTAACGACATTGCCAGCGGACACGGAACTTGAAAAACTCATCATTCTTCCGTCTTTGTGACCGTTCACCGGCAAACTCATTGATTTAGAGCCACCATTCCAATCGGTGTACGACCAATCCCACAAAAACGTGTATGACTGTGCGGTCGTCTGGGAATCTCCGGTGTACAGATTGAAGACCTTGCAAGCGTTGCTGTTTGTGTAGCTGGTGCTTGTGCTGACCCCTCTGAAATCAGGAAGGTCGTTGTTCATATAGTTCTTACAAATCTGGTTTACGTTGATCTCAAGAGTCGCTGCACCAGGGAACTTGACAGCCTTGCCGAGGAACAACACATTACCACCGGCGTCCGTGATCTTGTAGTTGACAGAAGCCGTGGTCGCTGTGAAAAATGTATCTTTCCAAATTGGTGCGTATATCATTGTTTGCTAATTTCTGATAAGTATAATTTATGCAAGGTAAGGCGTTAGGACGCAAGCCCCTTGACGAGCAGCACATTGATGCCGTAGTCGAGGTCTTTGGCAATGGCCTGTTCCAGTTTGTCCTCGATGTCAAGCTCCGTTTCGAACGTGGCGTTGCCGAGCATGTGGTAAGGCGTGATACCTTTCAGGCCACCCATAGTAGGAAGATTACCACTGAACGTCTTCGCTGGAATAACTGGTGTCGCAATGATGTTGATGAACTCGCCGACCTGACCGTCCTTCTTGTCATAGGTACCGAACTCAAGATACTTCCAGTAGTCTTCAAGGTTGAACACCAGTTCGATGGACGTGGCGCCGGTGTTGAAGGTGTACGAGATATGGTTAAGCAGGTTGCCGGTCTTGATGTGCTTACCTGCAATGATCTGGTCCTGATATTTGCGTTTCAATGTTTCAGCGTATTCCTTGAGGACCGCATACGTGTTACTCCAGTTGATGATGTTATCTTCCATTGTTATGTTCCCTTTGCCATTTCTTTATTTGTTCTGCCTTGTACTCGGCTTTGTCCCGTCCGTAGCAGCACCAAGTCATAAACTCACCGACGTCCATGTTGAAGGTCTGTTCCCAGTTGTACTTCGACAGTTCGCTGACCTCATCGACAAGGATCAGGAGATTCCAGCGTTTAGTAAATCCCTGTAGTTCCGTATCAGGTTCACCGCTTCCTTCAGCTTCGTCTTCGTCGTCTCGTCCTTCTCCTTCCTCATCATCCACTTGGTCTTGAATTCCAAATACCTGAGGGAATCGTTTATTGAACTGATATACTTCTTCTGAAAAAAAAAGCAGACATCGAGGGCGTCCTGAACACTGACGTTATCGCCGATCAGCTTGGTAACCTCGTCAAGATCGTAGTCCTGGTTGTACTTCTTACCGGCTGGAACGTAGAAACATGCGACAAGCGATGCCAGGTACTTTTCCTTATCCGGCATTGACAACAGGTTCTGGCAGTCGATGTACTGTGCCGTGGTCATCTGTGCAACGTCGGACACAGCCTTCAACTTGTAGTTACCTACCTTGATGGTGCCAGGCGCTTTCTTCGATGGCTCTGGAAGGTTCATCAGGAAACTGGTCTGTTGAACCAGCTTGTGATACTCAGGCAGCGAAAGGTTCAGCACCTCGTCCTCGGTCTTGTTGTCAAGGTATGCGATAAGACGTGCCTGTGCTGAAAGATCGTCACCCACCTCGTCGGCCATCAAATCCTTCAACCCCAGATATTGGTTAATCGTTAATTCCTTATAACTTGTTATCATTTTCGTACGTTTGTATGTATGTTATTACAGGTCCTGAGGACGTACGGCATTGTGGCATTTCTTGTTGAGCCAGTACGGGTCCTTCATCATCTTCACGTCCATTGGCGGGAAGGGTTTGTCGCTGTGGTGAGGATACCATTGGAACGGAGCGTTCGCTGACTCGCCGTTGTACATCCTCTGATCCACCCACATAATCTTCATACCTGGGAAATACTTCTGTGCGACAAAACTGAATATGGTCTGGTCAACCCTGTGTATCCCGTCACCCTTATTTCCTAAATATTTTAAGAAACTGTAGGTCATTCTGTTAAGATCGTTATTTATGCGGGTGTTCCTTTCAATTTCGTAACACATCTGGGCCATTCCCTTAAACTCCTGAACGTTGAAACCTTCTGCATTGTGCATAAAGCTCAGGACGTAGTTGGCATCCTCCATCGGGAACTGTCTTCCCTGGCACCATGCTGTGTATTCCTCGTACTGTGTCTGTCTTGTTGGGTGGTGCATCAGCGATCTGTCATAGTCACCATCGATGAACTTGTCGATAAGCGGGTCAAGGTTTTTCTCGATACCAACGGAGCCGTCAACCCTGATAACGTAGTAGTCGTCGGTGTACTTGAAAGGATTGAAACGAATCTGGTAGCACTTGTCGAACGTGCTTCCAGAGAGCGTGTCGTCAACGATGATCTCCCAACTTCCGGACTCGTCCTTCAAGTTTGGATCGTCAGTGACCATAATGTACCTGGCTCGTTCACTTTTTTCCTTGATAGGATGAACGATTTCGTAACCGTTGATGTTGTAGGTAAGAACTGTGTAATGTTTGTTAAGTGTGGCCATTTTCTCTCAATGTTTTGATTTTCAATTATTTAATTAGTCTATCGCAGACTTTTAGAACACGCTTATAGTGTAATTTCCACGTAATGTGCGTTTATTGAAGGCGTCCCAGGCAAGCATCAGAGCCATACATAGGTCGTCATGGAGACCGTTAGGTGCATTGTATGTAACGTTGTGTGTTTTGACGTTATATTCCATCGCATAGCTTCCAAGTTCCAGTGTCTGTCTCTCATCGTCAATGATCTTTACTTGCTGTTGTTCGAAGGCTGTCTGCAACTGTGCAACGATGTCGTTCTTTGACTTGTTCGTCGTATCGAAGCCCTGTACCTTGCTTTGCATCGCCGGACTGAGTTTCTGTTTCAGCATATCGGTATAAGGTGTGCCGATCGAGTTCAACTCAGGTTGTATCACCATCGTCTGTTTTTCATACCTTGACAGGATGTTGAAAATCTTCTCAATCTGTTTGGTCGGAGTGAGGGAATTCCAATATTGTAAGAACACCTGCCGTCCTTCCTGGTTGACGGCTGTGATCACGGTGTCGTCGTTGTTACCGCCGTTGGCCCAGTCGATGCCCCAGTACAGTTTGTCGTTGTCTTCTATCTTCGGGTGTGACTTATAGGTGCATTCCTTGAAGCCGGTGAACACCATACCGTCCTGGTCGAGGAACTGTCCGAGGTACTCACTGGTGAACTGTTGTCTTGGCAGTATCCTGCGGTATTCTTCGAGTCTTTCAGGTGGAAGGAACTTCTTGAGTACTTCTGCGTATTTTTCATTACCCCAGTCAACGGTGTAGTATTCATTGCTGCCGTCGAGACCTCGTACGTAGTTGTCGTAGTAGAAGCCGGAGCGTACCCGTGGTGTTGATATGTACAGTATGGGTGCCCCTGATACGTCTACCCAAGGTAAGCAGGTGTAGAACACTGAAT